>NZ_CAMGVQ010000006.1:0-99051 GCF_946062555.1 uncultured Fibrobacter sp.
TTATGCTGAAAAACTGCAAATTCTTCTCTAGTCATTATAGCCTTTTATAGTTTCTTCGCAGGAAATTCCGCAAAGCGGCAGAGAGAAATGCCTCTGTCTATACTATACACGCATTTTTTTGAACGCTCACCGACATTTTTTCGAAAAATTTATTTCTTTTTACAAAGCAAAGGGGAAAATTTTTTCCACCATCTATTTGATAAAATTCTTATATTCAGGGCATGAATTATTTAAAACTCCGCGAAGAGCAGTTGAAATCCGCCATACGAGAGGATTATTTTGCCGATTACAAATACACGCAACTCGGAAACATAGACTTCGTGGTGGCGAAACATAATACTCAAGGCGTGCGCACCGATCTTTTTGAAGATGATATCGGGGACCTTAAGAGTATCTTATGGGCAGAGGCAAAACAGGGCAACACCCACGACATTTACGAATCTTTTGTGCAACTGCTGCTTACCATCGGTAAGGAACGTTCCTTTGAGCACAATCTGCCGCCCAAGTACATCGGAGCCTTTGATGCCGAAAAATTTGCTTTTATCGAGTATCACGATATTCAGGAAATTTTTTACCAAAATGATTTCAATTGGAACGTAACCCCAAGCAATCACGACACAAAGGAATTTAAGCAGCTTCACGACCTTTGCCAAAAGTTGCTTGAAGAGAGATCGATTCTTTTCCGTTTCAAGAGCGACTCTGCAGAGCTAAAAAAATTCATTCGTACCAATTTCAAAATTACGAAGGACATCTCCGAAAAAATTTCAGTTACCAAGAACAATTTTACCTTCGTGTTCCAGAAATGGGAAGCTGCGGTTAAGCCCTCTATTAATGTAGATTGGGCCAAGGTCAACAAGGCGGGAATCATTTCGGCTGATTTTTTCCTGGCGGATTTACTTTCTAGAGACAATCGCTCCATCAAGGACAATCTTTTTGTTGTCTTGAAAAGAAAAAAGTACGAGCTTGCCAAAAAATTGGACGAAAACGGTTTCCTTTCCTATTCTTCTGTCGAATTCAAAGACGAACAAAAGGCGTATAAAGAATTTTGGAGCATCTATAAAAGACCGCCACAAGAGGAATATTGGGATTACATCATTGAAAGACGTGATTTATTGGTGCCTCAAGACATTCGCGAACGCAAGGGCAGTTTCTTCACTCCGCAGATATGGGTGGAAAAATCGCAACAGTATTTAGCAGATGTTCTTGGAGAAACCTGGCAAGATGATTACTATATATGGGATTGTTGCGCAGGAACAGGCAACCTGCTGAACGGGCTCACGAACTACGACAATGTGTGGGCATCTACATTGGACAAGCAGGATATAGATGTGATGACAGACCGCGTGAACAACGGCTGGTCTATGCCTGAAAACCATATCTTTCAGTTTGATTTTTTGAATGATGAATTTGACAAGTGTCCCGAAGAATTACGACAAATCATCAATGATCCCGAAAAACGGAAGAAGCTAGTTATTTATATTAATCCACCATATGCAGAAGCTGCTACAACAAGAACGAAAACAAAAACTGGTACAAATAAGGAATCTGTTGCTCGCAACAACAAGGTCTTTGATAGATATGGAAAATCTATGGGTGGTGCGGGAAACGAACTATTCGCATTATTTTTAATGAGATGTTTCAAAGAGATTCCCGATTGCATAATAGGACAGTTTTCAACGCTTAAAACAATTCAAGCTCCAAATTTCCTCAAGTTTAGAAACATTTTTCAAGCAAAATTAAATTCTTTATTTGTAGTACCAGCAGATACATTTGACAATGTGAAGGGAAAATTCCCAATAGGTTTCTTTATATGGAATACCGCACCGTCAGGCTTTTCTTTAATTTCCGCAGTTGCAGATGTTTACGACAGAAATAATGATCTGATTGGAAATAAATCATTTTATGTTCCGCCTGAAAAAAAATTATTGATGGATTGGTTAAAAACACTCCATGACAAAGAAAATGAGCCCATTGCGTATTTGAGAACTCTTGGTTCTGACTTTCAAAATAATGGAGGCGTATTCCTCACGCTTAGCCCTTCAAAAGCGGATTTTGAGCAAAAGAAAATTTGCGAAGTTACAAGAAATAATTTTGTTAATATATCATGTTATTTTGCGGTTCGTCAAAGTATCGAAGCCACATGGCTTAATGACCGAGACCAGTTCCTTTTCCCAAACGAAGGATGGCAAAATGATTTTGAATTTCAATCAGACTGCTTGATTTTTACACTTTTCCATGGACAAAATAGCATTTCGTCAGAAAGTCTAGACAAATCAATTGCTATGAATCACTGGATTCCTTTTACCCGTGAACAAGTTGGCTGTAAGAGCACCTTCAAAAGTAATTTCATGAATAAGTTCCTGAAAGAATTCATAGCGTCGCATTCATTGAATTTTTCTAATGAAGCACAAGCTGTTTATGATGCTGGGCTAGAACTCTGGAAATATTACCACACGCAAACTGGTGCAAAACCTAACGCGAGTTTCTATGATATCCGCAAACATTTCCAGGGTGTCAATGCCAAAGGGCACATGAACAGTAGTTCAGAAGACTCCACCTACACGGATTTAATCTCGGTTCTGCGCACCCGTCAAAAGGCTCTCGCTCAAAAAATTGAACAGAGTGTCTATAAATACGGATTTTTGAAATAAAAACTTTCGGAAGAGGCGGTTTCTTAAGCAATAAAATACGAAGATGGTCGCGCATACCTAAACCTATCCGCCACATTAGAATACAAAATCCATACAATAGCCATAGGAGCATTCAAAACAAGCATCAAACATGGTTTGAAAAATATTCAAACAACTGTCAAAATCTAACAATAAACTAAAATTTTTTCGATAATTGCCGGGGCGTTGCGGGGCGGCGAGCGCCCGCAGTGGGGGTAACGGCAGACACGGCCCTGCTCCTACGAACCTAACTCAACTAATGGGCTAAGCCCAAGTTTCGTATATCGGCAGGCTCAGGAACCTTAACCGTGGCTAGAGTTAGGGGGATTCTTCCCCCTTTTTATAAGTCATCCGGATTGTCTTTAAAAATTTTATTACATTTCACCCCAAATGTTGCAAGACGAAAAATACATCCTGGTAGATAGCGAAGAATCGCTGGCGAATTTGCTCGCGGATTTGGAGCTGTACGAAATGGCCGCCGTCGATACCGAGGCGGATTCCATGTACCATTATACCACCCGTCTTTGCCTGATCCAGATTACCATCGGCGAACACCACTACATTGTGGACCCGCTGTGTGGGCTTGACCTTGCCCCTTTGTTCAAGTCCCGCGCCATGCAGACGCTCATTTTCCACGGCGCCGACTACGACTTGCGACTGCTGTGGCAGACTTACGGATTCTCGCCCAAGCAGATTTTCGACACCATGCTCGCGGCAAAGATCCTGGGCGAAGATCACCTGGGCCTTGCGGACTTGGTCCGCGAATACTTCGGTGACGAACTCAAGAAAGAAAACCAGCGCGCCGATTGGACCACGCGACCGCTGCCGCTCGAAATGTGCGAATACGCCATCCACGACACGTTCTACCTGCACGAACTTTGCGCGATTCTCGTAGAAAAGTTGCAGGAAGCTGGCCGCATGAGCTGGCTTACCGAACAGTGCGATGCCCTGATCGAACACGCCAAGCACCCCGCTCCGCCGAGAAAGGACCCCTGGCGCGTCACGGGCTCCGCTCCGCTTTCGCCGTGCGCCCTGAACGTGCTCAAGTTCCTCTGGGAATGGCGCGAAAACCAGGCCCAGGAACTGGACCGCCCGCCCTACAAGGTGATGCCGGTGGAACTGATGCTTGCCATCGCACGCCGCAGCGAGGCGAATTTCCCGACCGTGGACCTGGAAAAGTTGCCGAAGCTCCCCCGCAATTTCCGCGACGAGCGTCTGGATTCATTCGTGAACATGCTGCAGACGGCCGTGGCCGTGCCGCAATCGGACTGGCCCGAAAGACTCCCCAAGGCCCCGCCCCCGCCGGTGGTGCCGAACTCCGACCTGCTTTCGGTGCTCAAGACCTGGCGCGACCTTAAAGCCGAAGAACTGGAGCTTGACCCGTCGCTCTTGGCTAACAAGGCGCAGCTCATTTGGCTAGCCGCTCCAGGTGACATGCCCTGGGAGGCCCGCTACGAAGAGGCGCACCTCATGAACTGGCAGCGCGTCCTGTGGACCGAAATTTTGCAACAGAACTTGCCCAACGCAAAGCGCGTAGGCGACCCCGACTAATTTTTTTCAACTCACCTTAACCGCCCGCTACTGGACAAATCCCCCGCAGGCATCATTATGGAATCTGTACTTCTCGTTTCAGCCTTACTCCTTTTGATTTTCGGCTCCAGGCCGCTTTTCGAGATGTTGCGCAAAAAACGCGACGGCGAAGAACTCATCGGAAACCCGTGGGAAGAAATCCACGCCATCAAGGGTTACAGGGAATCGCGCAAGGTAGCGGCGTTCTACCCGCTCACGGGCGAACCGAATATCATGCCGATTATCGAGCAACTCGCCGACGAAGACCGTCTGCTGCTCCCCCGCTGCACGGGTCCCACGACCATGGAATTCTGCCACGTGCAAAGCCTGAAAAAGGACCTGGTCAAGGGCAAGTTCGGCATTATGGAACCCCGCGGCGACATTCCGGCCTACGAAGGCGACTTCACCGTGTTCCTGGTTCCCGGCACCAAGTTCAACCTGACCGGCGAACGCCACGGACACGGCAAGGGTTACTACGACCGGTTCCTGGCAAAGCACCCGAACGCCCACAAGGCAGGCATCGCGACTCCCAAGCAGATTAGCGTGGAACCGCTCGCGCAAAAGCTGACCGACATCAAGATGGATCAAATTATTATCTGTAGGGAAAAGCCCTAAGACAGAATGTCATTGCGAGCACACCGTGCGAAGCAATCCAAGGAAAATTTTTAAAAGGAAGAAACATGGCTTTCGACAAGAACAAAGAAACTGAGTTCGGCATTATCCGCAACAACTTCAAGGACCGCGAATCTCGTGACGGTTTCCGCGAACACCGCGAAGGATTCGAGGATTTCCGCCGCCGCGATTTCAACAAGCCGCGCGAAGATTTTAACAGCGAACGTCCGCGATTCAACAAGGACCGCGAAGGCTTTACCCGCCGCAAGACCGATGGCGACCGCCGCGTGAGTTTCGGAGACCCCGATGGCGCTCCGCAAACCGCTATCGGCGGCATCCGCGAAGTGACCGACCTTCTGGAACGCAGCCCCATGCAAGTCCACCGCGTGCTCTTTATGCACCAGTCGGGCAACCCCAAGCTCTACGAACTGCAGAAGCTCGCGAAGCGCGCCCATGTGCACGTGCAGCAGGTGGATTCCAAGGTCCTGAATACTTATACGACGCAGCACCACGGCGTGGTCGCCCTGTTGAACGAAAAGGAACTCCTGGTTTGGGAGGACATCCGCGAAGAATACTTTGCCGCCAAGCAAAAAGGCGAACGCAAGCTGATTGCCGTGGGCACCAACATCGAAGACCCGCGTAACCTGGGCGCCTGCATCCGTAGTGCGCTCGCCTTGGGTGTAGACCTTTTGATGCTCCCGGCCAAGGGCATGTGCGGCATTACGCCGGCTGTCGCCCGCTCTGCCGCAGGCGCGCTCGACAAGATGAAGATTTGTCGCCCGAACAACCTGGAAGCCGCCGTCGGCGAACTCAAGCTCGCAGGCTACCAGATTCTTGGCCTCGATGCCGACACCGAGACGAACCTCGCCGGCTTTGAATTCAGCGACCAGGCGGTCATTGCCGTCGGTGGCGAAGACGTAGGCCTTCCGCCCTTCATTCGCAAGCAGTGCGACGCCGTGCTCCGCATCCCGATGATGCCCGAAGCGCATTCCTACAACGCCTCGGTGGCCCTTTCGCTCGGCCTGTACGAATACGCAAGACTTCGCATCAAGTAATTTTCGAGGTTATTCGCCGATAACATTACAACAGGAAAGCGGGCCGCAAGGTCCGCTTTTTCTTTTGCATAAATAAAACAAGGGAGGGCTTTGCCCTCCCTAATGTCATTTTCCCTTAGAACTGGCTCAGGAATCTCTGATCGTTGCTGGTCAGGAGGCCGATTTCCGGAATGGCGTGGCGGAGCATCGCGATACGGTCGAGACCGAAGCCGAAAGCAAAGCCCGTGTACTTCTCGGAATCGATGCCGCAGTTCTTGAACACGTTCGGGTCCACAGAACCGCAACCGCCGATTTCCATCCAGCCGGTTCCCTTGCAGCGACGGCAGCCCTTGCCGCCACAGAACACGCAGCTCACGTCCATTTCGGCGCTGGGCTCCGTGAACGGGAAGAAGCTCGGGCGAAAACGCGTCTTGACGCCTTCGCCGAAAAGTTTGTTCATGAACACCTGGAGCACACCCTTGAGGTCTGCAAAGCTGATGTTTTCGTCCACCACGAGGCCTTCGCACTGCTGGAACATCGGAGCGTGGGTCGCATCGTTATCCACACGGAACACGTGGCCCGGAGCAATCATGCGGAACGGCGGCTTGTGCGTTTCCATGTAGTGGATCTGCGTACCGGAGGTATGCGTACGCAACATCACCTTGTCGTCCACGTAGAACGTGTCCTGCATGTCGCGGCTCGGGTGATCGGGCGGCGTATTCAAAGCCTCGAAGTTGTACCAGTCCGTCTCGATGTCGCGACCGAAGTCCACCTCGAAACCCATCTGGCTGAAGAAGTCGATAATCTCTTCGCGCACGTCGTAAAGCGGATGTGTGCTGCCCGCCGGAATGCCTGCACCCGGGAGCGTGGTATCTACAAAGCCGCTTTCCAACTTCTTCTGGAGGGCAGCCTGGTTCGCGGTCTCGATAGCCTTGTCGATTGCCTCGGAGACGGCGACCTTAAGTTCGTTCACGAGCTTGCCGTAAGCCGGACGTTCCTCGGCGCTCAAGCTCCCCATCTGCTTCATGAGGTCGGTGACGGCCCCCTTCTTGCCCAGGTACTTCACGCGGAGGTTGTTGACGGCTTCTTGGTTTGTAAGGTCGGTTTGCGCAAGTTCTGCGTCAAACGCCTGCTTCACATTGTTAATAGCTTCACTCATAGTGCGGGTAAAGATAGAAAATAGACGAGAGACGAGAGACGAGAGACGAGAGAAATTTTTATGGTTTTTGCGCGTAGCGCCATTTTTCTCTTTTACCTTTCGTCTGTAGGACCGAAGGTCCGTTCTTTCGTCTAAAAAAAGGGGAAGCCTCCCCCTCGCTTTAGCCACGGCTCCGCCGTGTCTGCCGCTACCCCCTCTACGGGTGTTCAGACGCCACACCCGTAACGCCCGGCTTCATTTCTTGAAATTTTATTGATTTCTACTTGACTGCTATTCGCTGGACATTATTTCCAACGCGAATTAGGTAATTGCCCGAGCGAGCAACAGGGATTTCAAAATTTGCAGACTGCACACGCCCCTGCAACAGAACCTTTCCCTGCATATCGAACAGGGCGTATGTCGCTCCGATGCGAGCAGCCGAAATCTGCAAGCTACGATCGTTCACCAGCACTGAGAACTGCGGAATCGCAGTTGCGATAATAGCCTCGATTTTTTCGCTAGAAGACGAATTCACCTTTGAACTCGACGAACTCTTTGCGAAGCTAGAAGAACTCGATTTGTCATTGCGAGGAGTCGAAGACGACGAAGTAATCTCTTGCTGACTGGAACTGCTCTTGGGATTCTCAATGTACTTCGCAATAATCGTGATGTTAGCGGTCACAGAAATTTCATCGCCAGCAACTCCAATTTTTTTACTGCCTTCATAATAAGCATCAAAGGTATAGCCCTCTTTTTTCGGAGCTTCAGGCAAGGTGTACTTTTCGCCATCTTCAACAGTAGTGTTCACAATCTTATCGCCATCAACATCAACAACATTGACCGTACGGATAATCAATTCTTCGAACAATGCCTTGACAGTCAAGGCTTCCGTCACCTTTGCAAAAGAAGTATTCCAGCCCACAAACTTGTAACCTTCGCGAGTCACATTCGTCGGAGCAACGGCGGCTTCGCCATACGCAACAGACTGCGTGTCGATAACAGAGGTTCCGTTCATGAATGTTACCTTGTATTCAACCTTGCTGGAGTCGTAAATGGCGGTATAGGTTGCAGCCTCGGTAACATAATCAAGTGCCGGTCTCCAACCCTTGTGCGAATACTTCCATTCAGCAGTCGCTGCACGAGTCGGGACCTTGCTGCAACTTGCCATCTTGCCATATTCAAATATTGCGCTTTCGATTTTAGAATCATCGTAATTATTGAAAGTAATGGCATACGAACGCACAGTCGAATCATAAACAGCATGATAATCAAAATCTTCCACAGCATTTGTGGGTTCTACATCCCAACCCTTGAAAGTATAGGTGTATTTTGCTGTGGGAGCAAGTGTCGGAGCGACACCACCATAATTCACAATGCTACCATGCTGATAGGACTTGGATTCCAACACAGTATCGGCAGGAACAGCGTTATAAAAAGTAATGGTCCAGAAGATATCGCTTGCATCAGTGTAAATAGCCTTTACAGTTTGGTCAGCAGTAAACACAGTGGTCGGCTTGACCTTAATTCCATCGCCGTTATACCAACCACTGAAAATGAAACCATCGGGAGCATCTGGATTTTCTGGGAATATAACGAGTCCCTTGTAATTCGTGTATCGATTAGAAATTATTCCGTCATCATCAAAAGCAATCTTATGAATACCTAAAGAATCTTCATTCGCCCATGTCGGATAGCAATCCGTTCCACGAGTCCATACACCGCTATTTTCTTTAGTGCCATTTTCGGTATTCAAAACCCATGCAAATTGATCGGTTTGCATTTTTTCAGCGGTTGATTCCATTTTTACATTATTCACATAATAGTAGTGTTTAATCGGATGATATGTTTTTATACTTCCAGAGTTACTCGCTACAATATCAAAGTTTGTATTTTGAATACAATATAAAAGTTGTCCTTCGTTTGACTGTATTAACACATTTTCTGAATAATTAGAACTTTTTGAGACAATTCCTCCCTTTTCATTCTTTCCAACAATTCCCCCAGAGTTCACATCATCTTCTCCATCTACACGCACCTTTCCGAAATTCTTACAAAAAATAATTTCACCAAAATTTATACCAGCAATTCCACCACCATAACCTCTATAAAGGTCATTAATAATAATATTATTAATAGTTTGCCCCCTACGATAACTATACACTCTTGGAATATTTCCATAATTTGATGAATGAGAAATTGTACCATAATTTTTTGTCGATATCCCACCGCAATCTTGAGCATTAAAGTTGTTATAATTTGCAACATAAGAAATCAAACCATAATTTTCAAAAACAAAGCCAGTTCCTGTTTTAGTCACGACAGACACAAACTGATTGCTTGCATCCACTTTAGTTGTATAAGATGTTTTAAAATTTTTCAACTTAATTTTTTTCAAAACACCATCAGTCGTCAACTTCTTTATAAAGTAATTAGCCTTTAAATAAACGCCGTAAATAGTGAAATCATTTCCATCGATAATTCCATCAAAAGAATTTATCGTCGTCCATATTGTATTCGATGACGAACTTGTATCCGCACCAAATACAATATCATTCGCCAACACGGCGTTAATAGTTGTCTCTCCAGCATTCACCTTCGCAGCAAACCATGCTAGTTCATCGGCATTAGTAATGACGTAGAACGGTTTCCCGTCTATCTTTTTCATGTTCTCCGGTTCGGATGTTGCTCCTGTCCAAGCTGCTGCGAAAAGATTCGTTGCAAGGAATAAAAGACTGAGCGTGGAAAGAATCACATGCTTCATTATTTACTCTCCTTTAAATTCTTGTAGGAATCGGAACCCATAATAAATTCCGAATCGTCTGGATTCTCTAGTTCAACTTTGCTTGCAAAACCTTTTGCGAATAATCCAATGGCGATTAAGATTATGAAAAATGCTATTATAATGCTAATTATAAGTATTACTCCAAAGTTGTTTTGTAATATGTTTGGTAAATCTTGATATGTTAATTTGGTACAAATAAATATCACGTTTTTGAAAAACAGTCCAATGGAGACTAAACAAATTAAAATGCTTGCGATGATGTTTGCCTTGGAAACCGAAAAGTCGTAGGCACTGAAAAGATTCCAAAATTTTTTCTTGTTTTTCTTGATAGTCTTGAATAGGGGGCCGATTTCATTATCCTCTAAAGCGGAAACATGTGCTTCCCAGTTTTCTTGCCAAAACTTAGAACCTCTATTGGAAAGGTACCACAAAAAGGAAAAACATGATGCTAAAAACGATAATAAAATTAGATAGGCTGAGTTATCCCCGCAATTTTTGCAAATGTAAAAGTAAGCAGTATAAATTGCTACCAAAAAAGCCCAAAAGAAAGTGGTTCGTTTCCAGTATAATTCTATTTCGAATTTGCGAATATCCAGAGCAACCTTCAATGGGGACAAGTCACAATCTGCAGAGTTTTTTTCTTGAGTTATGTGATTCCATAACGACAAATAACACCCTTTTTTTTCTGTGCAATTTTGGGATGTTCTACGAATATGACAAAAAAATTGCCTATATTCTTCTTTAGTGATTACACGAAAGGTTTTATCCGCCATTTCTGCTCCATTTATTTTTCTCGTCTCAAATGTAAATAAAAAAAAACAATGTCAAGTGTTTTTTGAAATTTCGCTGATTTTTTTCGTTTTTGAAGTCTCTTTTTGCCCTAAAAACCGTACCAAGGCAAAATTACGCAAAATTTGCGTATAAAGCAGATACTCCATCACCACCACCTTGGTGGTTACGCGCACTAAAGAGCACTGCTCTAAGCGCAGTCCGCCAGGTCAAGCCCAGAATGACAAGCAAGGTTAGACAGCACGAGCACTTACATTACAGATTTTTTTCATGCTCCAGCTGCCGATTTTTTTGCCGTCGTGCTCAATTTCGCATTCGTGAAAGACCTCGTAACCGCGCTTGCTGTAAAAAGCGAGATTTTCCTGAGAATTAGTAAACAGGGCCAACTGCTTGCCGCCACGCTCCCGCACGTACTCTTCCATATAAGTTAAAAATTGTGAGCCGACTCCCTGCCCCTGTGCAGACGGGTCGACTTCGAGCATGCTGAGATACCAGATGTCCGACCCTGATTTCTGAAAATCGTGGCAGGGCTTGCAGGCGTTTTCGTCCATAGTTATAAATCCGTTGATTTCGCTCCATTTCATATTGAGGTACACGCGCCAGAAGCCGTGTAGCTTGCCATATAGGGATACCCTCCTGCACTTGCACACCAACCCAAACCGCCATTCTGGTTGGTTCAATTTCTCCGTCTATTTGCAAAACTAAACATTTTTTCGCTTTTCGGTACACGAAAAGAAAAAAATTTAAATGCGCGAAGTTTTTTTGAAAAAAAACACCCGTTTTAGGGGATACGCACCTATAAAAAGACATTTAAAAGAGAATTTATAGGTACAAAAACGCAAAAGAATTAAAACACTCTATAGTCCAGTACCTATAAAGCAGACAATACAAAGTTATTTATAGGTACAAAAAAAACATTCAAAAGCCATTTTTAATTCATACAAACTAAAAATGTACCTATAAAAGCTTATTTTGGGGGCCGTTTATAGGTCAAGATTCTGAAACATCTTGTAAAGAGACCTATAAAAAACAATTATTGAAGCAATTTATAGGTACAATCGGCAATTTACGTCTTTTTTTTTGCAAAAGGCACTACGCAAAACGCGAGAATTTAGCGGAACGGCTATTCCGGTTTCGCTTTTCCGGTAAAGTTCGTGCTCGTTATCTTGAACACGGTCACGGCGGCGGCCTGTGCGGGCGTGAATTCAAACTTGTGCGGGGTTGCGTGCATTTGCGGCGCCGCACCTGTAGCGTGCACAGACGACGCGGATTGTGAGGAATGCTCGGAACCTGAAGGTTGCCGAGCATGAGCAGATAGCGCAGCGCCGGCGGCTTGCCGTTCCATCAGGAGCGAGAGCCCGCGGCATTTCTCGGCGTTATCTTCGACGATTTCCGCCTTGCCCTGCCCGACGACGCTTGCATAGAAGCGTCCGCTCCTGCAATAATCATCTTCGTGAATTTCGATGCGGTTCTCGACGCACATGCTGAACGCCACGTTCGGATTCTTGAGGATGCAGTCGAGCTTCTTGCCGACATGCGCACAGTGGAAATACAATTCCAGGACACCATCCATCAAACTATACCCGAACGACATCGGAATCACGTAGGGCATACCCACATTTGCATCGTCTATCATCGCGACATGGCAGGTTGTACACTGTTCGATAATCTTCGCGATGTTTTCGTCGCCTAAAACTTCACGGTCTTTTCGACGCATTATTTTCTCCAGAATCTAAATTTTAGCCCTAATAATGTAGTTATTTCGCCAGAATTTACCTTACACACCTCTTACACAAAAAGTTTTTTTCCAACGTTGTTTTTGACTGCAACGGAATCTATTATTAAAACATTGCCCGTTTCAGGGATAGGGGCTATATTACAAGAAAAAGGGAGCACTATATGAAAATGCTGAAGTCGCCTGTAATTGCGGCATCCGTAACATTGAGCTTAACGACCTGTTTCGAAGACAATACTACAAATGCTGTTCCCAACGGAGAAGCACCAATCTCTGCCGAAAGCCCCACGGGCAACGAATTTTTCGGCGATGAGCTAGGCGGCAACGACATTTTCAGTTCCAGCAGCGCTATCCTAGGCAACCCTCCCAACCCAAATCCAGGCAACGAATCCGGCGACGACGACAACGACAATGATGACGCACCTTGAACGGCACGCGAATTCTCTTGAACCTTTCCGGCACATCGTCCATGGTCGAAAACTATAACGGCTGTGTCGAAGTTGCAGACAAGAGTGCAACGATTACCTGCCCAGGCGCCTACTATGTAACCGGTGAATCCACCGACTTCCAGGTGGTCGTGAACACTCCGGGGACCGACAACGAAGGCAACACCGGCATTTACCTCTACAACGCCACCCTGAAAAGTTCCAATTTCCCTATCCTCGTGAAGAACGCTGACAAGACGGTGATTCACTTGGTCAAGAGCACCACGAACGTGGTGGAAGATGGCAACGGGAATCATTTGTTCACTACGGTCAACGGCAAGCAGGATACGGCCAAGGCCGCAATTTACGCAAAAGACGACTTGAACATCAAGGGCGCAAGTTACATGTACCGATAGCCCTTCGGCATGGTTCGGCAGGCTCACCAACCGAGCTCAGGGACCCTACATATTTAGGGAGCTTGCTCTCCCAGCAAATGCATAATCACGGGCCGGTTCTTGCCGGCCTCTGTCTTATGAATCGTGAGCTTACCAGTGCTGTCGTAACTGAACTGTTCACCCACGCGTTCGCCATTTACGAAAGTGAGGCTGTCGCGGAGCACACCGCTCTTGTACCAGTTACGCATGATTCCATTACGTTTTGACAAGCCGTCTTTCGGGTCCACATTCCAGAAACATTCGCTCGCCAGTTTGCCGCCCATACTGTCCGGGAAAAAGCTGCGGCTTTCTGCGATTTGTCCGTTTTTCCAATATTCCTCGTAGAGCAGCAAACGTCCCGGTTTTATGTAGCGTATAGTCGCCGGGTACTTTCCAATACTTTGTTCAAAATTCACACTCTGTGCAAGATTACTGCTGTCAAGCACACTACCGATTTCGCCCACATACGATGTCTCGGCGCAGAACTTGGACATGTCGCCTTCACAGGCACCATAGACCACTCCCGACACACGCAAGTCGCACTCACGAACCAGGTTGCCTCGTTCATCGAACCAACGCCACACAGAATCTCGTTTGCCGTCCTTATTCCAATGCTCCTGTTTCATGGGAGTGCCATCGGCCCTAAAGTACGTCACCGTTCCGATAAGCGCACTGTCCTTGCCGGTCGCACCCTTGCCCAGCACGCCCTGTACACGGATGCGCCCGGTACCGCAATTCGCCGAATCAATCGTTTCGCCATAACTCTCATAATACAACGAGAATGGACCGTCCAGCCGTCCATTTTTGCAAGTAAATTCTTCAAGCAAATGACAATCTTTCGTATAACGCCTCAAGTAGCTTGAATCAGGATCCTCGGCATTTTTCCCTTTTACTTTAGCACGCCCCGCCGGAGCAGAAACAATTTCACGCTTGGGATCCCACTTGGCGTGGCAATTTCCTTCTTGTTGCAGGGCTCCGTTGCCGTACCACTTTTTCCAGATTCCTACCGCCAGGCCGTCATCGTTGTAATGCTCTTCGAAAGAACGCTCCCGGTTAAAATGCCAACCTTCCCAGTCACCCACCGGATGGTCGTTTTCGTAATAAAGATACGCCTCAACCTTCTTGTCGCTAAAGAGCGCCGTCCACTTGCCGTCCTTGAGACCTTTCTTATAGTGTCCAAGCAGGGCCACGTCGCCAAAACCAGTCCAACGCTTAAAGTCTCCATGCGGCACACCGTCCTTATAGGGGATTTCCAGTTCCTTGATGCCGTCGGTATACCATTCGTTTCTTTTTAGGATTTCTCCATCGGGGTATACCCAAATCGAGGTCTTTTTAGCCCCGTTCGCGTGCTCAGCAAGCACCTTTTCCTCGGCCCGTTCGATGGTGCACCCCAAAACAAGTTGCAAAAAGGGGGCAATTAGGCCTAAAAATGGCAAAAAACGAATTGTACGCATACCAAGTAAAGTAGAAAAAAGGTAATTTCTAATTGTGCTGGAGTTAAAGAATAAATCGATTGCCGATACCTTTAACGCAAGAATCCGCTCCCCCTGGGCGTGGGTGGTTTTGGCGGTTGCTGTAGGACTCACCATCCTGTTCTATTTTTCGCAAAAGCCGCAGATTATTATGTATTCCCGCTACATCAAGACGCTGTCGGACTACCAGTTGCAGGAATCGTACGCCATGCGCGGCATGGAACGCGTGCGCATCGGATTCGGAATCGACACCGTCTTTGTTCTGGCCCAAACGATGAATCTTCGCGAGATTGCAGTCGCTTTCTCCCGTGAAATGGACGAAATCCGCGGAATCGGGATCAAGGCACCACCGCATTCCACTGTTGAGTGCTTCGAGCGGGAAGTCCTCGCCAAGGTTTCGAGCATGCGCCGTTACGCCGCAAGCCGGGCCCTCTGGCTAGAGGACCTGCAACAGATCGACAACCAAGCCTCGCAACTTCCAGCAAGCATCCAAATTCCGCTCCGCGATATATTGGATTCCGCCCGTGCGGGTTATATGGTCGGCATCGCCGGTCACGGGGACAGCCTCTACGGCGCACTCCCCGATTCCACCAGGAACGCCGTTGCCGAGCTCCTTCAGGAAAACGAGGAACTGACTCTCGCCTGGAGTCGTTTCAACAACGAGATGGCAGTCATGTACAGCGAAGACCTCATCCAATTTTTCCAGCAACAGAATATAGACGAAATGGCGCTCAAGTCCAAGATTCCGATGGCATTCTACTTTTTGACCCTAGTGCTGATGCTTTCTACATTCTTCTTCATTTTTAGATCAAAACAATAAAAGCCCCATGCGATTCTTTACTTCTAGAAAACCGGCCCTTCTGAATTTTTCCCTGCTGCTGATTTTTCTTGCGGCATGGCTCTCCTCCTACATGTGGCCAGCACTAAAGGGCCTCCTCCAGGAAGACGACCTTTTTTACGGGACGGTCTCGCACGCAGCCATCCCGAGCGTCTTCGGCGGAAGCAACGTTCCCTTTTTCGACAAGACCATTTTCCAGATTAACGGAGACGAACAAGCCAACTTTATCCTGTACGCCTCCAGGGAAATGCTCGACGACATGGCAGACTGGTACAGCTTTGCTGCCTACAACGCTGGGGATGTTCCTCTCGAAATTTCCGCTTCGCGTATCGATGAGCACACATTCGTCGTACACAGCATCGCTTCGACAGACGGCGAACTGGACTTCGACACACTCGTAATAGACTACCAGGTATACTACGCCTTTATCGGATGCTCCATCATACTGGCGATGACTTTGGTGGCGCTCCTCCTGTTTATCCTGTGGATCGTGAAAAAGAGACGATAATTCGGAATTCAGAATTCGGATTTCGGATTTTAGAAATCGGATTTTAAAATTAATGAAATGAAATGTCTTCTAGTTATTCTTTTTCTCGCAGCATTGGCCATTGCGCAAGCGCCGACCGACACCTTGTTCGTCAATCAAAGAAACCCTCTCAAAAACGCCTCATTCATGTTTTCGGCCGGGAACAAATCACCCGACATGCCTGTCGGAGTGTGGCGGATTGCAGGCAACAAGACAACTGACGGAACGGTCGTTTGGTTTCACGGAGGCATGACCAGCAACAACTGTCGGAAAGGACTCGTGGCAGGTGGCGACATCGCCAAGATGCTCCCGACCTACATCGTTGTCAGCGCCTCGGCCTGCAAGCAAAACCACTGGGTTGAGCCCACCACCATTCAACGTGTTGACGACGCTCTTGATAGTCTCTCCAAACGCCACAAGAAAGACATTTCCGAAATCTCGCTCATCGGTATTTCAGACGGTTCACTTGGCGTAATCGCCTATTCCATGTGGGGCAAGCGAAAAATCAGGAACCGCATTCTGATGAGTTCTTACGGCGAGGCTCTCGGACCGGCAACCCAAGTCGCCGCGCAAGCGCCCCTCAAAAACGGACGCTGGAGATTTATCCAAGGCGGTTCCGACCGCCTGTACCCCTCCGAAAAGACTCTCCCCTGGATACAGGAATTCTGCCAGAACGTAGGAACCGCCTGCGACCTCAAGTTCGATCCGCAAGGTGAGCACGACTGGAGCTACTGGCAAAAGAAGCACAAAGAATGGATTTTAGAGTTTTTTTCTAATTAACCCTTGACAAAATCGGGAAATTTTTCAAAATTTGGCTTACCCACGCGGATGTGGTGGAACTGGTAGACACGCTAGATTCAGGTTCTAGTGCCTGCAAGGGCATGAAGGTTCAAGTCCTTTCATCCGCACTGAAAAACCGTCGAAGCGATTCGGCGGTTTTTTATTTTCTCCCACAGTCCACCGCCCACTGCCTACTGCCTACTTCCTACTATTTACTACATTCGCATTTATGGAAAACTTCGAAGACTTTTTCACCAAGGCATTCGAGACGACGACACTCAAGGGAGAGCGTGTCACCCTCAAGGGCATACGCGAAAACGGCAGCGGCCCGGCTGCGGCGGAAAACATCTTCGCGACCATCGAAAAATCCCGCGACTTTTTAGCGGAACACCTCCCCTGGATTCCCGAGACCGACATTTTCGACCTCAAGAAACGCATCCGTTCGTGGGTCCTGAACGAACGATTCGGCCAGGGCGGTTGCTGGCTGATTTTCAAGAACACGCCGAACTGCCTCGAAGGGGAATTCGCGGGCGCCATCATGATGGAAATCAACCTACGGAACCATTCCGCCACATTGAGTTACTGGCTCGCCAAACCCTTTACGGGGCAAGGACTTATGACCGAATCCGTCAAGCTGATCATCCGGTTTTCCTTCGAGCATCTCAAGCTCAACCGGCTGGAACTTCTCGTTTCGGTACACAACACCAAGAGTGCCGCCGTGGCCACCCGTTGCGGGTTCACTGAAGAAGGCGTAAACCGCGATTTTGAGCTTATAAACGGCAAATTCGTGGATCACCGGCGGTATTCTCTTCTCGCCCGCGATGTTTACTGATGGTTACCAAGGTAAACGAGAAAGTCAAAAAAATTTTTATTTTCAGCCAAGAACTCTTCTATTTTTTAAAGCATGGATAATGGAGAAAATAAAAAGCTCGTAGAACCGGATATTCTGCAGTATACCAACTACAGGGTATTCCTGCGCGATTACTACGAATACAAGAAGAAGACTTCGACCGCTTTCAGCCTGCGGTTCTTTGCCGAGAAGGCAGGGCTTTCGAGCCACGCACACCTGAAGCTTGCCATCGACGGCAAGCGCAACATTACCAAGAACACTGTCACCAAACTGATTCACGGCCTGGGACTTGAAAACCAGCGTGCCGCCTATTTCGAAAGCCTCGTATTCTTCAACCAGGCGCAAACCGACGCCGACAAGCAAATTTATTACGCACAGCTCATCAAGGCTAGCCCCCGCTCCAAGCTCCACAAGATGGACAAGGCTCAGTTCCGCATATTCCAGGAATGGCACCATTCCGCCATTCTCGAAATGGTAGGGCTCAAGGACTTCAGGCCTATTCCTGACCAGATTTCCAAAAAGCTCCGTGGGCTAGTCACACCCGCCCAGGTCACCGAATCCCTAAACCTTTTGCTGGAACTGGGACTGTTGGTCAAGACCGCCAACGGATACCGTCAGCGCGACCCGCTGATTACGACCGATGACGAAGTGCAAGACCTGATGGTCAAGATGTACCATTTACAGATGCTCAAGCTCTCGGCCAATATGCTGACGGAGCTTCCGGGCCAAGAAAGGGACATTTCGGCGCTCACCTTCGGAATTAAGCGCTCAGATTTTCCCAATTTGAAAAAACACCTACAACTAATGCGAAAAGAACTACTAGATTTCTCTGCAAAAGCAGGAGAAGCAGAAGATGTTGTTCAAATCAACATCCAGCTCTTCCCTTTGACCCGAGGAGTGTGATGAAATTCTTTTTGCCCATAGCCACGATTGCCGCCTACGCCATTACGGTCGTTTCCTTGACAGTATCATTTGTCGCATGTTCCAACGACAAGACCGTGGCAGGAATCGAAATCGGAAATCCGTCGATTGCCGACCTTGACACAACCGCAAGGGATACAGTCGTCAAGGATACCACTCCGAAGGACACGACGCCAAAGGACACGACTCCGAAAGATACCGTCATCAAGAAACTGCCCGCGCTTCCCCTAACGGCAAACTTCTCCGTAGACTATTCCGACATTGATCCAAAACTGCTCACCAAGACGGTCTCCATGGATGAACCGATCCTGCTTGACAGTTTCTCCCTGGTACTGACCCAGGTGCGCTCCTTCTCGAGCTACTACATTAGTGTTTCCGTCGACCCGGTGCTCGGGCTCCAGCTTTGGCCGTACGAAGACACTCCTGATGACGAACTAGAAATTTCGTTCACCGAAGGTTCTTCCGTAGAAGATCCGTTCAAGGACATCGACCTGCAAGAAGAAGGATACCTCAAGGAAATGGGCGTCGGATTCCGTCTTAACGACATGACTTCCATTTGCGGTAAAATCCTGATCGACAGTTCCTATGTTCCGTTCGAATACAGCCTGTCCAACTTCCAGACACTGCTGCTCCGCTACCACTACTCCCAAATCGAGATCAACGACGGGAAGGCGAACCTGTCCGTCATATTCAGGGTCAAGCAGTTCATAAAGGACGTTGACTTCTCTGGCGCCGAACTGGGACGCGACGGGGTACTCTACATCAACTCCAATTTCAATCCCGAACTGTGGCAGAAACTTAACGAGAGATTCGTCACCAGTTTCCAGCCATTGCGTTACGACTACACATCCGCTACCGGTGATTCGCTCTCCGAGTACGTCGTCGACATCTGGAACGGTATCGCCGCCAAGCAGGGTGAAAACACGATCATTAACGGAAACTTCAAATCGCCCTTCACCACGGACTGGATCTTGATGAACCAGTTTGGCGGAAGTGCCGACACGAGCATCATTATCGAAAACGGTTCCAAGGACCGCATCATGAAGGTGCAAGTCAACGAAGGCGGCAACCACTCTTACAGCGTGCAGTTGATTCAAGAAAACGTCGCCCTCATAAAGGGTGTTCAGTACCAGTGCGTATTCACCATCTGGTCCAATATCGAAGGACAGATTACGGCACGCATCGGTTCTTATGCCACTTATGAAACCGTCGGTTTCCAGGAGCACGTCGATGTGCATACCACGGGACAGTCGGTTGGCATCACCTTCACTCCGGAAGTCAGCGATCCCTTCGCCCGTTTCGAGCTCAACCTCGGCGGCTCCGCACGTACATTCTGGATCAAGGACGTGCAGGTCATAAGGCTTTCGAAATAAATTCCAGAACTTAGTTGGTCGATTTTAGTCTAAGTTCTAAGCTCTAACTTCTAAGTTCAAATTTGCATCTCGCACATTAAATTCTACATTTGGGCCATTATGGCAACTATTCCTACCCGCAAAGACAATCTCGTCATCGAAAACATTCGCCCCCAGATCGAAGGTGGGCGTTTTATGCTCAAGCGCGAACCGGGCGACACCGTCACGCTTACCGCGGACATTTTCCGCCACAGCCACGAAAAATATGACGCGGCGATTTTCTACCGCCACGATTCCAAGAAAAAATGGGAAAAGGCTCCCATGCACTTCGTGGATAACGACCAGTGGGAAGGTTCCTTCACGGTCAACAACATCGGCTACTACGAATACAAGATTTGCGCCTGGACCGTGGAACCCAAGGACGAACCGACCGAAAGCCCCGTGATGAAACTCCGCGTGGACCCCTCTTACGCCCGCATCGGTACATGGTACGAAATGTGGCCGAAGAGCCAGGGCACTGACCCCACCAAGAGCGCCACCTGGAAGGATTGCGAAAAGCAGCTCGACTACATTGCCGGCCTCGGCTTCGATACCGTTTACCTGGTGCCCATTCACCCGATCGGTGTCACGAACCGCAAGGGCGCGAACAACGCCTTGCACGCCAAGGTGGACAAGAAGGGCAAACCGCTTGAACCTGGTTGCCCGTACGCCGTAGGTAACAAGAACGGCGGCCACTACGACGTGGACCCCGAACTTGGAAGCATGAAGGATTTCGAACACTTCGCCAAGACCGCCCGCAAGAAGGGCCTTCGCTTGGCGCTCGACATCGCGCTCAACTGCAGCCCCGACCACCCGTACGTAAAATCTCACCCGGAATGGTTCTATCACGAACCGGATGGCAGCATCAAGTTCGCCGAAAACCCGCCCAAGAAGTACGAAGACATTTACCCCTTCGACTACTACAACAAGAACTACAAGGCCCTGTGGCAGGAAATCGAGCACATTATCTTGTTCTGGGCCGACAAGGGCGTCGAAATTTTCCGTATCGACAACCCGCACACCAAGCCTTTCCCATTCTGGGAATGGCTGATTGCTGATGTGAAGGAAAAGCGTCCGGAACTCGTGTTCCTCGCCGAAGCGTTCACTCGTCCGAAGATGATGCATCGCCTCGCAAAATCCGGTTTCGACATGAGCTATACGTATTTCGCCTGGCGATCTGCCAAGTGGGAATTCGAGCAGTACCTCAAGGAACTTACCCAGAGCGATGCCAAGGAATACATGCGCGGCATCTTCTTCCCGACGACTCCGGACATTTTCCCGAAGTACCTCGCCTACAAGGGCCCGAACGCCTTCAAGCAACGTTACTTCCTCGCCGGTACGCTTTCTAGCCTTACCGGTATGTACAACGGCTACGAGCTCTGCGAAAACATCCCGAGCCCCATCAAGGAAGAACTACAGGACAGCGAAAAGTACCAGTACAAGGTGCACAACTGGTATGGTCCGGGCATCCAGGACTTCGTTCGCCGCGTGAACACCGCCCGTCAAGAACACGTCGCCCTGCAGGAATACGACAACCTCGACTTCCACTATTGCGCCAACGACCAACTGATGGTTTACTCCAAGAAGTCCGGCGAAGACGTAATCCTCTGCGTGTGCAACATGGATATGGACAACGTGCAGGAAGGCATGGTGGAACTCGACATGAGGAAGCTCGGCCTGAATGACGATTCCTTCTTCTTCTTGAAGGACCTGATTACCGACGAATCCTTCGTGTGGCGCGGCAACAAGAACTTTGTGCGCCTCGATCCTGCCAAGGCTCCCGGCCACCTGCTCGTGCTCAAAAAAATCTAGGCGACACTGGATCCTCCCCATTCGGGAACCACGCGCACTAAGGTTACAAGTAACCAAGTGCTGTCCGCCGTCGGTCTGTCGACCTCCAGGATGACCGGTTTCTGCAATACCAGCACAGGAGTCCCGTAAGTCTGACGGCCTCCAGGATGACTGTTTAGGAGAATGTCATTCTGGAGCAAAGCGACGGAATCCATAGACACATTTGTACAAAAGACTGTTTTCACGGCAGTCTTTTTATTTATATTGAAAGTATGATCGACATTTATTCGCTTGCTAAAAATCCGCTGGTTTTCCAGAAACAGCGCACCATCACCTCGGCCTACATCGATGTTTCAGGGAAAATGGGCCTAGCGCAGACGGTACTCATGGTGCAGGACAACTTCACCGAGAATTTCGGCACGCTCAAGATGGACAACTTCTGCGTCAACGAAAAAGGCGGCTATTGGGCCATCACCAAAGCGAAGTTCAAATTTTTCCAACGCCCCTATTGGCGCGACAAGGTGGTGACCACCTCTTTCCCCGCCGACAACGCTCCAATCCGCACTTACGAAAATACTGCCGTCACGACAGTCGAAGGGGAACCCATCATTCTCGCCGTACAAGAAGCCTGCTGCCTCAACTTGGAAACACATCGCCCCATGAAGCTTTCTGCGGTGGACTTTCCTGCAGAAGGTTCCCCTGAACCCTTTATGGACAACAAGTTTTCGAAGTTCCCCGTAGAGCCCGAGGAATATCAGGAAGTGTACCGCCAGAAGGTGCTACCGCAGCATATCGACATGTCGCACCACATGAACAACATCGAATACGTAAAACTTGGTCTGAATGTGTTCAGCGCCGCCGACCTGGCACTATGCATTCCTTCGATGTTGGAATTGCACTTTATGGGAGAAACCCGCGAAGGCCAAGAAGTCAAGATTTTCCGCGCCGACAAGATGGGTGCGACCTATATGAAAATCGAAGACGATTCGGGACGCCAAGTCTTCGAGATGAAAGTCAAGATGAAGTAACGCCTCGGATATTATCCGAGATGCTTGATGCTCGCGCGTTTCAGGCGGTCATTCAAGGCCATACCCACGCCCACATTCGGAATCGGGTCCACAAGAATCAAGTCATACTTGGGGTCGTCCAGATCGTGCATATAGGCGTACAGCTTTGCCGTCGCTTCGAGCATATTGCCGTTTTCGGACAAATTCAACGTTGCAGGAATAGGGCCTTCGCAGTCGCCAAAGGCGATACGCACGGTACGTTCCGGCAACCGACAACCTTCGGGAAGCGCTCCGTAGAAAAGTGGAACCTGCGGGCGGTAATGCGTGTCGCACTGCCCCGGTGCGGCCATCGCTTGCCCCGGCTTCGAAGTAGATTCTTTCACCTTCACGTCGCCGATGACTTTCGCAATCATTTCGGGCGTTACAGCTCCCGGACGGAGCACCGTCGGCTCGCCCACTAAAGAGACAATCGTACTTTCTACACCCACGTTGCAGGGGCCACCATCTACAATGCCAGCAAGGCCTCGGTCGGCCAACTGCGCCGCCACATGTTCGGCAGTTGTCGGGCTCACATGCTTGAACAGGTTCGCACTCGGGGCTGCAAGCGGCACGCCCGCCTTCCAGATAATCTCTTGCGCCACCGGGTGGCTCGGGAACCTCACCGCGACAGACGGGAGTCCGCTCGTACACAAATCCGGTATGCATTCCTTCTTGGGAAGAATCATTGTCATCGGGCCTGGCCAATAGGCCTTCGCCAATGCATACGCCGCATCGGGAATGTTTTCGGCGATGTCAGCTAACTGCGAAATTTCGCAGATGTGAACAATCAGCGGGTCGAATGTCGGGCGTTCCTTAATCGCAAAAATCTGAGCTAGCGCAGATGGCAAATACGCGTTTCCCGCAAGTCCGTAAACGGTCTCGGTCGGAATCGCGACCACCTCTCCGTCGTGGAGCAGGCGCGCGGCATCATCAATACTTGTCCAAGGAGGAAATTGCATTTTCAATTCAGAATTCGGATTTCAGAGTTAAAAATAGAAAATTTTGTTGTTCGCATAAAAAAAGAGAACAGCACATCGCTATCCTCTTTTCAATTATGATTTCACACTCAATAATAATTCCGAATTCAGAAATCCGGATTCAGAACTATTACGCTTCTGCCGGAGCTTCCGGAGCAGCACCTTCCTGGGCGGCACCTTCAGGCTGATCCTTGCGACCGAAGGCAAACACCTTGTCGCAGGCCATATTGAAGCGTTTCCAGGTCTTCTCGGAATGTTCACGAGGCACGGCACCCACATCCTTCCACAGGCGGCGCAGATGCTTCACCTTGTTCATCGAGGCGGCCACCGTCTGTTCGTTCAGATCGGTCAGCAGGTCTTCGGCCTGT
This sequence comes from uncultured Fibrobacter sp., assembly GCF_946062555.1. Classification (GTDB taxonomy): domain Bacteria; phylum Fibrobacterota; class Fibrobacteria; order Fibrobacterales; family Fibrobacteraceae; genus Fibrobacter. The sequence continues at coordinate 24,148 of NZ_CAMGVQ010000006.1, forward strand.
TCACAGAGCAACAGCTTTTTCTGCAAGTTGTTCTGGCGAGCCTGCTCCTGAATGTCGAGCTGGTCACGGCGACGGGTAAAGAAGTCGTCGCAAGCTTCGCGGAACTGCTTGTAGAGATCCATATCCTCGAGGCCGCAGAATCCAAGTTCGCGCCATTCCTTCTGGAGTTCGCGGACGGCATCGGCCAACTGGTTGCTGCCAGCGCTTTCGGCAAACTGACGCACCTTGTCGATCATCGCGGTCTTCTTTTCCTTGATGACATCGAGTCCTTGCGCCAAGGTAGAATCCACATGGGCGAGACGGTCGAGAATCTTATTGTAGACGGAGTTGTAACGGTTGCTGATTTCTTCGATGGCATCCTTCGGAACCATGCCGACAGCCTTCCATTCTTCTTCCACGGCCTTGAGTTCGTCAAGCGTTCCCTGGGCAGCGGCTTCCATCGCCTCGAGCTTTTCGCACAGGGCTTTCTTCGCTTCAAGATTCTTCGACTTTGCAGCATCCATTTCTTCGAAATGGGCACGCTTCTTTTCAAAGAAGCTGTCGCATGCGGTACGGAAACGGGTCCAGATTTCATCGGACTTGCTCTTGGGCACAGGACCGACAGACTTCCAGGAATCCTGCAACTGCTTTAACTTGTTCGAAGTCGCATTCCAGTCGCTCGATTCCTTGAGCGCTTCGGCTTCCATGCAAAGAGCTACCTTCTTCTCGTAGTTGGCTTCGCGGGATTCGTCTTCCTGCTTCAGGTTTTCCTTATGCTGGGCGTAGAACGCAGCCGTCGCGGCCTTGAAGCGTTCGGTAAGCGCAGCCACATTTTCCTTAGGCACCATGCCGATATTCTTCCAGTTTTCCTGGATTTCCTGCATCGCCTTGTACTTGTCCTTCCAGAACATTTCTGCATTTTGAACAAGTTCTTCAATCTTTGCGCACAGGGTTTCCTTGTCGGCCAAGTTCTTCACGCGTTCCGCATTCATTTCTTCGATAAAGGCGGCGCAGTTTTCCTTGATCTTTTCGTAGTTGCTCTGGAAGTGATCGCGATATTCCTGCAGCTTGGCAGCAGAAATGGGTCCAATTTCCTTCCAGCGGTTCGTAATTTCCTTCAGTTTCTGGAGAACAGCCTGGCTACCGGCTTCCTTGGTCAGGGCATCCATTTCGAGGAGCAGGTCGTCACGGTCCTTTTCATTGTGCCAATTTTCCCACTGCTGCATTTCCTGGAAACGGGCCGTCGCGGCCTTGTATTCCTGCCACAGGTCGTGGTACTTGAACTTGTTTTCGCCGACGATTTCCTTCCACTGCAAGAAGCATTCACGAACCTTCTTGTTCAGTTCGCGGAAGTCTTCGTTTTCGTCAAAGGACTTGACCTTTTCGATAATCGCCTTCAGCTTTTCGGAGTTTTCTTCAAAACGTTTCTGTGCATCGTCGTTATAGGCGGAAATCTTGATCGAGAGCTTGCTGCGCAGCGCATTGTATTCCTGCAACACCGGGTCTTCGCCTTCCAGCAGCGGAAGCTTTTCCCATTCGCGGACAATGGCGTGCAAATGCTTGTGGGTCATGTCGTTGACATCTGTATCGGCAAGAGCCTTAAGGCGTTCCAGCAGTTCCGGTCGAACCGATTCGTCGGTCCCTTCAGGGACTTCTTCGACAATTTCTTTCGCCTTGTTGATTTCCTGGACCTTGAAGAAAGCGTTGTTATAACGCTTGACCAAGGCAGCATCCATCAGGGCCTTGCCTTCGGCCCAATCGGCAAGGATAGCCTCGATACGTTCCGCGTTTTCGGATGCCTTGCCTCCAGCAACCAAGCCTTCAAGTTCTTCGAGGCTTGCCGTGAGGGCTGCAATCTTCGCCTGCTTTTCGGCTTCGGCCTTTTCGGCGGCGATGCGGGCAGCATCAGCTTCGTCGCAGAATTTCTTGAAGCTTTCATACACTTCATCAATTGTTGCCTGCTGATCCCCCATACCGAGGTTGCGGGCTTCTCCCATCAGATCTTCGAACTGAGCCTTCACGGCGAGGGGGGACTTCTGGGCAGCGAGATAATGAGCCTGCTTTACCAGGGCTTCACGCTTGCTCGCCAGAAGTTCAGCAGCCTTCTTGCCGTTATCTTCGGCATCGCGCTTTGCACGGAGCTTTTCAGAAATGGTCTTACGAACTTCGGACTGCCTTGAATTCTTCGCAATGTCCTGCAAAAGCGATTCGGATTCCACCTTGGCCGCCGCAGCGAGAGCGATACGGGCGCTGGCATCGCGATTGGCGACATTAGCAAGGATAGACTGCTTTTCGCAAAGCTTCACCAGCTCGCTACGGACAGTTTCAGAGGTGTTCACACCCTTCAGCAATTCTTCGGCGTAATGAGTATCCTTGAGGTCCTTCAAATAAGAAAGGTCTTCGGCGCTCGGTTCGGCACCGGACTTCAACTTCTTGACAACCTCTTCCTGATAACGGGTTTTTGCGGTGCGCTTCACGTCTTCGTCGGAATCTTCCTTCGAAATTTTCAACAGCGAAGAAATGATATTCAACTTTTTTACGGCCGCGGTCCTGACAGAAGCATCGGAATCGGAACTGGCAATACGGTCCAGGATATCCTGGTTGTCCAAGCCCAATTCAGCGACTGCTTCAAGGCGCTTGGCGGGGTTGGAATTCTGCCACTTCGGTTTAAAGGCGTCAAATAAGCTCATAGAGATCTCCAATAGTATGGCAAGCCTGCTTAAGGTTTGCATACTATAATCTAACAAAAAAAGTTTTTTCAAACAAAAAAAATTGGAATTTATGCGCATTTTGCGGTATTAACTATCTTTTAGCCCGTGACAAAGCGAATTCCCAAACTCAGCGCCCCCGAGGAAGTGCACCAGAAGCTCAAATCCGCAACTTTGACGGATTTCTGCGAGGTATACATTCCCATGGCCCCCGATGTCTATACCTACGGAGTTCCCGCAGGGGTCAACCTTGTGCGCGGAGATGTCGTTTGGGTTCAGTTTGCCACCCGTAAAAAGCCGGCCCTCGCCGTGGTCGCACGCGTCCACCAGGAACGCCCCAAGTTTGATGTGCGCCCCGCATACCCGCACCAGTCCGGCTACCGCTTTAGCGAACGCTACATGGAAACGCTCGAATGGACCGCCCGCTATTATATAAGCACCCCCATGAAGGCTCTGTTCGTCTTCTGGCCCAGCGACTTCGAGAAGTACCTCGCAGCATACACGTCTTTGCGTGCCAAAGGCGAAGCAATCCTTGATTATAGAGAAAAGGGGGAAGCCTCCCCCTCGCGTGAGCCCCAAGGGTCTCCCGCTACCCCCTCTGCAGGGGACACCCCTACAACGACCCCGAATTCCCAAAGCACGTCATCCTGGAGCAACGCGACGGGATCCACAAAAGCAGTCCTGGATCCCCTCCCTCGTTTCACTCAGTCGAGGATGACCGCAGCAAACATCCCAGCACTAACGTTAGAACAAACTAACGCATTCAATACGCTTTGCGAAGAACTGGATAAAGACGGATTCCGGGGCGTATTGTTGCACGGCGTCACCGGCTCGGGCAAGACCCGCGTCTACCAGGAACTTGCCCGCGAAGCGTTGAAGCGACACAAGAAAGTCTTGATCCTCGTGCCCGAAATCGGACTCACACCGCAAACGCTCAAGCGCTTCGAAGATTTTCTGCAAGTCCCGATTGTGGTATTGCACTCGGCTCTTTCTGCACCCAAGAAACGCGAAGGCTACGTCTCAATTTTGAAGGGCGACACGCAGGTGGTTCTCGGCACCCGCAGCGCGATTCTTGCCCCGTTCGATTTCGACCTCGTGATTCTTGACGAAGAACACGATTCCTCTTTTAAGCAACAGGATCCAGCGCCGCGTTACCACACCCGCGAAATGGCATTCCATTTGGCGTACAAGTACGGCGCCCTTGTGGTGCTCGGCAGCGCCACGCCTTGCCTCGAGACATTCTATAATGCAAAGGCGAATAACTTAAAGACGGTTACACTCAAGGATCGCGCCACGCAGGCGCCGCTCCCGAAGGTGCAAATTGTCGACATGGGCAAGATGCGCCAGCAGAAGGGCCTTCTATTGTCGCCCGCGCTCCGCGAAGCATTGACCGATTGCATCGAGCGCGGGGACCAGGCGATTATCCTCATGAACCGCCGCGGTTTTTCGAAGATGCGCGTGTGCACTGAATGCGGAGAGACGCTTTACTGCAAGCATTGCCACATTCCGCTGGTATACCATAAGCAATACCGCTCGCTCATGTGCCACTACTGCGCCGCCCTTTACCCGGTGAACACACCGTGTAGCGCCTGCGGCGCCGAAACTTACGAGTTCGTGGGCGGCGCCATCGAGATGCTAGAAGAAGAAATCGCCGAATGGATTCCGAACGCGAAAGTGATTCGCATGGACCGCGACACCACGCAGAACATTGGCGCCAGTGAAAAGATTCTTGACGCGTTCCGCAATCGCGAATACAACATTCTGCTTGGAACGCAGATGGTCGCCAAGGGCCACGATTTTCCTGGCGTGCAATTAGTCGGGGTCGTTGGCGCCGATAGCGGACTCGGCATTCCCGATTTCCGTTCTACGGAAAGACTTTTCCAGCTCTTAAGCCAGACCGCAGGGCGCGCGGGTCGTGCCGGCGGCGAAGGCCAAGTGCTGATTCAGACGCTAAAACCTTCTGAACCGGTGATGCAGTTCGCCGTGAACCATGACTTCAACGGATTTGCGAACAAGGAAATGGAAGACCGGCGCGCCGCCTTCTACCCGCCCTTCTGCAAACTCGTGGAAATCAGCTGCGGAAGCCGCGACGAAGATCTACTGCGGCACACCGTCGAGCGCCTGGAATCCCTCTTACGCGCCGACAAGAAGCTTATGGTGCTCGGCCCTGTGGACGCCTTCGTGCCCGTCATCCAAAATGTCCACTGGGCAAAACTCTACATCAAGACACAAGACCTCGCCCCTGTCCGCAAGATTCTGCATCCCATTATCAACGGCACCAAGCCCTGGGTGCAGAATGTCGAAATCAAAGTGGAAATCGAATAGATAAGGCGACTCGCCACCGCGTTACAGCGGGAACTTCGGATAATTTTCGCGCACATACTTGCTGGGGAATGCGTTAAAATGCCACCATTCGCTGCCGAGCGGGACCCAGCCCGCCCCGCGCATAATCTTGCGGAGCTTGTTGCGGTTATCCACTTGTTCCTGCGTAAGCCGTCCGCTCTTTAAAGCATTCGCTTCGCCGACTTCGCCCGCACAGCGTTCAAAAGAATCAAAGTCCGTGCCCATGTCAAGCAAGTTGCCATCGGCATCGGTAATGCCCAAGTCCAGCGCCAAGCCAAAGTTATGCATGCCTCCTTTACCCGGCGAAGAAACATAGGCCGAATAAGGGGTTCCACGCACGGTCCTTCGCAAAGCCTCCTGCGCATACAGCGGGCGTGACGCATCGAAAATCACAAACTCGGAACCAGGCATTTCTCGCTGCATAATTTTGATCGCCTTGCGGAGTTTTGCAGCAGCATCCTTATGCACAAAGGCGCGCTGCACGCCACAGTACAAGTCATGCCCCGTCACGTTATCGAAGGTGGCGTATCGCAAGTCCATACGCACGCCCTTCAGGCGCGTAATTTCGACCATGTTGGGATCTGCCGTCGCCAATTCAATCCACTTTTTGGCAGAACTGCAATAACGCAAGGGCTTATCGGGCTTCGGCGGAACAAACAGGGAATCCGTCTCATGAGCAAAGCAAAACGAACCCCAAAAGAACAATAAAGTTACTAGAAATTTTTTCATCCTTAATTCTTTCTAGATCCTTCGGCTCCGCTCAGGATGACACTCTTCGCATTTTACTCAAAGCCCAAAGGGAGCAACGCGACCGAACTCTCACCTCAAAGCGAAGCGACCTATTAAATCCCGAGTTGCACTTCGACGCCGAATTGCACATAGAGGCCCATTCCCTTCGCCATGAACGGCACCAGGTCATAGCCATCGGTAGATTCATCGTTGTTATCTCGGGTCACCCAGGAGCGTTCGCGAGCGTTTTCACTCCCCAAAAACTTAAGTGCCGACACATCGAGGTTCGCGAAAATATTGTCCACTTCGACATAGAATCGGGCACTCCTGAAGAAATACTTGCTGCTCGTCAAGTCCAGGTTCACACGAGCATCGGTACGGAACATATCCGTAAATTCGTTGTAATCCTTGAGGCGTCGCGTACCATTGGTGTGGCTCTTGACATCGGACGGAGTAATTTCATAGTAATACAACGGACGGTGCAGTGCCGCATGGTGCGTAATGATGACCGACACAATCGAGTCCTTGCGCGGATAGTAACGGAAATGCGAAAGAATGTCCAGGCGGGAATTCGCTTCCCACGGGAGGGACTTGCCACCATCTAATTCGTATTCACCGTAAACCGTGCTCACGTTCGTCGCCATCGAGAAATGGTGCGAAGTCTTGAATTCAAGCGTACCCGAAGCGCCCGCCACCCAGGCAAAATCAATCGGAGTCACATCTTCATACTGCGCATACGCCTTGGGCATCGGCAGGAGCGGATCAGGGTAGTAGCGGCCAAAGCCCGAGCCCTGAGCCACTAGGTACTTAGAATTGTAACCCAGGCCCAGCTTACCGGACACACCCGATTCCAAGCGCCCCGTAAGGTCGCCATCTTCGTAATAAGGTTTCCAGTCGCTACGGTAGGCCGCATTCGCAAAGAGCCTCCAGTAGGCGGTATCAATCTTCGAGAGATTCTGTTCAAAGTCCAACGAAGCCGTCGGCGCCGCCTCGTGTTCGCCGGCATCGGCAATGGCACCGACAGAAAGGATTTCCTGCGAGAAGTCACTCCGCCAGTTCATGCGGGCAGCCCCCGAAAGCACTCCCGTCTGGAAGTCATCGGACTGCGTATCACCAAAATCAGGATATTCGCGTTCGACTATATGGTGCTCGTAAAGCAAGGCACCACTCAATTTGGAGCCCAGGATCGACCCCTTGAAATTCCGGTCGAGTCCACCACTCAAAGTCGTATGAGTCAGCTCGTAAGCGTCGATAAATGTCGCCGATTCCTTCGTATTCGCCGTTTTGCGGAAACCCGTCGTATCGCGGAGCGTATCGCCCAGAACTTCACGCACGAAGCCGGCATGAGCAGACGTTCCAAAGCGAGAATTATATTCGGCGCCCATGACCAGGTACTGCTGCTTTCCCTCGATAATGTCGATTGAGTTCACCTGGTCGTAGGCAGTAGAAGTGTCCTGATGGATGCTGTATTTATCGGAGCTGTACAAGGTACGAAGCGCCCAGGTATTTCCGCTGCTGTCGGAGCCGTTAAACTGCGCATAGATGTCGTATGCCGTGAGATCAAATGGATCCGAAGATTTCACATTGCAGTTTTCGACGCAATCTCCATCACGCTTGCGGAACTCGGTAAAGAACTTTTCGCCCAAGTTCTTGAGCATTTCCTCGTCAAGCCTGCGGAAAGAGAAACGGAAGCTATCCCAGAAAAGCCACGGCGCATCAACCACCACTTCTTGAAGCGTAATGCCCGCCGTGCCGCGGAGTCCCCAATCGCCCTTGGTCTGTTCAGGAATATACTGTACCGAAGTCGCGAGCCCCTGGCCGATGGGGCCTTCGCCGTAATTGTCATGGATTTCGATGGCGCTCAGGATATGCGGATTCACCACCGACAGGTTGCCCGGGAAACCGACATCCAGGTGACGCATGTTCGGAATGCGGAGCCTACCCAAATGGTACGCCACGTCGCCCGCACGGGAACCGTCATAATAAAGGGCGCTGCTGAAATCCTTCTGACCAGAGATACCCGGCATCTGGCTCAAGTGTTCCGTCACGTCGAAGCGCATACCGGCAGCATCTTCCAGCTTATCCAGGTTCACCTTGCGTTCAAAGTTCCACTGCACTTTGTCGCCACCACCGCCAATCACGGTACTCGTCCCCAGGTTGCGGACATCGGTGGTCGTCTGCATCGTGACCACCATGTCAAAGAGGTCTGCAAAATCTTGCAGTTCCACCTGCACGCTGTCGAAGCCGTCCTTCTTAAAAATGAGGATTGCATTCTTGGAATCCACCGTCAGTTCGAAGCGACCGTCGGAATCCGTCTCACCCAATTTTTTCCCGGAGACATAAGTGATGGTCGCATCCTTAACCGGCAAATCGGTTTCGGATTCCAGAACGACACCCACAATCAAGGTCGGGGTCGCAGCAAACAGGAACGTCGCCAAAAGCAGGACTGAAACGAGCAGGGAGCGTAATCTCATGATTCCTAAAATAGCAAATTGAATTGTTCTATATTTACCGTATGCTTGATATTTACCTAGTTCAAATGGAAATGGCCCCAAACGACAAGGCCAAAAACTTTGCCAAAGTCCGCGAACTCGCCTCAAAAATTCGCAAAAGTGCGGACGATTCCGTTCCAGGTCTAATCATTCTCCCCGAAATGTTCGCCACGGGATACCTGCCGCTACACCCGGAAAGCGCCGCGGAAGACTTTTTCAAAAACAATGCCGGCGAAACGGCCGATTTTTTGTACAAACTCGCAAATGAAACGGGTTGTGCCATCATGGGGGCAGGCATAGAAAAGAGCTCCGAAAGCGATGCGGCTCGCGACATCAATGAAAGTCAGAAACTCCTGAACCATAGCAGCGTCTATATACCAAGAAACACCCAAGAATACGCCCGCTACGACAAGCGGCATCCGTTCTTTATGGAACAGAAAAAATTCAGCGCAGGCGATAAAGTTAGTTTATTCGAAATCAAGGATTGGAACATCGCGGCAACCATCTGTTTCGACCTTCGATTTCCGGAACTCTACCGCGATGCAGTCAAGGCAGGAGCTAGGCTCATCACGGTGCAAGCAGCCTGGCCCGCCGCAAGAATCGCCCACTGGAAAACCTTGTTGCAGGCGCGAGCTATCGAGAACCAGGTGTACATCGCTGCCGTGAACGGAATCGGGGGCCCCTCTTACGGAGGCAACTCGATGATTATCAATCCGAAAGGGGAAATCATCGCTTCGACGGAAGCCTCCTTCGAAGGAATCGTACACGCACGCATCGATTCAAAATCACAGGAAGAATACCGCAAACAGTTCCCCGTGCTAAAGGGAATTGTACCGGAAGAATACTTTTAATGTCTAGTATTCCAAAATGGAATGATCTAGGTCACATTATTCCCCCAAAACGGATTTTTTTTCCTAATTCACTAGCTATCAACAGGTTAGCGTCATTTCGTCAAAAAGTGGTCCATAAAAAAAATTTTTTTATGTCTTTCCACTGTCAAAATTATAATATATCTTTTCCCTCTAGGATGGATCGACAACATCTAAGCAAGAGGTAAACGATGTCGAACACAAGCAGACTCCAGTACGCAAAAGCGTTAATCAAGGCAGGCATCACGCGTGAACTTGTTCTCAAGATCACGTCTATCTCGACCTACCAATATGCGCAAATCCAGCGGGAACTAGCCGCTTAAGGAGAGCGTGCCTTGCGGATGGTGCTTGTCATTCCGGCACAGCCTGCGACTTTGAACGAAGAACGACAGGCAGTGCTTTTGAATTGCTACAGGGACGGTTCACTTTTACTTGACGCCAAGGACGGCAAAAAGCCCGCACGATTTTTTCTGAAAGTCGGCGATGTTTTTCCGTGGAACCAGTTTCTGCCCAAGCTTCTTGCGAACTGGCAACTTTCCGACTTCAAGGATGTTCCCAAGGAATTCATCCCCCAAAAAAGGATTCCCGAATTCGTACTCGAAGGAATCCTGAACGAGCCTCTCGAAAACCAGCTGAAAGTTTTGGCCACCCTCCGAAAGCAGGGGTATTTTTCAGCACTGAAAACAAAATGACCTACGATATTACAAGCAAGCGATGGTTCATGGGAAAGGGGCAACCTGTCCGTCAAATCAACGAAATGGACCGCATCGAAATTGCAGGCTGTACACTCCAAATTTTACAGATCGAATTCGAGAACCATTCTCGCGACCTATATGCAACAATCGAAGACGAATCCAAGACCGGAGCCATCCTTGCCGAATGTTTCGGCGGAGCTCCGTCCGTCCAGATTTTCAAGACAGATAAAGGACAATTCGTTTTCACACGGACCAGCAAGATTGACAAGGATGCCCTGGGCCAGGCAATCGCCCTTGGTGCCGAGCAGAGCAATTCAGCGTTTTTCGTAAAGGGCAAATACTTCTTCAAGCTATTCCGCCGCTTGCACGCAGGGCTTCACCCCGAGCAGGAAATCCTCCTGCAACTGAACAAGAAGGGATTCGAAGGAGTTCCGCAACTTCTTGGATACGCGGAGTACCAGACGAACGGAAATTCCTACGCCATTGGCATTCTGGAAAACCACATTGACGGCGCCAAAAACGCCTGGGACCTTTTCACGGGAGAGCCGACTCCTTTTCTCGAACACGCCGCCTGGTTACTTGGACAGACCACGGCGAAGATGCATCTGGCCTTAAAGGGACTGAAGGGAACGGGCTCGCAGCCCGAAAAGCCGCCCTTTGAGAAGTTAGTAAAGCTGTTAAAGGCGAACGGAAAAAAAGACCTGGTGCCGATTGTCAACAAATTAAGTTGTTCGCAAGAATCTGTGTTGACCAAAACGACGCAGGGGAGTTTCGTTCCGCAACGCATTCACGGAGACTATCACCTGGGACAGCTCCTTATCGACGGAAAAAAATTCACGGTTCTCGACTTTGAAGGGGAACCGGCGCGCACGCTCGATTTCAGGCGAAGGCTACGATCCCCCGCCGCCGACATCGCGGGTATGCTACGCAGTTTCGCCTATGCCGAAGCGGTCCGACAGGCAAGCATCCCCGAGGAAAAACGTTCCGCCGAGCCCTGCAGCTACGGGCTGAGTTTTTTGATCGGCTATAGCCAGGAATCGGGAATTCCGATCAAGCAGCTGGAAGAGGAATCCAGGCCCTACATTCTAAGCAAGGCCGTCTACGAGGCGTGCTACGAGCTGGAATTCCGCCCCGACTGGTTCTGGATTCCCGAAAAAGCCCTCAAAGAGCTTTAGTGGTGCAAACGGGGACTCTTGAAACGGAGCTCCGTTTTTCTATATTGGCGCCCTTTCAGGGCGCATATAGCTCGGTTCGGTCATGTCAATTCGTGCAAGCACGATTGACGCGACTCTCACCTTAAGCTATATTTGCACCCACTCATGAGCAATTCTAAGAATTTTGTTATCGCCCTGGATGGCGGTTCGGGTACCGGCAAGAGTACCACCGCCAAGCTCGTGGCAAAGGCCCTCGGCATTACCTATCTGGATACTGGCGCCATGTACCGCGCCGTGACGCTTGCCGCCCTCGACAAGGGACTTGCGGCCGAAGAAGGCCCCGCCATGGACGAACTGCTCAAGAACCTTGACCTCGGGTTCGACTCCGAAAACCACATTCTCATTAACGGTGTGAGCCGCGAAAGCGAAATCCGCGGCATGAAGGTGTCGAGCAACGTGAGCATCTACTGCGCCCTCCCCTCTGTCCGTGCCGCAATGACCGAAAAGCAGCGCGAAATCGGCAAGAAGCAGAGCTGCATCCTGGATGGCCGCGACATCGGAACCGTCGTTTTCCCCGACGCCAAGTACAAGTTTTTCATGGTCACGGACGTGAAGGTCCGCGCCGAACGCCGCTACAAGGAACTCCTTGAAAAAGGCGAGAAGGTGACGCTCGAAGAAGTCCTCGAAAACCTGGTCGAACGCGACCGCCTGGATTCTTCCCGCGCAAACGCCCCCCTCAAGAAAGCGGACGACGCTATTGAAATTGACACTACACACATCTCAATCCAACAACAGGTGCAAAAGATTCTCGACTACGTAGGTGTAGTGGCGTAGCCTGAATCCTTTGTTCCACAACCCAATTAAACAATATGTCTCAAAATCTCAAATTCGGTACCGCAGAAGATCTCGCAGAAATCCTCGCCGCTCAGAGCGAATGCAGCCCCGACTTCCGTAAGCAGAACGCTGACGTTTACGCCGGCATGGACTGCCTCGAACAGGGCAAGCTCGTCACCGGTAAGATCAGCCAGGTGAACGACCAGGAAGTCCTGATCGACGTGAACTACAAGTCCGAAGGTGTCATCGACCGTGGTGAATTCAAGGACACGGACTCCCTCGAAATCGGTTCCGAAATCGAAGTGTTTGTCGAAAAGCTTGAAGATGAAGACGGACGTCTCATCCTCTCCAAGCAGAAGGCCGACTTCGTGCGCGTGTGGGATCGCATCCACGCTGCTTTCGAAAACAACGAAGTCGTGCGTGGTACGCTCACGAAGCGTATCAAGGGCGGTGTGGTTGTCGACCTGTTCGGCATCGACGCTTTCCTCCCGGGTTCCCAGATCGACCTCCGTCAGATCCCGGACATCAACGCCCTCATCGGTCAGGAATACGACCTCAAGGTTATCAAGGTCAACAAGGCTCGCAGGAACATCGTCGTGTCTCGCCGCGTCGTTCTCGAAGAAGAACGCAACAAGCAGCGTGGCGACGTGCTCGAAACCCTCGAAAAGGGTCAGGTCCGCAAGGGTATCGTCAAGAACATCACCGACTTCGGTGCATTCATTGACCTCGGCGGCGTAGACGGCCTCCTCCACATCACCGACATGAGCTACAAGCGCATCAACCACCCGACCGAAATGCTCCAGCTCGGCCAGGAAGTCGAAGTCATGGTTCTCGACTTCAACGACAAGAAGGAACGCATCTCTCTCGGCATGAAGCAGCTTAAGCCGCATCCGTGGAAGGACATCGCCGAACGTTATCCGGAAGGCGCCATCGTTAAGGGTAAGGTTGTTTCCATTACCGATTACGGTGCATTCGTTGAACTGGATAGCGGCGTCGAAGGCCTCATCCACGTTTCCGAAATGTCCTGGACTCAGCATGTCAAGCACCCATCCAAGATCCTCACCGTCGGTCAGGAAGTCGAAGCAGTCGTGCTCAAGGTTGAAGAAGATGCAGAACGCATCTCTCTCGGCATGAAGCAGCTCGAATCCGATCCGTGGGATTCTATCGAAACCGAACTTCCGCCGGGTGCCCGCGTGGTTGGTGAAATCCGCAACATCGCTTCCTTCGGCGCATTCGTCGAAATCAAGGAAGGTGTTGATGGCCTCATCCATGTTTCCGACATGTCCTGGACCAAGAAGATCACCCATCCGAACGAAATGGTCAAGAAGGGTGACAAGGTCGAATGCGTCGTGCTCGCCGTCGATAAGGAAAAGCGTCGTATTTCCCTCTCCATGAAGCACCTCACCGAAGACCCGTGGGATACCATCGATTCCACCTACCCGGTGAACAGCGAAGTGAAGGGCAAGATCGTTCGCATGCTCGACCGCGGCGTCGTGGTTGAACTCGCTGACGGTATCGAAGGCTTCATCCCGGTTTCCAAGCTCACCGCTGAATACATCAAGGTTCCGGCCGATGCATTCAAGGTTGGCGACGAAGTTCCGGCTGTCGTGACCGAAATCGACCAGAACAACCGTAAGATCTTCCTCTCTGTGGTTGACTACTTCAAGAACCGTGAATCCGCCGAGCTCAAGGCTTGGATGGACTCTCACAAGCCGGGCGAATCTGGCACCACCATCGGTGAAGCCGCCGCCCCGAAGAAGAAGGCTTCCAAGAAGAAGGCTGACGAAGCTGAAGCTTAATTAGCTTATTCAAAAGCTTAAGGGAACCCCGCGGGCAACCGCGGGGTTTCTTGTTTTGCATTGTCATTCCCGACTTGTTCGGGAATCACCATTCCTACTCAAGCAAGTTTTCTATTTTATTATTATGTCTAATCGAATTCAGGAACTCGATGTCTTGCGCGTACTTGCGATGTTCTTTGTCATCACGTACCATTTCGGATGCGAATACGCGGCAGCCGGGCTCCCGTTCATTAATTTATTCTGCACCACGTCGAATTACGATTTCGGCAATATCGCCGTTACGATTTTCATTGCCCTTTCGGGAGGGCTGCTCTATAAAAGATACGGCGTTATCGGCTGTGAAGAGGGATACCCGACTCAACCGAGCATAACAATTGACGTACCAAAAAACACGAACAAATTCGAGCAAATTAAAACGTTTTATGTAAAACGGGCGAAGGCAATCTACCCGCCGTTTTGGATTCTCAGTCTTTACATTCCCCTTTCGATGATTCGGCACCTACTTGCGGACGGCAACCCGTTTTTCATGGGCAGTCCCTTCAAGCTGTCGCTAACCGTCATCGGATTTGACGGTTATGTGAAGCTGTTCGGAGTCGACACTTACGCCTTTTGCGGGGACTGGTTTGTCGGCGCCATCGTGATGCTTTACCTGCTTTACCCGTTACTCGCCAAATGTTACCGGAAAGCACCCATCGTCACACTCGTAACTCTCGCGATCCTTTACGTTTCTCAATTCCTATTTCCCATTAAATACGACGAGCTGTTCAGTGCTCTTCCGATAACGCTCATTTTCAAGTTTTGCATGGGATTTGCCCTGATCGAAAATCTAGACCGTCTGCGGAACCGCCGCGTAGCCATTGCAGCGGGTGCCATATTTCTCGCGATTACCATCGTCACCATTCCCGGGAGCCGCCACATGGATTACGCGGGCATGATTGCGGCGTTCGCGTTATTCGCCGTTGTATTCTATATCGCGCCACGCCTGCTCCGCCATAAAGCAGTGAAACTCCCCATTCAGAAACTTGCGGCACTTTCGTATTGCGTTTTCCTGGTGCAGCATGTGGGAATTGTTTGGGCGCAGGCGGCCTTCATCAAGATTTTCGCCAAGATGCATTGGAGCTTTACGCAATGGAATGTCTTGGCTTTATTCGCCTGCACGCTCGTTATCATCGTGCTTGTCGCTTGGATATTGAAGCTGGTCAGCGATAAACTCGTGCAAAAACGATAAAAAGCACCTATAATTATAGGGGTGTACCTATAAACCGAGTAAAAAGAAGTGTTTTATAGGTACAATTTAGCGAATTACAAACAAATTGTTCTGCAAAACAGAAAAGATTTCTGGATTTTTCATAAAATTTGACTATGCCAAAGCGGAAGTAATGAGAAAAGAAATAAATCTGTGAATGTGGCTGGAGCCCTTGATTTTATTGGGTTTTCTTGTCTCATTTAACCCGAAAAATGTGTGTTTTTTGATTTTGCCGTTTTTTCGCTATTTTCGCGGTTTCTTCATTTTGCGGAAAAAGATGTTTCACTTTTCGTGAGACATTTTTTTTGTGAATTGGCGTTTTTAGGCCGTTAATGGCGTTTTGAATTTTTCTTGAAAATTGTGGTGCGGACATGTTTTTGAGTTTTTCACTTTTCGTGAGACAAAAAAAAGAGGCAGGACTTTGAATCCTGCCGTTAAAGAGCCGTAATCTTGGTTAGTTTTCCGAAGGTTTATTTAGCATCGGTTTGATTACAAAATACCAAAGAATGGCAATAATGGAACATACTACAACGAACGGAATGTAAAATATGAACCAGACGAAACCGCCAACTAATAGAAAATCCATTCTTCACCTCCGCGTTACACATTTAATATAGATTCTTTTGGGTCGGACGGAACATTATTTTCACCTTTTTTCTTCTGGAATATGGCGGCGAATTCTTCGATGGTTGGCACCTGGAGCGTTCCCTTGCCGTAGGGGTTCGGGGAGCGCATCTGCGGGCATCCCGTGCCGAGTTTCCTGCTGGTGGCGTATTTCTTGACCATTTCGTGGACTTCGAAAACGTTGAAGTTATAATCGAAGCGGTCGAAACCGTAGAACTGGAGCACGGTGCCGATGTGCGGATCGTGGAAGACGAGCTTTTCTTTCTGCTTGGCGAGTTCAGCCGTTTTCTTGAGCAACATGGGAAGCAAGAGCTCCAACTGACTATCTGTTTCTGCCTGTTCGGGGGTCTTCTGCGTGCCCTGGAAATCCTTCCAGTTCCTGAGTGCGGCATGCCAGTCAGATAGCGGGAGCCCGGATTTCATCTTCCAGCCGGTCATCGAATAGTAGTTGTAGAAGCGCCTTGCACAGTCTGCGGACTTGCCGAGCTTCGCGGCGTACTCGACGGCTTCGTCTTCGCTTGCGGGGCGGTTGCCCACGTTTGTGCGGGTGTTCTTCCCGGCGCGCTTGACGGAAACGACGCAGTAATCGTCCTTGATGCCTACGGCGTCCTCTGCATGCATGATAAAGGTGATACGCACGGTAAGGCTGCGGCCTGTTTCATTGCCGCCTTCGGTCTCGAAGAGCACCAGGCGGTCGCCGACGCAGTAGAACTTATCAACCTTGTGGATGACGAAGGTCAAGTCGCCGTTCATGAGCGATTCAAAGTTCCTTTTTCTGATTTTCAAGACGTATTCCATAGCGTTTACCTCACGAATTGCCAGCTTTGCGGGGCCCTCTTGATGTGCAAATCTTCGGGATAGAGCCAATCGGGACCGTATTCATCGACGCCGCAAATCTCCCAACCGTAGAGCTTACCCCTGCCTTTTGCCTTGTATTTCTCGATTTCATCGAGAGAAACGCACGAATTTTCGACAATCTTGGGCGTTATTCCGGTGATTTCGTGGCAAAAATTCACGTATATGACGCCAGTGATGCTTTTCAGGTCGGTGTCGTAGAGGTAAACCTTCAAACCGTCGCCGTCCAATGCTTTCGGGGAGGTCTTGCGGAGTTCCAGCGTCTTTTCGCCGCTGTAGATCAGTTCTGCCCACTTGTGGTGGATGCTCATCAGGATTTCTTTCATCTTTTACTCCTTTACAGCAGGGCGTTCACCTTGGCGGCGATTTCGAACATGCGTTCTTCCAGGTACTGGCCGGGGCAGGCCTTGTTCTTGAACCACTTGTGGAGCGTCATGTTCTGGACGGGTTCGCCATTGTCATCCAGCTTGCCGACAAGTGCCTTGTCGTGGAACCAGCGGAGCTTCTGGATGCCGTTACGTTTGCAGATGTCGGCGACCAGGTAGATGAGGCTGGAAAATGCCGCGTCGGTTACACGGTAAGGTGCTTTTTCGTCGCTTGATACCTCGATGGTGACTGCACGGTGGTCATTGACGGCGTTGCTGCTGCACCAGCTGCGGTCGGATTCATCGACATAGAGTGCGATGTGGCCCTGGTCATCGATGCCGTAGTTGGCAGACGCCATGCGGGCCTTGGCTGCGAACAGCTTGCCGAGTGCCCGCACGTTGATGTGGCCTGCGGTGCAGTGGATGGTGATGGTGTCGATCTTGTGGTTCCGGGGCGTAGTCCTGTTCGGGCTTATCTCGGTGTGGGATACTAGCGGACTGTTCATTTTGACTCCTATAGTGATGAGGCTAACATGTAGAGTACGGTTATTGCGAGTGCGACAAAGGCGACGCAGTAGGCCGCCTTTGCCGTGGTCTGTATGACCTTGAGTATGTCGTTTCGGGTAATCATCTGAATGCGTTTGCGGTGATAGCCCTGCCGTTGAAGCGTTTGAGCGTGAAGCCCTTGCTGTCGAGCCACTGCATCTTCACGAGGGTCTTGTTGTGGTTGTAGATGTCGCCCTGGTCTTCGTCGAGCGTGTTGTAGTGGGAACCGGCAAAGAACTTGACCGCGTAATAGACGGCGTTACGCTTGACGGTGCCCATGCCTGCGTGTTCCAGCATTTCGAGCAGGAGCCGGTCGGCAAGTTTCTTCGAGAGGAAGCCGTGGTAGTTGACATCGTGGATGAGCCACGCGAGCGCGAGCTTGATGTCGCCGATTTTCGGGATGAACGGGTTCACGATGGAAGGACCGCTGCGGAAGTCGGTCATGTAGCCCGCCATGATTTCATACACCAGGGTTCCCGGAATGCAGTCGCACTGGATTTCGATGCGCAGCTTGTTCACGATTTCGTAGAGTTCCTGGTTCTTCAGGCTCTTTTTCCAGGTGGGGACTTCCGGCTTATACGCGAGGTTCACGGTCAACTCCTGCGGGGTGGGTGGTGTCGCAGGCCTTGCAGACCCACTTGCGGTCTTCGAGCTTGCAGTATTTCTTGTGACCGCACCAGCTGCAGGTCACGTATTCGTTGTATATTCGGGTGTCTTTCATTTGGCCTCTGTTGTAAAAGGGTTGCCTGCGGATGCTTCGCGGTTGCACCCGCAGGCGTCGTTTGCTGCTTATTGGTCAGCTTTGCCGAGTTTAGGGACGGTGCGGGGGCTCGAACCCCGCCGCCGAAGGCTTCACAACTCCTCCGACGTGGCCAACCGCAACCGCCCGGGGACTACCGCCACGACAATGGCTTAAAACGTGACGGTAATCGAGAGTACCGCAGCGGACACCCAGTAGATGACCTTGCGGATATCTCCATCGACGACACCGTAGGTAACAGCCGCAGCAAGGTCGAGGAGAATGAGGATGAACGGGAAAATCTGAGCCTTCGTCATTAACCCTTCTCCCACTTCGCGGCAAGGTCTTCCATGGCCTTCTGCGGGCTGGAGCCTACGCCGCTGATAAGCGCCTTCTCGCCGTTCTGGCGGAGAGTGACCGCGTAGCCGAACTGGAAGTCGGCTTCGAGAACGAGCTGGTCGCGGAAAAGGTCGAGTGTCCTGTAGGTTTCGCTATTCGGCATCTTTCTTTTCCTTCTTGGCTGTTGCTACGATGTCGTTGAAGTTGAGCACGATGGTTTCCCACACTTCGCCGGAGTCCTTCTTCACCTTGCGCTTGAAGTTGATGGACTGCTTGGAGGACTTGACGATGATCGACTCTTTCAGCATGCGCATGGCCTTCTTCCATTCGGAATCCTCGATTTCGAGGTGCAAAAGTTTCATGAGCATGGCGGTGTTCACGCGGCCCTGCTTATCGACATTGAACGCCTGCGTGATGACCTTTCCCAGGTTCTCGTCGATACCGTCGAGGCGGTCGCTGAGCCACTTGTCAACGATGGTCTTCACCATCTGGAGCTTTTCGTCGAAGCCGATGTGGTCGTCGATGCGGCGCTCGATGACAAGCGACTTGTCGAAATTCTGCAGAAGGATATTGCCTTTCCAGTTCTCGCGGACACGGTTTTCCTTTGCGATTTCGTCGAGATACTTGTCGATACTACCGACGATTTCGACCTTGGTTTCCGCAATCTTTTCGGCGAGCTTCACGACCTTCTTGAAGGTCGCTTCCACCAGCTTGTCGCGCTTCTTGTCGATAGCGGGAATGTACTGTTCGGGCACGGGGCGGCCACGGTCGTCGAGCCAGTTCCCGTCTTTGTCTTTCTTTGCCATAGGGTTACCTCTGGTTAGTGTTCTTGTTTCGGTTAAATTCTTCGGGGCTCTGCGCCCCCATGGCGTGTATCGCCTTGATGAGCACCTTCGCGTCTTCCTTGCAGATCCATGTGACCACTTCCACGCCGGTGAGCCGCTTGCAGAAGGAGTTCAGGGCCTTGCGGCGGTCTTCGGAAGTCTCCGCGCGGCTGACCTGCGCCCACATCGCCTCGATTGCCCGGAGCTGTGCGGGGCTTGCCTTGTGCTTGGCCCTGCCGGAGAGCTCGTTGAACTTCTGGGCCTTGCCGTGGACCTGTTCGCGCAGGCTCTTGATGAGCGAGCTGCGCTGCTGTGTCGAGAGCTGCTTGGAGCTTTCGACCTGGTAGCGGTCGCGCAGCATGTCGCGGTAGGCTTCGTCGTTCATCCCGAGCAGGCGCACAAGGCCGTGGATTTGCCTGTACTGTTCGGCTCTCTTGTCGGCTGGAGTAGTCATTAGCGTGCCACCACGAGCATCTGGGATGCGGATTCAAGGATTTCGTTGTCGAGGGTTTCGCGGTCGTTGTTGCGCATGAGTTCCTTGCTCCACATCACGAGATGCGAGAGCAGGCGGAAGTTCCTGCGGCAAATCTGGGCGGCGCGTTCGATGCAGTTGCCTTCGTACTTGGCAAAGCGGCTCTCGATGAACGCCTTTACATCGTCGTTATCCAGGAGCTTCGCCCTGCAAGGTGCGCTGATGCGGCTGTTCAGCTGGGCGTAGTGGTTCTTGTCGCCCTGCACGTTCTTTTCGAGCCTGGGCATGCCGCAAAGGGCGATTCCCACGCCCGCCTTGTCGTGGACGCGGCGGATGAGTTCGAGCGCACGGTAGGGCAGGTGCTCGGCCTCGTCGATGATGACCAGACGGCCCGAGTCGTTCAGTTTGTTCACGACGCGCACGAGCTTTTCGTGCAGGCTCCCGCGTTCGTCGAGACCGAGTTCTGCGCAGAGCTCGTCGAAGAGAGCCTTGGCGGTGTAGCCGTGGTCCGCCTCGATAAGGATGACGCTCGGGTGGGCCTTCGCGAAGGCCTTCAGCGCGGTGGTCTTGCCGCAACCGGCGTCGCCCGTGAGCATCCCGCAAATCTGGTGGCTGAGCACCAGCGAGCAGAACTTGTGGATGGTCTTGAAGCATTTGGTCTGCACGATTCCTTCGTTCTGCTTGATAGTCTCGCGCTGGGCTTCTACTTCGAGGAAGTCCTTCACCTTCTCGCAGATGGCGTCGATGTCGCCCGTGTAGGTGCCCTTTATGAAGTAGCTGAGCGTGGCGGGGCTTATGCCCATGGCGTTCGCCACCTTGGTCTGCGATGCCCCGGTGCGGGACATGTAGTCCTTGAGTTGCTTGATTGTTGCGTCCATATTCTATCCTTTATGGTTGCTGGGTTAAAAGGGTTGCCTCCGGGGGCGGTTTCAGGGAGATCTTGTGTTGTGTTGCGGCAAAGTGTGCCTGCCCCCATCGGCTAAGTTCTAGAGGAGTCCCGCCTTTACCAGGCGTTCCTTGATGCGGTACCAGGTGCGTATCTCGTGCCGGTCCACATCGTCCGGGAACCGTCCGGCGCGTCTGATGATCATCAGCGCCTTGTCCACGTTGTTTTCGGCAACGGGGCCTGCGACCGCACGGTAGATTTTCAAGAGCTGTTCGGAGTCCATTAAATCGCTTCGCCTGTCAAGAGTTCATCCCATAGGTCGGTGCTCGGCTTTTCTTCCACTTCGCCGTCAACGATGTTGTAGAAGTCGGCGTTGCCCACCTTCTTTTCTGCCCTGAGCTGTTCGGAGTCGCGGTCGTGGCGCGTAAGGTGCGTGGGGCCTTGTGGCACGAAGATGTCCTGCGGGCCCACGGCGGTGCGCATGGCGCTGATGTACTCTTCGGCCTGTTCCTTCGACATGTCGGGGCAGATTTCCTTGAGCATCTTTTCCTCGTGGCGCTTGCGGGCGACCCCTTCGGCAATCAGCTGCTTGCCCACGGCATCGTCGTCCTTGACCATGGCACCCACGGCGCTCTGCAGGTTGCATTCGCCGATGAGCTTCTTGTTCTGGTCGTAGCACCAGGCGGTTCGCATGTCGTCGGGGTCGTAGCGGAAGGTGACCTCGCGGCCCTTCCACACGGGCATCCATTCGGCCCAGTACCAGGAATCGAGCTGTGCCAGGTGGAAACCCATGTGCATGATGCGGCCCTTCACCGTGCGGCTTACCAGCATGGAGAGAGTCTCGCGGCTCACCCTGCGCATCGGTTCTCGCTTGACGATTTCTGCGTTCCAGAGCTCGCGGCGGGTCATGCCGTTGTGGTGCTTTCCATGGCAAGGGAGCCCCGGGAAAACATTCGTCATGTATTCCTGCGCAAGGCCGTAGAACTCTTCCCAGGTAAGGAAGTTCCCGCTCTTGAGCACGCCCTTCAGGGGCTCCGGCTTTTCGACCACGGTGCCGCCCTTGAAGCTGTTGAACATACGGTCAAAGCCGTTTTTGATAATCAAGAAATTGCGTTCAATGATCTTCGCGCGGGCGTTACGCACGATGGCGAAGTGCATCTTGATACCGAGACGGCTTGCCATGGATTCGGCATACTGCTCGTCTTCCACGATCTGGTGGCCACGGCTTTGGCCGGAGAAGTCGCGGTTGCGGTATTCGCGACCGTTGTCCACGTAGATTTCTTCCGGAAGACCGTAGCGCTCGATGCCGTGACGCATGGCGCGGAGCGTGTTCTCGGTACCCGGGGCGTCGTGGTGCAGGCACCAGCCCATGGGCATGTAGGTCTTGAAGTCCATGAACAGCGTGATGTAGCAGGTGGCGGGCTTTTCCTGCCCCTGCACCTTGACGAACACGTCCCACGTGCGGGTATCGCCCACCCACACCTGCCCCGCCTTCAGGTCGGAGTAGTCGCGGTCCAGGTGGAATCCCTTGTTGTCGTAGAACTTCTTCTTGCCTTCGCGGGCAAAGTAGATGACATCGGGTGCGAACTCTTTCTTGAGCCTGCGATTGAAAGCCGACATGCTCGGGAAATCGCTCTGGTCCTTCACGTCGCCGCGTTCCATGGCCTTGCCGAGCGCAATCATCCAGCTGGAGAATACGCTTATCTTGTTCGCAGTCAAGTAGGCGTTCTTGAAATCTTCGAACCAGGCGTCGCGCACGGTGGAGTGCATCACTTCGAGGTGGTTGATGAGCGCAATCTTCCCGCACTCGCCGACCTGCGAACGCTGACGGTAGATGCTCTTGATGCTCGTCTTCATTTCGGGGTGGGCCTTGTTCCACTCGTCCACGAAACGGCCAAGTTCCTTGGTGCCCGTGATGCCTTCGCACTTGAGCAGGATGAGCGTCCACTTGTCGAAATTCTTCTTCGCGCGGTCGGTGGCGCGGTCGTAGCTCCTGATGACCGTCTCCACGTCCTCTGCGCGGGTGGCGACTTCGGGGGCTTCGGGCAGGGTCTCCTGGACATAGCGGTTCGAGGCCTCGGCGGGAAGGCTGCGGACATCGATTTCGAGAACCTTGCGCCCGTCCTTTTCGCTCCAGCGGTAGTTCCACATGGAGACGCTACGGCGAACCTGCCTGTCGGAAATCCCGAGAAGCTCCGCTGCCTTCGTTGAACTAATCCAGATAGGTTGCATTAGCGGCTAGCCCTTCCGATGTAGAAAGCGCGGACGCGCCTGGTGCGCATGCATTCGCCACAGAAATGGTCCTGGTTCACGGTGATGCGCGCTTCCTTGCCGCAGATGTCGCAGTTGCGTTTGAGCGAGACGGGAACGATGGTGTGAAGAGGGATACTGGTAGTCATTGTAGATCTCCTTGTGAGTGGAAGTTTAAGGGCGTGCGCGGTCGGCTATTCCAGCTGGTCGAGTGCGCGGGTGATGAGGAACTTCACGAACTCCTTGTTGTTGGGGAACGTGTGTCCCTCGTTGTAGAGCTTGAGCTTCGCGGCGTTGATTTTTTCGGTCAAGGGTTTCGGGAACGTCATCGAGGGCATCATATTGGGGAACAGTTCGCATTGGACGGACTCTTCGGCAGGGGCGACCGTCGTGGCGTCGGTGGCCGCCGCGTAATCGATTTTGCGTTTGACGGTGTACTTGCCCGTCTTGCGGATGGTCGGAAGCACGTCTTCCACCACCCAGCGCTCGAACCTGACCGCGTCGGGCATGCGGCTGCGCATGATGAGGCGGTAGAGGTCGGGCTCGTTGATGGCGATCATCGCCTGCTTGCCGCCCTTGGTGTCCACCGTAATCTTCTTGGCTAGCTCGTTTGTGCCGTCAAGGTCCTTGCTGTCATAGACCTTGTTGCAGTGTTTCTTGATGACCGTCGCCGTGTCCTTAGCGTAGCCGAGAATCTTGCAGATGTCGTCGGCCACGAACCATGCGTTCTTCTGGTCGTCGAGAACCATTCGGATTGCGGTGTCGTTGAAGATGCGATAACGGAGTCGTAGGGCCCCGGACATGGTCGGGTCAAGGTCGTCTTCCTTGACACCGGTTTCCCTGGCGATGCAGTGTGCGGAGCTGCCGGAGTATTCGGCGGGAACGATGTCGCCGGACTGGGTGTCAGGGTCGTTTGTCGGGGTTTCGGCTTCGTCCAAAGGGTACACCGTTTCGGTGGGCCCTTCGGTGGTGGTTTCGGGTTCTTCGTCGAAAATTTTCTTGATCATTATGCTACTCCTTTGGTGGTGAGTCCCAGGTCCTTGAGGATGGGGGTAAGCTGGTTGTTGGTACGGTAGCCAGTGGCTACTTCCCTTATGTATTGGGCGCTGTAGGGCTTTCCGGCGATTTCGGAGACCCTTTCGGCGGCCTTGCGCCACGAGAATTTCGTCACTGTAAGATTTTTATCCATTTGGAAAAGTTCCTTGTCTTTTTTAACTTTTTGTAGTGGTGGTTAATCACTACTACATTCATAATCCAAACAATAGTTTTATCCTTGTCAAGATGAAATTAAACAAAAAGTGAATTTTTCTTATGTTCGGCGATAAAATCAAGGCTTTTGCGCAAAAAAAATATGGTGCAGACAAGCATTTGGCGGCTGCATTGGGTATGTCTCCACAGCAATTGGCTGCATACACGGCTGAAAAAAGAAAGCCGGGGTTTGAAATTCTGCAAAAATTAGCCGGTTTGGGGTGCAGCGTATCGTGGATTCTTGATAATGATAAAACTATTGATGAATTAAACAATAGTTTTAACTTTGTCAAGGGGGATTCCGAAAATAAAGGTATTCTTGACCTTTCAGGCGCTCTTGAGCTGTCGAACACGCCCGCAAGCCGCCTCGCCCAGCTCGTGGGGGTAAGCCCCGCCACGCTCGACTCCTGGCGGCAGGGCACCGCCACGCCCACCGTCGAGGAACTCTCCCGCCTCTTCAACCAGGTCGTCGCCCTCGCCCTGAGCTCCCGCCACGCCGCCACCACGCCCGAAGCAGAGAACCCACCCGCCAAGGCTATCGGGTAACTGGGAATCTTATATACATTGACTACCCCTCGCCGTGATAAATTGTTATATTTAAGGAGTAAGGGACTATTGAAATGAACAAGACCGCTTTCATATCCGCTTTCTTTTCGGGTGCCGCCACCATCGGCGTCCTGACTCCCAAGACGGCTCCTGTACCGGAAGTGCAGCAACTTCCGAAGGCTCCGTCCGTCTGGGAGGACGTGGGCAACTGCTTCGGCGATGCCTGGTGCGAAATTACGGAAGCGTCCGAGGCCCTTGCCGATGGCTAACAGGGAACAACGCCGCGCCATGGAAAAGAAGGGCCAGCCGGTTTCTCCGGCGCTGGGTCTCACGGCCACCCAATACAAGGGGCCAGTTCCTTCCCCAGAAATGATGGAAGCGTTCAAGGCTGTGTCGCCTGACTTGCCCGACCGCATCATGAAACTTGCGGAAAACAGCGACAAGCGGCGCACCATGGAAGTTGAAATACAGCGTATGGCTGTCAAGGGGGCGAACTTGTCCACGATTCTCGGGCAGGTGTTCACCTTTGTGCTTGCGCTAGTATTGTTCGTACTCACCATCGTGCTTGTGCTTAACGGGCAGATGACCGCCGCAGCTGTTTCGGGTATTCCCGTCGTCGCCTGGTTCATCATCGTTACCATCTTCAGGAATTTCGGGAACAGCGAAAAGAAGAAGTAAGGCTTATGCCGTGCGATTCGCTCTTCGTGGATTTTCTTGGTGTCAATCACTGCATATCCTTCGATACTGTGAGGGTTGTGCTGGATTCGGTCTTTACCATAGATCTTTTGAATAAGTCGCAAGAGTTCTACTCCAATTCGTTCAGTGACTTGCTGATGGTGTTCACGATATTTATTGCAGTTGTCGGAATTATTGTCGGCTATAAAATTGTCAACGATATTCTGCTTATAAAAAGGACTATCAAAAAGACTGCGGAAAAGACTGCCGAAGAAACTGAACGAAGGTTCAAGAACAACATTGATAAACAGAATCAAGAAATGACGCGCCTGTCGGCACTTGTGAAGGAGCTGCACGAGCAAGAAATTTTGAACTGGTTGACTCAGGCAAGACTTGCCAAAACGCAAAAACAGAAATTTCATTCGTTCATGTGTTTTGACTATGCTTTGGCTTCCGTTGTAAATCATTATGACAAGACCTTTGTTCAATATGGCAGAATCGCGTTGGAAGAGATTAGAGACAATTTTTCTGCATTAAATGGTTCTCTGAATAAAGTGAAAATTCTTAGGTTGATTTTGGAAAGAATTGAAAAGTTCAAGGATTGCCTTTTCAAAACAAATTACAGCGAAGACGAAGAAATGGCGTCCAAGGAAAAGGCCTATGTCGAGGACTCACTTAACCTGTGTACTACAGTAAAACTCCTTTTGGATCAAGAACTAAAAAGCCTTGACCAATAGCACTATTGCAGCCCCTGCAAACACGACAAACCATATTAGGTCTTCGACGAAAAATTCATTTTCAAACAATTCTTTTATCCAAGATTTCATCTTGAAAATTCTACTTTGGGTTTTCATTTTTCATTTCCCTTTTTTATGTTGTTGTTTTTTTCGCGTTTTTTGATTATATTTGCAATACAGAATGAGCTTCTGGGATTCCCTGACAATCGACGACCTTCCGAATGACGACCTGAAGTGGGTGGCAAACACCCTCGGGCTCGACATTGCCAAACGTATCTGGAAGAAGTTCGCGGGCAACCATGTAGCCTGCCCAGCCAGGATGAACCCAACAGCAGTGCGCCGCTATATGCGCGACAACTTCGACAAGCCAGTTCACCAGCTTGCGTTTGAAACCGGAGTCAGCGAGCGCACGATCTACAGGTACATGAACGTGGTTGAAAAGAAGCCTGAAAACAAAGGGCAACTGAGCCTGTTCTAGCATACACTTTATTCCTTCATCCATTCGCCGGTTCTTGCGTGGTGCAGATAGTTTTCGGCCTTGCGGATGTCGTCTTTCCAGTCGTTGTCGGGCTTGAGTCCTGCGCGGCATTGATACTTGACGGCGTTGCCGATGTCGTAGGCGGCTTCACGCGGGAGTTCTTCGCGCTTCACGATGGCGTGGATAATCTTGATTGTTTCCACGGGCATTTCGTTGTAGTAGGCGCGTTTGGGCTTGTTTGTTTTGGGTGCGGGTTTTGTCATTTGAGACCTCCTTTCTTTTTCATTTCATCGACGATTCTGTTTGCCAGGATATCCTTGATCTTGGTTTCGTCCTCTTCCTGGAGAAGCATGTAGGGGCGGGCGGGGATGTTTGCGCCCGGGTGGTGGGCGCTCTTGCGGTAGAATACCGTGCCGCCCACTGTGAAACGGAGCGCCCTGCGGTTCTTGGCCACGATGTCGTGTGCTGGGATTGAACCGCCGAACTGGTGGATGTGGGCATATTTTTGGGGGCCGGTCATTACGGTGACGGCGTTGCCGTCGCTGTCGAGCTCGTAGTGGATTCCCTTCATGAGCGCCCCGGTGCCAACCAGGGTCTTTCCCTTGGGCTTTTTCGAGCTGGGCCACCGGATGGGGCGGCCACCTTCGCGAAAGTTCTGCTTGACACTCTTTGCCACAAGGTTGCCGATAGCCGCCATGGCGGGCTTCAAGTCGCTTGCCGTCCGCTTCGCAATATCGATAATTTCGTTGAATTTATCGATTTTCACGTCTGCGTTGATAAAATTTGACATGGGGTTGCATTTCCTTGGGTAAAATGGTATATTAGGGAGCGAGGTTAATCATGATCACGGTTGACAAAGAAACGAGAAAGATTAAGTTTTTTAAGGTAGATGATGATGATAAAATCTGGTGGGTTGATTATATTGGCCAGGTTGGAATATCTGCAGTTTCCTTTGACAAGAAAAAAATTCTTTTTGTTTTTGAAGATTATCCCAAAAATTTTACCAAAGAGGAGAAAGCCTTGTTCGACAAGGAGAATCCTTATTGGAAAAAATTACTTGGTGGTTAGTGCGAAACATTATAGCCCCTGAGTGTTCATGAATCCTAGCAACTCCCTGAATTTCGGGGAGTCTTTTAATTTTTCTATATCGATTAAGAAATCGAAATACTCGACATTTCCTTTTCTTGCGAAAAACCTTCTTTTCAATACAGATTCTGTCAATTCTTGGAAACCATTTTCTTTCTTTAATCCTTGTAATTCAAGAAATTCGAATATTTTTTTCTCTTGACGGGAATTTTTCTTTAGGCGAACTATTGCTGCGTGTTTCCCGCTAGTAAAGAAATACTCCTTTCTCTTTTCAACGTGTTGTAACAGCTTTTCAGCGCTTTTAAAGCCGTTAGCTTCTGTTACCCTAAAGCCTCCAGATTTTGCGAGTTGTTCAATACTTGAACCATCACCAAATAAACTGCGGCTTTTGCCGCCTCTGTAGTCCTTAACGTCAAAGCCAAATTTGTTGGCAATGTAGGCAAGTGCTTGAGAAGCGCAGGCCCCTTCTTTCGTAGGGTCTATGCCACCTATTTTTTCAATAATTTGCGTCTCAGAGAGAATCTTTTTTAGCGGTTTGGCTTCGTTATACAGGATCTTCTTGTTGCGAGCTTCTTGAATAAGATTATTGATGTTTTTTTCTCTTTCATCTCGTTCTAATTGAAGTTCTTTTTTGCTCAGTGGTCTTGCCTTTACCGTCTTAATCTTGCTAAGGTCTAATTCAGGTTCTGTAGTCGTATTCTGCTTTTCGGTTTTGGCGTCAGCTTCGCTTGCTGCCTTCCTCGCTTCCGGGTAATTCCTGAACAGCTTTTCTTCTTTCTCTTGCGTGTATTCCTTTAGCCGCTGGTTTTCGGCATCAGCATCGCCTATGCTGTAGTCCCAGTTCTCGCCGATGTTCCTGGTGTCGTTTGCGGCGGTCGGCGCTCTGGTCACCTTCTCGTCGCCACGGTCCATTTCGTACTTGCTGATGAACTCCTTTTCGCAGAGACAGCCGAAGCCGTTTGGCGGGCTGTGCTTTTCCCACCAGGGGTCGTTTACGGGGAGCACGGTGCCGTTCCAGGCCTTGTGTTCCTCGCGGCTACCGGGGAGCATCATGCACACGTACTTGGCGTGGGTGAACACGTCGGGCATGGCCCTTGCCTGTCGCTCCTGGGCTGCCGCCGCTGCGGTGAGCATGTTCGTCTGGTAAATGACCTTGGAACGCCACGCACCGTATTTCGGCTTTTCCATCTTCGCGTCGAAGCTGGGGTCTGCCGCCCGCCACTTGCTTGCAATCTTGTAGAAGTTGTCGCGGAAGTCTTGCAGTGAGTCACCCTTTTCGATGGCCCTGTCAACCGCATTTCGGAAATCGAGCAGGATGTCGGCACGCATTGCGCCGGCAACGGTGAACGCCCGGGTGTGCATTGCACCCTTGAGGCTGTTCCAGCGTTTTGTAGGAATGTTGATTTTCTTCTTGAAGTAATCGACGGCTTCCTTGTAAGCGCCCTGCTTGAATCCGAGTTCCTTAGCCATTGACGATTCCCGCCTTTTTCAGGATGGAGAAACGGCCCGCAAGATCTGCGGCGAGGAACGCCTGTTCCATTTCGTCGGCGATTTTGTCCATGGGCATTTCGCCGTAGCAACCGCCCAGCTTGTCGCGGACTTCTTCGAGGCTCTTTGCGTTTTCTACCAGTTCCCTGATGGGTGCCAGGATATCGACCTTTTCGCATTCGTCTTCTAGGTGTTCGGTGAATGCGTTCACCTGGTTTCGGAGTTCGTGGGCGGTCCTTCTGACCTTGCCCTTCTTCTCGGGGCCTTCGGCGAACATGCCACCCTGCGGTTGTACTTCCTGCATCTCGAAATACTTCTCGTCGATACCGTAGATGTCGCTGATGTACTGGGCGTTGAACTTGACTCCCAGCTGCGAGAGCTTTGCGTCACGTTCGAGGCGCGCCTGCTGCATGTCTTCCGGGAGAATGATGTTCATCCACGGTATGACCTTTTCGCCAGGCCAGTTGATTTCGTAAATCCACCTGATAAGCTGATTGAAGCTGGATTCAATCATGGCGGCATCGTCAAGGGCCAAGTCCAGGCGCACGTCGTTGTGCACGGTGGCCATTGCCTGGGTGCCGCCGGAATTTGTCTGTTCGGTGGTGAGGGTTTCGCCAAGCCACGCCTTGCTGATTTCGGAATCCGCCCAGGCAACGATTTCGCTGTGGGGGTTGGTGCCGCTCATCTTGGTTTCCAGGAGCTCCACGGAGCCCGTCTGCGGGATGACCGCCACGGCATCGCGCACAAGCCCCGAAAGCATCCTGAGGAAGGTGCTCTGTTCCTTGTCGGTCGCTCCCGGAGGAATCTTGCCGACGGCCTTGGGCATGCCGTATTTTTCGACGAATATCATCCAGAACTTGAGGCCGCCCTTCTTGAAGGCCATGGGCCAGAAGCAACGGGCATAGACTGGCTCGCCATAGGGATTGGTGGCCGTGGGGCGGTTGCGGGTCACGATGAACTTGCGGTCGGGTACGGGAACCTTCGCGTTGAACTTGTTCTGGAATAGCAGCCTGCCTTCGTCATCGAAGCGGAACCATTCCTGCGGGCGGTCCTTGATGGCGACAGGCAGAATGAGCGTTCCGTAGGCCGTGGGTACTGAATCCCACACGACTTCGTGGACGGCGAAACCGAAGCCGATGGCCTGGAGCATCTGCGAAATGGTGTTGCGCAGTTCCAGGTTCCAGAAGTATTCTTCAAGCATCTTCGCTTTCTTGGGGTCGCCCTTGCTACCGTCGATGGTCCAGGTGCGGCTGGTGATGGATGCGAAACGCTTGCTCTTGACGGCATCGAGGTGCCCGTCCACGAAGTTTCGGTAGACCTTGATGTTCCCACCCTGCGCCTTGAGGATAGGGTCGGGGTTGGGCAGGTAATCTTCGCCCGTGATGAAAGTTGCAGCAGCCCGGGTGGCCACTTCGGTCGCCAAGCGGAGTTTTTCACCGCCGTTCTGGGGGTTTTCGGTCTGTTTTTTTCTTTTCTTGCTCATGCAGTCCTCGGTGTATTTCTAATCTCGTTGAATAGCCGTTCAAATTCGTTGAATTTTGATTTTCTAAAATCGGATGACCGTTTACTAGTCCAAAACAAAAACGGGCTAAAAAGGGCCTTTCTGTGCGATTGTCAGAAACCGTTAAAATTCATGCTTTCCCCTTTGAACGGATTTGCGGTCTGGATGAATACCGGACCCGCGTCACTTGCGTTTTTCGCATGGTATGCGAGGGCCGCTCCCCAGAAGAAGTCGCCGTGGCCCTGCTCGGTGCTTGCGGCATCGTAGCGCACGTTCCCCGCACTGGTGACTATCTTTCGGACGGCGTGGATGCTTTCGGCCTGTTCGTCCTCGATTTTGGTGTCGATGCCCGGGAACTTCGGGCATTTCTCGATGATAATCTTCTGGTCTTCAAACGCCTGCAAAAGGTTGATGGCAAGGTCGGCCTTTACCGTGTTGGAGAAAAGTACGCCCTCGACCTTGACGGAGCCGAACTTGTCCTGGGCCCGTTCGGTGAACTGGTCGCCACATCCCGTGCGGTCGATACAGCCACGGACAAGGTTCGGTAGTTTCAGGAACTTGTAGAGTTTCTGTTCAAGGTAACTCCACTTCTTGTTCTGATAGGCTTCTACTGCACGGCAAATCAGGCGGTCGCCGATGTCTTCGAACACGTAGATGACGTAAAGGTGACGGTGGCGGGCCACGTCGCAACCCAGGTAGAGCGGGCCTTTGGCCTTTTCGAGCCCGAGCACTCCCAGGCGCTCGCAGCTGTGAATCAGGTCGTAGCTGATCATGGCCTTGGATTCGTCCTGCGGGTTGCAGCAGTATTCCTCCTGCCAGATGGCTTCGGTAAGGCAGCCTTTGTGTTCCTGCTCCAGCCATTCTTCGCGTTCTTTCCTGGAGAGTTTGCGACCGCAGATGCGGTCGGCAACTCCTTCCTCTACTGCGAGCTGGATTGGCACGGTGTGCACGCTGTAGTCAAGTTCACCTTTTTTGCATTTCTCGATGAGCTTGTAGAACAGACTGTTTACACCGTTGTGGGTTGACAAGATGCGGATGGGATAGCCCCACATGGCGGCGGGCTTCGCGGCAGCCCACATCTTCTGGTCGTTTTCGTGGTGGGCGGCTTCGTCCCACACGATTTTACCGCCCTTGCTTCGGAACGCCTTGGGGTTGCTGGAGAGCACGTAGATTTTGGAGCCGTTGTTGAACTCGATTATCTTGCTCTTGATTCCCTTGTCCTCGTCGGCAAATTCGCAGTCCTCGATGTCTTCGGAGTTGATTTCGGCGAGAGCCTTGGCGATGGCGTTGAGTTTCTGAATCCAGGATTCGCAGTAGTCGATGTATTCGGCTGCGGCGGTCATGTCCGCTGAGCTGAAAAAGACCTTGAGTCCGGGCTGCTCGATACAGTACTGCACGTCTTCGAAGCTTTGCACCCACGTGCCGCCGATGCGGCGGGACTTCTCGAAAATCTTGACTTTCGACTTGTCGGCTAGCCACCGCTTTTGATACGGAAAAAAGAATTCGTCAAGTGCTGCCATTATACGCCCAGGTGTTTCTTGATTTCGTCGAGCGCCTTCTTGGTACGTTCTTCCGGAGAGAGTTCAGACTTGTTCTTCTTGGGCGCTACGGCTTCATACTTGCGTGCGTGTTCGGCGGTGTCTATGATTCGCTGGAGTGCGGTGTAGCGTTCGGCTGCAACCTTTACGCCGTCCAGTTCGTCCTGCTTGATCTTGCGGGCCATTACTTCGCCCAGCTCGAACAGCTGCGCGTGAAAGTTCTTTTCGCTGCCGCTGATTTCGGCACGTGCTTCGTCCCAGTGTTCTTCGGATTTCCAGTTCTGAAGGGTGCGCGTGGAGATGTTGAGCCGGCGGCTAATGTCAGCTAGGCTCATCTGGTGAATGGTGTAAAATTCTTTCGCCTTGGGCTTGAGTTCGGACTTGCTCACGGTTGCCTCCCTGTCGTGTGCGATTCCATGCAACAGGCCCGTATCGCGTCAAGCGCCCTTTTCTGGTCGTCGCTGTACTGTTTCAGCACTGCTTCCCAGCGCACCTGGTCATTGGCGGCGTTCTTTTCCCACTTTGCGTTTTCGTTCGTGTAGAAGATGGCAAGCATCAGCGCGAAAATGACGCCGATGCCGAACTGTTTCAATGCTTCCTGCCAGAAAGTTTTATCCATGGTATATACCTCCGTGCAAATGTAGCCGTAAATCACTGACAAAGCGCATGACAGTGTCATGCCCTTTTTCGCGGCCAATCGGGTAAATTTGGAGCCATGAACAAGAAAGTTTTGAAATCGATTGATCTGAAGGAACCGTGGGTCGAAGCCTTCAAGGTAGGCAAGGTGACCGACATGGCAGGCAAGGAACACGAGTTCAGCGAATCGGACTTGAACGACCTCAACGAAGGTATCCACAACCAGCTTGACGCCGGTTACCAGCCGCCGATGGTCAAGGGCCACCCGCAACTTGACGATCCGCGTGTAGCCTCGATCGTCGATTCCAAGGTGGAAGACAACGTGCTGAAGGTAAAGCTTGACGATGTGAACCCGGACTTTGCCGAAGAGGTGAAGAAGGGCGGCTTCAAGTATCTTTCCGCAGCCATTTACAGCAACTTGAAAAAAGGCTTGCGGCATCTGGGCGCTCTCGGTGCGGTTGGCCCTGCTATGAAGGGTATGGCCCCGCTGTGTTTCGGTGAAGGAATGTTTGCTGAAGCCGACAAGGGCGTTACAGAGCAGGACGTGTGCGTCTTTGCAGAGCCTTTCGCATGGGACCGCCTGGTGCCTCGCAGTGTCTTTGAAACGCTTGTGTACAAGCTGAGCGGCATTGGACGTATGTTCCGCAGCCAGCGCGAACAGCTTATCGAGAAGGATGGCATTGAGGCTGCCGACAAGGTTTTCCCGGAATACGCCATCAAGGACATCGAAGAAATCGAAAGCGTCTTGAAGGACGCAAAGGACTTCCCGCAACAGCCGAAGCCTGTCGTGGAAAAGCCTGCGGAATCCACAGCTTCTTTCGGTGAACCGAATACCGACGGTTCTGATTCGCTGGAGAACGGGAATCAGAATCCTCAGCCTACAACGCCCCCTCGTAACGAACCGACCGAATCTATCCCGGAAGGTAATTCAAGCGAGGCGACGCGGTTGAGCGAAGAGAATGCCGCACTCAAGGCTGAAAACGAGGCGCTCAAGGCCGACAAGCTTGCGTCGCAGCGCCAAAAAGCCGGTGCGGCGTTCTCTGAGACTTTAGACAATGCCATTGCCGAAGGCCGTTGCAACCAGGCGATGAAGGATTGCTTCATGAAGGTCTTTGGCGCTATGCAGGCCTTGCCTGTTGATGGCGAAGGCTGCTTTGGCGAAGGCGACGAACGAATGAACCCGATGCAGGTTCTGGGCGACACGGTAAAATCCTTACCGAAGATTGTCCAGTTCGGTGAATTTGCGCCCGCGGCGGCTCCTAGCTCGGAGTCTGCGGCGGTACGCATCGGCAAGTATCACGATGAACAGCTGGCAAAGGGGCGCAAGCTCAGTTTCGCCGAAGCTGCGGAAGAATGTTACAATCAATAAGGAGTACCTGATGAAGGGCAATATCCTCAACTTTACGGCGGAAACCGCCGTCCCCGCTTTCCGCTTCGTCAAGGCTGGCGAAGCCCAAGGCAATGTTAAACTTGCAGGTTCCGGCGATGCCGTGCTTGGCGTGTCCATGGATGTGGATGTCAAGGAAGGCAACCGCGTCGATGTGCAGCACGTCGGTATCGGCCATGTGGAACTGGGTGCCGACGTGACCTACGGCCAGGCACTCTCTTCCGATGCCGAAGGTCGCGGTGTTCCTGCCGAAGGTGCATCCGGCATCGTAGCCCTTGATTCGGGCTCCGAAGGCGATGTGGTCCGCATCAAGGTGGACTGCGCCGGTTCTGCTGCGACGGCATCCGCTGGCGACGAAACGCCTAACGAACACACTGAACTTGAAACCAGTGGAACTGAAGGTGGCGAAACGCCCACCGAACCCACTGAACCTGAAAATCCCAACGAAGGAGCATAACCCATGAAGAAAATGACCAAGATCGCTCTTTTCCTCATCACCTTTGCGCTTACCGTCTGCGCCTTTGCAGGTGGCGACGCGCTTACCGCCTGCGGCGTTCCGCAGTTCATCGTCGATTCGCTGAGCTTTGGTAGCGCAGGCGCAAGTTTTGCCACCATCCTGCCCATTGGCGAACAGCAGACCGGCCTTGTGACCGCATTCAAGAACGGTCGCCTGATTGCCGACGAGGTGATGCCAATCAAGCAGCTTGACGGTAACGAACTCGCATTCAAGTATTTCCGCAGGAACATGGGCGACGCATTTGGTGCCCAGGATACCCAGGTGGGCCGAATGTCCGCTCCGAATGTCGTGTATTTTGGCGGTGAAGAGATTCCGGGGCTTGCCAAGGCTTACGGCTTGCAGACTCCCGTTCCCTACGAAGACCTTGACCAGGTGAAGAACAAGGACCGATTCGTCAACAAGACGATTGAAAACCTGATTGACCGTATTCTCCTGGATCGTGAAATCCGCATCGCGAAAATCGTTCAAGATGCAGCCAACTATGAATCCTCGCAGGTCAAGACCCTTTCTGCTTCTGAAAAGATCGGTGCTGAAGGTTCCAACATCTTCGAGCTGATTATGGACATGATGGAATCCGCCCTTGTGCGTCCGAACGTGCTTGGCATGAGTTCCAAGGTGTTCTACAAGCTGCGTACCGACAAGTCCGTGATTAACGCCATCTGGCCCACCAACAACGGCTCCGGTGTCGCTACCCGCGAACAGATTGCCGACCTCTTCGAGGTTGACCGCATCATCGTCGGTCAGGCCCGCGTGAACACCCGCAAGAACCCGAAGAAGCCCGATCTCACCTCTTGCTGGGGCGAAAACATCTTCGCACACTACCAGGAAGAACTTTCCGACTTGAAGGAAGGTCTTGCCTGGGGTATGACTGCCCAGGTCGGCGAACGCTACGTGGAAGTCATCGAAGACAAGAATATTGGTCTCAAGGGCGGCGAAATCGTGAAGGCTGGTTTCTACCAGGCTGAACTGGTGACCGCTCCTGGTGCTGGCATTCTCCTCAAGGACGTTCTCAAGGACGCCTAAGGAAAGCTGATGAACTACTGCACTCTCGACGATATACGGGGGCACGTGCCTGATGCACGTTTGGTGGAGGTCACCGACGACCTCACGCCAAATGCCGACGGTGAAATCAAGGAGAACATCGTGGTCAAGGCCATCGAGGAAAGTTCTACCCTGATTGACGCCTATATAGGCAAGCGTTTCAGGTTGCCGCTCCCGCGTATTCCGAGAGTGCTTCGCATGATTTGCGTTGACCTGACGATTTACAACCTTTACGAGCGCCTGACGGAGATGAACATCACCGAAGGGATGAAGCTCCGCTACAATAACGCCATAGCCCTCCTGAAGCGAATCGCCGACGGTGAAGTTTCCATAGGGATGGACGAAATAGGCCCCGTCGATGAATCCAGCTTCAAGGTCTCTTCAAAGCTGGATGGCGGGCCTGCCATTTTCTCGCTTGAATCCATGAGGTCCCTATGACCGATTTCGATATCGAAGAAAAGATAAATCAACTCTTTTGCGGTGAGAATGGCAAGACTCCTGCGAAGGAAAGAGATGCCTTTTGGTTTAAGGCTGTTGAAATTGGCTCCGTCGTAACGGTCCTTTCGCGCCCGGGTTTTTCCGCAGCCGTCGTATCGGGCAGCTATGAAACGGAGGACTCTACCGACAAGCTGAAAGTGACTTCCAAAATTATCGTTTACCTGGTGTTCAAGAATGTTGCGAACGAAGTTGAACGCCGCAAGCTTTTGCACCCTGCAGTCAAGTATGTGGTAGGCAAGCTGCAAGGTAACAACCTTGGCCTTGACATCGAGCCGCTGAATGCCAAGAACTGGAAAGAAACGACCACCCCAGAACATCTTATCGACAAGATCCTGGAAGCTGAAATTGAATTTGAAACGGCGTACACGCTGACGCCTGAAACAGAAGAAGCAAGCTACCGCAACCTGCTTTCTATCTGGAGTTCCTTCAAGAGCGAAGAGGAGCCGCACGAGGAACTCGCTACATCCAAAGTGAACTTTGATAACGGAGAAACACCATGACACTGACCAACAACATCCCGGAAACTATGATTCCGGGCTCCTACTCGGAATACAACTACTTTGCCGGCCCGAACGGACTCCCGGCGAACATCCAGAAGGTGCTTCTGGTCGGCGACATTGCCGAAGGCGGCACCCTTGCAGTGGCGAAGCCCACGGCGGTCTACAACGAAAGCGAGGTCCTCGCTCTCGCCGGGGCCGGTTCGGTACTCCACCAGATGTACAGGGCCGCAAAGAATGCCTGGAAGTACGCCCAGATTACCCTGGTGCGCCACAAGGCTACTGAGGGAACCCCCGCCACCTGGACCATCACGCTTTCCAACCCCAGCGGCGAAACCGCTGCAACCGTTGGCGGCCTTGTCCGTGTCGTCTATAACGGTAAGAATGTCAATGTCGGCGTGAAAATCGGCGATACTGCCGAGGATGTCGCCAACGGCATCGCCACCGCCTTGAATGCCGAAGCTGCCGCACCGTTTACCGCAGAAGCCGCATCGGGTGTCGTGACCCTTACCGCCAAGGCAAACGGTGTCTACGTTTCTGCCGCCAAGGGTGGCGTGAACGTCTCGGTCGAGGTCGTTTCCACCGATATCACGGCAGCAGACCCGATTCTTACTGCGGGAACTGGCGAAATCGACGTGGAAAGCGCCCTTGCTGCGGCCTTCCCTGAACGTTTCCACCTGATTGTGCTCCCTACGGCCGATGAGCCCAATTTGACCCTCTTGAAGACGCACTTGATGCAGGCCGCCGAACCGCTTGAACAGCGTGGCCAGCGTGGCATTGTGGCTACAATCGTTGACGGGGCTAGCGACGCCATTTCCCTTGCAACCGACTTCAACTGCGAACGCCTGCACATTGCCGCAGTCAAGAACGCCATTCCCGCCACTACCTGGGAAATTGCCGCAGGCCTTGCCGCCATCTTTGCCAGCAATTCCCAGCCCAACAAGCCCATGAACGGGCTCCCGATTCCTGGCATCGGTCTCCCGGATATTGCCGACAAGTGGAGCGGCGAAGAGCAGGACGCCCTGCTTTATGGCGGCGTGATTCCCCTGGTGGAAGCAGATAGCGAGCTTTGCATTGTCCGTGCAGTGACTACTCGCAGCACCAAGGATGGCGTCCGCTTCACCAAGCTCATTGACACGGGTGTCATCGCCTCGCTCGACTATTTCCGAGACTCCATTCTCGCCATGCACAAGGTGAAGTACAAGAACAAGGTCATCCACGAGCTGTTGCCCGATGCCCTGAACGAAGACAACATCGCCGTGGCAAAGAGTCTCGAAGCGGTGCAGATTCTGCGTTTCATTGACCAGTATGCAGAC
Organism: uncultured Fibrobacter sp.; assembly: GCF_946062555.1. Classification (GTDB taxonomy): domain Bacteria; phylum Fibrobacterota; class Fibrobacteria; order Fibrobacterales; family Fibrobacteraceae; genus Fibrobacter. The sequence goes on from NZ_CAMGVQ010000006.1 coordinate 62,085, forward strand.
CAGTTCATCACCGAGGAATCGAAGGATGAACCGGGCCGTATGCTCTGCCAGATTCCGGCTCCTGTCGTGCCTGGCCTGAACCAGATCTATTCCACCATCGACCTTTACCTCAACTAAGGAGTGAACCATGAAGATTTCCCAAGTTACAGTTGTCCTTAACGGCGACAAGATTACGGGCTTCAAGCAGTTCAAGGAGAACGAAATCGAAGAAGCCCAGACCGTGGAACTCGCCGATGGCGAAGACGTGGTGGAAGTTCCGCCGAAATACGGTTTTTCGCTTACCGTCGTGCCCGACAGTGGTGCCGACCGGGATTGGACCGGAACCAGCGACGCCACTGTTGTCGTGCAGTACAAGGGCGGCAAGAAGGTGGTGTTCACCGGTTGCCGTCTCCTGAAACAGACTCCGGGTGACATTGACGGCAAGACCGCCAAGGAAACCCAGCTCGACTTCTATGCCCGCGCTCGCAAGGTAAGCTAATGACGGAACTCGAAAAAGCTATCCGCGAAGATAAACCCGACGAACTCATCGAACGCATCAAGGCCTCCCACGATGTCAAGCGTGTCGTGAGTTGGCCGGGCAGGCCGGACATCAAGATTGAAATTCGGCTGCTGTCGCTCTCCGACGCCCGTAAGGCAAAGGTCGATAACCAGCTGGAGTTCAAACACGACGGCATTGAAGTCGCATGGTACAATCAGGCTGATTACCGCGAACAAGAAGCGGCGCACGGCATGTGGCGGGCCTTCTACAATGTCGATACGGGAAAACGCATTTTCCGCTCTGCGGAGCACCTGCGTTCGTTCTGTACCCCCGACGAACTGAAGAAACTCTGCGACGAATACAATGCTTTTGTGGAAGAATGTGACCCTAGCCTTGATGAAGTTTCGGACGAAAGTATCGAAACTCTCATTGAAACGCTAAAAAAAACGCCGGACCAGGTTCAATTGAAAGTCGTAAGCTTGAATACGGCCTGGAAGCTAGTGCGTACTTTGGTTGCCCGGTTGCAAGCATAACTGATGCCCAGTGGCTCCTTGTCTTTGCGATGAAGGGGCTTTTGGAACCCAACGAAGAAGACAAAGGATGGCAGACAATTGGCGAATAACGAAGTCACATTGCGAATCGGGGCTGATGCAGCCGGACTCAATACAGGACTTAATAGGGCTAAATCCACGGTTAAATCCTTTGCTGGTGTTACAAAAGCATCACTATCTGCCGTAGGTAAATCTATCGGTAATATGAACATTGGCTCTATACTCGGTCCTCTCTTAATAGGAGGAGGCATTCATTATACCGTCAATGCGGTTGGTGATTTGTCTAGAGAATTGCTGTATTACGGCATGGCTGCTAAAAAGAGCAACGCGGACACGGAAGTATTTCGCGAATCGCTGCATAATATGGCTATTCAGACGGGAGTCGATGCAAAGGCGATCCTTGCAAGTATTTCGAGGGTTGGCGAAATAACTGGTGACTTTAAGTTCTCCGAAGATATGGGAATTGCTCTTGCGAAGACTTCCCTTGCGGCAAACACCTCAATGGAGGATTTGGCCCTACTTTCGTCTGCAATCAATGCGAACGTAGGTTGGGGAATGGATAAAATATCCAAATACTTCAATTCGTTGATTATTCAGGGTGACCAGGGTTCTTTTACGCTCCAGAAGTTTGCCCAGGAAGGTAAAGCTCTATTTTCCAGTGCAGCAGCTTTTGGTCTCAAGAGTGAGGAACAGTTCGCCTATTTTGGCGCTATGCTCCAGACGATAGCCCCGTCAATAAAAAGCGAAGCTGAAATCACCACCTCTATCGGAGCACTTTTTCGAGACCTGAAGGACAAGCAGAAAGATCTTGGCAAGAAGGGAATCAAAATTTTTGACAAGGTGGACGGGAAAAACCAGGTTCGCGACTTGAAGTCCATTATTGACGACATCATGGAATATGTCAATGGGGATGCTAAGAAACTAGCCCAAATAGGCCTTACTAGCGAATCCATGAAGGTCTTGAACCCGCTTATGGCTGATTACCAAAAGGGGTGGACCAAAATGAAGGCCATCACCGATTCCGGCCTTAAAGGAATGTCGAACACTGACGAACTCGAAAACCGTTACCAGAGGGCGACGCGAACATTCGACAAGTCGATGGAAAAGATTAAGGCTAGTGCATTAAAATTTGCGGACCTCAATCTCGCTGGCCCTATTGATACTCTTTCAAATGCGTTGCAATCCCTGAGCGAACATCAAACTTTATTGAAACTGCTTTTTGGAGGTGCAGCACTATCGTTTATTGGTGTAAAAAGTTACAAAACAGGAAAGGGAATATTTGATTTTTTTAAGAATCTTTCCTCTAAACAGCAACATAACGAACAACCATCTAATGTTATTCCGTTTCATCCCAATGACATTCAAAAAGTTTTTGTCACCAACATGGGTGGCGGCTTAGGCAATAACTATATGGACGATGATGACGGATTTTCTACAGTGCAGAAATCTGCTAAACAAACTGCGGAGACCTTCAATCAAACAACTAAAGAAGTGAGCAGATTCAAGTATTTTGCTTCCCAAAGAGGTTGGTTAGACAGTATTGCGCGCACGAAAGTCGGAATGTTTGCTTTAGGTTCTGCAACAACATGGGCTGTTGGACAAATTGGCAACTTTATTTCAGCATTTGCTGAATGGCGAAATGTCGTTGCCGATGTCGAGGCCAACAGCCGGGCCATGGTAGACCGTAACCAGGCAGAATTCGAAAAACGGTATGGGCCTGAAGCAGCAAGGTGGAGTAAGAAGCATGGGGACACCCTTCTCGAAATCCAAAAGGAAGAAAACAGCTTCTTGCCGTCACAAAAGAAACTTGACAAGCTTTATGGCGATTTACGGCTATACAATCAGCTGACGAAGAATGCTGTCGCGGCTCAAAAGGGCGATAAAATGATGTCGCCCCAGGAATACATGCAGGCTTTGAACCAGAATATCATTATCAATGTGGATTCCAATGGCAAGGCTGTCGTCGAAACCGACAAGGGCAAGCCGCCCAAAGTCAGCGGACGAAAAACGACACCGGGATGGGGGGCTTAAATGGCAGAAGATAAAGCAAAACCAACACTTGGCCCTTGGGAGTTGAATCTTGTTTCTATAGGCGATGAAATCAGCCATTCCATTGCTGAAACGGTTTACCCGTACAAGAATGGTGCCGATCTTGAAGACATGGGTGTAAACCCGGAATCATTCAAATTCTCCTGTGTACTGCTAAACGACGATTACGACAACAACTATTATCAGCTTCGGCAATGGTTTTTGTCCATTTTCCCGGAACCTATAGAGCTTTTCCATCCGGAACACGGCTCTCTCTTCGGCTATCCCAAGAATGTATCATTCAGCAATGATCGTCGCCGTCGATATGCCGAGTTTACCTTTGATTTCAAAATTTCGAACATTCAGCCCGACACACAGAGCTATACGGACCCGTATGACGCCAATTTTGAAGAAACACAGGCTCTCAATTTGGAAGTCCAGGAGAGTGTCGCCGTATCGATGCAACAGACCGGCGTTCCCGATATTCCCGGTTCTTCGGACTGGTCGCTTATCGATGTTTGGGGCTCATTAGGCGATGCTGCCCGCAGCTTTGGCGAAGCGACAAACAAGGCCATGGGGCAACTCCTGGGAACAATTGAATCCATAAAGGCCCCTGTCGATGCAATCAATACGACCATCGATTATATGGACTCGCTGTCAGGAACCTTGACAAAGGCTATCCAGGAATGCTGCGATTCTTTCGTGACACTTGCCAGAAAGGCCGGTTCCAACAAGGGCAAATCCAGGGCATCTACCGCCACCTTGGTCACCAACGCCTCATCGATGTTGGCGTCCCTTTATGGTGCCCCCGCAAGCGTTCGGGCTGCATTTGCGACCCTTGCTGCCGCTACTGTCGCTACGGAGACAGCCAAGCAGATTTCTGATGACGAGAAAAAGATGGGCGAATCGATTGCAGCTGAACGAGTCGCCATTGACGATGCCGAAGGCCGCGAACTGGCTTCGGAAAGTGAACCGTATCTGCTTTCCCCCGATGAACTTGAGGATACGTTAGCTTTGGCAAGGGAGTTCATCCAACAGGTTCTTCCGCAGGCTGTAAGCCCCTACAGGCTCAAGAAAATGGCTGCAACGCTGTCGGATGCGGTGCTTCGTATCAAGCTGGAATACATGACCACCAAGACAATCAACGTGACCCACGAAACACCGCTCCACAAGATTGCCCTGGACAACAAGCTGAATTATAAGGCGGCTGAACGCCTTTGCGCATTGAATAACGCCAAGAATCCCACGTTCATGAAAGGCGAGGTGCTTGTCTATGCAGAATGATGAAGTCATCGTGCTTGTGGCGAATGCCAAAGGGAGAGCCCGCGTGGACAAGTTCGTGAGCTACACGATCGATGCGGACCTCTATTCCCCGGAAGGCTCATTCTCGTTCGAATGCGATTCTAAGTACGATATGAACCGCGGCAACCTGTGTCAAATCTTTGTGAACCGCAAGTGCGTCATGGCGGGGATTATCGATACCGTGCGCCGTTCCCTTTCTCGCAGCGGGCCCAAGATGGAAATCGAGGGGCGATCGGTGGCGTCGGTGCTAGCCGACTCCAGCGTGACAAAGTTTGGAACTTTGCCAAGGACGCTGCCCCAGCTGGCAGAACGGCTTGTGAAGGACCTGCCGTTTCTCTCCAGGAAAGATTTCGTTTTCAACTCCGGGTCAGACAAGGATAAAATCAAGCGCAAGTTCGTCGAGCTTTCTCCGGGAGATAGCGTCTTTGATGTCTTGAAGAAAGCGGCCAATTCGCTCGGTTTTCTCTTTTGGGCGTCTCCTGACGGCTCCCTGGTCTTTGACAAGCCTGTTGAACGTGACAAGGCCGATTTCAGAATCCATGCCTTTGAAAATGGCGAGAAAATGGACTATATCGAGGGGTCTGTCACCGAGACATTGAACGGTCAGCACTCGCTTATCAAGGTTATCGGCGAAAGCCAGGACGATAGCGACATCAAGTATGTAGCCGCCTCGGTAAAAAATGACGATTTCCCGTTCTATCGCCCTCTTGTGGTAAACTGGAACGAGAACGAGGGCCCTGCCAAGAAAACCGCAGAACTTCAGCTGGCAACGGAAAAGGCTTCCGCAATCCAGCTCGAATACACGATGCCCGGGCACTCGCAAAACGGTATTCCCTGGACAATCAACGCCTTTTGCGACGTAGAGGACCATTACAACGGTGCTGTTGACTCGTATCTGATTAAACGCCGCACGTTCACGCTCTCCAGGAGTGAGGGCAAGCGCACCCGCCTTGAATTACAGCCCGGAGGCTCGTTATGATGAAATTTTTCACCAGTTTGGTTACCAGCTGCAAGGATGTGGCAGGCAAGCTCCGCAGTATCAGCGGCAAGGCCAACGGTATCGAATTTGAAGGCCGCCAGATGATGCAACAATTCGGCTTCATCAGCATACCCAAAGCTGGTGAACGGTGCCTTTTCTTGCAATTTGGAAACGTTGTCATTGCGGTTGCAAGCGACGGCAAGGACCATCCCGCCATAAAGGAAGGCGAAACGGCCATTTACCGCGAAAAGGCACACTATATCATCCTCAAGGATGATGGCACAATTGCCATCAAGGCCGAGAGCGGTCTTGATATCGATGGCGATGTGCGTGTCAATGGCGAAGTTAAGGATAAGATCGGAAATCTCTCAAAACTTCGCGATACTTTCAACCAGCACACTCACGTGGGCAACCTCGGTGCACCAACCGCACCGCCTACACAGCAGGATACGGGGGCCTAAATGCTTGACTTGGACACTCTCGATTCCGAATTTTCCCGGATTGTCAAAGCCGCCGACGGCAAAACAAGCGTGGCCCCGCAGCTTGCCAAGGCCTACGATGACTACGCCAAGGGCGGCATCATTCTCGGAGCGAACCTTACGGCTGGTGGGGATAAGTCTCTCCTAGAAAGTGCCTTTTCGGTGCTCGACCCGTCCAGCGGCACACCCGCCAACATGGCCGCCAAGCTCTGCGCCTATTGGCAGGGGCTCCCGAAGCCTGGAATTCCGTCTCATGGTGGCGTGGCCGTCGTTTCTGTCGTTCCGACTTTTGCAGCAGTCCAGGCGGCTGTTCTGGCGGCCATCACAAATTTGGTCAACGCACAGGCGGCCTCCAAGCAGGAAGTTCAAAAGCCCTACAAGAAGCTTTTTGGGGCCATTGAAACGGTCTTGAAAACCGCCGTCTGCACGGTCACTGAAACCATGCCCACGACACCACCCAGCCCGTCACCATTCCCGGAGACCTTACAATGACTACAGATCAGATTAAAGAAGAAGTTCAGCTTTCGCTTACCGTGGCAAAAGGTTCATTTTACAAGAAACCTGAATTTGGCCACCGTTTCAAAGAACTTGCCCGTGAAGTGGCATCCGAGAACACCAGGAGCAAAGCCGAAACTTATGCCACCGAGGCACTAAAGTGGATGCTGGACTACAAGCACCTTAGAAGCGTAGAATCGACGGCCACCTATGCCGATTCCGACAAGCTCCTGGTGCATGTGGTATGTGTCGCATACAATGGCAATGTGATTGAATTTAAGCGTTTTGTGGAGGTCGGCGATGTCCGTAACAGTTGATCAAATCTTGCAGCGCATGATTGTCGATGCGAAAAACTACAACCCGACTATCAAAATTAGCCAGGGAACGGAAAATTATATCCGTTTTGCGGCCGCTGCGTCTGCCATCTGGGGCCTCTACAAGCAGATGGACTGGACTCTTGACCAGATTTTCCCGACCACGATGAACCAGGAGAGCCTGGAACAGTGGGCAAACGACCGTGGGCTGGACTACAGCAACCTGACCGCAAGCGAACTCCTGACACTCATCCTGTCGTATCTTCGTAACCCGAAGAGCGGCGGCAAGCCTAGCGACTACGAACGCTGGGCACTTGAAGCGTCTTCTACTGGCAAGGCTATCGGGCTCGAATCCTCGATGATTACGGGCACTATGCCCAATTTGAGTGCCGCCAATGCCGTCAAGCCGCACGATCGCGAGGGCATTGCGTTTACATGCGGTTCCAGCGACACCGAAAAAAATGTCATGATTGATTTGGGCGATTCGAAGAAAATCTTTGGAATTGGTCTCGGTTTTATTACCAACCGACCGGCTACCTTTGGCGTATTTACTTCCGATGACGGCCAGGCATGGACTCGTCAGGGTAAACTTGATGCGGCCTACTGGTGGGCAATGACCGATTTCAGCGAAGTTTCTGCCAGGTATGTCAAGGTAGAACTTGAAGAAATCGAAGCGCTCGAAAGCTGGCAAACGGAATCCCTGAACGAGGTCAAGTGTTTCGGCGTCGAAATTTATGTGCCTAGTGACTCAAATGAGGCCCCGACATCATCCCGATGCCTCAAGAACTACTATGGCGTGGGAACGGTTCTCATGCTGATGGGTCCGAGTTCACTTTCGATGCGCTGCTGTGAAGCTATCCGGGCAAAATGCGAATACGAAGGCCCCGTCGCACCTCGTGAAATCTGGGCAAATGTCCCGACCGAACCAGTTCTTTCCCTGCGTGTCACGGTACAAGGATTGCAGAACATGGACGAAGAAGCGTTCCGGGAAGACGTTGTCAAGTATTTCGCCGATCTTGAACCTGGAGACCTGTTTATTCCTGCCCAGATTGTGGTCTATGTCCTTAAAAATGGTGGAACCAATGCCACAATCGAGGTTAAGCAGAATGGCGGAGACTACCAGGAGCAAACAGACGCTATTCCGTCTGGAAAAACAGAACAATTTACTCTCGGTGACCTGGTGGTACAGTAATGGTTGAAAATCCCTTCGAAAGTCCGCACTATAGGGCTCTTACGCAGCTCTATCCGCTCCAGATGGATGCGGAGGAATATGCCGTAGCCAAGGAACTTGACCGAGCCCTGGAAAGCGCCGATGCCGTTTACCGTGAAATCTTTCCTGGTTCAGCAACAACGACTCTCGAACGGTGGGAAGACCTCTACGAATTAGGCCATTCCGGCTCCTTGGAAGTTCGCCGCCAAGCCCTTTTAGAGACTATCAACAGGGATTCAGGCATTGCTGAACGTCATTACAAGGCGCTTGCAGCGGCAATCGGTTTCGATATCGATATTGTAAAACCGCCCAGGATGCTCCGTGCGGGCCTTGGCCGAGCAGGCTTTGAAGTATACGACCAGGATGAACAATACACCTGGACGGTTACATGTGATAGACTGAAATCTTCTTGTACCAAATTGATACAGACATTGGAAGCTCAGAAAATCCCGTTTACTCAAATTAAATGGAAATTCCAACAGCCACCTGCAGGTCGCTTGTTGCTCGAAGATGGCGGAGCCCTGCTTCTTGAAAACGGACATCAACTTCTCCTGGAGAACGAAACATGAACGAAGAAACCTTAGACAAAAAAATGTCTCAAATGGAAACAAAAACCTTGGCTCAGGCCTTGGCCGCAAATGCATCTTTGGCCGGATTTGCCGGACAGGAGAATTTTTGCATTCTACTTTCTGAACTTGCAGGACTAGCAAATAGTAAAATCAAAGTTTCTGACGCAGATGCTGTTCCTGGGAATCTTTTTGATAAACTTAGTTTTGGCTCCGGACTATCTGCGGAAATCGTTAATCGTCCTGGTTCTCCGCAAGAAAACAATGATCTTATCATCCGAATTACTAGAGATGATGACGGAGAAATCTTGCTTACCCCAGCGGTTCCTTTTGAAGAGGTTTTGGCAGATACCGAGGTGAATGCATCGAATGTTCCAGCCGGACAGATGCTGGATGTAAGGTTCGCGCCAATCAAGTTCCCTTCGGGTAGTATTGGCTCTATCGCTTTTTCTCCTATAGAAGGAAGCTCGTATAGCGACAATCGCGCTAATGTTGCCATTTTTGGCAATGACGCAAAAACGTTAAACGGAGCAACAAAGCTGTTGTCTTGTGTCAACCAAGAGCTGGGCGAAAACGCTATAATCGTATTCGACAAACCTGTAGAAATTGTCAGAAAGAAGTTCTATTGGGTATTTGTTGCAATACATGGACAAGGTCGATTTCTTGGAAAATCGGTTAGCAGCGTAGTTCCAGCGAGTGGTGATACTGCTGTTTCCGGAGTTATCAACAACTTCATTCAGGATGGTGCCGAAAATTGGCCCGATAGTGTTGCCGGAACAACGCACAACAACGGTTCCATTCCATACATCCAATTCAACATTGTGAGGTAAGGTCATGATTAGCAAAATTTACAGTATTGATGGGAAATGCATCTGGATGGATGCTGAGTTTTATTCTAAAGACGAAAATGCTGTCCCAAACCCAGAAGCAACCTACACAGATGTTTTTGGTGATGAGATTCAACCACCTAAAGATTTTAGCTTCGAACGCACTTTCGTTGCCGAATCTGTCAATGGCGATAACCTATCCAGAATACTCTACAATCAAAAGTTGGCATCTCATATTATCGCCATTTTTAGGGAAGATTCGATGAGATTTGGTGTTTCAGGACAAGGAAGGGAAATCCTTTTAGCGTTATCAGAGGTTTTTTCCTGTTTGTTGGCGGGAGCTTTTTTCGAAGCAACATTGGCTCTTGCCGAAATTCCTGAAAACGACTTTTTGACCGAAGAACGCAAGAACCGCTATATCAGCATGATGCAGTCTTCTGATGCAATAAACTACCATTAAAACGAGGTTGAACATGAACAAAAAGATCTTTAAAACTGGTGATATCATCACCCCCGAATTCTTGAACGCTCTCCAAAATCCTTCATTTGAAAAAGGCGAAGAGGAGGTGGGACACCTTCCCACTCCCGAAGGAATCGAATATTTAGGTAAAGTCCGCGTAAATGAAGAAGACTCCAACCCTAGATTCCTAGCACAAATCTTCAATCAAGCCACCCATCCAACATATCGTATTGGCAACCTAGCCTTTACGGTAAAAGAGACCAGAGGGGGATTGATGCTTGCAGGAGATGTTATTTCTGGATGGGAACCAATGGGTGTTGGTGAGGCAACTACTTTAAATTGTAATTCGGACAAAGATTACAATATATATTTTTCGGGTTCTGGTTACACCGTAACCATTGAATCTCCTTTTTTGGCTGGTTTGAATGGAGCCGAGGGAAACCATTTGGCTGTTTTGCACAATCGCTCAATTGGCGAAATTACCATAAAGATGAAGTGCTCTGCTAATGGTAATACTTGGTATGATGAAATAGATTTGCCTGAAGGCGTTAGTTTTCTTCATTATATTTCGGGCGATGGGTTTGGCATCTATCGATTGCAATCATTTAGCGCGGCAATTGAAGATGCTTTGAATCAAGCTACAGTAACTTTTTTGGCGAAAACTGGCGGAAACATCAACGGGTCTTTGGTTATTTCCCAAACTTTAAATGTTCATAAAATCTTCACTAACTATCTATCTGTAAGTAGAATCAACAGGAATATTGCTATTCCTGACACTCTTACAACCAATGACCTTCAAGATACTCTTGGAAAATATTTGACTCATTACGAACCTAAGTCACTTGATGTGTTCAGAATTCCTGATCATTACAGCCACCAGGGAGTGGATGTTGGGATGAGTACGGACTTTTATTTAACTGAATACACTCCTACAACTGGTGACGAATTGATTGTTCATAATGTGGGTAATGACGATTTAACAATTCATTGGACTGGTTATGGTGGCACCCAAAGTGCAACTATTTCACCAGGGTATAGCAAAAAATTTGTCGCAATTTCGACAACACTATGGAATGCTATGGCTTAAAAAAACAAAATCATCTTTCGTTTTGTCTCACGAAAGGTGATTTTTTGTCTCACAACAACTGCGCCGTTATATTGACCTATAAAAATGCTAATACAAAAATCTTATAGGTATCAGCATCATGAAAAAAGAGACTTTTATTGAATTTGATACCTATAAACAGGACAATTCATCTGTTTTATAGGTACACATTTCCCAAAACGGACTTTTCGGGCACCCCAAAAACCATTTTTTTCATTGATTTGGGAAGATAGCGACATTCGGAACGCTTGAAAGACAAGCTCCGGTACATTTTTCTATTTTTCAATGTATGAACCTCGCTGGAAAGAAAATTTTGCTCGGAGTCTCGGGCGGCATTGCCGTGTACAAGAGCTGCGAGCTGTTGCGCCTGTTGCAAAAGAAGGACGCAGAAGTTCGCGTGTGCATGACCGATGCGGCGACAGAATTCGTGGCACCGCTCACTTTCGCAAGCCTCAGCAAGTGCCCCGTGTACCTGAAGAACGGTGCCGCCGAAGCGCGTCCTTTCCAGCATATTGATTTTCCTCGTTGGGCGGACCTTTACCTGGTTGTGCCCGCGACGGCAAATGTCATCGGTAAATTCGCCTGCGGTATCGCCGACGATCCGGTGAGCCTCTGCTTTATGAGCTGCACGTGCCAGCGCGTGATTGCACCCGCGATGAATGTGGCCATGTACAATTCCCCAGCGGTAAAGCGCAACCTCGAGATTTTGCGCGGCTTTGAAAACACGACCGTACTGGAATCGCCCGCGGGAGAACTCGCCTGTGGCGAAGTCGGGCAAGGTCGGTTGATGGAACCAGCGGAAATTGTGAAATGGCTGGAAGGGGCAAGTCTGCCCCTCGCTGCAGCCGCTTGCGCGTCTTCCGCTACCCCTTCGTGCGGGGGTGTCCCCCGCAACGCCCCCACGCCAGCTTGCCCAGTCGCAAAAGACATTGACCCGACGAAAGATTCTACTCTTCCCGGATACGGCAAGAAGGTCCTGTTGACTGCTGGTCGCACCGAAGAAGCCATTGACCCGGTGCGCTACATCAGCAACCGCAGCAGCGGAAAGACTGCCGTCGCACTCGCCTCGGTATTCTACGCCAACGGATTTAGCGTCGAAGTCGTCGCAGGCCCGATGGAGGCGGCGTTCCCGGGCGGCGTGAAAGTGAACCGCGTGAAAAGCGCCCGGGACATGCACGACGCCGTGATGGAGCGGTTAGATTCTGCGGACGCCGTCGTGCATTGCGCGGCGGTAGCGGACTACCGCCCCGCCCACGCCGCCGACGAGAAAATCAAGGATAGCCGCAGCCAGCTGACGATTGAACTTGTACCGAATCCGAATATTCTACGCGACTGCACTGCCGCCCGCAGGACTCGCACCGATTCCACATCGGGAACCGCCGTTCATAAGCAGGTGATCATCGGATTCGCACTTGAGACCGATCACTTCGAAGAACACGCCGCCGAAAAACTTGAAAAAAGCGGCGCCGACGCACTTCTGTTAAATGCGCCCGTGGCAGCCGATTCCGGCTTTGGCCGCGACTGCGTGCGCTTCGCCCTGGTGGAAACGGGCAAGCCCGTTCCACCGCTCGCCATGGGCGAGAAGGTAGATTTGGCCGAGACGATTTTGAACTTTTGCCTGGAGCGCCTGAATGGCTGACGAATTTGACTTTAGCGAACTGCGCAACTACCTTTCAGGACAAATCGACCTGGGCGAAGCGGAACTTCTGCTAGACGAGCCGTGGACACTCACGCGCAAGCCTGCCGTACCCGGAGCGCCCGCGCCTGCCACACGCCCGGCTGTTGCCGCGCGTCCCATTCCGCCGACTCCGGCCGCAGCCTCCGCAGTACGCCCGGTGCCGCGCAACCTGCCGCCGCAATTCCCGAACAGTGCAACCCCCGGAGCCTCCAGTACCTCTGCCGATATCCAGCAGGCCCCGATTCCGGACACCACCGGATTTGCGCCTTCGCTCTTCGGCGCCGTCGACACCAAGGCCTCAGCAATTCCCGCAGCCAACATGCCGACGGAACGCACCGTCAAGCGCAGTGCCCACGCCTTTGAATCTGCCGAGACCCTTGATGCATTCTACGAATCCATCAAGGGCGAAGCCATGTACGCCAAGGAAACAGCCCTTGCCCGCTACGCGGGCCCCGCGAAGCCGAAACTGCTTTTCCTGCTCCCCGCCATTAAAATGGCCGAGGCCGCAAACATTTCTGCAACAAGCACCGACACCTTCTTCGGAACACCCGTTGGCGAAATGCTTTCGCGCCTTTTCGCAAGCTTAAGCATCAATCAGAACGACATCGGCATCACGTACTTTTTCAAGTCTACCGAACGCCCGCTCGCGCCGCTTTTGGAAGCCGCGCTCCGCAAGATGCTTACCAAGGAACTGGACTTTATTCAGCCCGAAATCATGGTAACCTTCGGCCAGCCGCTGTTCTATCAGGTGTTCGGCAAGGGCAAGAATTTCGACGACAACGCCGGCACCGCCATGGACTTCGCCGGCACCAAGAGTGTCGCTCTCGTGGACCCCTACCTCATGGTGAACGACAAGCAGATGAAATTGCTTACGTGGAAAATTCACATTCCGCGCAGCGGAATGTTCACCATCGCCGCCAAGTAGAGGCTCCATGAGCGCTCCGAATCCGAACACGGTGCATCCAATTGCGGGCTACGACAAGGAAATCTACATCAAGCCCACCATCAAGAACCCGAACATTATTGTCAGGGATTTCACCTATATCGCGGACTCGGAATTCGGAAGCCACGTAATGCACCACTACGACTTTATTGGCGACGGTGCCATCATTGGTGCAAACAGCGTCGTCGGCAGCAACGTAGAACCCTACGCGGTCGTGGTCGGGAATCCAGCCAAAACACTCCGCTACCGATTCGACGAAGAACTGACGGAACTCCTGTTAAAATTCAAGTGGTGGGACAAGCCCGTCGAAGAAATCAACGAACTGATTCCGATCCTTACAAACAGCGATCTCGATAAAGTCAAAGCCGAAATCCATCGGCTAATGAACGATTAATACAAAGACTCTGCTAAAATTATAATACAACTTTTAGCAGCATAACATACTTTATGCAACCAGGATTGGAGCGACTTGGATCCCGTCGATCCTACGGCCTCCAGGAAGACAAGTTTCTAGATGACAACACACGAAAAAAGCGGCCTTTTGACCGCCTTGCAAAGTTTTTTTTTAAGCAATTAAAGTTCGCGAATTTCTTTTTCGGAAAGCTGAGTCGATTTTTTGATTACATCAATAGAAACGCCCTGCTCAAGCAGATTCTTTGCGATTTCACGGGCTTTCTTAAGGCCACCACTGTACTCCCAGTTGGCCTTTTCAACATCTCTCATCATCGTGCTAATCATATATCTAGCACTAAAATTACACAATTTCACTTCGTTTTGCAAGACCTTGAATACGGAGCTAAAAATGAGCTAAAGAAAACCTTCTACACTTCAATAAGCGTTGCCACAAGGCAGCTGTCTTTAGTGTGGCCGGAGCCGACGAAATCGATGTCCTGCGACTTGCTCCAAAGCGTTTTCGCTTTCGGATGAACAGATGCAACTGATGCAAGCGCATTCCGCGAGAACGCAGACAAATTAAATTCGCTATAATTGGAGCTCACCATAAAGAGGCCGCCCTTGTTCAGAAGCGTGGCGCAGTCGGCCACCAGCGGCATCAGGTGTTCACGCACATTGAAATTCTTGCCCTTGAAGCGGGCAAAACTCGGCGGGTCGAGCACAATGGAATCAAATTTGAGGCCCTTCTTTTGCGCCCAGTGAACGTATTCAACGGCATTGCCTCTGAAGAATTCGCCCTGCTTGGGTTCGAGCCCGTTAAGCGCATAGTTTTCGCGGCCCTTGTCCAGAATCTTCGCGCTGATGTCGGCATTCGTCGAAATCTCGGCGCCGCCCAGGCGACCATGCACCGAGAATGCGCAGGTGTAGCTGAACAAATTAAGCATACGGCGGTCGGCCGCACGCTCGCCCATCTCCAGGCGAATATGGCGCATATCGAGGAACAGCCCCGGATTCACCGTGTCGAGCAAATCGATGTGGAATTTCGCAGAACCTTCGCGAACGACGCCTACAGAATCTTCCGCGCGCCCCACCGCCACTTCCATCGGCGGGTTCTCCAGCGACTTGCCCGAACGGGAAAGGCGTTCCTTTACAACAAGGCACAGCGGCGCGAACTTTTCTGCGACGGCGGCAACGACAGCATTTTTTTCGCGGAGCAGTTCATCACCGAAAAACTGAATCTGGTAACGGTCACCGAACTTGTCGAGCGTCAAGCCGGGGAAACCGTCCGGTGCCCCGTTCACAATGCGGAAAGCCTCGGTAACCCCTAGCAAAGGAGCACGTCTTTTATAAGCAGCATCCAAATTATTGATTAAATCTTTCATGGGAATGAGGTATGAGCTCGGTCGCCTTAAGCTCCCTATGAGGAAAGAGGCTTTAGTAGAAAGATAAATTTTTGTTCCTAGCTGAATCCTCAAAGGTGCGTAGCACCGACCTCAAAGTGAGTTTACGAACGCGCTCAAAACTCATAGGTGCGCAGCGCTACTTGTCCATGCTCTTGATCTGGTCCACGAACTCGCCAACTTCCTTGAATTCGCGGTAAATCGAGGCAAAGCGCACGTAAGCGACGGCATCGAGTTTCTTGAGTTCCTGCATCACCAGGTTGCCAATCTGCTCATAGCTGACTTCGAAGTTTTCAGTCACGGTCAAGGCGTTTTCCACGTTGGTCGCGAGCTGTTCTATGTCAGCAACAGAAACCGGACGTTTCTTGCAGGAGTTCATGATACCGCGCAGCAGCTTTTCGCGCTGGAACGGTTCATGTTCGCCGCTGCGCTTGATTACGGTCAGCGGCTGGACTTCGATGTATTCGCGAGTGGTAAAGCGCTTGCCGCATTCGCAGCATTCTCGACGGCGTCGAATGGAGGAACCGCTCACGCGGCTATCCACCACCTTGTCGTTATCTTTCTTGCAAAACGGGCAAATCATATCACTTATTGTAGGTCTGAGGTTTGAGCGCGGTCGCCTTCGGCTCCCTTTGAGGTTTGAGGCTTTAGTAGAAATTTAATTATTCTAGCAGAACCTCAAAAGCGCGTAGCACCGACCTCAGAGCTCAAAGCCTTGCAAAGCAAGGCGACCTCATCGCTAGTTGTTCTTCTTAAATTCCTCGACGTTTGCCTTGAATTCGGCGAGGTATTCCTTCGCGGCGGCCACGACGGCTTCCGGAGTGTAACCGAATTCCTTTTCGAGCACTGCTGCCGGAGCGGAAGCGCCAAAGCGTTCGAGACCGGAGACCTTGCCGAAGCCACCCACGACCTGGGCGAACAGAAGCGGAAGGCCGCTAGACTTTGCGAACACCGGAGTCCAAGGAACGATGATGGAATCGCGGTAAGCCTTGTCCTGAGCCATAAAGAGGGCCGGGCTGATCATGGAGACCACGCGGACCTTGAGGCCTTCGCCACGAAGGATTTCGGCGGCGTCGTGAGTCAGGAGCACATCGGAACCATTGGACACGAAGGTCAGGTCCGGGCGTGCGGAACCGCAATTGTCGCTCACGATGTAGGCACCCTTGCGGCAAGCCTTGGAGGCTTCGTAGCGCTTGTCACCGGGGAGCGTCTTCACGTTCTGGCGGGTCAGGATAATCGCTGTCGGGCGATCGTTGTTTTCAAAAGCCATTTCCCAGGCGGTCACGGTTTCGAAGGCGTCGGCCGGGCGGAGCACCAACATTTCGGACTTGCCGTCTTCGCGCTTGAGACCTTCGAGCAAACGGATCTGGGTTTCGTGTTCGATCGGCTGGTGCGTCGGGCCGTCTTCGCCCACGCGGAAGCTGTCATGCGTGTACATGAACTTGACCGGGAGCTTCATGAGGGCAGCCATACGAATCGCCGGCTTCATGAAATCGCTGAACACGAAGAATGTAGCACAAATCGGATAGAGGCCGCCGTGCAATGCGATACCGCAGCAGATGGCGCCCATGGTCAGTTCGGCAACGCCCACCTGGACGAAGGCGCCCTTGAAGTCGCCTGCGCGGAAGATGCCGGTCTTGTTGAGGAAGGCCTGGGTGTTGTCGGAGTTGGAAAGGTCAGCGGAGCTGCAGATGCAGTTCTTCACGTTTTCGGCGAGGTAGCCGAGCACGGTGCCGGAAGTCACGCGGGTAGCGACACCTTCCTTGAGTTCGAGCTTGGAAAGGTCGATCTTCGGAGCCTTGCCCGAGAGCCATTCCTTGAGGGTGGCAGCCTTTTCGGGATTCTTGGCATCCCAAGCGGCCTTGGCCTTCTTCCATTCGGCGACTTGCTTGCGGAGTTCTTCCTTACGGGCTTCGAAGCCAGCCTCCACGTCGTCAAAAATCTTGAATGCATCGGCCGGATCACCGCCGAGGTTCTTCACCGTTGCGTCGGTAGAAGCGCCTGCAGCATTGAGCGGCTGACCGTGAGTAGAAACGGCACCTTCGAAGGACTTGCCGTCTTCGGCGATGGCTCCCTTCGCCATGGTGGTGTGACCGATGATGATGGTCGGCTTTTCGGTTTCGGCCCAAGCGGCCTTGAAAGCCTTGCGGAGTTCTGCAATGTTGTGACCGTCCGCCACGTCAATCACGCGGAAGCCCCATGCTTCGTACTGCTTCTTGAAGTCGTGGCTCATCACGTCTTCAACCTTGCAAGAGAGCTGCACCTGGTTGGCATCGTAGAAGAAAATGAGGTTCGAAAGCTTGAGGTGACCGGCAATACGGCCCACGCCGTAAGCGATTTCTTCTTCAAGGCCACCGTCAGACACGAGGCATACGACCTTGTGCTGCAGGATGTCGCCAAAGCGTTCCACCATGAAGCGTTCGGCAATCGCATTACCGAGGGCTACGGCATGACCGATACCGAGCGGACCCGAGGAGTTTTCGATGCCGAGGGCGACTTCGACTTCGGGGTGGCCCGGCGTGCGGGAGCCAAGCTGGCGGAAATTCTTGAGGTCATCCATCGAGAGGTTGCCGAGCATGGCAAGTTCGCCGTACAGGAGCGCGGACATGTGGCCCGGGTCCATAAAGAAGCGGTCGCGGGCTTCCCAATAGGGGTTTTCGGGGTCAAAACGGAGAAATTCCGAATACAGGAGCGTAATGGCGTCTGCTGCGCCCATGGCTCCACCCGGGTGTCCGGACTTTGCCTTCTGCACCATGGCAGCGGAAAGGATTCGAATGTTGTCAGCCGCTTTTGTAACCAACGCGTCTTGCACTTTTTTAACCTCTCTTTATATTACAGGGCGATGAGCCGCCCCTAAAATAGCGACGCAAATTTAGTTTTTTTACAATACCATCTCAAGGTTTAAAGGCACAAAATGCCATAAAAAAGCTCAAAAAAATCAAAAAAAGGGCAAATGCAAAATAAGTGTTACTTATGAAAATCATACAAAAAATTATCTATTTTTAGCCGCAAGGAAAAATTATGTCCAAAAGATCGTTCTCCACTATCGCTTTTTTAGTTGCAGGGATGCTCAGTACGGCAAACGCCCTCGAAGTTAGACCACTCGCCCAGATCCAGATTCCCGGCAAAGACAAAATCGCATGGGAAAACCACGGCAAAAAAGACGACATGAAGGTCGACGCAGACCTCGTCTTCGAAATCGGTACCGAACTTTTGGCAAACACGGACTATGTCCGTTACGGCATCGGTCTTGCCTATAAAAGCGCACAGAAAAAAGGCGACGTAACCGCCGCGCCGGCCACCATTCCCGTCTGGCTGAGCGCCTCTTTTGGACTTTTCAACAAGCAGGCCATGTTCCAGCCCTACGCCGTCGCACGATTCGGCACGCTAGCCCCCCTCACCGGCAACGGAAACTGGTGGGAAAGCCCGCTCAACTATATGGTCGAAGGTGGTGCGGGAGTCGTTTTCCCCTACAACATCGGCCTTGAAGTCGTCTACGACTATTCTTCCCTCAAGAAATCCTTTAAAAGCAACGAAACCGAATTCCGCGTTTCCTCGGGACGCGTAGGCATCCAGCTTTCCGTCGGCATCAACCTCGGCGGAGACGATTCCGCAAAGCCCGCCGAAAATTCAGAACAAACTAATACAAACATTCTTGAAAGCAGCGATTCTGCGGAACCCGAATCCTCCGATAGCTACGAATCATACACCAACCCGTACGCAGAACCGGAACAAGCCTCCGAAACGGATTCCACGGCAACCAGCGAAACGCCGAGCGAACCTGCGGAAGCCGCGGTTCCCGCCGAAAGCACTAGCGACACCGCAACGACAGAAACCGTTGAAGAAAGCCACGAAAGCGAAGCTGATTCCGCAGCGACAGAAGCCGCAGAGAGCGCTTCGGAACCGGCGCCCGAAACCGTTACCGAACCGGAGCCCGAACCAGAAGCAGTCCCCGCACCGGTAGAAGAGCCGAAGCCTGCCGCCACAAAGACTACAAAGAAATCCTCTAAAAAATCAACGAAAAAGGCTTCAAAGAAATCTTCAAAGAAGTCCACAAAAAAAGCAAGCAAGAAGTCTACAAAGAAGAAGAAATAGTAGGCAGAACTTAAGCGAATCACCTAAGTTCTAAGATTAAAAGCAGCAGGCTCCTGCTGCTTTATTTATATTTAACCTATGAAACCCTATATTCTCGGTCTTTTGAAAAATCTCGCGCACCCGGGCACAATCGTCGGCCTCGTTATTTCCCTCGCGATTCCCTTCCTCATTTACCTCGGTCCAAACGTCGGCCACAAGGATACCATCCGCACGCTCGACCTTTATTTGCCGCTTCCCTTGTTCATCGTGCAGTTCATTGCGGGAATCGTCCTGTTCGCCACCCTGAACAAGGACTTTAGGGAATGGATCAAGGGAATTCTCCCCGAAAAGAAAATTTCGATCCTGATGCTTGCCTTCACGGCAGTCATCACCATTTTTGCGGCCACCCAGATCGAGGCCCGCCATCGCGTGCAAAGCGACGAGAGCGTATTCATGTCGGTCGCCCAGAACATGTATTACAATCAGGAATCGGGCACCTGCAACCAAGGGTATTTTGAAAACGGCAACTTGAAATGCGTCGCGACTTCCAATAGTTTCAAGACCAAGGGACTCGCTTTTCTGTACCTGCTCGGCATGCCGCTTCTAGGTAACGACCTGCACTGGATTTTCCACATGGAGCTCCTGATGCTCCCGCTTGCAGTACTCCTGATGTTCCTGGCCATTGCCGCCTGGACAAGACAGCCCCTGCTCGCCTTCTTCGCCGCCCTCCTTACGGCATTACAACCCACGGTACTTTTCCAGTTCCGCGCCATGTCGGTGGAACCCCTCTACATTTTCCTTTCCGCACTTTCGCTCCTCATTTTCAAGTGGGCTTACGACCGCAACACCGTCAGGCACTGGGCTCTTCTCGCACTTTCGTTGGCATTTTTCGCACAGACCCGCCAAGAAACAGCCTTCTGCCTGCTCGCCTTTATCTTGTTCGCTCTCCCCAAGATTCTTGACAGCAAGGGCGCCAAGGCCCCCACGTTCTTTGTGACGCTTTCGCTGTTCTCGGTTCCCGCACTCCTGACCATCAGCTATTTCCAGGGATTCGGTTTCCAGGGAGGAGAATTCGAAGCGCACGGCCACTTCCTTGAAGACCTTTCACGCAACTGGACCGAAATGACCAAGCCGCTCAACAAGAACGGCGAACTCGAAAATCCCTTCCTCTCCTACTTCAACTACCTCTTTGTCGCAGGCGCCATTTACCTGCTTGCACGAGCCATTCTCGGTGCAAGGAAAAAAGACTACTTCTACCTGGAAATTCTCGCATTCCTGCTCCTGTACCACATACAGACCTACATGATTCTTGAAAACGTCTCGGGCGATTTCAGCATCCAGATTAACCAGCGCTACAGCCTGGTGATGCTTCCGTCCATGGCGTTTGTAGGAGCCCTCCCCGTAGCACACCTTGTCCAACAGACCATCGCCTCGATGAGCGGAAAGGATTCCAAGCAGAACGCAGTGACAGCCCTGTTGGTGACCCTCGTGGCCGGCGCCCTCTTTACCGCCTGGACATTCCACTACAAGGAAGACTTCAACAAGAACATCATGTACAACCGCAACCACCTCACCATCGAGGAACACGAGATTCTCGGATGGCTCGCGGAACAGCCTCAAAAGGACCGATTCTTTATTTACGGTCGCCCCTGGCATTTCATCGGTTACGGAATATCTTCTATCCACTATGACCGCGCAAGGCAAATGAGTTCCGAAGAACTCAAGAACCTCGTCAACAAGTACCAGGGCGAAGTCTACTACATCCGCGGGCTCGACTGCTGGGACAGCCACACTTACCACAAGAAGGCGGTGGAACACCGCATCGCGACCACTTGCGACATTTTCGAACGCGACATGGATCTTGAAGGAGTCAAGAATATCCTTATTACCAACAACTACTGGGTGCAAATCGCCAAGTTCAACGGGCGCAAGGATTTCAATCCGACAAACATCATTACCGTGAACGAGCCCGAATTCATACAGAATGCCGCCGGGGATTCGGCCGCATCCGCGCTTCAGTACAGTTTCAGCCTCAACGAAAAGGCGACCGCTACTAGCCAGTGGATTTATACCGTGCAAGTGAACGGGGACACCGTTTCACGCGCACCGTACACCAAAGGAAACTTCAGCGGGAATGTCAAGGAAGAACAACTCCACCCAGGCTACAACCAGCTGGAATTCGTTGTCCAGAATCCGAAGAACGGTAAAATTATCGTCGACATCCAGAAGTTCTATTTCTACAGCAAAACGGGAGCCGTCAAGCTCACCGAATACCCTTACACAAGCCACAAGCAGGGCTGGGGAACGCTCCATAAGAACGAAAGCATCGAAGGCCACAATTTCAAGGTGGACAACAAATTCTACAACGAAGGTTTCGGCACGCACGCCGCCTCCGAAACGGTCTACAATATCGAAGGAAAGTACAAGACCTTCAAGATGGCCTACGGTCTTGACGAAGAGTCCCTTTGCAGCGACGGAGTGCAGCTACAAGTTCTGGCCGACGGCAATGTGATTTTCGATAGCGGGAGTTTTTCCTACGGAAAGCTGAAGAGTATCGATGTGAACATCGAAAACGTAAAAGTTCTCACACTCAAGGCGCTCCCGCTCAAGAACATCAACTGCGACCACGTCGATTTCATCAATCCAGCACTTATCCCGTAGGCGAACCATGCTCCTGTCAGTCATCATTCCTGTCTACAACGAAGAAGAAATCGTCGCGGAAACGTACCGCGTCCTAGAAGATGAACTCAAGGATATCGAGCACGAGCTGATTTTTGTGAACGACGGTTCCAAGGACCGCACCCGAGAAATTGTCGAAAGCCTACTGCCGAGCAACCCGAACAACAAGATTATCAACTTCAGCCGTAACTTCGGGCACCAGGCGGCATTCAGCGCAGGCCTCGACCATTGTATCGGCGATGCCGTCGTCATTATTGACGGGGACCTTCAGGACCCACCGAGTCTGATTCACGAAATGCTCGAAAAATGGCGCGAAGGCTACCAGGTCGTTTACGCACAGAGGAACAAGCGCAAAGGCGAAACCATT
The DNA here is from genome assembly GCF_946062555.1 of uncultured Fibrobacter sp. Taxonomy (GTDB): domain Bacteria; phylum Fibrobacterota; class Fibrobacteria; order Fibrobacterales; family Fibrobacteraceae; genus Fibrobacter. The sequence continues at coordinate 84,413 of NZ_CAMGVQ010000006.1, forward strand.
TTCAAGCGCTTCACCGCATTCGCATTCTACCGTCTAATTGGCAAACTCACGAACATCGACATTCCGCCCGATACCGGCGACTTCCGCCTCATGGACCGCTGCGTGGTAAACCAGCTCAAGAACCTGCCGGAACGCAGCCGATTCCTGCGCGGGCTCGTCTGCTGGGTCGGCTTCAAGAAAATCGGCGTCAAGTACGACCGTGCCGAACGCACCGCGGGCACGTCCAAGTACCCGCTCAAGAAAATGGTACGCCTCGCCTTCGACGGAATCACCGGTTTCAGTTCCGCACCACTCAAGCTCAGTTTCTACCTGGGACTTTTCGCCGCCATCGTGAGTTTCGGCGTATTCGTCTGGTCCATCCTCGAAAAGATTCTTTCTCCCGCGACAACGGTTCCCGGCTGGGCATCGCTCATGACCGCCATCGTGTTCTTCGCGGGCGTGCAGCTCATCTCGATCGGCATCCTTGGCGAGTACATCGGACGCATCTACGACGAAGTCAAGCAGCGCCCGCTATACATTGAAGACAAGAAGGAATGAGCAACGAGCACGGGCCCAAAGGCCCTTTGAGCAATAATAAATGCGGCATGGCCGCCTAACTTAAACCTCAGAGCGAACGAACGTGAGCGAACTCAAACCTCAAAGCGAGCCACGCGAGCGAACTCAAAGCTACGATATGAAGAACAAACTTTTTGTGATGAGCGCCGCGAGTGGCGCAGGAAAGACCACCCTCAAGGACCTGGTCATCAAGGATTTTCCGGACATCAAGTATTCCATTTCGGCCACCACACGCGCCCCGCGCGAAGGTGAAGTCGACGGAGTCCATTACTTCTTCAAGACCAAGGAAGAATTCGAAAAGCTGATCAAAGAAGACGGCCTTATCGAATGGAACGAAGTCCACGGCAACTACTACGGAACGCCCAAGAGCTTTGTCGAGAAGACTCTCGCCGAAGGGAACCGCGTCCTGTTCGACCTGGACGTTTTCGGCAAGGTGAACTTCGACAAGGTCTACCCCGACGCTACCGGCATTCTGATTCTGCCGCCGAGCGAAGAAGAACTCGAAAAGCGCCTGCGTGGCCGCGGAACCGACTCCGAAGAAGTCATCCAGCTCCGTCTCAAGAACGCGAAGAAGGAAATGGAATTCGCCAAGACGAAAGGCAAGTACGAATACATCATCATCAACGACGATTTGCAGCGAGCCGCCGACGAACTCCGCTCGATCCTGAAGAAGGTCTAGGCAGGCCCCGGCTCACGCCCGAGCCATCCAGGACCGGCAACGGAGCCGTCCAGCAGTAGCTACAGCTGACGAACGCCCGGGCCCTTGATAACACTGTGGCCCTGAGAAACCGGAGTCAGTTCGATTCTCTGCGTAATGCTTTCGACAACGGATTCCACATGCGTGATGATTCCGAGCATCTTGCCCGAGCGTTCCTGCGCACGCAGGCAATCCAGCACGCATTCCAGCGTATCCGCGTCCAACGTACCGAAGCCTTCGTCCATAAAGAGGGAGTCTACACGGACATTGCGGCTAGCATATTCCGCGATGCCCAAGGCAAAGGCAAGACTTACCAGGAACTTTTCGCCGCCAGAAAGGTTGCTCGTTCGGCGCGGCTCCCCGAAAAAGTCATCCTTGACGCGGAAGCCCAGGTCTCCCGACATGACCAGCTGATAACGGTCTTTCATCCGCAGCAACTGCTTGTTCGCCAATTTCAACAGCGACCGGAAGGTAAGCCCTTGCACAAACGTGACAAAGTCGCTACCGTCAGCCCTGCCGAACCAGCTTCGCATCGTATTCCAGCGGTTAAATTCCGCCTGCCTGGAATCCAGTTCAGCCTTTAGCTTTTCAAGCTGCTTTTGCCGTTCATTATAGTTGCGAATCGCTTCTTGAATCGCGCCGACATCCTGTTGCATTTTCTTCAGTTCGGCATCGACGGCAGCCTTTTTCGATTCAAGTTCTTCGACCGGAGTCGAATCCTGATTTTCAGCTTTAACCTTTTCCAAAGCTTCCGTTGCATCGCGCAAGGACTGCCTACACGCAACCAAAGCCTCATTGATTTCGGAGCGTCGGCGAGTCAACGCATCGAATTCTCCGTCCGAAAGCAGCACCTTCAAGAACTCGTCTTCACCAGCAAAACCCTTTGAGGCAAGCGCATCCGTAAACTTGGCAGAAGCCTGTTCCAACTCCAGAGAAACCTTTTGCAAGTTTTCCTTCATGGTCGTCAAACGGGTCAAGAGACCATTGCGTTTATCTTCGGCCAAGCGGAAATTCTTGTCCGCAACGGCAAAGCGATCCGTTGCCGTTTTTAAATCGGCCTCGGCCTTTTCGACAACTTCTTGGACATTCTGCTCGCCGAACATTTCGCGACGTTCAGCCTGAAGTTTCTGCAGTTCAGCCTGAATTTCCGCAAGGGAGCTCTGTTCCTGCTCCAGTTGATTCTTTGCGCGACCAATTCCCTCTGCGCTGTTTTCGTAGTTGTTCCTAACGATTTTCAAATTGCCAGAAACCTGTTCCAAAGTTTCCTTCGATTTGCAGAAAGCCTCATAGCGCGCCTTAAGCGAATCCATTTGCGTTCCGGCATTCTTGCTGTCGAATTCAATCCACGGCTTGCACAGTTCCGTCAAGCCATCAATAATGCCTTGTGCCCTTTCCGTCAACTTTTCCAAGGATTCTGCATAGCTTCTTTCATCGGACTCTGCCTGAGCCTTCGCGCTCTGCATATTCTGGATTTCGCCATCGGCAGTCTGAATTTTCGCATTCAATGCACGTACCTTAGACGCAGCGTCAACCGCACGGGATTCGTCCTCCGCAGAAGAGGCCTGTTCTGCGACGTTCCCGTTGCAAGCAGGATGTTCCTTAGAGCCGCACACAGGGCAGGGAGCCCCCTCTTCCAGGTGTTTCTGGATAATGTTTGCAAGCACTAGGACATCGTTGCGGAAAAGCTCCTGCAGCTCGGCATTCAAGGTTTCGCGGCGAGTCAAAGCCACATCCAACTTCACCTGCGTTTCCGCAGCAAGCTGCGTCGCCTTGTTTTTCAAAACCTGAGCATCGGAATAATCCTTCCGCACGCGCGCCAGTTCCGCAACCTGCAATTCGCCCTTCGGCAACACCTCCTTGAGCGCCTCGTCGCTACTGGAATCAGACACCTTTTTCTGCAGGTCTTTTTCTTGAGCTTCCAATGTTTGCAGGTTCAGGAGCATTCCGGCCTGTTCATCCAGCAAATTTTTCAGGATTTTATCGGCATCCTTGCAACGTTTTTCTTCCGCGCTCAGGTTCGCCACGGTTCCCGCAATCTTGACGTCAAGAGCACGCACATTGTTCCAAAGTTCCCGATGCGACTGAACGAAATCATTGGCATCATTCTTAGACTTTTCCGCATTTTTCTTGGCTTCATCAAGTTTCTTCAAAGATGATTCCGCAGAATCCAATTCCCCCTGCATCTTTTTCAAGCTGCCTTGAGTAACGTTTTCCTCTTTACGCAACCGATCGAATTTCTGATAAAGGGAATCGCAACCCTTCGCTTTTTCGGCCTGTTGCAGGCGCAGCTCGTTTTCGGCAAACTTTTCCTTGGACTCATTCGCCAGATTTAAAGCCTTTTCGGCACTCTGCAGCTTGCCCTGTTTTTCGTCCAGATTCTTATGCCAAACCAGCAGAGATGCAACCTTCGCCTGTTCCTGCCCAATTGATTCTTCGCGCGCCTTGAATTCGACAAGCTTATTCTGTTGCAGCGCAATTTCTTCGGCACTCGGAATGGATTCCGCCAGCGTTCCAAAATTCGATTCCGCCTGTTCCTTGGCGCGCTTGCTCACGGACCAGTGTTCCGCGACCTTCTGCGCAATGCGGCGGTAGTTTTCCATACCGTTCAATTTCTCAAGAATTTCGGCGCGTTCCTCTTCATCGCAAGTCAGGAACTTGCTGAATTCACCTTGCGCCAGCATAATGGAACGACAAAATTCGGAATAGTCCAACTGAATGATTGCCGCATTCGCCTGGGCCAGTTCTTCGCGGGCCCCCGTCGTATGACTAAACAAAGGAGATTCCGGCTGTTCAACACCGTAAATCAACCCTTCGGCCGGCTGCAACTGTCCATCGGCACGGTCGCGTCCTTTACGCTGCGACCACCGGGAAACAAAAATTCCCTTTTTGCACTGGTACGTCACCTGGGCATAGCAGTTGCCCTTGTCGGCGGTCATCACTCCGTTGCCTTCGGCTCCATAAATTTTTTCCTGACGGGGCGTGCGTCCATAAAGAGCAAGCGTAATGGCATCCAGAATGGATGTCTTACCGGAGCCCGTCAGTCCGCTGATGACAAAACGGTTTCCTGCCTGCTTATAGGTAGGATCCGTAAAGTCGATTTCCCACTTGCCTGCAATGCAGTTGATATTCTCGAATTCAACTTTCAAAATCTTCATTACTTGCCCCCTTAGCCTTCGCGTTCCACTTCTTCCAACACCTGCTCAAAAAACGGCAAGTATTCGGCATACTGCGCCTCTACCTGCTCATCGGCTTCAGTCAAGCCAGCCTGTTTCATCAGCAGCAACTTGAAAACACCCCTTTCGTCGGGGATCTCGATTCCGTCAGAAGAATCATCCGTAAAGTCCGCGGCATTCAAGGAATCCCGGCGATTCGACTTCCAGCTGACGACCTCGTAATTTTCACCTTCAAGGACATCTTCCAGTTCCGCCTGGACATTTACCCGCGGATCATAATCATAAACGATTTCCAACTTTACCGGTTTTGCCAAAGCTTCAGACCTCAACGCCACCAACTGACGACGGATTTCGGCAGTAGCCCCAGTCAAACGGCGGAATTCAAAATAATGCGGAACTTCCACCTTTTCCACAACAGGATTCTGCCCCTGCGCCAAATCAACCGTCAAGATATAATGCGGCATTTTCGCTTCATCGAATCCCAACACGAACGGAGATCCCGAATAGCGAACCTTGGGATTCTTCGCCACCATGGTCGTGTAATGGATATGGCCAAGGGCAACATAGTCAAGCCCCTCGGGGAATACGCCCACCGACACCGTTCCCAGGTTTCCCACGATATCTCGCACACCGTGATTCTTCATATCGCGACCGTCATCGTTATCGGGGCGACCTTCCAGTTTGGCCGCATACAAGTGTCCCGTCGCGACGATCGGAATTTCACGGCCAGCACGCAGCTTTTCCGCCGCCTCATAGACAGCCCCATACAAGCCCCTGTAAGTACTGTCGGCAAAATTTTCGGCACCTTCTGTCAGATATGGGCGCAAGTCCGCCTCACGCACATACGGCACGGCGGCACTGATTCCAATCACCTCGCCACGGCCATCCGTCAGTTCCTTGACCAGGTCCTCAACGGAACGGTCCCCCATGGAACCGACCATCTGGATATTCAAGGCATCCAGTAGATCGCGCGGCGCATCCAGCAACGTTCCCGAATCATGGTTACCGCCCACCAGCACGATGTTCTTGCAGCAGGTATCCAACAACGACGCCAAAAAACGGAAATACATCCGGCGCGCTTCCACCGGAGGATTCACCGTATCGAAGATATCCCCCGCCACCACGAGGCATTCCGCACCGAATTCAACGATGCGTTCCCGGAGCCAGTCCAAGAATTGTTTGGCTTCTTCCCTACGATTGATGTCATGCATCGAATTACCCAAATGCCAGTCGGCGGTGTGGATGAACTTCATCTTTTTCCTTTGCCGTTGTCCACGGCGATTTTCACTTACCAAATATACTATCGCTTTCTAGACAATAATTGTCAAATGAAAAAAAGAATTTTTTTCGCCTCTTTAAAACAGAAAATCGCCCCGGATTGACCGAGACGATTCTAATTAAGAGTATAAGGCCCTAGTGCAGGACAACCGCACCATTATAAAGTCCTTACCACATCTTGTCGTATTTCTTGCGGCTATTTTCTTCGTCCTTCTTTTCCTGAACAATCGCGTCGATCACGGCGGCCACCGTCAGGTTGAAGATATCGTGCACCGAGGCGTCGGTGTCGGTGAAGTGCACCGGCTTGTTCAAGCCCATCTGCACAGGACCGATGGATTCGCCCACGCCCATTTCCAAGAGCATCTTGCACGTGGTATTTGCAGAAGAGAGGCACGGGAAGATAAGCGTGTTGACCGTCTGGCCCTTGACCTTGTTGAAGGGGTACTTGGTATCGCGCAGGTCCTTGTCGAGCGCCACGTTCACCTGCATTTCGCCGTCAATCATGTAATCCGGATACTGTTCGTGAATCATCTTCACGGCTTCGCGGGCGGTGTTGGACGTTCCGCGCGGAGCACCCTTGTCGCTACCGAAGTTTGCGTAGCTGAGCATCGCCATCACCGGTTCATGGGCAAAGAAGCGCACGGCGTCGTGAGTGAGCTTGACGATATCCACGAGGGTTTCTGCATCGGGGTCGCGGTTCACCAGCGTATCGGCCAGGAAGAACGTTCCCTTGCGGGTGCTCAAGATATGCATAGCGCCGAAGTGATTGTATTCGTCGCGGATACCGATGATTTCCTTGGCAAGTTCAATCGTTTCGCTATACTTGGAGTAGCCGCCAGAAATGAGGGCGTCAGCGTCGCCCACCTTCACCATCATCATACCGAAGTGGTTCGGTTCGAACATGTCATCGCGGGCTTCGTCGAGCGTCACGCCGTTACGGCCGTTTTCTTCGGCGTAGATTTCGGCGTACTTGCGGCGTCGTTCGAATTCTTCCGGAGAACGCGGGTTCACAATCTTGATGCCCGTGAGGTCCAGCTGTTCGCGCTGAGCAATAATCTGGATGCGGTCGGGGTTGCCAAGCAGAATCGGGTGAGCAACGCCTTCGATCTTGGCCTGCACGGCGGCCTTGAGCATGTTGAGGTTGCTTTCGGCAAACACCACGCGCTTCGGGTTGCTGCGGGCGGTATCGCTGAACTGACGGATGAGCTTGTTGTCGTAACCCATCATGTCTCGCAGACGATCATAGTAGGCATCCCAATCGGTAATCGGCTTGCGGGCCACGCCACTTTCGATTGCGGCCTTCGCCACGGCGATAGAAACATCGGTCAAGAGGCGCGGATCCAAGGGCTTCGGAATCAGGTATTCCTTACCGAAGGTAAAGCGCTGGGCGTTGTAGGCAATGTTCACCACATCCGGAACCGGCTTGTGGGCAAGGGCCGCAATGGCTCGCACGGCGGCATGCTTCATGTGTTCGTTAATGCAAGTAGCACGAACATCGAGAGCCCCGCGGAAAATGTACGGGAAACCGATCACGTTGTTCACCTGGTTCGGATAGTCGCTGCGGCCCGTCGCAAAAATCAGGTCGCCACGGCTTGCCATGGCTTCTTCGTAGCTGATTTCGGGGTTCGGGTTGGCAAGCGCGAAAACGATCGGCTGGTCAGCCATGCTGCGGACCATTTCGCGGGTCAGAATGTTGCCCTTGGAAAGACCCACGAATACGTCGGCGCCCTTCATGGCGTCTTCGAGCGTTTCGATATCGGTGCGGTCGGTCGCAAAGAAAGCCTTCGCTTCGGTTAAGCCCTTGCGGTCCTTGCGGATGACGCCCTTACTGTCGCACATCACCAGGTTCTCTTTCTTGAGACCGAGCGACAAGTAGAGTCGCGTGCAGGCGCAGGCGGCTGCACCCGCACCGTTCACCACCATCTTCACGTCGCGAATGCTCTTGCCCGCCACTTCGATAGCGTTCAAGAGGCCTGCAGAAGAAATGATAGCCGTACCGTGCTGGTCATCGTGCATCACGGGAATGTCAAGTTCGGCCTTCAGGGTGTCTTCGATTTCGAAGCATTCCGGAGCCTTGATGTCTTCCAGGTTGATACCGCCGAATGTCGGGGCAATCCCCTTCACGATTTCGATAAACTTCTTCGGGTCCTTCTCGTTGATTTCGATGTCGAACACATCGATACCGGCATAAATCTTGAAGAGGAGAGCCTTGCCTTCCATCACCGGCTTACCGGCGAGAGCGCCAATGTCACCGAGGCCAAGCACCGCGGTACCGTTACTGATCACGGCAACCAGGTTACCCTTGCCCGTGTATTCGTAAGCGAGGTTGTTATCCTTTTCGATTTCCAAGCAAGGAACAGCGACACCCGGAGTGTACGCAAGACCCAGGTCGGTCTGCGTGCTGTGCGGCTTGGTCGGCACAATTTCAATCTTGCCGGGCTTGCCCATGGAATGGTATTCAAGAGCTTTTTCTTTTAAATCCTTGCTCATTTTTTCTCCTTATTTCCGCCACCATCAAAAAAAAGCGCGGAAGTTCATTTTTCGCGCGCGAATATAGTAAAAACAAAGGGGACCGTAAAGATTTTAAAACCCTTACATTATTATTAGAGATGTCTAAGTCAGAAGCCTTGGACTAAATCAAGCCCCAATTTATCCCCGCAGCTCGCCGTGGATTCCACAACCGCACGCGTCTCGGCGTAAAAGTCGCTCATTGGTTGCCCCTTATGGCTTACATGCGTTCAAAAGCCATCGTTTAGATTGTCTCTGTACAAATGTATACTGTTTTTGTGCGGTTGTCAATCGGTTCCTAAAAAAATTTCCAATAAAGAAGCCCTGGAACGGTTGTTTCAGGGCGAATATCCATAAATGACCTTGAGAGGGACAAATCCGGCCTGTCTAGCGTACTGTTGATTGCCCCTGCTTGGCGCAGAACTCCTTCTTCAAAAGATCAAAATGAAAAAGATCTCCTTCTTCAAGCAAAAAAGACTTTTCGTGCAAATCCTTAAAACAAGAAGACGCCAGCACGAATTGCATCGAACTCTCCACAGACAAGTTAAACTCGTTTGCAAGCATCATTGTCATCTTTTTTACATAATGGTCCATCAAGGACAGTTTTTCACTGGTAGTCATTGACACGCCACCCATTTCAGCAGTTTTATCGCCCTAGATGAGCAAAACGCAAACTGATTGTCCTTGAACTTTTCGTACCGAATCTTCGGGGCGATGGCGCTGAAACTCAAGCCTTCTTCATCCAGCTTATTGAACCAGTCCTGCAGGGTGTTGTCGGCTATCGGGCCGATAACGATGTCATAGTCAGGACGAACATAACCTTCTTTCGTTCTGTTTTCATAGACAAACTTCGCCCATTTCTCGTCAGCCTTGAACCGTTTAATCTTCAGACAGCCATCTTCAACATTGTTCAAGACTAAACCATAACCGTTCACTTTTGCTTGAGTCCTGTTTTTCTTTTCGGCCCAGTTCCTCGCTAGTCCCTTGTTATACGACAAATAGAAGGCTCGGCCAAAGTCCCGATATGCATTGCATTTCGTCAAATCGGGAGTCAAAATCTTGGAATCTGTGCCGTGGTAAAGTATCAAAGATCTCTCGCCCATTCCTTCCCCTGATTAAGCCTTTGCTCGTTTTGGGTTCATTCGTGCGGCAGGTCGTTTTGCTACAATCGGCTGTTGGCAGGCTTCGCTAAGCACGGCGGCAATTGAGATTCGCCTTTTCAGGGCAATCTCCTTCAGGGTATCGGCATAACGTTTGACCGACATATACGAGACACGCCGGCCATTTCCTTTCTTAAGGGTCACGGCGCCATCCATTGGCTCGAACATTTTCTTGGTCAATTTCTCGGCCATATTTACCTCAACATTCAAAAATACATTCCCGCAGCCCATGCGTCAATGGTCTTCCGTCGGTATTGGCCAAATTTACACAGACTACTCACTTGTGCACTAAAAATAGATTTTCGACCAACATTTGTCAAGAGGTCCGCTGCATTTTTCCCAAAGGCCCCGTTTCCCCTGCCATACAAAGAAGCCCTGGAACTATTGTTTCAGGGCGGTGAGGAAAGTTGCCTTAGGCGACCTCTATGTCAAGTTTTCCTTCTGTGTACCGCTTGACAACGGAATTGAGTAACGTCTGGTAAGGTATGCCCACGCGTTCGGCTTTTGCCTTGAATGCCTCCAGGACGCCGGGGTCGAAGCTTGTACCGACCTTGGACTTTCTCGCTTTTTTTGCTGCACGTTGCTTTGAGGCCGCAATGGCCTTTTGGGCTGCGTCTCGTTCGATTTCGTCAATTTTTCCCATTGTTTGTCCCTCAACTTGAAAGCGGTTGTCTACAATATATGATATTATCTAGATAATATCAAGATTTATTTTAAGAAAAGATCTTGTCCGGGCCCGGTGCTGGAGCGCCTGCTGTGGATCAGCCCAGCCGGAAGCCCAAAATTATGTCTACAATTTGTAGAACAAAATTCTATTTTTTTGTAGAAAATTGCTGTAATTTATAGTAGCGGGAGATCCGCTACCCACAGTTGGGTAACAAGATAACTGTTCCACGAGGCGAAAATGGATTCCTTTGCTCTGGTAGAAAAGAATGCCGAAAAGGTAACGGGACTATCCGTTGCCAAGCTTCGCGAGTACAGCCCGATCTCTTTGCGGCAACAACATTAATCCTATCAAGAGTTTTTATTTTATGAAGGATTTCTAATATTTTTTCACTTGTCATATTCTGTTTGTTATAAGGACTTTCGTATTTGTCAACAATTCGCCTAAATATATCGTCCATTTTGTCTACAACATTTTGAATTCGTTCCTGAATACAGCGGTTCGCTTGTCGAGAGAGATTCTGCCGGGGAATATAAACCTGCGTTACATAGAAAATAAAGTTAATTACAAAGCCTATAGATAGTTGAAATAAAACATTGAACCAGTCGCCTGCATGCGGAAACCATTCCGTCTCATTTAGAGAGAAAATATACAGAACGATGATTGCAAAAGATGTTGCAAAGCATACTGAGATAACCTTATTGTACTTTATAAATCTTTTTATGTTTTTTATAAGCCTCATTTCAAAAAAGCACCTAAAAAAGTGAAAAAAGTAGACTATGTGGGTAATATATAGCAAAAAAGAGTCTGTAAACTAAACTGTATCACAATCCACCCCACCTCTAACCATACTATAATGTAGGGAAAGGATTGTGATAATGGCAAACAGCGCTCTTGGCTTGGTAATGGTCAAGGTCAAGGAATTGTTCAAGAATGGCGTGTTCGCATCCGACGACGCCCTCGTCAAATTAGTCCGTCTCGCCTATCGCAATATCAGTAAAAAATGGACGATGCCGTTGGCAAACTGGTCGCTAATCGCGCAATAGGTGTGCATCTGGTTCGGAGACCGGTTCGTTTTACCAAGGAATCAAACAACAGACGATGACACAGCTTGATTTACACTACCATTTAGTTCTTTTAGTGCTTTTATCGCAAAGGTTACATGCGAAGGATTAAACAGTTTCTCTTTACGCCGGCTCCATTGCTGTATCTTCTGCATAAGAATATCTGTTACTTTATGCTCGTCTGTGTACTTCCAATCCTTCATCTCGGGCTGGTTCTCTAACAAGTAGTCTACAGTGGAAAGCAGTTCTAGTGAATAATTGGAATAATAACCTCGCAAGAATTTTTTCGCCTTATCACATATTTCGCGTAAGCGGCAATCTTTATAATCATCTATGTATTTCTGCGCCTCTAATGCAGCATCATCAGTCAGCCAGATGTAATCAAAGGGTCGAACATCCATCCCCCCCATCCCTTTCACATAGCTGCCGTTCATATGGTAAAGCATATGTGTCACCTTCCCGCCAGAGTAGGGTCCATAAAAATAGGGCTTGAATTCTATGTGGAAGACGTTTTTTGCGCCCAATCGTTGCAAAAAATATATCAGTTTTTCTGCGGCAAATACGGAAGCGAACTCTCCACAGTGGATCATGTCGGCAAACATCAGCAAGAGCATGGCTCTAGCCGGAGTCAATTTGACTCGTTCAGTCTTCAATCGCTCCACAATGGCTTCTGACGGTTCATATAAATATATTTCGCATTCGACATCAGCTAGGGTTTGCTCCACCATCTGTTTTACCCGTAGCCAGTCAAGGCCACCATTGTGTGAACCAAGCGGGGGGATTGCAATCGAACGGATGTGGCGAGAGATGATTTCCCTGCGCAGTGATTGTAGACCTTGCCCTATATATGAATATTCAGACGGATAACGCCAATGGGTCTTGGTCGGAAAGTTTACTATTATCTTAGACCCGCTGGTCAGGTTAGAATCCTCTACTACCAGCATATTCCCAATATGCAGTTCATTCTTCCGACAGGCGTTATAATAGACACGGAAATTTTCTGGATAAGCCTCCTTAAATTGTAAGGCTATCCCTTTGCCCATCACTCCTACCGTATTCACGGTGTTAACCAAGGCTTCAGCCTTGCTTTCCAATAGGTTTCCTTTTACATAGTGTATCATAAGCAAGCCTTATTAAAAATAGTAATTCGGTTTAATGGAGATTTTTTCTAGGACAACGCCCATATCTACTAATCTTTGCTTAGCTATTTCATTATAAACGGCATATCCTTTCACATATTGTGGTGGTAAGTCTTCTTCTATCAACAGTTCGGCCTCCTTGCGGCGTTTCAGGTCGAGATCATTCTCAGGATTCCACTGCGTAGAGTATACATCGTCATATTTCACAATCTCGTTGATGCTTGACAACTGCTCTTTCGCATAGAAAACGGTAAATTTATTCAATGCGTGACCATCTGTGAAAATACAATTTACATTGTTGCTGATTAAATCGTCGATTCCGACTACACAGTAAACGATATTTTCCGGTTCCACACGGCGTACACCATTGTACCCATGCTGTATCACATATAACATAGGTGAACGGGGGCCAAAATAAAATGGTATGTAGTCGTTTAAGTGATAGCCATTGACTGGACTTTCATTTCGACGATTAATAACCTGATTGTCGCCTATGCTCACATAGTGTTCGTCGTGCAAAGGTGATGAGGCGTGAACCAAACCACAACGTACAATGTGCGGTATGTTGTCTATATGCGTCATACGGAAAGCGTATTTGATTTGATTTGCCATAACTATCCGTTTTTAAGTTCCATTACTTCAGCTTTCATCGCTTTGGCTCCGATGATGATATTTTCTCTCCAGGAGCTAATGATGGCTGTTGTATCTGCTATTGATATAGCTGTTAGCATGTCGTAATCATCTTCACCCTCAATCAAATCGGCGATTTGCTGCTTGTTGCGGCCTTTCCCGCAACATTCGCCAATAATGTCGTGATAAACCACAAGCATACAAAGCCTGCGTATTTCATCATCGCTTAATGTCTCTATATCTTCTATCAATATGCGCTTGAGCATAGGTATGGCATCGGCAGGATGGTCGGGATAAGCCCGAACCATCACACCGTTATCTTTTTCCCATTTACTAGCCGGACCTTTTTCTATGTCGTGGAGGTAAGCGCCCAACAATAATACGTTCTTCACATCTTTTGAGGCGTTCTTATAGTAGTCGGTATTCTGCATCTCTTCGACCACTTTCTTGGTGTGGTCGCCAACGAAATCGTTATGAGGTGGATAGTTCTGAAGGATTTCCGCTGCGGCCTTCGTCTCAGGCAATATAGTTATATCTTGGTTCAGAGCCTCCACGAGAATTTTGACCGTTTCATATGGACAACTTCCTCGCTTTGCAAACCTAGCTTTCTTCACATCTTCAATTAGTTTTTTGTAAAGACTCAAAAGATCGCATGGTCCTGTGACAAGAGTCTCGTCTTTTCTGTCGTAAAAGTCTTTATTGTTTCCAAAGAAATGCTTAGTATAATAGAATTCATACCCAGGCATCTGATTATGAAAAAGAATTTTAGGAGCACTTATTCCGTTCCGTTTAAAAGAATTTTTAACTTCATTTTTTATACATTCGTTGTATACCACAATAGAATCAATCTCACTAATATCAACCCTTGTATGGATTAAAGCCTCAGCCATCTTCTTATGCTTTTCATCATCTGTCCACTTTCCCCACCTCCAACTTAATATCAATTTCCAATCCAAATCGTTAAGATGACTCGGATTGTCATAAAAGGTTGGTGGAACAGCGGTATTGGCCGATGAGTTGGTGAACACAGCATCATCCTTGTCAAGACGATTTATCTTAACACACAGATAGATAATCCAATTCTGGTCACAATTTTTTTGATTCAGCAGAGAAAGTAGCATCGGGTTCCTAGAAGAAAAATAAAAAGGCACATAATCGTGAATCTTACCACCAGGCCCTGCTGTGACATCCGTATCAGCCCTACGTTCCTGTATAGCCTGATTTGCTATATTATAGTGTTTTACTCCTTGCTCATCCTTCATGTTAGTACACAACAAACCATTCTCGATAATGGAATTAAGGTTTCGATAATCAGTGAAGTGAAAGATATATTTTCCTTTATGTTCGTCAGGTATTGCCATTTTTACTCAACCCCGTTATTCTGAAATCCGAACCAGTCCTATTTTTAGTTGAATTTGAAACGCTAACTAGTATAAATCTAGGCTATTAAGGATTATCTGTCAAGTAGTTTTGTATGGTTTCTCGTAATGAGTGAAGATTCCAAGGGATCTTTGAGTAAATGTAAACATTTTCTCTGCATACGGATGATTATGCTGAAACGATGTGTGAATAGTGGATTAATCATTCTCGAGCGATTGATTCTATTTTTTGCGCCAAAGAAGAGTAGGGGCTTTGCAAATCCTGCAATATATTTTGAGTTGCTGAAAAGAGTTCGAATAATACGGAACGTTAAATAAAGAATTTGATTGTTGTGAATAAGCCGGTCGGAAATTTTTAGACGGTAAAAGCGCGGTTCCTTAGTTGAAAAAAA
>NZ_CAMGVQ010000007.1:0-95102 GCF_946062555.1 uncultured Fibrobacter sp.
TGAAAGTCGCTGCACTGAAAGTGCAGGGTTTTAACCATTTTTTGGACAATAAAACTTAAACTTTGTTTATCTACACGTGCTTGAACCACGGATCAAATCCTCCATTAGCCTCTTCACGGGCGCGCTGATCAGCCATGCCTCGCTCATAAGCTTTTTTCATAAGTTCATAATTCCGTAAACGACGGGCTCGAACTTCAGGAGGTTCCGGGTGTCGCTCCTGCATACGGGCTAGAAACCGGCGAGCATCCTCACCGAACAAAATAGGAGTTTCTCGAATTTCGCGAGCCATATATCCTCTTTTTGTCGTTTCTATTCAACAGATAGCGATCTTTCAGTTACAACTAAATATACTCTATTCCACCAGCAAAAACAAGGCTTTGAACTTTCCGCCCTTCATTTTGCAAACAACTGTTTGCAAAAAACATGTTTTTAGAGCATTTCGCATTCCCAATTCAGTTTTTCATTTGCGAAAACTGATGGAAACTTTGTATACTGTTCAAAAAAACTATTTAATAGGTTTTTCTACAAAACGACGAAGTGAATCAGAAATGCGTTGCACATCCTGCAACGTGATTTTTTTCAGTCTCTTTTTCAAACAATCTTGCGAAAGCACCATCATTAACAATCCAATACTTTGAAAAATCTTTATCGACATTATTTACGAAAGCGCCGATCATTATGCCAGTTCTATATACAGGATATTTTTTCCCAATCCATTCATAAATTTTGCTTTCCAACCATCGTCCTTGGGATTCTACTTTATACATTAAATCGCTTTGCAAAACTCCAGTACTATCAATAAGTTCATTGTCCTTAAAAATAAAATCGGCTTGATTGTATTCTCTATCAGCTAAACTCCAATTTTTCGCATCAACCGTGAAAATACCCTTTGTGCTAATAATGACGTGATCTATATTAAAATTAAAAGGCTTTGCTTTATTTTGTGTTTCGCAAACGATGTCGTGAAAAATAAATGTTTTATTGGAAGAAAGTTTTTCCAAATTTGAGCCAACAAAACGTTCTCCATCCAAACCTTTTTGACAACGATGTATTTGCTTATGGATTCCTCTGATTTTGAAAAACGCCCTTATAGAGCATATAATCAAAAGAGATGTCATAAATACAGCGGCAAGGACATTTACTTTTAAAAAGCCTAGAGCAATCATCCAAAAATATACAGACGCAACAAGTGTTACCGTCGGCAAAATCAGGTATTCATACATTTTATCAGACAATTCTTGAATTCGCCACTCAAGAGATTCTCCCTGTACATGGGGTCTAAAATGCTGTTTACGATTCATAATTCACGTCATCCCTTTGCGAACGTTCCCTTTGAATATATACCAAACCGACAATGATTGCAAACTTTTGTCCACATTTTTGGTTAAAAAACGCAAAAAACATTACTTTTAACAAAGTAAATTTGAACAATTATCACAGTTTAGCAAATCGGCAGCCATCATGAGAAAAATTCTATATATCTTATTTCTAATCGCAACCACCTGTTTTTCACAAACAGATATTGCACCCGCAACAGACTCACCCACTGACTCCGCCACATACTACAAGCAATTATACCAGTACAATCTGGACAAGTACAATTTTGACAAGAAAGCGGCTAACATAGCTTTGATTACAGCATGGGTCTCTGTAGGACTGGCGATGGTGTCAGGATTTTCAATCACCTTTTACGTTTTCGAACAATATTCCGAAGACAACAAAAGTCCGCTTTCCATGTCACACCCATGGGCAGTCACAACATTTATATTATGCGGCATCGGGGCCACCTCTGCCTTTGTTTATGGCGGATTTGAAATTGCGGCCGCGGTACGAAAGGACAACTACTCGAATTACAATATACGGCGAAAAAAATACTCCGTACGGCAAGCTACAAAAGTAGGTTTCGCCCCGATTGTAGACCCGATAAACAAAACTTACGGCGGAGCATTAGCTCTAAATTTCTGAAATAACCACAACAATTTACCGCCTACTGCCTACCGCCTACTGCCTACTTTTATATATTTACAGCACTATGCAGATTACTAACGCTTCTCAACTTACTGGTGTTTTCCCCGCGTTGTTCACCCCGCTCAAGAACGACGATCCCAAGAACCTTCGCAACTCCATCGACTACAAGAAGATGGGTGCTATGATCGACGACGTGATTGCCAACGGTGCAAGTGGCGTGCTCCCTGCAGTGACCACGGGTCAGAGCGCGACGGTTTCTCCGCAGCAGCACCTGGATATCATCAAGTTTACGCTCGACTATGTGGACGGCCGCGTGCCCGTGATTGCCGGTGCCGGATCCAACTGCACTCGCGAATCTATCGAAATGATCGAAAATGTTCAGAAGATTGCCCCGGTGGCAGTCCTCTGCGTGACTGGTTACTACAACAACCCGCCGCAGGAGGGCCTCCTGAAGCACTACCGTACGCTCAGCAGCGAAACGGGTGCCAAGATCGTGATTTACAACGTTCCGGGCCGCACCTCCAGCTACGTGCACCCCGACACCTTGATTGAACTTGCCGAAGACAAGAACATCATCGGTCTGAAGCAGGCCGTCGAATTCGGCTTTGGCGAAAAGTTCCACGAAGACACGATGCGTGTGATCAAGGAAACCAAGGGCAAGGACTTCGCCGTCATGAGCGGTGAAGACGGTCTGTTCGCAGACCTCCTCGAAATGGGCGGCACGGGCATCATCAGCGCTTCGGGCAACATCCCCGAAGCCACGAAGATCTTCGTGGACCTGTACAAGGCTTTCCAGGCCGGCGACAAGGACAAGGCTCACAACCTGCAGAAGGACGCTCGCGACTTTATCGACATCACGTTCTGCCGCAAGAACCCGATTCCGCTGGGCACGCTGTTCAACAGCCCGCTGTTCCAGCCGCTCGTGAGCGTGAAGGATACCGCAAACGGTGCAGACGCAGTCGCCCGCATCATGAAGTTGATTGAAGAAAAGGCCCCGAGCCTGAAGAAGTACCACGTTTAGTAAACAGTGGGCAGTGGTTAGTAAACAGGACCACTAATCACCAACCACTAATCACTTTTTTACTGGAGAATCCCATGGCAAAGACTCAGAAATCCATCAGTGACGAAATCTGCGACTACCTCAAGAAGCAGAAGCTCTCCCCCATTCCCGTTCAGACCCTGAACGAAGACATGGAAACCACCCGCTACTTCGGTGGCGACCTCAAGGAATTCATTGCCGCGGCAAAGACGCTCGGCGCCAAGGGAATCTTTGTTGAAACCCTGTACCTCGAAGAAGACGAATTCTACTACGACAGCGGCATGGACGACGAAGAATACATGGCCCTGTACGGCGACGAAGAATGCTGCAACGGCGAGTGCAAGTGCGGCAAGTGTGCTTCGACAAGCTCAGCAACCAACAAGAAGTCTAAGAAGTCCAAGGACGATGACGATTCCGACGTCGACGGCGTTTACTTTGAACCCGAAGACCTCGACGGTCTCGACCTCACGCTCCTCAAGCCGCAGATGGCCAAGTATCTTGACCGCGTAGGCGAAGCCTGCGGCGCACGTCTCACCGTTCCGGGTGTCGACCACCTCGAAGTGGAAATCTTCGCTGACTGGTACGATGACTTTGCCGAGCTCGTGGACGAAGCCTCCGAAGCAATCGAAATCGACCCGACCGACGCACTCCGCCAGGCTCAGGCCATCTTCGAAGCCGAAGAAGCGGAACTCGCCAAGGAAGAAGACAAGAGCGTGAAGAAAATCGCCGTTCACCCCCCGAAAAAGACCGCAAAGTCTAAAAAGAAGTAGCAAAAGTCGATAAGACTTTGCTCTCGCCGACACGACTCGTTAAATAAACCTAAGCCGAATACAGCAGAAACAAATTCATTTGTTTCTATTGTTGAGGCGCCGGTTTATGCAATTACATTGCAATACGAGTCGCTTACGGCTCACGGAAGACCGCAAAGCCCAAGAAGAAGTAGTTTTTAACAAACTCACTTTTTCAGGACAAATTTAAAGACCACAACATTGTTGCGGTCTTTTGCTTTATATTGAGACAATCGTTATAGCATCGTATAAGCGAGTATAGCGAGGTCCTAATCTCTATCTTGTAACGGAAACAAGTTTCCGACAAGATAGGATTACGACATCCTTCGACGAACAATGAGCAAAGCTCATTTCCCGCACTAAAGTGCGGAGTCTCAGTAGCCGCAGCCCCTAATTAACCGTGATAAAGTTTACTCGTTTGGTATGTAGGTTCCGTAGTCAAGTTCACACCCAAGCGGCGGAACACGCCTACGTCGACCTGAGATAGAATCACGCTGGAGTGCACTTCGCAGTGGCGGAGTTCCGGTAACTTTTCAAGTGCAATCTTCGCATTGTAATCCGTGAGGGCGCAAACAGAAAGCGCGACCAGGACTTCGTCCATGTGCAGGCGCGGGTTCTTGTGGCCGAGCTGCTTGGTCTTCAGGTTCTGAATCGGTTCAATCACCATCGGCGAAAGCAGACGCACCTCATCGGGAATTCCGGCCAAGTGCTTAAGGGAATCCAGAAGCATTGCAGAAGATGCGCCGAGCAGCGAAGACGTCTTGCCCGTAATGATGGCACCGTCGTTCAGCTGGATCGCCACCGCCGGACCACTTGTCAATTTCGCCTTTTCGACAGCGGCAGCAATCACCGGACGGTTTGCAGTACTGATCTGGGCCTGTTCCATAATCAGTTCCTGCTTGTAAATCTGTTCCTTGTCGGCATTGCCCTTACGCACATCGCAAAGCGTATTGTAATAGCGGCGGATGATTTCCTGACGGGCTGCTTCGCAGACAGCATCGTCATCGACAATGCAGTTGCCAGCCATGTTCACGCCCATATCCGTCGGGCTCTTGTACGGCGATTCTCCCAAGATGCGGGTAAACAGGGCGTTCAAAACCGGGAAGATTTCCACGTCGCGGTTGTAGTTGATGGTCGTCTTGCCGTAAGCTTCCAGGTGGAACGGGTCGATCATGTTCACGTCGTTCAAATCGGCCGTCGCAGCTTCGTACGCGAGGTTCACCGGATGCTTGAGAGGAATGTTCCAAATAGGGAAGGTCTCGAACTTGGCATACCCCGCCTTGATTCCACGCTTGTTTTCGTGGTAAATCTGCGAAAGGCACACAGCCATCTTTCCACTTCCCGGGCCCGGAGCGGTCACCACCACGAGTTCGCGGGTGGTTTCAACAAATTCATTCTTGCCGTAACCATCGTCGCTCACCACCAGCGGAATGTTGCTCGGGTAACCCGCAATCGGGTAATGGCGATAAACCTTGAGGCCAAGGTCTTCAAGCTTCTTCTGATAGGCAACGGCACTCGGCTGTTCCTGCCAGCGGGTCAGCACCACGGAACTCACGTACAGGCCATACCCACGGAAAGCGTCGATCAGGCGCAACACGTCTTGGTCATAGGTAATGCCCAAGTCGCCGCGAACCTTGTTCTTTTCGATGTCACCCGCGTTAATCGCGATAATGACTTCGGCCTTGTCCTTGAGCTTTTCTAGCATACGGATTTTACTGTCGGGCGCAAAGCCAGGCAACACGCGGGATGCGTGATGATCATCGAACAGTTTTCCACCAAATTCCAGATAAAGTTTTCCACCGAACTTCGCAATGCGCTCGGCAATCTTTTCGGACTGCGTCCTCAGGTACGCGTCGTTATCAAACCCAACTTTAAACATCTTTTTTGTCCATCTAAAAAATATCTGCACAAAAATAAAAAAAAGAAAGATTCTCGCTTGTGCGAGGATGTCGATTTAATGGAGATGCCTGCAGGAGTTTTCCCCGCACTTGATGCGGGGTGGGTACAAAAGGCTCCAAACAGTCACTTTGGCTTCAGCCGTTCAGACGACCGCATCGATCATTTCGTCGCGACCGCCCTTCATAGACTCCTGATTCTTGTACATCAAGGCGTCGGCTCGTTCAAAAACAACGGCAACGTTCTTGTCGTGAGCCGGGTCGAACACAGAAATTCCGCAAGCCAACGAAACCTTATTTTTTCCGGTACTTTCATTTACTTTTTTGACAAAGTCCTGCTCCAGTTTTTCGCGATTTTCATAATCGGAGCCGAAAAGAATTACAACAAACTCATCGCCGCCCACGCTCAAATTCACCATACGCATTCTTGTTCTTGATGCCCGTCAAATCGTCTCGACGCGACTTTTCAAACTCAAGGTTCGCCTCTTCCCTAATTTTCTGTTCGCGGCGCACCTGGACATCCACGTTGGTAACACTGATAACCACATGGTTCTTGTCCGCATACACAGCCACCAGGTTCACATGCTGCGGACCTGCCGGAGAATTCAAGCGATAAGTCAAGGAGAACATGGCGTGTTCGTCGAGTTCCCTCAACAGGCTTTCCCTTTTCAGAGCCGCCGCAATCAGGGGGATATCATCTTTGTAGATAACACTCAAGGCGCCCTTCTGAAGTTGGTTGAAGAAATCATCACCCTCGAAAGCGATGCAGAGTTCGCAGAACAGGCGTTCGCTCTTATACAAGGCGTAATGGTTCGTGGTTGATATGGTCAGCAAAGGACTGTTTGTCTTCGGGATAAACGACAGCTTCCACATTGACTTTCACATCATCCAAAAAATTATTGCTATTCGCCAATTTCAGTTTCTGATGCTCGCCGCAATAAACACGCATCGAATAACAGCTCGTTTCGTTATCAACGAAGAAAGCATACTCGTAAAAATAAGTATTTTACAGGGAACGGGATCTTCCTACAACACGAAGTAAGATTTCCGCCACATTTTTGTCATTTTTATCGAGCCGTTTCCCCGCTCCAGAGGGTCAGTCCTTGAAGCAACCTTCCATAAACCACCAGTTAGCGGCAGAACTCCGAGCCCCCAAAATCCGTTTTTTTGCTAAAAATCGGCATTTTTACGCTTTTAGAAACTGAAATTGCCTAAATATAGCGTTAATTTATACACAAAGAACGGAAAAATTTTACATTCCGTCCTTTACACACAAGATTTTTTTTGCTATCTTTGGCCCAAAACATAAAAACAAACCCCATTTTCCCCGAAAACGGGAAAATAAACAAATAAGAGGTTAAAATGGCAACCGTTATCCGTCTCGCTCGTTTCGGCAAGCGTCACAACCCCATCTACCGCGCCGTGGTGATTGATTCCCGCAAGGCTCGCGACGATAGCTTTATCGAACAGGTGGGTTTCTACAACCCGAACACCAAGGCTCCTGAAATCAAGTTCGAACAGGAAAAGGTGCTCAAGTGGCTCCAGACCGGTGCACAGCCGTCTGACACCGTTCGCAGCCTCCTCAAGAAGGTCGGCATCATGGACCTGTTCCACGAAATCCGCGCTGGCCGTTCTATCGAAGGCAAGTCCGCTACTCCGCGTGCTGAAAAGGCCAAGAAGGCCAAGCTCGGTCCCAAGGCTCTCGCCAAGATCGAAGCTGAAAAGGCCGCTAAGGAAGCCGCCGCTGCTGAAGCTCCGGCCGAAGCACCTGCTGCCGAAGCATAATTTTCGCTTGAAAGGAAACCTCGTGCCGACCACACAAATTGGCACGGGGCTTTTTTATCTGGCAAAATCCGCTTGAACCAAGGCAACCACCTTCCGCTGATTCAAAACCCCACTAAGTCTTTCATGTCTGAGTCCCAAGATTACATCACCGTATGCCAGCTCATGCGCACGCATGGCGTCAAGGGATACATCAAGGCGATGCCGCTTACTCACGACCTCACGCGTCATGAGAAGCTCAAGGACGTGATGCTAAAGAAGACCAATGGTGAACAGGTACAATTGACTCTGGAAGATTCCAGGCTTGCAAACAATCTGTGGTTACTCAAGTTCAAGGGGTACGATACGCCGGAATCCCTCACTCATTTCGTAAATGCAGACGTAATGATTCCCGAATCGGAGAGGCTCCCCGCCCCCGAGGGCGAATATTACCTGGACGATTTGGAGGGTTTCCGCGTAAAACTGGAAGACGGCCGCGATGTGGGCGAAGTTCTTGAAGTCGAAGAACTGCCTACCGTGAACGCATTTCACGTCAAGTTCGACGCAGCCTTCCAACGCGAATTTTCCGCGAAAACAATCCTCGCCCCCTGGATAGACGACTGTGTCTTGGACGTGGACGAAGATGGCAAGAACATCGTATTCAGCGCAGACTATTTAAAGAGTCTGTGCCCGGAGGAAAGGTGAAAATCGACTGCATCACCATTTTCCCCGAGATGTTCACTCCCATGAAGCAATCAATCATGGGTCGCGCCCAGAGCAAAGGACTGATGGAATTCAACACCGTCTACCTGCGCGACTTTGCCATCAACGATTACGGCCAGGTGGACGACGTGCCGTATGGCGGCGAACCGGGAATGGTCATCAGGCCAGAACCTCTCGCCAACGCCATCCGCAGCACGGGAGTCAAGGAAGATGGCGGCAAAGTCATCTATCTGACAGCAGACGGCGTCCCCTTTACCCACAAGATGGCCAAGGAACTTTCCAAGGAAAGCCACCTGGTACTCATCTGCGGACATTACAAGGGGATCGACGACCGCATCCGCCAGTCCGAGGTCGACCTGGAAATTTCTATCGGCGATTTTGTCGTGAGCGGGGGCGAACTCCCTGCCATGCTCGTGACGGATGCCGTAGTGAGACTCCTGGACGGGGCTCTCGGCAACAAGGAATCCGGCGAAACGGACTCCTTTGCGCAGGGGGTACTGGGGTGGCCGGTCTATACCCGACCCGAAGTTTTTGAAGGAAAAAAGGTCCCCGAAGTGCTCCTTTCGGGCCACCACGCGAACATCAAAGCCTGGAGGCGCCAAGAATCGTTAAAAAGAACACAAGAAAGACGCCCAGACATCTTTAAAAATCTTGAAGAAGATACTAAATTTGGCATCAAATAAAAACGAGGTACACAAATGTCCCTGAACATTGAAGCAATCCACAACGAAAATTTGAAGACCGACCTTCCCGAACTCCGCGCCGGTGACACCGTTACCGTGAACGTGAAGGTGATCGAAGGCACCAAGGAACGTATCCAGCCGTTCAAGGGCGTCGTGATCCAGAAGAAGAACACCGGTATTTCTGCAACTCTTACCGTCCGCAAGATGAGCGGCTCTGTGGCCGTGGAACGTATTTTCCCGCTCCACTCCCCCCGCATCGACTCCATCGTGCTCGACCGTCCGGGTAAGGTTCGCCAGGCTCGCATCTACTACATGCGCGACCTCCGCGGTAAGGCTGCTCGTATCGACGAACGTCAGGCTTAATTAGTCTTTCATCGAGGCGTTTGCATTCCTATGAATATGGGAAATTCAAATCAGCCCTCGCGTCAAGAGATTATCCCGCCCACGCACCAAAGCGTGAAGGCGGGTTTTATTGTATACTCCCCCAAGAGCGAAGAACGCAGTATCGTCATTCTCGAAGAAGGCGAACTCGTCGCCCGCGAAACCACTCCGCCCCATCCGGTCGTATTCACCATGCGTCCTGGAGACCTGGTCGGGGTGGCGTCGCTTCTGGAACGGGAACCGTTCAAGTATGAACTTTCGGCAAGCAAGGATTCCAAGATTACCCTCGTTACCGAAGAATGCATGGAATCGGAGCTCAAGCGGCTCCCACTTTGGCTTTTGGCGCTTATCCGCAAGATGTCTTCCAAGACGCACCAGCTGAAGCGCGCGACCGTGGAGACCCGCGTCAAGAACACGCTCAAGAGTCTCGCAGAGTATCTGTGCCACAAGCCCGAGAATGTGAATTTCAACCTCACCGAACTGATCCGCGAATTCCGTTTCTTGACCAAGATTCCGGCGGCGACCATTCAGGAAGACGTGAAGGCGATTTTCCGCAGGCACCTGATCAAGCTTTCACAAAACGACGAGCGCATTTTCTGCCGGGTCGTCGATACCGAACTGATGCGGATTTTTGCGGATTATCAGCAGAGTATCGACAGCGGGAAGGACTTCGTTCCATACAAATTAAGCTTCCTGCAAAAGAAGCTCCTGGTATTTCTCGCCACCCTCGAAAAAGCCGAACCCAAGACCAGCCCCGAATGGATTTCGTTTATCCAGGAAAAGTTCAAAGAAGTCGAAGTCTCGCAGTGGATTAACCTGCTGAAGCTGGAGTGGTTCCGCAAGCTGGATACCGATTCCGACCGCTACGAAATGGATAAGAAAACCATCCGGTATTTTTTGAAGGCGCTCCGTTACGAGACCAACATTCGGGGGGTGCTATGATTCTTGGAGAAGGATCTATTCTTTTTCACGAAGGCGACCGCAACAGCAACCTTTATGTTGTTCGTAAAGGAATTCTTCAAGGAAACAATACGCGTGGTGACAGCACCACCTACGAAGCGGGAGACCTGATTGGAGAGCTTTCGCTCCTGAAGAACGAGCCCTGTCCCGAAACAATTACCGCCGAAGAAGACTGCGAACTCCTAGAGATTTCTCCCGAAAACCTGAACGAAATCCTGGAACAGGAACCGGTGTGGTTCAAGTCGATTATCCAGTTCATGACAAGTCGACTTTCCATTGCGCAAAGCAACAAGCACAAGAGCGACAAGATCAAGGCGCTACCGAGCGTTCTCTACATTCTGGATTCCAAGGCGACCCAAGCCGCAAGCAACGGAATTGCCTTAGACGAAATTCTCCAGGCGGTCTACAACCTTTTCAACATCTCACGCGACGGCATCAAGGACGTCCTGCATCTGCTCGAGGAACTTGAAATACTCAAGGAACAGGGCGACAAGGTGTTTTTCAAGAACAGGAACGTGGAGCATCTACTGTACGAAACCATCCGGTACCGTGCCCGCTACCAAAAGATGCCTCCCCAGATTCTTTCGATGACAGAACAGATGGTGCTGAACGCCGTCATCAGGACCTTGCAGCAAAGCAACGAACCGCTCAAAAACGGCATGTTTACCGTGATGACCCCCGATTTGCTGAAGATTTCGCGCCGAGCCATGCACGGAGCAACGCTCACGACGCGCACCCTGCTTCCGCTATTGCAGCGAAAACTGCTGAACGCCTCCGTGACACTTGGAGACAAGACGTCACTCCCCGAAATTGAAACAATCCCGTTTTTCTTCGGCGACTTCGACAATATCCTCGACCTGATGGAACTCAACCGCATTTACCCGCTGCTTGATAAAAAATTCGTTTAGCGGCTTCGACGCAGTTGCTAGAACTTAGCTGGCAGAACCTAGATGAGCAACAAAAGCTCTCTTCTGAAATCTAAGTTCTAAGATCTGGGTTCTATTTTTCTATATTTATCTTCGTAAATCAACTAAACCCCTAGCAGGTAAAAACATGAAACTTTCAGCACTTCTCGTGACCCTTTCCTCCATCGCCGCATTCGCCCAGGAAGCAGCCCCCGAACAGCAGCAGGGTGGCATTATGAGCTTCCTTCCGCTCATTCTCCTGTTCGTGGTGATGTGGCTTTTCTTTATCCGTCCGAAGAACAAGGAAATGAAGAAGATCGAAGAAATGCGCAAGGCGCTCAAGAAGGGCGACAAGGTGATGACCACAGCAGGCATTATCGGCACCGTCACCAACATCGACGAAACCGGCACGAGCATCACCGTCCGTACCGCCTCTACCACGCTGATCGAATTTGAAAAGTCCGCCATTCTCCGTGTTCTGAACGCCGAAGCCGCTCCGGCCGCCACCAAGACCGAAGAAAAGAAGTAAGGAGTAGCCAATGGCTCTTCTCGAAATTAAGACCTACGGCGATCCGGTACTCCGCAAAAAGTGCGAGCCGGTGACCGAGATTACCCCCGAACTGCGCCAGCTCGCCAAAGACATGCTCGAAACCATGTACGACGCCCCGGGGTGTGGTCTTGCCGCTCCGCAAATTGGCAAGAACATCCGCCTGGTCGTCATTGACACAGCCGTTCCCGGCGAAGAGGAACCGCGCCCCTACATCATGTTCAATCCTGAATGGGAAGCAGAACCCGATGCGAAGCCGGTCCCTTATGACGAAGGATGTCTTTCGGTACCGGACATTTTCTGCAACGTGATTCGCCCTGACAAGGTGTGCGTGCGATTCTTCGATATCAACGGGGAACCGCAGGAACTGCATAACTGCGACGGACTCTTTGGCCGTTGCATTCAGCACGAGACGGACCATCTGAACGGCGACCTGTTCGTCGACAAGATTTCGACGGCCGACCGCACCATGAACCAGTCCAAGCTGCGCAAAATGGCCAAGGAAACACAGGCGACGTTGAAGAAAAGATAGAGCTTAGAACTTAGCAGGCAGAACTTAGAGGATTCAGAATGGATTGCAAAAACGTCATTGCGAGGAGCGAAGCGACGAAGCAATCCATTTTTCATTCTTCTTTATTCATTCTTCCTATTCTTGTTTTCTGCGCATCGTTTGCATTTGCAGACTACGATTTTGACCTGCCCGACGATGTGCAGAAAGCGGAAGTCCCTGCAAGCGTTGAAGACGTAGCCGATATTCCCGTCAATTTTGCACCGATTGAAGCGACATCGACGACAAGCGAACCCGAATCCTCTTACAAAACATCGGCGACAGCAGATTCTCTTGATGGATTCCGTCGCCACGATAGTGGCTCCTGGAATACGGAAGAAACGAGTCAGGACAAGCCGGCAACATTCAAGGAGCACCCGATTCCCGAAGAACTGAACCGCCCGCTGCGCGTAGGGATTTTCACGGGAGTCAAGGAACTTTACTTTAAGTACCAAGGCGAAACAGTCCATGTAACCGTCTCCAGGAACAAGGTCAAGTTCGAAGCCGGGGGAAATTCCACCGAAGATATTTCACGGGAATTCAATAGCGATGAAGGCGGATGCCTCGCCGTCGCGGCAGACACCAAGACTCTCGGCAAGGCGTGTTACCCCGGAAGCATCCTGTTCCGCAACACGAACGGCAAGCTGGACGCCATCAATTCAGTCGATGTCGAAGACTACTTGCGCGGAGTCGTCCCTTACGAAATCGGAAAACTAGACAGCAGTCGCATCGAGGCCCTAAAGGCCCAGGCCGTAGCCGCGCGCACTTACGCCTACAAGCATTTCAACAGCCGAGAATCCGTAGGCTTTGACGTATACGCAGACACTAAAGATCAAGTATACAAGGGCCTCGAATCGGCAACACCGCTGACCGATGCAGCCGTCAAGGCTACGGCAGGAGTGGTCATGACTTATGGCGGGGAATTCATTATCGCCTACTATCATTCCACCTGCGGGGGCATTACCGAGACGCTCGCCACCTGGAATCGCGCCGACCTTCCTTATCTAAAATCAGTCCCAGACAGGCGTCCCAACGGAAAACCCTGGTGCGACGAATCCAGCTACACCACGTGGGAGCGCCGCTTTGCGGACAAGAAAATCGTCAAGCTTTTCAAGGCGAATGCTAGCGAAGCCAAGGCGACCTTCAGCAGTGCAAATGGTGCAGATTTCAAGAAAATCAAGTCCATCAAGATCAAGGACAAGTTAAAAAGCGGGCGTATTATGACGCTCCGCGTCGAAACGGACAAGGGGCATTTCGATGTATTGACCGACCGAACGCGCTGGCTATTCAAGAAAGCCGGGACGATTCTCCCATCCTCATTCTTTACCGTGAAAAAGGAAGGCAAGGAATGGGTGCTGACAGGGACCGGATTCGGACACGGCGTAGGCATGTGCCAAATGGGCGTTCGTGCACGAGCGCAGGCCGGGCAAAGCTACCAGGAAATCCTGAGCCATTATTATCAGGGAATCACCCTGGAAAAATTCGATCGGTAAGGCCGTGGATTATCCCAACGAAAAGCCGCTACTCGTCGTGATTAGCCAAGGTTGCGCAGCCAACTTTGGCGACGGTGAAAAAATCGCCCGCATTTTTGCAAATAATTACCGCGTTGTCTTTGGGATGCCTAAAGAAGCTACTAACGGCGAAACAGAAAAGCCCGCGGCCTTCGTACTGAATGTATGCACCGTCAAGGGAAACGCAAGCGCGTTAAAGCTGCTGCGCGAAGCCATGAGCACGGCCCCAGAGGCCAAATTATTTGTTACGGGATGTGCGCCGAAAGATTTTCGAGAAGATGTAGCTAGAATTTCAAACAAAATAACATTTACAAGTTTGAAGGAGTTGCAAGCTAGAGATAGCCACACCCCCACTGCGGCAACCCTCATTGACCTTGGGGAGCGCAACGACATTCCGCTGCGAGAATCTCCGCTGGTGGGAATCGTCAACATCGAGGAAGGTTGCCTCGATGCCTGCGCCTACTGTTCCACGCGACTCGTAAAAGGCCGCCTGTACAGCTACCCCGTCGCCGATATCGTGCAACAGGTCAAGAACCTCGTTGCAGACGGCTGCGTCGAAATCCAGCTGACGGGTCAAGACTGCGGCTGCTACGGGTTCGATACAGGAACAAACCTCGCCGAACTGGTGCAGCGAATTCTTGACGAAGTTCCTGGCGACTACAAGATGCGCCTAGGCATGGGCAACCCGCGTCACATGTTGCGTTACACCGACTCCCTCCTGAAATGTTTCGACGACGAGCGCGTCTACAAGTTCATCCACCTGCCCGTCCAGAGCGGAAGCGAAGATATCCTCAAGGCGATGAACCGCAAGCATTCCGCCCAGGACTACGTCGACCTCGCCGAAGCCTTCAACAGGATTCCCCGATTCACGCTCAGCACCGACCTTATCGTCGGTTTTCCCGGCGAATCGGAACGGGACTTTCTGGACACCTTGGCGCTCCTCGAAAAGACCCGCCCGACAGTCTGCAACATCACCCGCTTCGTGCCGCGCCCGAATACACCGGCCTACAACATGACCGGCGCCGTTCCCGACAGCATCAAGCACGAGCGTTCCGCCGCCCTTGCTGAAGCCTTCCAGCAGATTGCCGCCGAGAACAATTCCCGTTGGGTCGGCACCACCGAAACGGTTGTCATCGAAAAAAACGGCTACCGCAAGGGCACCTACATTGCCCGGAACGCCGCCTACCGCCCCGTCGCTATCACCAGCGAGGTGCCGCTACAGCCGGGCGAAAGGTTCACCGTCACGATAACCGCCGCAGAACCCTTCGCCCTTATCGGCGAAAGAATCTAATTTTCTAACTTTATCCCCAAAATAAAGGAAAAAAAAATGAAAAGCTCTAGAGATAACTGGGGTTCGAAACTGGGCGTTATCCTTGCAGTCGCAGGTTCCGCCGTCGGACTTGGCAACTTTTTGCGTTTTCCGGTACAGGCAGCCACAAACGGTGGCGGCGCATTCATTATTCCATACCTCATCGCCTTCCTGCTCCTGGGCATTCCTCTTTCTTGGATGGAATGGACTCTTGGTCGCGCAGCCGGCAATAAGCACCACGGCACCGCTCCGGGTGGATTCCACTATATTCTGAACAAAAAACCCTGGGCAAAGCACCTCGGTTCGCTCGGTCTTCTCCCGCCCCTGTTCATCAGCTTCTACTACATCTTTATCCAGTCCTGGATTCTGGCGTTTACCTACTACTCCGCCACGGGCAAACTGATGGAAGTCGTCGCCGGCGGTTACGAACCGATGAAGGAATTCTTCGGCAACTACATCATGCTGAACACCAAAGTCGGCCCTGTTCCTGCCGCTATCCTCTTCTTCTTGCTCACCTTCGCCTGCAACATGGGACTCCTTTCGTTCGGCGTGCGCAAGGGCATTGAACGCGTGAACAAGATTACCATGCCGATTCTTTTAATCATGGGCATTATCCTTGTGGTGCGCGTGCTTACGATTTCCGACATCGGTAAGGGTCTTGCCTTCGTGTGGAACCCGAACCTTTCCGAAATTCTTAACCCCGCCGTTTGGCTTGCCGCCTCCGGCCAGGTGTTCTTTACCATGAGCCTCGGTATGGGCATCGTCTTCTGCTACGCAAGCTACCTGAAGCCCAAGGAAGACCTGGTGCTTTCGTCTTTGACTGCGGGCGCCACCAACGGCTTTGCCGAAATCATTCTTGGTGGTACGATTGTGATTCCGATGGCAGTACTCATTGCCGGAAACAACATCGAAGAATGCGCGAAGCTCGGCACCTTCGGGCTCGGTTTCCAGACCATGCCCTTCGTATTCGGCCAGTTGCCCTTTGGCGGATTCTTCCAGACGCTTTGGTTCGGTATGCTCTTTATTGCAGGCGTCACGAGCGCCATTTCGATTATCCAGCCGCTGATCAGTTTCTGCGAAGACGATCTGAAGCTCAGTCGCAAGGGCTCCATTACCGCCACAGGTACCGTGACCTTCCTGGGCGGACTTGTGGGTATTTTCGGCCTTGCCGCGGGTGCAGTCGACGAGCTCGACTTCTGGGGCGGAAGTTTCTTGCTCGTGGTTCTCGGTACGATCCAGGCGTTCATTTTCTCGTTCGTGCTCGGTCGCCGCAAGTCCGACGTGATTGGCGAAGACGGCAAGCCGGAATGCGAAGCTTTCGCCTTGATGAACGACGGTGCCGCCTTGAAACTCCCCCGATTCTTTAGGCCGATCATTATGTACGTGTGCCCGATTTACCTGGCAGTCGTGCTGGTCGCCTGGATGATTCACGATGGCATGGGCGTACTCCTGTTGAGTAATGTTCCGACCGACGCCAAGGTGACATTCCTCGGCAGCGAATTCTCGCAGATTGGCTTTACCTGGGGCGTTCGCGGATTCCTACTCGCCCTCGTGGTACTCTTGAATATCGCCATCTACTACGCCTGGAAAGTGAACGGCCCGGCCAGAAAGACTACCGTTCTCCACAAGCAGAATATGTCTGTCGGCGATTCCGACAGCGAGGAGGCATAATATGGAATTTTCTACTAGCGGCCTGATTTTTATGGTGCTCTCATGGGCAAGCATCATCGGGATGTGCAGCTTTTGCTTTTACAAGGTGTTCAAGAAGAAATAAGTTGGTAGAACTTAGACGCTTCGCTTGTAGAACTTAGAGAATATTCTAAGATCTAAGCCCTAAATTCTAGCTTCAAAGCTCTAAGTTCTAAGATCTAGGTTCTAACTGAGGATTTATGAAACTGACCAAGTACCAGAGTTCCATTGCGTACCTGATTTTTGTTTTCTGTAGCATTTTTGTGCAAATGGGCCTGTTCGTCCATTTTCAGCGTTGGCTGTCCTTCTCGTTCGAAGGGTCCGCCTTCTGGTGGCGCAGCATGCTGTTGCAAGTGGCCATTTTTGCGCCCAGCATCTTTATGATCCCTGCTGCGAGCTACTTTGCAGGCCGTTTTCGCAAGGGCCGCGTCATGGCATGGTGCTCTGTGGGGATGCTTGCCTCGGTGATTGCCGTTGTTGTCTGCTACGTAGCGGGCGCCGAATGGGTTGCCTACGGTCTCCTTGGCCTGTACGGCATTTTCCTTGCGGTGCTGAGCCCGGCCAAGCTCGGCATCATGAAAGAGATGGTCGAAAGCGAAGACCTCGTGAAGGTAAACTCCTGGTACATGGCGCTTTCAGTACTCGGAACCGCTGCAGCGGCCTTCTTTGCCATGGGACTCTCGGGTCGCCCCGACTCCCCCGTAAGCATTGACCTTACCCTATGGATTTATCTAGGCCTAAGCGTCGTGACAACCATTGCGGGCTTTTGCATCAAGGTCGGCGAAAGGCACGACAACCTCAAGATGCGTTCGCCCATGCGTAATTTTTCGGCCACCTGGAGCCATCCGATTATACGCCTTTCAATTCTCGGTCTTGCCGCCTTCTGGGGCGTCACGCAGATTTTCTTGATTCTTATCCAGAACATGACCGACATGCTGAATACGGCTGTCATTCCCGTTTCGATGATCATCGTCACAATCGGCTATGTCATTGGAGCATTCTCGGCTAGCAAGGCATCGAAGGGCTTCGTCGAAACAGGCCTCATCCCGTTTGCTGCGGCAGCATCCGCTATCACCATGTTCGCCCTCCCGTTCGTGCATAACGCCTGGTTGCAGGCAATCCTTTACGGTATCATCGGCTGGAGCGCCGGCTGCGCATTCGTCATCTTGCGAACTGTCATTCAAAGTTACACCCGTCCCGATACAGCGGGCCGCATCCACGCCGTCGCGAACAGCATCCAGATGGCCGTCCTCGTACTCATCATGGGTGGACAGACCTTGCTTCTCATCTTTACACCAATCACGCTCGATTACTGCTTCATGATTTTAGCGGTAATTCTTGCACTATGCTTTATCGCAACCCTCAAGAACAACCCGATGGCCCTTTTGCGAGCGGCGCTCCGCTTTGCTTTCGCCTTCGTATTCCATTACCGAGTCAAGGTGATGGGCGTACAGAACATCCCCGAAAACGGCCCGGTACTTCTCGTGGGTCCGCACTTCAGCTTTATTGACTGGGCGGTCCTCCAGATAGCATCTCCCAGGCCACTCCGCATCGCAAGCAACCGCAACACATTCGCCGACTGGTACCAGCGCTGGTTTTTCCACGGGAACTTCCTGATTAGCATTAACCGCCGCGACCCGGCCCCTGCCATGGAAGAAATCCACAAGGCGCTCCTGAACGGAGAAGCTGTCGTCATCTTCCCCGAAGGCGAAGTATCGAAAACTCCGTTCGTCTCAACATTCTCTCTCGATTACAGCAAGGCCATCGAAGGCACCGAAGCGCAGATCGTTCCGTTCTACATTCAGGGACTCTGGGGCAGCCGCTATAGCCATGCCTCGGAATGCGTGAACCGCCCCCAGTCTTTCAACCGCGTCATCAGTGTCGGTTTTTCGAAACCGCTCCCGGCGAACGCCTCCGAAAAAGACATCCGCCGCGACCTGGAGCTTCTGGACACCGACATCTGGAATGCAGCCACCGACTGCTCCGAATCCATCGTTCCGCTTTGGTTCAAGGCCATGCGCAAGCGCCGTTCCCGCGTGATGCTTATTGACCCCGCCGGCAACCACGTCAACGGCTACGACATGATTCGCCTTTGCCACTATTTCGGCAAGGTCATCAAGTCTGTCGCCAAGGGTGACCGCAACGTGGGCTTTATGCTCCCAACCAGCCGCGACGCCGCCCTCGGCATTATGTCAATTCTCGGCACCGGCAAGACGTCCGTGAACCTGAACTACTCTGCGCCGGTCGATACGATTCTCGGCTGCATCGAAAAGGCCGACCTTTCTACCGTAGTTACGACGCACGCCTTCTATGACAAGCTCTGCGGAAAGAACGTCGCCTTCGGACAAATCGCCGACAAATGCCAGATGATTTACCTGGACGAAGAAGAAGCGAAAATGTCGACGATATGTCGCCTTGTTTCGACCTTTATCATCCACATCTGCCCGGGAGCGATTTTACGCCGTCTGTGGTTTACCGCAGCCAACCTGAACGACGACGCAGTCATCCTGTTCAGTTCGGGTTCCGAAGGCACCCCGAAGGGTGTCGAACTCACGCACAAGAACGTGATCGCGAACGCCCAGCAGGGCGACCACATTATCAAGCTTCGCCGCACCGATGTCATGACAGCCCTTCTCCCGCTGTTCCATTCGTTCGGTTTCACCATGACTTATATGATGCCGCTTCTGGACGGAGTCCCGATGGTTCTCTGCCCCGATCCGACGGACATCAAGACGCTCGCCCGCGTGTGCGCCCAGTACAAGACGACCATCATGATGGGCACGCCGACCTTCCTCCGAGCCATCGCTATCAACCGCTGGGTTCATCCGATGTGCCTGGATTCGTTGCGCTACATTATCGCCGGCGCCGAAAAGCTCCGCCCCGAAATGCGAGAAACCTTCAAGCTCAAGTTCGGCAAAGACGTCTACGAAGGTTACGGATGCACCGAACTCACGCCGCTCGCAACGCTCAACGCCCCGAACGTACTCCTCGATGACTTCCTCACCATGGAAAAATGCTCCGACAATTCGAGCATCGGCATGTCCGTACCGGGTTCCGTCTGCGCCATCATCGATCCGGAAACCAACGAATTCCTGCCGCAGGGTGAAGAAGGGATGCTGGTCGTGACCGGTCCGCAGGTCATGAAGGGCTACCTCAAGGACAAAGAAAAAACAGACAGCGTCATCCTGGAAATCAACGGACGCCGTTGGTACAAGACCGGCGACAAGTGCACCATCACCCCGGATGGGTTCGTACAAATCCTCGGACGTTACAGCCGCTTTGCCAAGCTCGGTGGCGAAATGATTTCACTCACCGCCGTAGAACTCCGCATCGCCGAATCCGGCATCATGGAAGACCACGAATTCGCCGTGACGGCAGTTCCGGATCCTGCCAAGGGCGAAAAAATCGTGCTCCTGGTCAAGGAAGGTAACGCCGAAGAAATATCCCGCAAACTCCGCAAATCGGGCATTCCGCCGCTTATGCAGCCGGGAGCCGTCTTCAGTGTCGATCAGATTCCGAAGCTCGGGAGCGGCAAATGGGACTTCAACGGGATGAAAAAAATCGCTTTGGAACTGGTAGACGAGAAAAAATAACCCTTTTCTGCTAAAATATTGTATATTAAGTTGTATAGGAGCAGAATAAAAAGGAGTCTAAATGGATCAAATCGTCAAGAAAGTTCAAGAACTGGGGCTAACGCTCCCCCAATGTCCGGCACCGCTTGCCGCATACGTCCCGGCCACCCGCAACGGCGACACGATTTATGTCTCGGGTCAGCTTCCTTCGGTCAACGGGGATTTTTCGGCATTCTGTGGATCGGTCCCGAAAGATATTTCTGTTGAAAAGGCTGCCGAAGGCGCCGCCATCTGCCTCATGAACAACGTGGCAGCCGCCCTTACCCTGCTCGAAGAAGACGAAACCCTTCGACTCGTGCAGATACAGGGTTTTGTGCAGTCCTCCGAAGGCTTCCATGAACAGCCCGCAGTACTGAATGGAGCAAGCGAACTGGCCGTCAAGATTTTCGGCGAAAACGGTAAACACGCACGAACCGCCGTCGGAGTGAGCGAGCTTCCCAAGAATGTCGCAGTTGAAATCAGCTGCACCTTCCAGGTCATCAAAGCCGAAGCCAAGTTCACCGGCCGCTACGGTTGGATCGAAGGATAACTTCGATTAAATCTTATTATTACGCCCGCTCAACAGAGCGGGCTTTTTTCACACCGTAACGGTCTTTAACCATTCGCGCATTTCATAGACATCCACTTTCGCCTGCAAGGACTTGTGGGCGATTCTTGCACCCGGAGTGGTAGCCATCTTTTTCGGATTGAGCGACATACCGACTCGGCCGAGATCTAGGCGGTCGGCATCGTAGCAAGTGTTGATGGTCGGATCATCGGTCTGATGTTCCTTGGTGTGGTAAAAGCAGGCATGGTACAGTTGGTCGAACTGTTCCTGCGTGATTTCGAGAAGGCCCTTTTCGAAGCATTCCTTGGCAAAGGCAGCTCCGCGCTCGCCATGTTCGCCATCGTAGCCATCATCTTCGCGTTTGCAGTCGTGAAAAAGAGCGAACAGTCGCACAACCGTCACGTCGGCACCTGTAATGGGCGCGAGAAGGAGCCCATTGAATTCCACCTGCCGCCAATGAGAAAGCCCATGAATCGTCGAATCCACGATTCGGTTGCTATAGACAAACTCTTGTAAAGCAGCAAAGTCTAGCATAGATCTAATTCAGATTTCGGAGTTCGGAATTCAGAATTACCTATATAAAATTTAATTCATAATTCTGAAATCTGAATTCCGAATTATTTTCCGTAGTGTTCCTTCAGGTCCATCAGGCACTGGAGCGCCTGCATCGGAGTCATTTCTTCGGGTTTCAAGCGGCGGATTTCTTCTTTAAGGAGCTGCGTGGATTCGTCAGGGGGAGCGAACAGGTCGACCTGCGGCTTTTCCATGAGCTTCTTGTGGGTTGCGCCATCGCTCGGATCAATCTTCTGCTTTTCAAGACGCAAGAGAATCTTGCGGGCGCGGCGGAGCACGTTGTTCGGGAGCCCCGCCATTTCGGCCACGTGAATACCGTAGCTCGAATCGCAAGCGCCTTCCAAAATCTTGTGCAAGAAAATCAGCTTGTCGCCCTTCTCCTGGACGCCCACCTGGAAGTTTCCGGCGTGTTCAAGGCTTTCTACAAGGCCGGTAAGTTCGTGGTAGTGCGTCGCAAACAGCGTGATGGCGGCGCGGGCCGGTTCGTCGTGCAGAGTTTCCACAATCGCCCACGCAATCGAGAGGCCGTCAAAGGTGCTCGTTCCGCGACCGATTTCGTCGAGGAGCACCAGGCTGTGCGAAGTCGCATTGCGCAAGATGTTTGCGGTTTCGATCATTTCGACCATGAAGGTCGAAAGGCCGCGGCTCAGGCGATCGCTGGCACCCACGCGGGTAAAGATGCGGTCCACCACGCCGATGCGGGCACTTTCGGCAGGCACAAAGCAGCCGATTTGCGCCATGAGCACAATAAGACCCGTCTGGCGCAGGTAAGTCGATTTACCGGCCATGTTCGGGCCCGTAATGAGCATGAGGCGGGTCGCTTCGGGCGAAAGATTCACATCATTCGGGATAAAGTCAAGGTCGGAATTCACCGCGACAATCACCGGATGGAAACCGCCCTTGATTTCGATGCCCGAGCCTTCGAAGACTTCGGGGCAAACGTAATTGTACTTGCGTGCGGCGCGGGCAAAGCTGTAAAGCGTATCCACATGGGCAATCGCATTTGCGATTTCCTGCAGTTCGGCACGCCAGCTGTTCACGCGTTCGCGAAGTTCGCAGAAAATCTTGTATTCCAGCGCATGAATGTTGACTTCGGCATTACTGATGATGGATTCACATTCCTTCATCTCGGGCGTAATGTAGCGTTCGCCATTCACCGTCGTCTGCTTGCGGATATATTCGTCGGGAATCGGGCTCGTGGCCTTCGCCATCTGCGCCTTGGTAATTTCAATGTAGTAACCGAAGACGCGGTTATAGCCCACCTTCAGGCTCGGGATGCCGAGGCGTTCGCGCTCGCGGACTTCCAAGGAGGCAATCCATTCGCGGCGTTCCTTGATGTCTTCGTTCATGGCATCGAGTTCCGCGTTTGCACCCGCGCGAATCATGCCGCCCTCGCGCACGGTCAGCGGCAAGTCATCGTTAAATTGCGAGAGGAGTTCCTCGCCACGGCCACGGGCGGCAATGAGGGCCGTTCGCATCGGTTCAAAAATCGGCGAATTCAAGCCCTCAAGTACATCGGCCACCTTGGATGCTTGCGAAAGCGAACGGCCCATGCCCGCCAAGTCGCGGGCATTCGCGCGGCCAGAGCCCACACGGCCCATCAGGCGTTCCATATCGAGAATCGAAGTCAGCGATTCCTTGAGTTCGTCTAGCGCGACCGGATTATTGACAAGTTCTTCGACGGCCTCTTCGCGTTCCTTGATGCGGTCCACCGAAATCAGCGGGTGGCTCACCCATTCCTTCAAGTTGCGCCCACCCATCGCGGTCACCGTAAAGTCGAGCACGTAGCAAAGCGTGCTGCTGATGTCGTCGGCATTCAACGGACGCACCAGTTCCAAGTTACGCAGCGTACTCGGATCAAGCGTCATGTAATCGTCAAGATTCAGAATCTCGAGCGTCGTAAAATGCGAAAGTTCGGACTTCTTCTGGTCCATCAGGTACTGGAGAAGCGCTCCCGTCACCTGCGTTTCGACCACTCGCCCGTCCAAGCCAAGGCCATCCAAAGCCTCGACCTTAAAATGCGTAAACAGCACATCCTTCGCGGAATCTTCGCCGAACAGGAAAGCCGGAAGCTCCGTCACCAGAATGTTTTCGGAGCGGATCAAGTCCATGACGCCGCTAGGAATCGAAGTTCCTTCGGGCACCACAACTTCCTTGGGCATGCGGCGGCAGAATTCACATTCGAAAGCCTGCACCGAGCTCTTGCACGCGGCCAAGTAGCCGGTCGTCACGTCGGCAATCGCAAACGAGACCGAATCCTTTTCGGGAATGAACGCACAAAGGTAATTCGCCTCTTTCGCATTCAGGTTCGATTCGTCCATCGCGGTGCCGGCACTGATGATTTCTACAATATCGCGCTTGACGATACCCTTTGCAAGCTTCGGGTCTTCCACCTGTTCGCAAATGGCAATGCGGTAACCCGCCGCCACCATCTTGGGCACGTAGCGGTCCGCAGCATGATGCGGGAACCCGCACAAGGGTGTTGCCCCCGAAGCGCCGTTGTTGCGGCTCGTGAGCGTGAGTCCTAAAATCTTCGAGGCAACTACGGCATCGTCTTCGAAAAGTTCGAAGAAGTCGCCCATTCTAAAAAACAAGATGCAGCCGGGATTCTGTTTCTTGATCTCGTAATACTGCTGCATTAACGGGGTCACAGCCATTAGGCATCTCCCATCGACAATTCAACCAATCTATCAGCCATATGCGAAAAATAATAACATTTTCTTGCGATGTTTTGACCTACCGCTAAACAAGGTTACTTATTTCTGTCTCCGACCAAAGCGAAAACAGGTTCTCGCACCCGACTCGCGAAGCACTCTATTGTCGCGACGCTCATCTTTATGCATATTAACATCATGGCGTTAAAGAGATTCCCTATCGGCGTTCAGGATTTTGCGAGAATTCGCGAAGACGGTATGTATTATGTAGACAAAACAGACCTTGTCTATAAGTTGACTCATACAGACCTGTATTACTTCCTGTCCCGTCCGCGCCGTTTCGGAAAGTCGTTGCTTGTAAGTACGCTCCAGTACTATTTCGAGGGCCGCAAGGACCTGTTCTCCGGTCTTGCACTCGCCCAATGTATACAACCCGTTCAGCCTGATAAATGCACTAAGCGACAAGGAACTTGCCAACTACTGGTTTTCCACGGGCACACCGACCATCTTGACGCGGCTTATGCGCAAGTACAAGGTTGACCCTGTTCCGTTCGAAACGGGGTTCGAGGCCTCGCAGGATATGTTTGTGTACCGATAGTGACAGTTTTGTATGTTTGGTTGTCGCGGAAGTCGGTCACAATGTTGTTTGTGGCATCGTATTGGCTTCCCGCCCCGCCAGACGACGACTGAATCGTTGAACTGGAAGTGTTGCTGTTGCTGGAGTTCGAATCGGAGTTGGGAACGCTGCTGGAAGATTTTGGTTCGTCCTTGCTGCTGGACGACGGCTGTTCCACGCTGCTTGAAGACTTCACAGACTCTCTGTCTAAAGAATAATTCTCATTGCACGTTCCCATTTTGCCGACACCCACAATATTAAAATGGGTAGATACCGTACCCAAATCCTGATACGCAAAAACAATGGACTGCACTTTTGTTAGCAATGTCGTAATGCTATACGATGGACCATATCCTCTCTGTGAGAACTTACTCCAAGGAATATCTATGGTATGCGAACCCGCAGGAACCGTGAATCGGTAGTCGTCCCACTGCATTTTTTCCTGTTCGGCTTCATCGGGGTGGATAGCCACGGTTATCTGTTCGTCTGATTCGTAAGAAACACAGATGCCACCCCAACTGGAGATATCTACCGTACTATTGTCCTGCGTGATAATTCCGATTCCCGCATACGGGAAATCATAGCCATTTTCCAAATTGGCCGTACCGCAAATCCCGTTACAGGCTAAAACAACGCCTTCCCATTTGTACCCGACGGACGCATCCAGTTCAACTGTAGCAGGCCAGTCAAAATAGGAATTGCCGCCATTGCTCTCGTCACCATAATAAAACCAGTTTGTACCGATTACCGTTCCATCCGTTGCGGTGATTGTCGAAAAGCCATCCGTTGCCGTTGACCCGCACCAGATGTCGCCACAGTTCAAAACGGACGCCGAGACTCTTGAACTTGAAGACTTTACTGACGACGACGAATTTCCGACATTTCGAATACTCGAAGATGAGGAGCTTTCAAAAAGATCTCCGTTCGCGCTGCTGGAAATGTCCACAAAGCAATCATCTCCTATGCAATCGCTTGCACTGGAGGGGGGTTCCGCAGAACTAGAGATTGGGAAACTGTCGCTGGACATTTCAAGGAAACTGTCGCTGGACATGATTAGACCTGCATAATTTTCTGCCCCCGGGTCCAGCGGGTTATCACGGTCGCCTATATCGCTACAAGCGGCAAGAAGCAATAGCGCCATGGTCCCTATCGCTCGCAAGGAACTATTCAAAATTTCTTTCAATTCTTCCATATACTTTTCCTAAAGATCCCCGCCTACGCGGGGATGACACGAGGGTTAAAACACAAAGAACACAACGACACCCGCACCAATCAGGCCACCGCCGATTCCATAGAAAATGTTCCGCATCGTCTTCGCCGATTCCACCTTGTCCCACAGGTCGTCAAAATCCTTCTGGTTGTCAAACGTCGCTTCGTCGTATTTTTTACGTTCATCGCTTGCAACCATATTCTCGTAGACACCGACACCGACGCTTGCAAGCCCGAGCACCATCATGGCTATAGATACCGGTTTCGCTATCGCCGAGCGCTTTTCCTTGGCAGCGGCTGCACGGGCGGCCTCTTCTGCAGCCATCTGCTCGGCCATGCGTTCCACAGAGGCCAACGAATCTGCACGGAGTTCTTCGGCGGTGGGTTTCGCATTCTTTAGGTCGTGTGCAATTTCGAGTTTCTCCTTACCCGACCATTCCAGCACCACCGTCTCGCGGAACTCGTCCTCGCCCGCTTCTACCTTCGCGCAAATCGGCACACGCCCCGTAAACGGGGTGCGCCCCACCATCACGCCGTTCACGAACACGGGCACCTCGCGGAACGCGCCATTGAAATTAGTAGTCAGCGAAAAATTCCCCATCGTGGCATCGAGCGAATTGTTCACCGTCACGGTCTTCCCGCTCTGCACGTTCACCTTGAATTTTTGCGATTCATAGCAGCGGTGTTCGAATTCAATTTCGTGGATACCCGACGCCAGTTCCCATGTACCGCGGACATATTTGCGACCGTCCTTCTTGCTTTCGCCGTCAATCCTTATCACGAGTTCCGCCTCGTGCCCCACCTTGTCGGCAAGCACCGGTTGCAAATCCACCTTTCCTAGGGAACTTGCCAATATGCGCGAGAAAAGCCCGCTTGACTTTTGGCGGATTTCCGTCTCCAACGATTCGATATTCGGGGCCTTGGAGCTGAAACTGCCCATGAGCTTGTTGCCCGCCGTTTCGTAAAGTTCCACGGTAATCGTCAAGTTGTTTGCAAACCGCCCCACGTGCCCCTGGGCGACATAATTGGCAGAGATGTTCTTGCCCGTTTCCACAAGGCAGCTACCTTCGCAGTCTTCCACGGCCTTGCCCGGCGGAAGCATCATGCTGATATTTTCGCGCGTCATGATGGTGTAATTCTGCTCGGCAGGGAGCGACTTCACCGCCTCGGACCTAAGCACATCGGTCAGGTACTGCTTTTCTTCAAGCGTGAGTACGTCCTTTGCGGCGGTAGTTTCGAGAACCGCCACATGCGTCGCAAGCGCAGGGAGTGCAAGGAACAGGAATGCTACTATAGATTGCAACGCCTGCCTACGGCAAGCTCGCAATGACAATCCTATCATATTCACGGAATTCATTTTTCACCTTTCAGAATCTGGATGTAGTCGGCGCCTTCGGCACCAATCATGAAACTCGGAAGCATTTTTTTATCGACCACGACTGTTCGTGGAAGGTCAATGTTTTCGCCTTCCTTAATCAGCCCGAAGCCTTCCGTAAGCCTGCCGAACGGGTCCACCACGGCGGGCATCTTTTCTAGCGAAAAC
Source organism: uncultured Fibrobacter sp. (assembly GCF_946062555.1). Taxonomy (GTDB): domain Bacteria; phylum Fibrobacterota; class Fibrobacteria; order Fibrobacterales; family Fibrobacteraceae; genus Fibrobacter. The sequence goes on from NZ_CAMGVQ010000007.1 coordinate 27,481, forward strand.
TGTTCGAGGAATTTCGTAATTGAATCCTTTTCCCGTTCCCCTACGTTTACAAGGACCACGGCTGTCTTTGCGGCGGCAAGGGCTTCTGCATTTGTTGAAATCTGCTTCAGTCCTTCGCGGCACGGAATGCACCAGGTTGCGAAATAGACAAGCGCCACCCGCTCGTTTTTTTGCGCGAGTGCATTCAGGTGGTTGCGCGTAAAGGGAGCATTGTCGTTCTGCAGTTCGAACACGGCAAACCACGGGAGCGAATCCCGGATAGCTGCCGGGAGCGGAATCCTTTGCGATTGAGTAGCCGCCTCTGCCGCAAACGATGCAGAAGAAAACAGCAGGACAACGAAAAACAATACAACTAGGGATTGCCTCGTCGCCTTCCGGCTCCACGCAATGACATTTTTCATATTTGTAAAGCTCATATCGCACTACCTCGCGAACCAGCGGCTGATTTCCTTTTTCCAGTCGGCAACAAAGTCGTTCTTCGATGCACTCTTCAAAAGCTTCGCCTTCGCCTCGTTTTCGTCGGAGCGTCCAATCCCCTTGAGCGTGCCCCCCAGGGTGAAGTAGGTTTCGCCCTTGCAGGACTTACCGTTCAAGGCCACCACCTCGGTGCAGCTCACGCCAAGTGCGCCTTCCTTACAGGAGGGTGCCGAAATTTCGAGTTCAAGCACGAGTCCCACATCGCAGGAATCTTCCCGGCTCTGTAGCTTTACATCGCCCGAAATCTGTTCGAACAGGATTTTGCCTTCTTCGCTTTCAAAGGCTCCGTCGATGTAGACCTTGTACTTGCTCCTGAACCCGATGTAGTTTTCAACCGCCTTCGCATAGCCGTCTTCGACTTCGGCAGAGGTCTCGTTAAAGCCCAGCGAAGAAAGGACCTGCAGCGCCGCCCTGTACTTGGAATATGCCGCAGTTACCTTCTCGTAACTGCCGAACTTGTCCAAGGGATGGCTCGTCACCGAAAGCACCGCAACGGCGGCCACCAGCGCATCGCGGGCGCCTAGGTAATCTTCGCGGAAAGGCTTTGCGGCATCGGCCCTCGACATGCACGCCACGACACCGACGACACCGTCATGGGCGATAGTCTCCCGCACGTGCACATCCTGCCTGTTGCGGATTTCGGCCTGCACCTGCGACTTTCTGTCGAACGACGAAGAAATTTCCTCGTTGCCGCTAGCAGAAACATCGGACCTTGTCTGCATCACGCTCGTCGAAACGACCGAACTCTGGATTTGCGTCGCAATCTGCGAAACCGCGTAACTCAGCGCCTGGTCGTAACCACCGGCAAGCCCCGAACCGCGCAATTCACCTTCGGAACAGGCGATAGCGTTCAGTTCCTGCGACACGGGAACCTTGGGAGCCTGCGCAACAGAAGGCTGCGTTTGGACCGTAGCCTCATTGGATGCGCAACCCCAAAGCACCGCCAGCGCAACAAGCGATGCAAGAGAAATGCAGACAAGTTTGCTGTTCATAGGCTACTTCGTTTCAGCATCGATTTCGGCGTAGGCCTTTTCGGCGGCGGCGCGAATCTTGTTCTTCATGGCCTCGTTCGCGGCATCGGTATCCACCAGGGTCTTGAGGTATTCTTCCACAAGGCTAACGTCCAGCGTCATGATGCCGTAAATCTTGAACTGTCCATCCTCGGTCGTTTCGATTTTCACATCGGTGAGGGTCGCCCCGTTCAGCCGCGTATCGACGACGGTTTTCGATGCGCTCTGGAAGTGTTCGGCAATGTCCCCGCCCACTTCTTCCTTGAAGTTCTTGGTCAGCGCCTTCACCTGGGCATCAATCTCCCTGGCCAAATCGACTCGGGCGTTCTGGTCGGCCTTTTCCATGGCCACCTGCTCGTCCTTGGAGACGCCTATGCCAAGCCCCGCCGGAACATGGTCCTTTTTAATCAAGTTCGTCTTTTTCATCTGCATTTCCACAAGCACGCTGGCAGCCTTTTCTTGCGGGGTGCCGGCGCAACCCGAAAGGAATGCGACGATAGCGAATGCGACAAGCGCGGTGAGCATTTTTTTCATGGTAAGCCTCCGTTTACAGGTAAGTGTTAAATTCCACGTAACGCAAAAAAAGCCCGTAGCCGAAAATGGCCACGAGCCTAGAGCGTAAATACAGACAAATTCTACTGCCTAAACGAGCAGCCCCCTGCAAAACTCGTGCCAAACCAGGAAACGGCGCAAGACACGGCAAGACGCCCACCGGCGGTCAAAGCCGGACGTCCACTCCCGGATTTTTTACAAAGTGAGGAAATCATAACATAAATATATATAAAGGGGCTGCCAAAGTCAATAGGGCACCGAGAAAAAACATTTCATGGGATGCTGCACATTCCTATTCGGATTACATGTCCCCCATCGACAATTCAACCTGGTCCGGATTTTCCTCGGGCTGCACCGGTTCTTCGGGGCTCACCGATTCGGGTTTCGCGTACTGCGGCACCAAGGCGCCCGCTTCCAGAAGTTCACTGAACTCGCGGAGTCTCGGCAAGTCTTCGGGAATGCGGTTGATGCCGAAATACTTCATGAATTCCTGCGTGGTCACGTAGGTATAGGGGTTACCCACCGTATCGGCGCGGCTACCCAGCGCAATAAAGCCCTTGTCGAGCAGGTTACGAATCGGGCCGTCCACCGACGACACGCCACGCACCTGTTCAATGGCTGCCTTGGTAATCGGCTGCTGGTAAGCAATCACCGCCAAGGTTTCAAGGGCTGCCTGGCTGAGTCTGCGAGCATTTGCTTCGGGGAACAGCTTGCGCACCCACGGGTAATACTTGGCACGCGTGCGGAAGCGGTAACCGCCCGCCTGTTCCACGATTTCGAACGGGGAATTAATCTTGTTCAGCGAATCGTTCGCCGCAATCAAGGCATCGGACACCAAGCGTGCATCCAAAAAATCACCCAGAATTTCACGCAGCTTTTTAAGCGTCACAATGTCAGGAGACGCAAACACCAGCGCCTGGATAATGCGGGCCAAATCCTCTTGGCTCTCGACTTTCGGGAGTTCCGCCGATTCTTCGGCCAAATCGTCCAAATTCTGATTTTCTTCCATACATCCGCAAAATAAAAATTTTCACCGCGGCGAATACGCCGCCACCCCAGGAGACCCCTCTTTAGGGCGTCCCCCATTCTATAGCACTTCCCAATGGCCACCCTTATCGGGGCCTACACGAACTAACAGGGAGTCTTTCTTTAGGCGGGCAATCTGCTTTTCAATTGCTTTTGCAGAAATGCCTGCTTTTTCGGCAAGTGCAGCCATCGTTATCTGCGGATTTTCACGAATGATACGGAGAATAACATCGCGAGTTTTCTCCCCCCGTTTTGCATTTTCTCCCCCCATTTCCAGATTTTCTCCCCCCATTTCTGTAGAACGGAGAAATTCATCGATTTCCTTCTGAAGGTTACGGCAAAGGGATGCGTGCATAAAATCCTTGAAGAACCTTGAATCGCCTGTTTCCTGTGATTGCGACAAGCTCTTCACATATTCTTCTTTATCCTCTTTCAGGACTTTCGACGGAATCGCATCAAATTCAAATTGAATTTGATTCATGAGGAGCCTTGCCATACGTCCATTGCCATCCGCCCAAGGATGAATAGTGACAAGCCCGTAGTGCGCATCAAAACTCAAGTCATAAAGAGATTTTAAGTCCTGAGGATTTATACGATGTCGAGCCTCATTCATTTCCGCACAAAAGGCTTCCAATTTTGCAGGCACCTTCGTGAAACTCATATAGGAGCGCCCACCAATACCCGCAGTCACATTCAGCAATCGAAGGTCTCCATTTGCACTCGAAAAATTACCAAGAACAGTCTGATAAGAACTACCGGTATTTTTCATCACGAGCGAAGAAAGTTCCTTCAGCAAATCAATCGAGACTTCCGCATGAATTTGAGCAAAATCAATACTCTTTTCGTACGCCTTTTTCAAATCCAGGTTCATCATCTGCTCTTCAATGGTTCTGCCCTTTGCAGAAATCCCCTTGTCAAACAGCAACTGGTTTTCAATTTCAGTGACCGTCGAACCTTCGATTGCCGTAGAATGGGTAATAATCGAATACAGATAGAACTTCCTATAGTCTATCTGCGAATCTATTCCCAATTCACGATAACGGGCAATCAAGGATGTCAAGTCATTTTGTGGCATAATCCTGACATCAATATAACAATTTTGAGAACGGGAAAATTATTCAGAGTCCTTGATGCAGCGGACTGGCAACCGAACCTGCATCTTAACATGATTATCAATAAGAACCGCATCAGAGTTTCTATGAAATCCCACCGTGAACGCAGTGACTCCATTTCCATATTGAGTAGTACTCCAAAATAAAACTTGAGTACTTTCATATTCATACTTCCAATAAAGCCCTTTGGAGCCACCCCATTGTTCTACGTAACCAGTAGGTAACACAGAAAAACCATAGACATCGGTCCCATTAAGACCCGAATACCCATTTGCGGTTTTATCTCCCCAACCAGTCAAAGATTTTAGGACTTTACCTGCTGTCGAAATTCCACCCACTGCATTAAACAAAGTTACCCATTCCAATGTATCAGGTAAATGCCAGCCATTAGGACAAGCTCCCTGAATTTTCGATGGTAGATTACACAGTATTGCTGAAGTTTCACATTCCCTAAAATCAATATTTTTTGCCAATGTAACGGAATCCACTGCTGCAGTCCAATTATAAAGACGTCCTCCAACATCACAATTTTCATCTTCATCATTGAAACACGAACTCATCTCATCCAAGGGCATTGTCGCCCTATCATAATAGTTCAAATTTTCCGCCATCCATACTTGACTTCCAATTTTTACCGTTTTATAAACCTTATTGTCACGATTATCAGTCATCACGCCATAATCAATTTCTTTATTAAAACGAACTTCCTTCGGAACATCCCACTCCCAAAACATTATACAACGCCATGTTCCTTCATTACAAAAATGTGTGTAATAAGTAATCTGAGAATAATAACCAGCAGGGTTTGAGTCTATAACGGCCATACCTTCATTTTTCGCCGAGCAAGCTTTATTTAAATGTTTTTCCATTGAATTCGCGATTCTAAACTTTCCTGATTCGCAAACATAAGTCTCTTTCTCCCCTTTTGCAATTTCTCCCTCTATACAGTCAAGGCCTTCTGTATCTTTTTCCCATTCTGTTGCCGTCCGAAACCTTCCAGATTCACACATATATTTGTTAGTCGGGTTTACTGCACCAGTAACGATTCGTCCATCAACACATGTTAATCCATAAGTATCATTATAAAATTCAACTTCTTTTTCCGATGCAACACGAAAAGCTCCTTTTTCGCAAACATATATGTTGCTATCTACAACATTTCCTGTAACCACGCGTCCATCATCAAAGCATTCTAAACCATATGTATCGTATTCGAGAACTGAAGCTTTTATCCAAGAACCCGACCTGCAAATTACATAGGAAGAATCCTTCTTTCCGATAAATCCTTCCCTACTCGCATTGCATTCTGGCAACGCCTTTACCGTGTCCTTCACGCAACTCTTTACTTTGTTGTCGTTCCCGCCGCCGTTCTTGCAGGTGGACTTTGCGGCATTGAAGGCCATTTCCACGCCCGCTTCGGATTCCATATTATACATAGAATAAGTCTTAGAATCAGTCGAGCCGTCGGCACTCTTGATGGTCACGATAAGGTCCTTGCCGTCCACCGTGTAGGTGTATTCGGCGTCGTCGCCAAAATCGTCCTTGCGCACGAAGTGCCACGTGCTGATGTCGGTCTTGACCATGGCATCGCAGGCGCCCACCTCGGTGCAGGTCTCGTTCACGGTGATTTCAGGTTCTAGGATTTCGGTCGGTCGCGAACTGCTGGACTTCGCAGAACTGCTTGATGTCGTAGCGTCGCTGCTCGATGAACCGTCCTTGTCGGCAGCCTTGGAGTCGCTGGAGCCGTCGGTGTCCTTGCTGCCCGACGACTTTGTAGAACTCGGCTTTGTCCGGTCGTAGGACTTGAACCACTTTTCGCCGTCGCATTCGTAGTTCAGTTCAAGGTCTGCTACATAGACCTTCTCGCCGATGACATCCATGCTGCACTCGTATGTTTCGAGTTCCGCCTTGTCAGCCACTTCGGCAGGGAGCCCCGTCCCTTTCGGTGAAGACGAGTCGTCGTCCCCGCAAGCGGAAAGAGCGAAGATTGCCGACAACAAGAAGATGGTGAGAGATTGCTTCCCCTGAAACAAGTTCTGGGTCGCAATGACACGCTGGAAAGAATTTCTCATAAAAACATCCCTTTGTAAACCTTACCCCCTAAAAATAACAAAGCACCCCCTGCACCGCAAGCCTTCAGCGCACATAAAAACAACTTTTTTCAAGATTTTCTATCAGAAATTTTCTATATGACTCAACTTGGGACATATAGAGTTATAACTTGCCAAATGTAGGCAATTTTATGGTAGATTTGGGCAAAATAAATTATTCCAGAGTGACAATTCAATCAATAAAATTATTCAGCAGAAAAATAATTTTTCTACTAAATAATTTTAAGGATGTCTTCCGGCAAAAAGACAATTCCATCCGTCTTGTCGCGAGGTCTTTCTTTCAAAAAAAGAACCGGGACGTTTTTTTTATACTTGTGGACGAACGGCAATTTCTGAACCTGCTCATTCAGATGAGCAAACAGGCGCCCTGCATTTTCGCCATTCGTCCATTTGCATTCCCCGACAAGCAGCGTTTTCTTGTCCATGCTTTCGGCAACGACATCGATTTCAACCCGTTCGTTCTTGCCGACATTGCCCCACCACCTGGAAGCCACATTGAACATTTCGTCACCGACAACCTGCCCGCTAACAGCCTGCCGGCAAAGGCGTTCCCAGCAAAAACCTTCAAATTCAGAGAAATGCTGTTTTACGATTTCTTCCACGTAATCGATACGGCCCAGTTCTAGCAGCGAACGATACGGGCTAATAAACCGGTAATAGAAATTAATGAACGGGTCGGACAAGTGGTAAATGCCGTGCTTGCTATTTTTTGGATTTTCACCGAAAGGGATTTCCCGGTCCACAAGCTGCATGGTCACGAGCCTTTTTAAAGGGGCGCTCAAAGTCGCCGCATTCTTTTCGGCACGCGCCGCAATCTCCGAAATTCGGTTCGCGCCGTTCCCGATGATTCCAAGAAGCGTGGACGCCTGCACCAGGTCGCGCATGTCGTCGCGCAAAATATGCACAGGCTCGTCGTGAAGGACGCCCATGGGAGAAAGGGCCAATTCCCTCAAGGCCGACTTGAAATTCCGATACCGTTCACGCAGTTCCCAATAGCGGGGCACCCCGCCCCAAACGGCATATTCAGAAACGGCCTCCTTTGCCGAAATTTTCAACGCAGAAGGCAAGTAAGAAACCGGAATAGGCTTCAACCGGAGAATTTCATGGGCTCGCCCATACAATGGCGATTTTTCGTCGAGGGCGACATCGAACATCATCTGTTGCGACGAGCCGCAAATCACCAGGTTGAAGTTCAAGGACTTTTCGTCCAGCAGTTTCTGCAGCGTAGAGGGCAACATCTCGCAGGATTTCACAAGATAAGGGAACTCGTCCAGGCAGAGCGTAGAACCCTTCGCGCACCTGTAGTTGAATGCCCTGAAAAGCGACTCCCAGTCGGGGTAAGCAACGGAATCGAACCCCTCATACCGGACTGCAATCGCCATGGCCAGGAAACGGCGCTGGGCGGATTCTTCCGAACGGTCCGCCATAAAATAGATATCGTTTTCCTTCAAGACGCGCTTTAACAAGGTGGACTTGCCCAACCTGCGACGGCCATAGACAACGACAAAAGACGCCCCCTTCCGGGAGAGTTCCGCCTTCAGCCTTTTCGATTCTTCTTCACGATCTAGGAATTCCATACCCCTAATATAACAAATTATTTAGCAGGAAAATAATTTTTCTACTAAATAATTTTCAAAATTTAGCCATTTATTGGGCGTTCCCCGGCCAAGGGCCGAGTCGGGCTGTCGCGTTATCGCACGGCAATTTTTTATGGCAAGAATAAGGCAGCCGTGCGTCCGTTCAGCCTTGCTTCGCGAGTCCGAATGGCTTCGCCACTTCCATCCCTAACGCGAAGTCGATGTGTAATGTGCGGTGTGGAATTGAAAATCCGTCGGCGGGTTAATCGGAGTCCTTGATGCAGCGGACTGGGTTGAATCTATTTTTGGGAGCGCCCCACATTGTAACTTTATCAGGAGCTCTTTCGAAATTAACCCCAAATGTAAATCCTTCGTCATAATCTGTTTCAGTGGATGTCAAATAACGATAAACACTTATACCATCATAGGGAATTGTAAAACCGAATTCCCTATGATTGACATCCACATATATTTCTCCAATATTTTTATAGTTTTCCACTTTAGCGCCAACAAAAAAAAGCATTGTTTCAAATTCTTGAAAATCTGGCAAATGCCAACCTTCTGGACAAATTCCTCTTACAGGATAAATTGGAGAACAAAAAACTCTCGATCCACATCCTTTTGCATTATCCGTGAATACGCCCGCACTATCCATGGCGGCACTCCACAAATAATGCCGACCAAATAAAGCGCAATTGTCTTCATAACAGATGCTGGAGGAATCTTCCTCATCCGTGGGCACTAAATAAGCGTAATTCAGGTTCTGGGCCATCCAAATTTGCTCACCGATTTTCACAGTTTTGTAAGTCTGCCCATCACGCGCATCCGTCAAAGAGCCGTACTCGATGTATCTTTTCCATTCATTTTCTAGACAAATCACCTTTATACCGGCAGTATCAATCCCAAGCGCCCCGTCAATACTTGATTTACATTCGGGTAAGGCTAGAATCGTGTCTTTCACACAAGTCTTGCTTATTACATTGTCGTTCCCGCCGCCGTTCTTGCAGGTGGACTTTGCGGCGTTGAAGGCCATTTCCACGCCCGCTTCGGATTCCATGTTATACATGGAGTAGGTCTTGGAGTTGGTCGTGCCGTCGGCATTCTTGATGGTAACGATAAGGTCCTTGCCGTCCACCGTGTAGGTGTATTCCGCATCGTCGCCGAAGTTGTCCTTGCGCACAAAGTGCCATGTGCTGATGTCGGTCTTGACCATGGCGTCACAGGCTCCCACCTCGGTGCAGGTCTCGTTCACGGTGATTTCGGGTTCAAGGATTTCCGTCGGGCGCGAGCTGCTGGACTTCGCAGAACTGCTTGATGTCGTAGCGTCGCTGCTCGATGAACCGTCCTTGTCGGCAGCCTTGGAGTCGCTGGAGCCGTCGGACTTCTTGCTGCTCGACGACTTTGTGGAAGTCGAACTCGGCCTTGTCTGGTCGTAGGACTTGAACCACTTTTCGCCGTCGCATTCGTAGTTCAATTCAAGGTCTACTACATAGACCTTCTCGCCGATGACATCCATGCCGCACCCGTAGGTCTCGAGTTCTTCCATGTCGGCCACTTTGGCGGGGAGCCCCGTCCCTTTCGGCGAAGACGAATCGTCGTCCCCGCAACCGATAAACGCAGCACCAAGCACCCCCGCAAGGGTGCAAACCGTAAACATTTTCGCGAATGTGTTTTTCATAGGGAAACCTTTTGGAAATTACTCAGAGTCCTTGAGACAACGAACGGAGTACCCGTGGTTCTTGTAGGAACTCCCCAAGTCCGCAAGGCCGCTGTGATAGTCCAAATTCACTCTGTACGCGCCGAGGCTTTCGCCTTCAATAGAACTCCATAGGTACGTCCTAGTGGCGTCATTGAAGAAGTCGCCACTGTAGGCCCTTCTACCAGCAGGGAGCGCAGAAAAACCGAAAGCGTCATCGCCGTTGCCATTTTCTTGCCAACCATTTGTAGATTTCAACTTTGTACCTGCTATGTTTCTTCCGCCAACCGCCGTGAATAAGGCATTCCATTCATCTCCGTTCGGCAGATGCCAGCCGTTGGGACAAAAACCCTGAATTAAGGTTGCCGAACCTACCGAAATGAGGTCGCAATCTTTGCGGAAGCCGCAGTCCTGCGGATTGTCTGCATCGCTCGCCAACTTCACCGAATCAATGGCCACAGCCCAGGTGTAAAGTCGTCCGTACTTGAAACAATTGGCAGGGGCGTTGTCATAGCACCAACTGGTGGAATCGGAGGTGTAGTCACCATAGTTATAGGGAACGTTAGTGTATGCGTAGTTCAAATTCTGAGCCATCCATATCTGACAATTTTCATTTTCCTCGTCGCAAATCTCAATAGTCTTATAGACCTGACCATCTCGCTCGTCGAGAATTTCGCCATACTTCCCCGCTTCCAGAAAGTCCTGATTCAGGTATTCTGTCGTGAAGCATTTGTATTTGGAACACGCGTAAGTTCCCGACGGCATGACCTTCGCTTCGGCATAACTTTTCGGCGCTTCAGTCGAACTCGAAGAATCACCCGACTTTACGGAACTTGAACTCTTGGAATCTGAAGATTTCTTGTTTTCTTTCGTGGAACTGCTGGACACTTCGGCAGGCTCAGAGTCCTTGACACTGCTAGACGAAGAAGACTTTTCCGAACTGGACGACACGTCTTCCTGCCCTTCGGCGCTGCTCAGGGCGCTTGTTTCGGTTTCATCGCCACCCGCCGACGAAGAGTCATCGCAGGCGGAAAGGGCAAATCCGAGCACCCCTGCAAGGGCTAAGACAGTGAACTTTTTCGCGAACGTGTTTTTCATAGGGAAACCTTTGGGAAATTCGGGATTTTTGAATTCGGATTTCGGAATTGATAACTCGCTGGCGGGCTAGTCAGAGTCCTTGACGCAGCGGACGGAGAAGCCGTCGTACTTGTAATTGTATTCCAGGTATGCGAACTCGTCGTTGCTGTACAAGAACATGTTGTAGGCGTAGTCACGGAACTCCGTGGCACTCCAGAAGTACGCGTAGAGACCCGGACTGCTGAAGGCTCCCTTGTTGTCGCGGGCGCCCGCCGGAAGAGCGGAAAAGCCATAGGCATCGGTGGCCTCGCCAGCAGCTTCCCATCCGCTGGCAGATTTGAGCCTCTTTGCTGCTTGGAATGAACCGCCCACTGCGGTGAACAAAGTTTCAAATTCGGCTTTGGTAGGCAAGTGCCAGCCTGTGGGACAAATTCCTCTAACAGGGTAAGTAGGCGAACATGTGGAACCGTATCCGCAGCCTATTCCGTTAGTGCTCCAGGTTCCTATACTGTCCATGGAGGCAGCCCAAGTGTAAAGACGACCGTATTTGTCGCAATTGGAAGGATCATCGTCGTAGCACCAACTTGTGGAATCGGAGGTGTAACTGCCATATTTACTGTCAAACTTATAGGGAACGCTGGTGTAAGCGTAGTTCAGATTCTCCGCCATCCAAGTCTGGGTGCCGATGGTCACCGTCTTATAGACTTTGTTGTCGCGGCTGTCGGTCATGGTACCCGTAACTACATCATCAGGATCAATGAAACCAACGCTTGAAGAAGATTGCTTCACGGAAGAACTGCTGCTAGACTTGACACTCGATGAAGAACTAACCGACGAGCTAGATACATCCTTCTTACTACTAGAAGAATCATCTGTCTTTACAGAACTACTACTTGTTCTGTTTTCCTTAATTGAAGAAGATTCATCTATTTTGGCATCATCCGATGATTCTACATCCTTCTCAGCAGAGGATTCAATCTTTTTAGCAGAACTACTTGATTCGTCATCGCAATCCTTACAGACCGAAGATGAAGAATCGACCGCGGCATTTTCATCCGATCCGTTGCTAGAAGCCGACGAAGAGTCGTCACAGGAGGAAAGGACAAAGATTGCCGCCAACAAGAAGATGGTTAGAGAATGCGTCCCCTGAAACAAGTTCAGGGTCGCAATGACATGCTGGAAAGACTTTCTCATAAAAACATCCATTATGATAATTTACCTCCTAAAAATAACAAAGCACCCCCGTGCATCGCAAGCCTTCAATGCGCAGAAAAACGAACTTTTTATGCCGCGTCGGGCCGAAAAATTTCTATATGTCTCACGTTGCGACATATGGAGAATTTTCTTGAAGAGTACGTGATAAAAAGCACATCTTATCGAAATTTTCCGTTCCGTAAAAAATGCAAATTCCAACCCAATAAGGTAAATTTGAAAAGCCCATGAAACCGATTTCCGACTACGACAACTACCGAACCTACATCAGGGATTTTTACGAAGAGCGCAAGTTGATGACGGGCCTGTCGTGGCGCGGCTTCAACAAGATGGCCGGATACGCCAGCACAAAGTTCCTGAAACTCGTTTGTGACGGGAAGTCGAAATTGAGCTGCGTCGGCGCCGCCCGCCTGTCAAAAGTCATGGGCCTTTCCAAGATCCAGACATCCTACTTCTTGGCGCTGGTCACCTACTGCAATTCCCCCGTAGAAAAGAAAAGGCAGGCCGCCCTTGAACAGATGCACACCCTGGCAAAGGACGACAGGATCCGGGTCGTAGGGGGCGACGGCTACGAATACTTCAAGAACTGGTGGAACCCGGTGCTCCGGGAACTTGCCCCCAGGATTGCCAATGCCACGCCGTCAAAAATCGCGAATATGCTCCACGAAAGCGTGACTCCCGAGAACGTGAAGAAATCCCTGGATTTCCTGGTCCAGGCGGGATTTCTGAAGGAGCGGCGCAACAGGTATGTCCAATCCGACAAGGCAATTCTTGGCTCGTCCGAGAAGATTCCGCGGGCCATCCGCGGCATGCACAGACAGATGGCAAGGCTTGCGGAGAAGGCCGTCGAGGCATTCCCCGTAACGGAGCGCAACTTTTCGGGAATGACGGTCGCCTTAAACCGGGCGGCATACGCGCAAATCGTAAGCGAACTGGATTTCTGCCGCAAGAAGATAGCCGCAATCGTTTCTGCCGCAGAGGACTGCGACAGGGTTTACAGGGTGAACCTGCAGTTGTTCCCGCTGACCAAAGAAATTAAAAAATGAGATTTTCCCCGAACATTCTATCCATCCCCTGCCTTGCGTTCCTGTTCTGCACCGCCTGCAGCGATTCGGAAAAGGAAATCGCCAACGGCTACACCGAAGAGCAGAACGCCAGCCTGGACAGCGCCGCCTATGCAAGGCTCATGACATGGGAACCCAAGGTCGCCCTGAGGCTCGTGGAAGTCAAGGACAAGGAACGGGGCTTGTCGTGGTTCGATGTCGATTTTACCACAGCCGCCAAGCCCTACTACGAGCATGCGGGCGGGACCGTTGACGACGGTTGCACCGTGAACCTGTATGCCGAACAGAACGGCGTCCGCATGAACTTGACTCGCACCTACAAGAAGAACATCTATACGGAATTTTTGAATCGGGATTCGCTGGACGCTGTAGTGGAGGATCACCTGGACAATTCTTACGGCGACAGCGCCGTGGCAAACTGCAGGGCCGATTCTACCGCCTTCGCAGACTACTGTGCCGAAAACGACGGCGTCTTCACGGACTATTTCAAACTGAAAAAATGCAGCGTTCTGCACCTCTCGTGCGTCATGAAGTTCACGCCGAAAATTGCCGCCGATGAATACTTGCAGGCTACGGCCAAGAGAATGAAGGATATCTGCATTGCCGAGTTCTACGCCCCGGGAGAAGACGCTGAAGCCGATTCCACGCTCCTTGTGGACAAGCGGGACGGGCGGACTTACGCCACCACGACGATAGGTTCGCAGACATGGCTTGCCGAGAACCTGAACTACAAGGGGGATTTCACGAGTTACTGCTACGAAAACGACGACGAGAACTGCGAAAAATACGGCAGGATGTATTCTCCCGACGACGCCAAGACGGCATGCCCAGAGGGTTGGCGGCTGCCGTCCGCCCAGGACTTTGTAGACCTGGAGGATAACACCGGGAAGGACATGACCGCTCTCAGGACGACCGAAGGCTGGGAAAGCGGAAACGGAAGCGACCTTTACGGATTCAGCCTTTACCCGGCAGGACGCTACAGCATCATCGGGAACACCCCGAAATTCGTGCAAATGGGAGTGGCGACCTACCTATGGACGGACACGGAAAGCGAATTCGGGACGCTCGTTTTTGACGGACTCAATGTCGGTTACCCGGCAACGTCCATGACATCGGGCAACTATCTGAATGTCCGATGCCTAAAGGATTGACGAAGCGGTGGGGGCGAGCCGCAACCGTGCCGGGATGCCATGTGCGAAACGCATGGATAGGCGACAATAAAAGCCCCGTGCATTTGCGCGGGGCTAACCATCATATAAGGAGTATTGGCGACGGTTACTTCTTCTGGAGCGGGGTATCCTTCAGGATTTCTTCGACCAGGTTCTTCATGTTTTCTTCCCAGTCGCCCTTGCCCATGGCAAAGCCGAGGTGGACGCGAGCCTTGAGGGTGCCGCTTGCGACGACAGCCTTGCTGTCGGCGTTGGCAATGGAGTATTCACCGGTGAACTGGAGGTAGCTCTTGGTTTCGGCGCTCATGGTGAGCGGGTTCATCTTGGTTTCGGAAAGACGGGAAACTTCGAGGTTGCTCATGGAGATGATGAGGCCGGAAACACCGTCGAGAGCGTCAAACTTCGGAGAAGGAACGAGGTAGTCCTTCTTGCCGAACTTGGCCGGGGTCATGGTGTAGTCGGTCACTTCCTTGGCGGTGAAGTTGGCGGCGATGTCAGCCTGGCTCTTCAGTTCGCTGCCCATCTGCTGGGTGAACCAACCGGAGAAGTTGCTGGAGAAGTCCGGAAGGTCGTCGGCGACGTCGTCCTGGTTCTTCACGACAGGTTCGGTGTAGAAGACGGTCACTGCAGTTGCGGGTTCAGTCCAAGTCGGGTCGATATTCTTGAGGCCGGCCTTGCCACCGCAACCAATGAGGGAGAGGGAAGCTGCGCAGAGGAGAAGCGCTGCAAATTTTTTCATGATAAAGTCCTCCTAATGGAGATTTTTTTTAGAAAACGACATTGTTTTCTTGACGGCACAAGATAGGAAAAATTTGTACTAAATTTGAGAAGTTTGGACTGAAAACAGAAATTTTTTTAACTTTTCGAGCAGAAATTTTTCTATATGACTCAACCTGAGACATATACGACACAGAACGTCAAAGCAGTACAAAAAAAGATTCCTAAGCCCTGTTTTAGCGATCTTACTCGTGGCAGATCGGCAGCGGGGCGAACGGCGGTTCAAGCTCGATGCTGATCGGGCAATGGTCCGAACCCATGATTTCGGAATGGATCTCGGCATTCACGATATTTGGCACCAGGCCTTCGTCTACAAAGGCGTAGTCAATGCGCCACCCCACGTTGCGCTTGCGTGCACCAAAACGGTTGGACCACCACGAATAGCGGTCACGTTCATCGGGATGCAACTTGCGGAACGAATCCACAAAACCGCTTTCCACGTACTTGTCCATCCAGGCGCGTTCGATAGGCAAGAAGCCGCTCACGTCCTCGTTGTCCTTGGGACGCGCAATATCGATTTCCTTGTGGCAAGTATTATAGTCGCCGACGGTCACAACGTGCTTGCCGTCCGCCACCCAGCGTTTGCTGTTTTCAAGGAAGGCATCGTAAAAGCGGAGCTTGTAGTCCAGGCGGTCATCCCCCTGGCCACCGTTCGGGAAATAAATGGAGTTCAGCACCCAGTCCGGGAACACGAGCTGGAGCACGCGGCCCTCTTCGTCGAATTCCTCGATGTCAAAACCGTAGTTCACACGGTCAGGTTCAATCTGGGTATAGATGCCTACCCCGCTGTAGCCTTTCTTGCGGCGACAGGGATTCCAGTAGGCAAAGTATCCTTCGGGCTTAGCGACCTCGTCAGGAATCTGGTCCACTTCGGCACGAACTTCCTGCAAGCACAGGATATCCGGCTTCGTTGCGGCAAACCAATCCGAAAAGCCCTTCTTGAGGGCGGAGCGGAGGCCATTTACGTTCCAACTGTAAATATTCATATAAACCCAAATCTTAATCCGCGCCAAAAATACATTTTTTTACTGCACAAATGCGTAAAAACTTTTCGAATTCACCGCGAAACAGAAAACAGGCTCAAATTTAACTCAAACGGCAAAAAGGAAAAAGAAAATTTACAGACTTTATTCAAATTTTATCACAATTTTAAAGAAAAAATATGCCAAACGGAATAATAAAATTATATTTAGCATATGAAATCTTCAATTTTGTTCTTCTCTGGTATCGCTTTGCTCTCCCTCCTTTCCGCCTGTGCCGGTTCAAATTCGGGCGAAAACCTGGAAGTTCCCACTAATATGCCCCCTATCTGCCGTGAAATCGACTTTGTGGAACAACCTGACATGCGTGAAATGTGCGGCGTCCGCACGGTCCGCAGCTTCGCCTATAAGAACATCCCGCAGCAGCGCTATCTGATCAAGCCGCAAGAAACATCTATCGTCAAATCCAACGGCCAGTTGGAACTCCGTTTCCAGAACAACCTTCCGCTGTACCTGGACGGCCCGATCATCAACGAAATTGAATTCAGCCAGCAGAAGCGCCTCGAGAAGATCAAGAACACTTACGACTACCACGAGATTTACAACAAGGGCGCAGAACGCATCCGCATCTTCAAGATGGGTATCCCGACCGACAAGGGCAACACCTACGAATTCTGCTTCCGCATTCCCGAGAAGAGGGGTAACGCCCGTACGCGTAGCGTCGCTATGGGTAACCACATCGAAGCTTTGAGCTGCGCCGACTTCGACAGGCTCGTCGCCGAAAACGCGAAGACGAAGTAGTTGGTAGAACTTAGACCGCTATGCTTTTAGAACTTAGAGAAAATCTAAGTTCTTTTTTTATTGAATTTAGACGTTTTCTAAGTTCTAAGCTCTAAGTTCTAAAATCTAAAATGCTACATTTGTCCCCACGTCATGGCAGAAAGCAAGTATATTCATAACGCATTAAAGCAGGTTCACCTGGAGACTTCGTGCACGACCGTCTCCGGCTTTTCGATTTCGGGACTGGCGACCTACATCCAGCTTCCCGAACTGGACTTCTGCATCGACATGGGCGAATGCCCGCTTTCGGCAACCTCCATCAATCACGTGTTCCTGACGCATGCGCACGGTGACCACGCCCGTTGCCTGATGCGTCACCACAGCCTGCGCAAGATGATGGGCGTCGAACGCGAAAGCGTCTACTACATGCCCGAATACATTTGCGATGGAGCCCGCGACTGGATCCGTTCCGAAGCCATGTTCGAAGGCGTGCCCGAAAACAAGTTCCGCTACCCCGACATCGTTCCCGTTACGGCGGACGACATCCAGTTCCTGGAACACCGAAAGGACCTTGCGTTCGAAGCTTTCGACGTCAAGCATTCGATTCCTGCCATGGGCGGCACGCTGTACCATTACAAGAAGAAACTCAAGGACGAATATCTGGGACTTTCTGCCGACGAAATCATCAAGTTGCGCACAAGCGGCACCGAAATCACCCGCGAAGTCTACGATCCGCTGGTGAGCTTCATGGGTGACTGCATGGGCGAAAGTCTCCTGGAAAACTATCGCGTATTCCAATCAAAGGTGCTGATTACAGAATGTACCTTCCTCGCTCCCGAAGACTACGAGATGAGCCACAAGAAAGGACACACGCATATCCGCCAGATAGCCGACGCCCTGAACCGCATGGGTGACCGCGTAGAATGCGAAAAAATTATCCTCGCGCACTTTTCGATGAAGTATTCCGAAAAATACATCCGCGAAATGATCGCTAAAGAAATCCCGGAGAGGTTTATAGATAGAATCGTAGCATTTATTTAAAAGAGACCAATCTGGATCCCCTCCCGTTGGTCGAGGATGACGCATCTATTTAAGTCATCCTGGAATGTAGCGAAGCAAAATGACGGGATCCACAGGTGAACGATTTTTTTAAGAAAAAGAATATGAGCGATATCGAAAACATTGAAGACGTTGAAAAGGAAGTCATCATTCCCGAGTTTTTCCGCGACTTGAAAGAAGACCCTGAATCCAAGGGTCTCTGGCATTACGTGTTTCGTACCCACGGCGACAGGAAGCCCATCGCCACGCCGGACGGACTCCCCCACAAACTTGACTTTGAGTGGAAGGACATGTTCCCGCAAATCGCAGGCAAGGCCGACGCCCGCGTGGAAGTCGAAATCGGAAGCGGCAAGGGCGGATTCCTCTCCGAATACGCCCCCAGGCACCCGGACCTCGTAATCATGGGTAGCGAATGGGACTACACCTGGGCCAAGTTCGCCCAGCGCAAGATGGACAAGGCGGGCGCACTCGCCAACGCCACCATGCTCCGGGGAGATGTTTTCTACTTCTTGCGCGACTGCGTCAAGGACAACACCGTCGATGCATTCCACATGTATTTCCCGGACCCGTGGCCGAAAGAACGCCACCACAAAAACCGCCTCTTGCGTCCGGATTTTCTCAAGGAAGTCGCTCGCGTACTTAAGCCGGGCAAGCGCATTTTCTACTGGGGAACCGACCACCAGGAATACAACGAGGTCGCCCTCGAGGTTTTCGACAATTTCAAAGGTTGCAAGATTCTAGAGCGCAACACGGCCGAACCCACCGAAGGAATCATGACCGGTTTCGAAAAGAAATACCGCAAGGAAGGCCGTCCCATTTACAGAAGCGTCGTGGAATTCGAAAAGTGAAAAGTCCAAAAAACTTTTTCGCAAACTTTATAAAATACGAGATAATTGCAAGAAGGTGCAAAAGAAAAGAGGAAAGCCGCCTTTTTTGACTCCTTCTAGCAAAGCAACAGTCCGCCGAAACCTGCCCTGAGCAAGGCCGACTGTGTGGACGCGAAGTTGACATAGCCGATCTTTCAAATATTTCACAAATACATCATGAAGGCATTGTATTTCTACGAAGATTTCTTGCCTATCCAGCGTGCCCGTCGCACCGAAAAAATCAAGAGGTTTATCAATGGATAAGGATTTAACCCGATCCTTTGTTTCGCACAATCGGGAGAGAGGCCCGATGTGGGTAATTAGTCTTTCCACATGCCCCACTCGCAAAAAAACGCCACGCGGGCGCGCCTACGGCAGGCCCGCGGTGAGGTTAGCCCTGCGGGCTATCCTCACATATCCTGGAGACAACGAACCGAGTAGCCGCGGTCCTTGTAGGAGTTGGCGGCGTCGACGCCCGCGTAGACACCAAGCAAGCACAATACGAAGGCCTTCTGATAGCTATCGTAGTCTTCAGTGGCACTCCAGAAGGAGGCGAACTGGCCTACCATACCGAAGAAGGCGAAGCCATCGATTTTTTCGAAGAATCCAGCAGGGAGGGCAGAAAAACCGTAGGCATCGGTGGCACCTTTTTAATAATATTCAATTAGAAACATTATTTTTTTCTTCCAAAACAAATTTAAAGAAAGACGATAGTGTTTTTGAAACAGACTGTCCCACCGGCTCTCCCACAAACCTACTTACAAGTCCCGGAAAAACATCCTTACCGAGAGACTTCAAATTATTAACAAAGTCCTCTTTTCGCAATGATTTCACCGATTCCTTATTGTACTCACTTTGAAGTTCCCAATACGCATCTATAGGCATTTTTACCACATCCGATGCAAAGGACAAATCAGAAATAAAACCTTTTTTGATAGAAAGCTCCGCATACAATCTCTCACATAACGGTTATCGACAACAAGCGAAACGACCCCCTTGTCTATAAACTGCGGAATCTTGTCAAGCGCACATTGAATCAGCTCTTTGTCATCTTGAGAACGGTAACGTAATTCACTTTCGTAAAGCAATGACTGAGCCTTGCTCTTGGAGATTTTCAATTCTTGCGCGATGTCCCACGAGAAACAACCTTGAATCCTTCCCATCTTTTTAAAGTTCGCAAAAAGGAACAAATCCAGTTCCCGCTTAGATACGGACCCAAATGAGTTCTGCTGGTACAAACCGAAAAGACTATCGGCAAACTGTTCATAATTAAACCCGTTGATGTCCGCTTTCTTATGAGCCATATAAATCTTCCTTCATGATTTCGTTCTCAAATGTAAAAAAAAATACACAATGTCAAGTATTTTGCCGAAAAGAGCGAAAATTTTACAAAAATCCGCAAAACTGGGAAAAGTCATATTTCTTGGCAATTTTTATTGGAAAAGGTCAAATTTTTGACTCTGATAATAATTTCTTTTTCACAGCAATAGAATGCGGGATTTTCAGAAAGACGGAAAACACGCCCTACTGATTTTCTCGAAAGAATTTTGTATATTATCCCTAGAACCTACTGACAGGTGTCGCCCCGGCATGGCCGGTTTAATATATGGACAACGCAAAAGAGGACTTATGGCTCGCGATATTCGAGAGACCCCGATTTTGTTCGGCGAGGATGCTCGCCGGTTTCTAGCCCGTATGGAAGAGCGGCACCCGGAACCTCCGGAAGTTCGTGCCCGCCGCCTGCGGGATTACGAATTCATGAAAAAGGCTTACGAACGGGGCATGGCAGAACAACGTGCCCGCGAAGCCGCCAACGGAGGTTTAGATCCATGGTTCAAGCATGTATAGACCGAAACAAATTATCTTTTGTTCGGTTAAGAGACTCGTATTCCGTAGAACATTTCTGTTGTGGTGATGCCGATTTGGATGACTTCATCCAAAACAGAGCAACCGCTTTTCAAAAATTACATCAAGTCCATGTTCGTTATCGAGAACAAGACAGGCTGTCGTTTTTTGACAGTGGACGCCTACCTGGAGACGGTGCCGTTTTACGAGAAGAACGGTTTCCGCTTCTTGACCGCCGAAGATGACGACCCACACACGAGAGTAATGTATTTTGACCTGCTGGACCTGGTGGCGTGAAGAGAAAATCAAAGAAGTATCTTTTTTATTCCCCCAATGACATACGCAACGGCTTCTTACCTTCTATGTAAGCATGGAAAAACGACGTGAAAGTTTTACTTCAAAACCTAAGATTGCCTACAAACATGACAATGGCAGATGAATCTACTGTCGATCAGTCATTGGCTTCTCAATTTGACGATTGTGAAGACGCCCTGCAATAATTCTCTGCGATGAAGCCTTCGGTTGGTGCAGCGAAACGGAACAAAAACAATCCACATTTTACACTACTCATTCCACATCCCTCACTCACCCCTTCCGCGATTTTTCTAATTTATGCACACCATGCTCAAGCACCTGTCGATTAGTGGATTTACTTTGATAGCGCAAGCGGATGTTCCCTTCCGCGAAGGTTTTACGGCGATTACCGGCGAGACCGGCGCCGGAAAATCGGTACTTCTTAAAGCACTCCGCATTGTATGCGGCGACAAGGCTCAGGCATCGATGGTCCGCTCCGGCGAAGAGAAAGCCGTGGTCGAAGCGACCTTCGACATTTCGAACAAGCCGCAGGTGAAGAAGGTTCTTGAAGAACTGGAGCTGGACGAGGGCGACGAACTCATTATCCGTCGCGAAATCCAGGAGAACGGCAAGAGCCGCGCCCGCGTGAATGGCGCAATCGTCGCTCTCCCCGACTTGCAGCGTCTGGGCGAAGAACTTATCCAGATGCACGGCCAGAGCGAACAGCTCCTGTTGCGCGATACACGCACCCACACCAAGATGCTCGACGACTTTGCAGGGAACGGCGAACTGCTCAGGGAATACGGGACGCACTGGACCCTGTGGAACAAAATCCAGGACGAAATCAGGGCGACCGAAGAACGGGCGAAAAATCTCGCCGCGCAAAAGGATTTTTTAAAATTCCAGTTCGATGAACTTTCGAAAGCAGCACTCAAGGAAGGCGAAGAAGAAGCCCTCGAAGAAAAAGTCAACAGCGCAAGCAAGCAGGAAGCAGAAACCCGCTACCTGAACGAAATCCAGGGAATGCTCGGCGGAGAAAACGGTCTCCTGGACCAGGTGCAAATCCTCACATCTAAGCTGCGCTCCTTGGCGGCAAAGCTTCCCGACTACGAAGATCATTTGAAGTCGCTCGAAGAAGTGACCGACCCCTACGAAAGCGTCTGCAAGGACCTGCTGAGGCTCCGCCCCGCTGCGGCCATGAGTGCAGCCGATATCGACCGCGCCAACGCCCGCATCGCCGCGATCCAGAAACTCAAGCGCAAGTACCGCACCGACGTCGCGGGCCTAATCGCCTTGACCGAACAACGCTGCGAAGAACTTTCGAGTCTCGAGAACCTGGATGCCGACCTCGAAGAACTCACAAGGCAATCCCAAAAGGCGCTCGATGCGTTGCAGGCGACCGCCATCAAGCTGACGGCATCCCGCCAGGAAGCCGCCGCCCGTTACGACAAGGCGGTAAGCGACATTTTGCACACGCTCGGCATGCCGAAGGCCGTCTTTACAACCTCGATTACAATGCAGTCCCTGTCACCGAACGGTGCGGACAAGATTGAATTCACGCTCGCCCCAAACCCCGGCGAAGGTTTCAAGAGCCTGCAAAAGGCGGTTTCGGGCGGCGAACTTTCCCGCGTGCTGCTTTCCATCAAGAGTGTCATGGCCGACCTCGACCGCGTCCCCCTCTTGATATTCGATGAAGTAGACTCCGGCATCAGCGGCGAAGTCGGCAACAGCATCGGCATCGCACTCAAGAACTTAGGCAAACACCACCAGGTGCTCACGATTACGCACCTGCACCAGGTGGCAAGTCGCGCCGTAAACCAGCTCGCCGTCAGCAAGGACGAAATCGACGGACGCACTTACACGCATGTAAAGGAACTCGACCACGAAGGCCGAGTGAATGAACTTTCTCGCATGCTCGGCGGCGAAAGCGACACCGTTCGCGAACACGCAAGACAACTTTTAGAGGCTTAAATGACAGAAGAACAGACATCCGACATCCGGTTACGCACTCGCATCTGGAGCGTATTGCGCGCGGCAGTCTTTATCGCGGTCATCGTGTTTATCTGGATGGGCATGGCCAAAAGCGCCTGCGCCCTGGTCGCTGTAGCCCTTATTATGGGTTGGGTTAACTTGTACCAACTCCGTTCGCAGGAAATCGAAAAGCCTTATTACCGGCTTTGGTTGAATGTCATCGACGGGTTCCTTTCATTCGCCGTGATGACAAGCATCTTTGTGCGCGACCTGTTGCAAAACGACCAGACCGAAAAACTGCTCGCCATCGGATGCGTATTCCTGCTCACGCGCCTAGTCGCCCACACTCTGTTCAGCCTCGGGGTTCTCCGCGAAGGAAAGTCGCTCCCCCGCAAGCGACGCTGGAGCAAACTTTCGAACATCGCCATCACCATTACGATGGGCGTCTACCTGCTGAACCTCGAAGATTACCAGCAGATTTGCATGGTATCCTCGATTCTCCTGATTATCGCATCGACCGTCGCTTACTCCTACTGGTACTACCGCGATCCGGCTCACCGCAAGCCGCTTTCGATTGCAAGCCAGCTCACCATGAGCCGCATCGTACTCACGCCATTCTTTTTGTGGGTATTTTTCTACGACAACGACCTCGATTACAGCAACAACAGCATCGTTTTCAAAAGCCTAGCCCTCATCATGGTGCTCGGGTTCATGCTTACCGACTTCCTCGACGGAAAACTCGCCCGCGCGATGGGCGAAGTCAGCACGCTCGGCAAGTACCTTGACCCGTTCAGCGACAAAATATCGAACATGACGATTTTTATGTGCTTTATCGCTACGGGATACGCCCCTGTGTGGATGGTCGCCCTGATTTACTTCCGCGAGTCGAGTGTAGAGACGCTCCGCACGCTCGCCGCAAGCGAAGGCCTCATCATGCCGGCCCGCCGTAGCGGAAAATGGAAAACGGCCCTGCAGGGCATCGGGATTGTCGCAATTCTCGTTGGGGCACTCAACCCTATGGAATCGATTATCCCCAATTACCAAGCTTTCTGGAACGTATTCCCAAAGGCCGTGATGGGGTGCATTACAGCGATTACCATCATTAGCGGAATCGACTATTTCGTCGCCAGCAAGCACATTCTGAAAAAATTCGTTTAGCAACCCTTGACATGGGTATTAAAAATTTCTATATATGGGCTAACTTCGACGCGGGGTAGAGCAGTTGGTAGCTCGTCGGGCTCATAACCCGGAGGTCGCAGGTCCAAGTCCTGCCCCCGCTACTAATAAGAAATCCGTCCTTCAAGGGCGGATTCTTTTTTAATTATTGTTTTACTTTAGACTGTACACCTCTTTTTGTCACCACGAAAATAGGCATTTCTGTTCTCGCCCGCTTTTTTGTAAATTTACACCATATATGTCACGCCTTACAGAATCCGAAGCATTAGACTTATTCTTGAACGCCCCGCTCGACGAACTCTGCGCCCGAGCAAACGCAGAAAAAGAACGTCGCCACGGCAAGTCCGTGTACTGGGTGAATAACCGCCAGATTAATTACACCAACGTGTGCGTGCTGCACTGCAAGTTCTGCGCGTTTTCAAAAATCAAGAAGGATTCCCCCACTGCCTACGACTGGGACTACAATACAATTCGAGGCAAGGCAGCCGAGGCGATTGCAGGCGGAGCCCGTGAACTGCATATTGTAGGCGGACTCCATCCGGACCATCCGTTCGACTACTACATCGAAATGTTGCGCAAGCTCCGCGTGGAATTTCCGAAAGTGAACCTGAAAGCTTTTACCGCCGTAGAAATTTGCCACTTCGCGAAACTTTCGGGGCAGACGCCGCTGCAAATTATGACGACGCTGAAAGAAGCTGGCCTTGACGCACTGCCTGGCGGTGGCGCCGAAATCCTGGTGCAGGATGTTCGCGACCAAATATGCCCTGGCAAGGAAACCGGCGAGGAATGGCTGGGAGTTCACCGCGCAGCCCACAAGATTGGAATTCCTACGAATGCGACGATGCTTTTCGGGCACATCGAAAAGATCGAGGACCGCATCGCCCACATGAAGATGCTCCGCGACCTGCAGGACGAAGCGCCGGGCTTTTTCGCATTCATTCCGCTGGTGTACCACCCGGAACATAACGCGCTGCATAAAATCGTTCCGAATATCACCTGCGTTGAAGATATTCTGCGTACGGTCGCCGTCGCAAGACTTTTCCTCGACAATTTCCCGCACATCAAGGCCTACTGGATTCAAATGGGAATCGAGACTGCGATGAAGGCGCTCCACGCCGGCGCCTCTGATTTGGACGGAACGATTATCGAAGAGAAGATTACGCACGCCGCCGGCGCCACGGTCCCCGTGGGCATGAGCCCCGAGCGCATGAAGACCCTCATTACAAACGAGGGGCTCACGCCAGTGGAGCGCGATGCTTTATATGAAAGATTCTCTTGACGAGAATCTTTCTTTCGACAAGGAGAGGCTCCGCCCCTCCTAACACCTTCCTTTCCCAACCGCTCATTCGATTCTCTTAACGAGAATCGTTCAAAAAAAATGCGTAGAATTTCATCGAAAAAGGCCGCGATTGTTTCGCGGTCTTTTGTATGTAATCGTATAGATTCCCTCGTGCATAGCACTCAAAAATGACGCCAAAGGCGGCACTTCGGCAACGCTTCGACAAACTCAGCGCACCGGCACAGTGACCTTACTTCACGCTGGCGGTCAGCAGCTTGGCCGTGAGTTGCAAGCGCCCGGTATTGACCGGGCGTGGCAACGACCTTTGCTCACTTAATACTTTAGTATTTACGTGAGCATGGCCACCTTTAGGTGGTAGCGAGGCCTAACGGGATTTACTTGCCTGCGGCTTGGCCGAGCAGTCGTGTGACTGCAGCCACATATTCTGCCGGGTTCGGAAGCGGAGAGCCTTCGGCAAGCAATGCCTGACCGTAGAGGGCCTTCGGCCAATCGCCCAAATCTTCCTTGGCTTCGGCCTTCTTCTTGAGCATCTCGCAAATCGGGTGCGTCGGGTTGATTTCCAGGATACGCTTGCTCTTCGGCAAGTTCTTCTGGCCCATCGCCTTCATCATACGTTCCATCTGGGCGCTCATGGCGTCTTCGCTGGTGACGAGGCAACAGGGGCTATCCTTCAGGCGGCTGGACACGCGGACTTCCTTGATGTCTTCGTCCAAGACCTTCTGCAGGTTTTCGCAGAGGCCCTTGAAGATTCCCTTGTTTTCTTCTTCGGCCTTCTTTTCGTCTTCGGTCTTTTCGAAGTCCACGTCACCGCGGGCGATGTCGTGGAACTTCTTGTCGCCGAATTCGGTGAGGCTTGACATCATGAATTCATCGATGCCGTCGCTCATGAGCAACACTTCGTAGCCCTTCGCCTTGAAGGCTTCGAGCATCGGGTTCGACTTCACTGCGTTCTTGTCGCCGATGAGGTAGTAGATTTCCTTCTGGCCTTCCGGCATGCGCTTCACGTATTCATCGAGGCCCACGAGAGCGTCGCCTTCCGTCTTGGTGCTTTCGAAACGGAGCAACTTCTTGAGTTCGTCAAGATGCTCCCAGTTCATGTAGAAGCCTTCCTTCAAGACCATGCCGAGTTCGCGCCACCAGGCGTTGTACTTGGCGGCATCCTTGTCGGCCATGTTCTGCAGGGTGTCGAGCACCTTCTTGATGACGTGCTTGCGGATGTTGGTGATAATCTTGTTGTTCTGCAGGATTTCACGGGACACGTTCAGCGGCAAGTCCTCGCTGTCCACCACGCCGCGCACAAAGCGGAGCCAAGGCGGCAGCAGGTCCTTGCAGTCGTCCATGATAAAGACTTTCTTCACGTAGAGCTTGAGGCCGTGCAAGGCGTCGTTGTGCCAGATGTTGAACGGAGCCTTGCTCGGGATGTACACGAGGCTCCAGAATTCCTGGGAACCTTCGGCGTGGCTGTGGCTCCAGGCGGCCGGTTCGTCGGCTTCGTGGCTGATGACGTTGTAGAAATCCTTGTACTGCTCTTCGGTGACTTCCTTTTCGCTCTGGCGCCACAATGCCTGCTTTTCGTTCAAGCGTTCTTCGGGCTTTTCTTCGATTTCGCCCTTGTCGTTCTTCGTTGCTTCGGGATGGAAGTAGATGCCGTAGCTCACGAAGCCGCTGTACTTCTGAACGATGTCCTTGATTTTCCATTCGCTGGCGAAGTCGACCGCGTCTTCGTCGTCCTTCAGATACAAGGTAATCTTGGTGCCCACCTTGTCGCGCGGGGCCTCAGAAATTTCAAATTCACCCGTGCCTTCGGAGGACCACATATAGCCCTGAGTTTCACCGGCCTTCAAGGTCAACACTTCGACCTTCTTTGCGACCATGAACACGGAGTAGAAACCCACACCGAACTGACCGATGAGATCGACGCTGCCCTTGTCGCCTTCCTTCAAATTCTTGATAAAGTTCTTGGTGCCGCTACGGGCGATGGTACCCAGGCAGTTGATCAAGTCTTCCTTGTTCATGCCGATACCGTTGTCTTCGACAACGATGCGCTTGCCTTCCTTGTTCACCGAGATATCGATGCGGAGCTGTGTGCCCTGCGGCAAGAGTTCTGCGTTCGAAAGCGAGAGGAAACGGCGCTTGTCCAGGGCGTCCGCCGCGTTCGAGACGAGCTCGCGGAGGAAGATTTCCTTGTTGCTGTAAAGGGAGTTGATCATCAAGTTCAGCATGTCGCGAACTTCGGTCTGGAATTCCATCTTCTCTGTTGCCATTTTAATCTCCTGTTTTAGACGAAAGACGAGAGACGAAAGACGAAAGATTAATTTGGCGCTTTGCGCGGTATATAAGGTTTCGTGTTAAGGTCGCTGTTTTTCGTTTGCTGTTAAATTTTTAAGCGGTTTTAACGATTGCCTAGTTTCAAAACGAAACGAAACGATCGCTCTGCCTTGTTTCCGCGCTAGTATATGCAAGAACCGTGCCAAAAATGGTGGAAAACTACCGGAGGGCGTTGCCTAGCCAAACTCCCAACATTCTAGCGGCAGTGCCGTATTGAAGGTATCCGGCGATAAATTCTAAAGCGACGATGGGGATGCCGATAGCTATCCCGATGCGTTCCCGTTTTTTGAAAGCCTTTTGGTCATAGTTGGGAACGGCTTTCTTGAGTAGAGCGTAGCCTAGCTTTCCGATGAAAAACCAATAGAACAGGCAAACGATGATGGTGATGATGGCATGTAAAAAAGGGCCGAAGGCTAATCCAGAATAATTAGCCTTTGAAAGCATGTGGAATAAAGATTGGGACACACTCAATGCCGAATAGGGACCAAAAGAACGTTGTGCCGAACTTGTCGCCCTTCTTTAGGTACTTGTAATGGCATAGCCATGAAATGAAGGGACCCGCAAGAATAACGCTCCACAGGAATCCCTTTTGATGGAACTGCTGCTCGACGACAGTATCCAGGTCCTGCTCTGGGTCTATGACCGCGACGGTTTTGCTGGCATCGGTTGTCACAGGCGAGGCAGGCTCGTCAGCAGATTGTTCGGTGACGCCCAGGCAAGTTACAGCAGGCATAGGGGGCGTTGCTTGTGTGGTGACGACTACGGAAGGTGCGACCACTTTGGCTTCATTCAGCGGGTGCAACGGATTCGGAGCGTCGCACCAAAGGCAGCGCGGCATATCGTCTTCGTATTTCTCGCCGCATTTCTTACAGACAGTCTTGTAGACCTAGATGAAAATCAATCCGAAGATACCCACGGCCCACACGTACCAGGCGAAGTGCTGGAACTTGCCCTTCTGCAAGAAGGTCATGAGCCACTTGAGGGCGATGATGCCGAAGATGAAGGATACCAACATTCCCACCAGAAGTTCGGGGGTAAAACCACCGGCCATGGCGCACCTCATCGCCTTTTCAGAAATGTCCTGCACCTGTTCCGGTGTCGCCGCATTGTCTAGCGCAAGCTTAACACTTTCACCAGTCATCGACTGGCACTTGATCCACTTGATGCAGTCGAGGAGTGCGGCACCGCCCACGGCAGGAATACTCATGAGGAAGCTGAATTCACCGGCGTACTTGCGGTTCACGCCCATGAACATCATGGCGCTGATGGTAGAACCGCTGCGGCTGATGCCCGGAATGCAGGCAATGCCCTGAACAACGCCCGTCACCAACGCACGCCACCAGTTCATCTTGACGCCTTCGTTATCCGGATGCTTGGCACCGGTTGCGCCCCACTGCGAGGTAAACAGGAGCAAGCCCGTAAAGAGTTCCGCCACGCACACGGCACGCGGATTTTCAAACAGGCCTTCAAGCAAGTCCTTGAAACCAAGGCCGATGAGCGCCGTCGGGATGCTCGCGAGAACGATGTAGCCCGCTTCACGCAACTGATCCTTGTCGCGGCGGAGGCAGCCCACAATGATGTCGGTAATCTTCTTGTGGAACACCACGAAGATCGCAAGCAGTGTGCCTGCATGGAGCATGATGTCGAAGAACATGCCCGCTTCGTTCATGCCTAAAAGTTCGTGTCCGATAACGAGGTGACCGGAGCTGGAGATGGGGAGAAATTCAGCGAGGCCCTGCAAGAAGCCGAGAATGACAGATTCAATCATAGTAGGGTAAATGTAGCTTTTAGACGAGAGACGAGAGACGAGAGACGAGAGATTTTTAGTTTTTTCATTGCGCGAAGCGCCATTATTTCACTTTCGTCTCTAGTCTGTAGGACCGAAGGTCCGTTCTTTCGTCTAATATTACTATCTTCAAAGTCATGGCTCGTAAATTTCTTCTCTGCTTTCACGATTTCAGCGTCTGGAATTACCAGAAGGTGACCCCAATCCTCGAAAAGCTCAAGGACCTTGCCGGAGCCCCATTCAGCATACTCGTCATTCCCGACACCGAGACCGCCCCTTCGGACACCGTCCGCGATTTTCGAGCCACACTCACCCAGCTAAAATCGGAAGACTTCGAGCTCGCTCTCCACGGCTTCAAGCACAAGGCAGAATTCAGCCAGGGCCGCAGCTACGCCGGGCTTATCGCCATGAATCTTACCCAAGGCGAAGCGGAATTCGCGGGCCTCAGCGAATTTGAATCCAGCAGACTCCTACATGCAGGACTCGATGCCTGGGAAAAACTTTTCGAGGTTCCGGGGCTGGTCCGGAATGACATTGAAAAGCCCGCCGCATTCATTCCACCGACCTGGTACAGCAACAAGTTCCTGCCCACGCAAGTCCACGCCGAAAAAATGCTCTACGAAGACAGGTTCGCGCTCGTGACTTCTCGTGGCAAACGCTACGCCTCACCCGTTGCAAGTTTCGCAGGCATTCCCGGTTTCATGACGAAGACCGCTTTCAAATTCGGTGACATCATCCTGAAAGTCCCTGTGGGCCTCCCCCGCATCGCACTGCATCCAGAGGACTTCCCTCAGCACGAGATTCAAATCAAGAATCTCATCCGCACGGCCCTCGGTTGCGGAAGAAGACTTACACAATACAAAGACCTGTAATCAAGGACCAATTATCAGCAAATAGAAAAACCGGCTGCGAAAGCAACCGGTTTTCAAATTTCAAGCGAGACTTAGTTACTTCACCTGGAAGTAGTAGGTCTGCAAAGTCTTGCCATCCTGAGAAAGCTGAATAATCTGCTTGCCCTTCGGAAGGTTGCCCGTCACCTGGAACAGGTTTTCAGCCTTGTATTCCACGTTCAGAGTCGTGCCCTTGGCCTTGTCCACGAAGAGACCGGTCTTTTCGTCGGCACCGAAGCCCTGGCAGTCAGCATGGTCGGCCACCTTACCTTCCACAGCCGGGAAGGAAGTCACGACCAGCGGAGAAGTCACGGAGCTCGCATTCACGTAGAACACGTTGAGTGCAGCGTCCACAGCCAACGGAGCCGGGAGGTTAGAAACCTTGGCGGACTTGTCAGCCTTTTTCTTCTTGTCAGCCTTCTTGCCCGGAACCTTGGCGGCATCCGTAGCAATGGGCATCGTCAAACGGTAACCGGCAACAGATTCGCTGCAGTTGGTGGAGTACACGACCCACTGGTTATCGATCTTTTCAGGACCTTCAGTCGTGCCGCTCTTGTAGAGACCCGGCTTGATCTGGTCGCTGTATTCGTACAAAGTCACAGAGAGGTTCGGGTTCTGTTCGTCGGTCGTAATCTTCTGCTGGCCGAGAATATACTTGGAACGGCGAGCCTTGATCAGGTAGCTGCCAACGGGAACCTTTTCGAACTTGAACTTACCCTGCTGGAGGTCGCCCTTGTAGGGGTACTTCGGGTTCTGCGTACCAAAGATGGTGGAATCCATCCAGACGGTAGGCATTTCAACAGCCTTGCCAGTAAACGGATCGAGGACGACACCTTCGATGGTGCCGGTCTTCTGGCAACCGGTCATAGCCATGGCCACGAGAGCGGCTGCACCAATAAAGAGTTGCTTCTTCATGAGAATCCTTTTTGAAAAAAAGGCCCCCTTCACTTAAGCAGGGAGCCCAATTTGTATGTAATTATTCGGCGTCTTCAGCCTTGGCGGGCGCAGCCTTGCGGGTCTTGCGCTTTGCACCGGTGATGTTGCCAGCGAAACGCTTGTTGAAGCGATCGATACGGCCAGCCGTATCCACGCGATGCTGCTTGCCCGTCCAGAACGGATGGGTATCAGCCGTAATTTCGAGAGAAATTACGCTATATTCAACACCATCGATAGTCTTCTTTTCGGCGGAAGACTTCGTGGAGCGGGTGATGTATTCTTTACCCGTATTCGCATCGACGAACACGACCGGTTGATAGTTAGGGTGGATACCTTCTTTCATTTTAAACTTCCTATGAAGTAGTTGATTTTGAGAGCCTAAATTTAGAAGAATTTGGCCATTTTGGCAAGGGAAATAGTATTTTTGGGAGCATGAAGACATTGTGGACGGCACTTTTTATTGGAATTCCAGCGATTTTCACCGCCTGCGGGAACGAAGCTCCCGTGGCAAAAATCATCGTGACGGATCAAAAGATGCCTCTCACCGAATGGCCCGACAGCGCCTACGTTGCAGGACTAGATTCAATTCTCGCCCTGGAGCCTATCAAGAAGAACGCCGAAACCGAAGCGAACATCAACATGAACGTTTTCGAAGCGCCCGTCTTCAAACTGCCGGGGTCGGTCACCGGCAAAAAAGAGGCTTCCGCGAAGGCGAACCACGCAGGGAAGTCGGCGGGAACAAAACAAGCGAACGCAGCAAAGCCGGCCGACAACAGCGCCGAAGCGTTTGCCGACAAATTCGCCACGGCACTTTCCAGGTTGCAGTCCGACCCGAGCAACGCTAGCTTATACAAAACGGTCACCGCAAACGAAGGCGACGACCTGTTCAAGCTGCTGAAACGCACCTACGGTGCCGGAGTCCAAGGACTCCCCCGCTTCTACGTACTCTCTGCCCTACAATCAGTAAACGCCGGCGTCGTGCTGGAACACTTGAACGCCGGCGATAAAGTCAGGGTACCGAAGATTTAATTATTACAGCACGCCCTTGCTGCTGGGAATGCCCTTCACGTTGCGGCTCGGGGCAATCGCCATGGCGACAGCACGGGCAAACGCCTTGAAGATCGATTCCAGGCAATGATGGTTGTCGTTGCCGTAGAACAGTTCCACATGCAAGTTCATGCGGGCGTTTTCACACAAACTCTTGAAGAAGTGTTCAAACATCGAGGCTTCGATACCGCCAGCCATGGCAGCCGGGAGTTTCACGTTCCACACAAAGCCGATGCGGTTGCTGAAGTCGATGCACACACGGCTCAAGGCTTCGTCCATCGGAACAAAGTAGAAACCGTAGCGTTCGATTCCCTTCTTGTCGCCGAGGCATTCCACTAACGCCTGGCCGAGCACAATCGCGATATCTTCCATGCTGTGATGCATATCGACATGCACATCGCCCTTGCAATCCAGATCCAGGTGAATTCCGCCGTGGACTTGGAACAAGTTAAGCATATGATCCAGGAAACCATTACCGGAGCTAATCTGCCCCGGCGTAGAATCATCCAGATTCAGGGACAACGTAATGTCGGTTTCGCCGGTCTTACGAGAAATCGTCGAACTGCGCATAAACAAGGACCTCAATTATTTAACGATGCGGCCACCGAACACGCGGAAACGCGTAACACGGCCAAACTTCATTTCGGGAAGCGGAGTTTCGACTCCGTTCAGGTACATTTTAGCAATCGCCTTGGGCTCGCCGATGGTTACGCACAAAGTATCGTTCGTGTTGTACACCATCTTGACTCCCGCCCTGGAGATGTTCGCTTCCTTGAGGAAAGAATTCGAATCTTCACGGCGCTTGAGCCCAACCCAAGAAAGAGCTTCACCCGAACCGACCAGCAAGAAATTTGTCTTCTTGGTCTTCGGAGCTTCTTCAACTGCGACAGAATCCTTCTTGGAATCCGAAGAAATGAAAATCGTTGCAGATGCAGGCAAATCAGAGTTTTTCACCGCTTCGTCTACCACCGCCTGGCTCACCGTCACATCGACGGCAAAACGGTCTACAGCGGAATCCTTTGCGGCGGAATCGCTCCCCAAGGAATCCACAGGCACCGCTTCGGCACCATCAGGAATTTCCTGAGTCATCAAATCTTCAACAGCGGCAGGAACATTTTCAGCGGGCTGCTGTTCGCTAGACTGTTTCGTTGCCAAAGATTCCAAATCAAGGAAGTGAGACGCAACTAGGAATGCCAGTACGAGAAGCACGAGCACCACAGGCACAGCCATGCTTTTTTTCTTGATTTCGCCATCCTTGAGGGGAGCAAGCTTCTGGCCGCCCGAAACGTCTTCAAAATCATTTTGAACCGGGGCACCACTTTCGGCATTGTAAGCCTTGAGCACCTGCTGCTGATTCAAATTCAACTTGTTACTAATGGAATGCAGATAACCGCGAACGTACGCCGCTACCGGGAAGGCCTTCCAGTCCCCCGATTCAATGGACTTGATATAAGCGACAGACACCTTGGTCGCCGCAGAAAGTTCTTCGACACTCATGCCGCGTTCTTCGCGGACTCTTGCAATAAACGCGCCCAGCTTTTCATCGGGGCTTTTTTCTGCAGGATTCGACATTATACCTCTACCTTCAAATCACCCAACATCTGGAGCATCCTCGCCATAGGGAGTCCAACAACGTTGTAATAACACCCCCGAATTGCCTTGATAAGCCTTGCGCCTCCAGTCTGAATTCCGTAGGCGCCAGCCTTATCCATCGGGTCTCTAGAATTTACATATTTTTCGAGTTCCTGATCGGAACAGTTTCTAAAAATGACCTCTGTATCCTCGCATTCCGCCTTGAGAATTTGCCCACCATGGGCAATGGCGACACCGGTAATTACTTTGTGCGAACGATTGTTCAACTTTCGTAGCATCTCCAGCGCCTCCGCCTCGGAGTGAGGCTTTCCGAGGGGCACTCCATCCAGAAACACGAGCGTATCAAAGCCGAGAACAATTTCAGCGGGCATCTTGCGCGAAACGGCAAGCGCCTTGATCGATGCGTTTTCCTTCGGGAAATCGAGGGGATTCGTCGAAGTCGGCTTTTCTTCTTCGTTCGAAACCACCACCTCAAAATCAACGCCAATCAACTGCAAAATTTCCTTGCGTCGCGGTGATCCACTCGCTAAAATCACTTTCGTTTTTCCCATCATAGCATCCTTTTTTACTCATAGGGAGCTTTCTGCGACCTCCCTCACTACTCAAAGCACCGCAGGTGCGCCCTCATCGCTAATTCGTCTCCGTACTACCCGCGTTCAGCTTGATGTCCGGCAAATCCCTCACGTAAATCGAGAAACTCCAGCCCGCGGCAGGTCCCGTAGGCGTCCAGCTAAAGTCAAGCTGCCAGCAATGCAGCGTTCGGTTAAAGGTAAAGCTATGCGTCACGAAGCGGCCTTCGTTATAGTTGTAGCGAGTGCTGTAAGTCATTTCCCAGTTGCGTGTCGGCTGCAGGCTCGCACTGATTCCCGTCGAATGCGTCACACGATCCTGGAACAAGTCGCGCGCTACGCGGGTACTGCTAAAGCTATAGCTATAGTCGAAGCCGAAGGTCCACTTAAGCATTTCGTACTTGCCCATCTGCGACGGAAGGCCTCCGTTGAAATCGCCACTCCAACTAAAGCGTTTCGAAAAATCGTAGCCCCAGTAAATCAGTTCGGGCATCTGCACCTTGTTCGGCTCGTCCGTGAACTTGTGGTAAACGCTATGACGCGTATTAATCGTAAACAGGTAATCGGGCAAAATTTGGAATCCAAACGAAGAGGTAATATCGGAAAACTGTAGGGAATCTGCCGCGAAGTTATACGAGACGTTATGGCGAGTGGTGAGCAAGCGACGAGTCCCATACTGGTCTTCAACCGCCTTCGCCGTATCGCCCTTCGTGGTATCGGCCGCATGCCCCACCACCTTCAGGTACTTAATGTCGAAATCATTATTGAGGCCAAAGCCCACCGTTTTCTGTTCAATCTGGTAAGGCGTCTGTCCCAACAGCGGATGCGGCGCAAATTTTTTCACCGTATCAATTTCAGGCGCATACGTATAGGACACGCTCGGCGAAAGCACATGTCGTGCCCCGGTAAACCGTCCGATTTCAGGGACCCAAATACCGTAAAGCTTTGTATCCGCCGTAATGCTGTAATTGTGGTTGTAGGCCACCTGGCCATATTCATCGTGTTCAGGATCAAGGCTCATATAGCGCTTGCGGTACTTCAGCGAATCCTCGGGATTGATCCACCCCGTTCCCGTCCAGTAACCCGTAAAGCTTGCGCGCGGCGTAATGTTGATGACATCAAAAAGCGAGCCCGAATAATCCAAGGAATATGTTCCCGTGTAGCCCACATATTCAGCAGTCGTATCGACCGCATTCACCGTGTCACGCGCCCGCTTGGTGTAATAGTTGAAACGGTTGTTGAAGCTATAGTTGAACTTTTCCATGTAGCTGATGAACGAACCGTCCTCGTAGGCTTCCTCATCCTCGTCGACCTCGAAGGTAAAAAGCTGACCGCTCATACGGTACTGGATATCAGGAATTTCGCGTTCCATCATGTCGGTCACCAGGTTGTGGCTCTGACGAGCCTTAATCGTCAGGCTCTTGTTAGTACCGAACTTTCCCGAATAAGTCAGCTGAGCGTTCGCCTGCTGGTTCAGGATGGTTTCCGCATCAAGCGCCTTGTCCTTACGGATACTCTGGCTAGAAACGAACGAGCCCGAACCGCTCAAGGTCTGCTTGCCGTCGGGAGTCAAGTTCTGGTTATGCGTAAAGCGGATGTCGTACCCGCTATTTCCCAGATCAAACTCTTCAAGATACGCCGTATAGGAGAGGTTTCCATCGAGCACGTAGCGTTTCTTGTAGCGGATTTCACCGGTGAGTGTCGAACGTTCAAAGCGAGCTTCGTCACCTTCAATAATGTCACCCTTGACCGTCGCATCCCAGTAGTCGTTCGGTGCATAATAGAAACCGATATTACTCATGTAGTAACCCTGCTTCTGGTCACCGCCGAACTTAGGAGTCAAAAGACCCGACTTGCGCCCGCTCTTCAAGGGAGCAACAATCATCGGGAGTACCGCCACGGGCACATCGGCAATGTTCAGCACCACAGGACGCGCGGTAATGGTTTCCTTGGGCTTCACCACCATTCGGCGGCCGTAAAAATAAAAGTGCTGGTGCGTCGAGTCGTTACAAGTACTAAAGTCACCGCGCGCGATTTGGATTCGCTGGTCCGGAAGCCTGCGCACTTCCATGCCGTTCAGTTGCTGGTTGTCCTGATAAGTGGTCGCATAGTAGATTTCACCGATGCGACTTTTCATGTTGTACTTGAGTCGCATTCCCGAAAGCGACGGATTCTTGGTTTCGCGAAGGACCGGATCACCGCTCGCCGCCAAGATGCTGTTCTCCTGATCGAACATAATCGTATCGGCATCCAGGGTCGCCGTGCGGTACTTGAGCTGAGCGCTATTGTTCAAGTTAAAGGTAGACTTGTCCACATCGTAAACGAGGTCCACCGCACGGTACTCGATTGTGTCGACACCGGTCGTGTCATTCATCCAGTCGACCTCGGTCGTGTCCTCTTCTTCCTGCACCCGTTCTTCGAGTTCAAAGCGAGTCATCTCCTGGCCGAAGGCGGTCGGAGCGGCGATGGACACAATCCATAATGCCAAAAAGGCCCACAGAATACGATGGGTTCCAGATAAAATCACGTTGCGGCATAATGTAGCAAATAGGAGACCATTATAAACAACAAAAAGCACTTTGTTCCCTAAGAAAGAGCTTCTTGGAGGCCGCCAAAAGGGCATTTTTCCAACACTGTACCTATAAACGCAGCCAAATGACAGCATTTATAGGTACGATGTTACTTTGTACAAACTCGCCATGAGCATTGCGTCATCCTTTTTTACCTATAAACAGCTAAAGATTCCGGTTTTTATAGGTACAACATTTCATTTCCTTTACAAAAGGGTCTGCAAAAAGTTGTTAATTTGTTCATAATTCCTGCAAATGCACCTATAAAACTCCGTGTTCAGACCAATTTATAGGTACACCCCGCCAAAAACAGGTCTTTTTTTTCCCAAATTACCCCCTCCAACAACACCATCCCAGCAGTTCGTACAAAAAGAGGCCCCCGACTTCGTCGGGAGCCTACATCAATAGCGATTAATCAGCAATTAAAGGCGATCAACTACTTCAGCACGGCGTTCTTGCCAGAGACAGAGCCGTTGTGGTCGATGCGAACCAGGTAGCGGCCGCTCGGGACATTTTCACCGTTCCAGCGGAGCGTGTTGAAACCCGGCTGGGCGTTGTCGGCGCGGAGGGTAGCCACTTCAGCACCATCGGAGTTCAAGATCGTGACGACAGCATTCCCCGCAGAAGACAGGTTGAAGCTGATGGACTTG
This sequence comes from uncultured Fibrobacter sp., assembly GCF_946062555.1. Taxonomy (GTDB): domain Bacteria; phylum Fibrobacterota; class Fibrobacteria; order Fibrobacterales; family Fibrobacteraceae; genus Fibrobacter. The sequence continues at coordinate 64,981 of NZ_CAMGVQ010000007.1, forward strand.
CGGTTGAAACCCTTGAGCGAGGAAGAGGCAGGCTTGTTCAGCTGCTTGCTCGCCTTGGGAGCGAATTCAGTCGCGCGTTCCACATAAATGCCGTTCAGGTTCGCAGCATTCACGTTCTTGTCGGTAGCGACCAGCGAGCCCTGCTGGAGCACGGCGACGAGCTGCTTGCTATTGCCTTCAGTTGCGGAAGCATAGGTTTCAAGTTCCTGGGCGTTGAACTCGGACTTCTTGTACCAGGATTCCACCTTTTCGCTTTCCAGATCCTTCACGGTAATCTGGGCGCGGCGGATGACCGTCGTATAAGATTCACCTTCGCTCGTATAAGTAATTTCGAGCGGCTTGTTCACCTGACCGCGGAGCATGGACTTGGACTGTTCGATGTCGTTGCCCTTGAGGCTCACACCGTCGACGGCAGTAATCACGTCGCCGGCCTGAAGTTTGGTTTCGGCTGCGGGAGTGCCCGGAATGACTTCCGCCACCTTGACACCGTCGCGAGTCTGGTAAATTGTCACGCCGATACCGCCGAACTCTTCGTCGGCCATGATCGGAGCCGCAAGCATTGCAGCAACAAGAGAAGCCTTAATAAACTTGTTCATAAATTCTCCTTGAAAATCCATTCGACCTAAATATATATTATTTAATCGTTTCGGCAACTCCATTTGTCAAGAAATCATCCCAAAATGCCGAACCCTTGACAAAAACGAAAGAAGAATCGCATCCTTTATTCCATAACCGATCCTCAGGGGCCGGTTTTCACGGTTTTAGGTCGCTTTTTTACAACAAAATCGGCAAGTGTCATCTTTTGCCATTCCAAAAATCTATATTTTGGATGAAATAGAGTTTTTGCTCTTGTTCTCCTCTTGAAAACTAGACACTTTCACGAACAAGGAGAATAAGGCGAACGCTCACGTCTGCGACCGGCGCAAGCCTGCCGCATCGTTTTGGTACATGCATATTTTGTAGATCTGCCTGTAGGCAAGCGGCCTTTATGGGGCGTGAGTTGTTTGCGCTTATTTTGTTCGGGCAGTCTAGGCCTTCAAGAGGTAAGTGCATTCAACTCCACGCCTTTTTTATATACAGAAAAAGCTTGGAAGAGTCTGCAAGAACGAGGGTGAACGCTCGTTGAGTATCGCTCTTGTTCTTCTCTTGAAAACTAGACACTTTCACGAACAGAAAGAATAAGACAATGACTCGCCATCGCCCGTGGATTGCATGGGCGTAGTGTACCCTGGGCGTATTGTATCCGCTCGGGATTGTTTTGCAACGTCATTGCGAACCCTGAAAGGGTGAAGCAATCCATTGCAAGATTATGCGGGTGTATTGTATTCTTTTGAAAATGTCGCGCTTTTAGACGAGGAGTGAGTCGGCTCCCCGCCTTTTCTTTTTTTGCCCGCACCCCGGCCAAGCGAATCGGCTAGAACCGCTCCCGCGAGAGTGAACTCGTTCACTTTCAAAATGGAGCGAAAAGATGCCCGAGAAAAGCGCCAAGACAACGGCAAAGAATAAGCCCAGAGCGACGACATTCACTTTTATTGATTTGTTCGCAGGAATTGGTGGATTTCATCAGGCAATGCATAGTGTCGGCGGCAAGTGCGTATTTGCCAGTGAGTGGGATGAAAACGCTCGCTTATCCTATGAAGCCAACTATAAGAAAATTGCTCCACAACTTTTCAAAAATGATAATAAGAATTTCAATAGCGATATAACTAAAGCTGACCCGAAGGAAATTCCTGATTTTGACGTATGTTGCGCCGGTTTTCCTTGTCAACCATTTTCCATTGCCGGACTTCGTCGCGGATTTGAAGATACTCGCGGAACACTGTTCTTCAATATCGCCAATATTGTCAAAACAAAAGAAGCGAAAAAAAGACCACCCAAAGTTCTTTTGCTTGAGAACGTGAAAGGTCTCAAAAATCACGACCATGGAAATACATTGAAAGTGATTTTAGCCACGTTAGAAGAACTCGGGTATCGCTATTCCATTGAAGTTCTGAACGCAAAGTATTTTGGCGTCCCGCAGAACAGGGAGCGTCTTTTTATTGTCGCATGGAATAAAGAATCTGTAAAAGCGAAAAATTTCAAATTTCCCTATGGCATAGACGAAAAGGGAAGGACCCTTTACTCAATTGATGAAGCAAAAGAAAAAGCAAAACAGACTAAAGTATCGGACATCTTTGAACCTAAAGATAGCTTAGACCTCCATTACACAATTAGTGATAGAATGTGGGAAGGTCATCAGAAACGGAAAGAACGAAACCGTCAAAATGGCAAGGGTTTTGGGTATTCTCTATTCAATGATGATTCTCCCTATGCAAGTACAATCTCTGCAAGGTATTGGAAAGACGGCAGCGAGATTCTAATAGACCAATCTGCTGAAGGGAAAAATCCGAGAACGCTGACTCCTGTAGAAGCGGGACGCTTGCAAGGTTACAACATTGCTGGTGCCGGATGGGAAACCAATCACCATGACCAGATATCGGAACAGGTGCCGTATAAGATTGTGGTTTCTCGAAAGGAAGCGTATCATCAATTCGGAAATAGTGTTGCTGTTCCGGTAATCAAACGACTTGCCAAAGAAATCAAGAATCAACTTTTAGAGGGGTGAGTATATGCCGCAAACTCATATATTAAAAAATCTCAACGTTGTCATGAAGAGTGCGGAATTCCGGTATCAAAACGAGTTCCAATGGCAAGAGTTTTCACTAAAAAATGATTTTCAGGATAACTATCGTCGATATTTGGCAGAGAAAGGTTGCGAGATTGAGTATCTGTCAAAATCATCCATAATTACAACAAAACAGAATCAGTACATCTTCTTGCCCAATCAATGGTTTGTCATTGCTTCTTATGTGGTGGATTTTTGTACGGAGCTTTTTACGTACAAAGAATATGCAGTGGATATATGCTCAAGTTTAAGTACCAATATAAAAGATTATATAAAAAACTGTAGAGGCAGTAATAGCGAAAAAGAACATTTCGAACGATGTGCTATTAGAATTTTAGAAAGGCAGTTTCCTGGTCGTGACGATTATGTGAAAACGGCTGAATATTTGTGGAAATTTTTAAGTGATTACTCTTGGTGGGATGGCGGAAAAACAATTGACAGGAATGATTTTTACGTATCCCCTGTTTTGAACAAATTGAATCTCGTCCATGAATCTCATGGCTATGTGGCCGAAATTGTGAATGCTTATGCTTCAAATTATCTTCTCAGAAGAACAGCTTCTGATATAAACAGCATTGCGGCAGATTTCAAAAAGAAAGCAACTGTGTTGGAAGTAAATGAGTTGGTCGAAGAAATTGTCCCTAAAAAAATAACCTTAAAAGAAAATGTTGAATTTCAGTATGACGCATCGCCTATAAATATAAGTATTGCGAGTCTTCAAAGATTTCAATCAAGGAAATAAGCATGACTTGCCGTTGGATCTTAAAAGACAATCATCTTGCGATTAGTATGGCGGATGGCATATATTTTCCATCGGCATCAAATATTGTTTCGGCTAGAGAATCTTGCGAAAAAATTCATATAAATAATTATGAATGTGGTTCACCTGAATTAGATATTCCAGATTTAAGGTTTTCAAGATTTAATTGCACTCTTAAAATAGAATTAGCCTGTCACAATAACGACTTGACACTTTTCCCATATGTGGAAAAAAATGGAAATCGTTGGTCGGTGATTTTCTGTCAAGGAAAAATCATTGATTCTATTGTTGTAGAAAATCGCTGGTTTTTTATATCCAATGTTGATGAATTTCAGGAGGTGTTTAATGAAGTTGGTGTTACATCTTCAGGAACCATTTCTCTTTCCCAATATTTAAAACTAAAGAAGTTTAATTTCGAAAGGCCTCTTTTTGAGGACAATGTTGATTCCTATTCGTTATTAAAAACTCCTAATGATGGTTCTCTGTTGAACGGGCTAGGATTAAATGCAACCTTATATCCCTATCAAAAAACTGGTTTTGAATGGATGGCTTTTATGCTTGAGCAAACACATGGTTGCATTCTTGGCGATGAAATGGGACTAGGCAAAACACTACAAATAATTGCAATATTGTCATTGGAAAAGCGATTCGATAGAGGACCGGCCTTAGTTATAGCGCCCATTTCCTTATTAGACAATTGGGTGAACGAGTGTAGAAAATTTTCGCCGACATTAAAGACTCTGATTCATCATGGTAGTGATAGAACCGGTTATTACAAAACTTTTATGGATTACGATGTAGTTATTACATCTTACTCAACCTTGTGCAATGATATTCACTTTATGAATATGATTTGCTGGAATATAGTCATTCTTGACGAAGCTCAAAACATAAAAAATTTTGATAGTGAGCGAGCGAAAAAATGCAAGGCCATTCGACGTAATCAAAGTATCGCTGTAACGGGAACTCCTTTTGAAAATCATATAAGCGATATTCTTTCTTTATTAGAATTCATTCAACCGAATGTTTTTAATAATGCCAAGGAATTGTCCGAGCAATATTCGGATGATGTGAATGGAGGAAAACAAATAGCGTCATTCCTTTCAACATTGATGATAAGAAGAGTCGTGGCGAATGTTTCCAATGACTTGCCTGCAAAGGTTGTAATAAATCAACCTATCCGAATGTCTAGGGAAGAAAGCGAAAGATACGTTTCTTACATTAACGAGATAAAACAGAGTGATTCTGAAGACATCTCCATAGGAATGTTTACAAACCTAAGAATGTTCTGTACCCATCCTTTTATTGTATCTCCAGAAAAAAATGAAAAAGATCCTTGTAAAACATCGGTGAAGTATCAACGTCTATGTGAAATTATGCAGAATATAATTGATTGTGGTGAAAAAGCTCTGATTTTCACCTCGTATGTCAAAATGTTTGAACTGATGAAAGCGGATTTTATTAATAGATGGAAAATCCAAGCCTCTGAAATTAACGGAAGTACTCCAGTAGAAGAGCGCCAAAAAATTGTAGATGCATTTAATGCATCGGACAAATCGGAGATTCTCTTGCTTAATCCACGAGCCGCTGGAGTTGGGCTGAATATAACCGGCGCCAACCATGTTATACACTATAACTTAGAGTGGAATCCCTCTTTGGAAGCGCAAGCCACCGCGCGTTCGTATAGAAACGGACAAAAGAAAAATGTTTTTGTTTATCGATTGTACTATCAGGACACGATAGAGGAAATCATTCAAAATAAACTGGATGAGAAAAAGGACATTGCTGATGTTACTGTAACAGAAAGTAATACAAGTCATAACAAAAAGTTGATTTCTGAAATCTTAACCAAATTACCCATCTAAAAAAGGAGCACTTATATGCCAGACTTTGAACTTCTTCCGGATCCGGACCGAATCGTTAATGGCCTACGTGATACAGGCTACAATTTCAATACTGCAATAGCGGACATTGTGGATAACTCCATTGCAGCGAATGCAACCCAAGTGTTTGTTCGTGTAGATGTAGATCCAAGTTTACATGTAAGTATATGTGTTGCTGACAATGGTATCGGTATGGATCTAGATGGTTTAAAAAATGCAATGAAATATGGGTCCAAAGAACGAGAAAATAAAAGTAGCTTGGGTAAGTTTGGCCTGGGCTTAAAAACAGCGTCAACAGCATTTTGTCGTCAGCTTTCTGTGATATCAAAAAAAACTAGAGAAGATAAGCTTCAAAAGGTTCAGTGGGATTTAGACCATATTTGTGAAAAGAATTCATGGGCTTTAAAGATACTTGAGGTTGATTCCGATGAAATCGATTTTTTTGATAGTGTTGCGATTGATGGCCATGGTACACTTGTTGTTTGGGATAAGGTAGACCGTCTTTTAAAAGAATATAAAAGTGATAGTACTGCCAAAAGAGCGCTCCAAAAGAAAATTACCGATCTAAAGTTCCATTTATCAATGGTGTTTCAGCGTTTCCTTGATGAAAAGGACTCAAGAGCATCTGATGTTGAAATCTACGTTAACGATGAGAAACTGGAACCTTGGGACCCATTCTGCACACAAGAAGAAAAATCAGAAAATGTCCAAACGCAAAATGTACCAATAGAAGTTGATGGTCGTAAAGCTGGATCGTTCAAAATTGCAGCTCACATTATTCCTAGAAAATCAGAATTCAGCTCTAAGGAAGCAAGCGATAGGGCTCGCGGCAATAATGATTATCAGGGATTTTACGTTTATCGAGAAAATCGTTTAATACATTATGGTGATTGGCTGGGTTTCTTTACAAAGGAACCCCACTATTCTCTATTACGAGTCGATTTTTCGTTCACCCATGAATTAGATGAATTCTTGAATGTGGATATAAAGAAGTCGAGAATTCTTTTGATTTCGGAAATCGAAAATTTCTTGATGGAATTCTTGGCTGCACCACGAAGAGAGGCGCAAAAGAGATATCGTGACGGAGAAACGAAAAAGATTTCGACATCGGGAAAAGACGCCCATGCTCCGGCAAACAGTAATATTGATGCAAAGGGAAGTTCTGTTGAATCCTCTAACATTACGCCAACAGGAAATGAAAACGAAGCTCTTGTAAAAAACAACAGGGGCGAATTTACAAAAACGATAACTATTGTAAATGAAGTTGATCCAAAGCAAAATAGAGTCGTTCCTGTTGATGACATTGATGGTGGAGCTCTTTGGGAGCCTGCTTTGGTAAATGGAAAGCATGCTGTAAATATTAACCAAAGCCATCCGTTTTATAAAAAAATATATGGACCTATTTTGGCTAAGAGTGTTGTTGTCGAGGGTCTTGATGATTTGTTGTGGTCTTTGGCGGAAGCAGAAAATTCAACCTGTAATGAAGCAAGTATTGAAAATTATGAAGATATGCGATTCACCGTATCACGAATATTAAAGAAATTGGTTGCTGATTAGCCGGATCCCGAAATTGACGAGGATGAAAAATGACTTTGTCTCCGGATTCTCTAAAAGAGTTCTTAGAGATTACATTTTCAATGCCTTTTGACGTCCGGACCGAAAACCGTGATGGGGTGGAAGTTTTTATTTCTTGTCCGCAAAATGATGGTTTTCTTTACTTTGATGTAATCACATATATTTCAAATTCGATACGTATAGTTGTTGAAATCAAACCACAGCGCCATGCAGGCGGGCTTGTTCATGAAATGAATTCCGCTTCAACGGAGAAAATAGAAAGATTTCTCGATTATACTAAGACAATAACGAAGCGCACTGGAATCAAGTTCATATTCTCGGTAAATGAAAATAATGTTCAGGAAATCAATCCATCGCTATGGTCTTCTAATTGGCGGACATTTTCTTGTCGAATTACAAAAATCCCCATTATCGAAAGCGAGTCGTTGTACGACGAATATCAAGTAATTTGTGAATGGACCAAGCAAGCGTATTGCCTAATCTTTTCCTTATTAACAATTTCTGAAAAGGAACCGGAAATAGAAGGCTTCGTAGAAGGTAGTCCTTTTGAGGTCAGAGCAACTAGATATGAAAGAAATCCTATAAATAGGGAATTATGTTTATCCTATTATGGATATCAGTGTAGAATATGTGGAATTGACTTTAAGTCTAAATATGGTCCTATCGGTCAGGACTTTATTCATGTTCACCACATAATCCCTGTTTCAAAAATAGGGAAAGATTACAAGATAAATCCAATCAAGGATTTGATCCCTGTATGTCCCAATTGTCATGCAATGCTGCATCGTCAAAATCCGCCTTTTGAGCCAGATCAATTGAAAAAATTAATAGATGAAGTGAAGAAAACTTAAAAAACATTACTACCACTTCATATCGCCTAGAAAATTTTGGATATGCGGAATGTGATTGGCGAAAGGGCGATGCGCAAGACGCAAAGCCCTATGAACGCATTTACGGGATCCTGCTAGATGTCCGCTCCATTATGCAGCGACATCCCAAGTCCTCTGACAAGGATATTGCGGAGCTTGCCGCAAAAATTGAGAACTATTCAAACATCATGCCTTCGTCTTCATCGCTTTCACCGTCGTCGTAGTCATCCATAGACTTGTCGCCGCCGGGGACGATAATTAGGCCGAGCGTCACAGGGTCGCCCTTCATGTTCAAGTAAGCTTCAAGCCACAAATTCGTGGAAAGGCGGAGTAGGCGCAAGTCAAGCATAGTGCCGCCCTTGTGGATGCTTTTCGGATTCAAATTGAAGAAAAGGAACTTTTTGTTGATGTACTCAAAGCGGTCCTGTTCGTAGTTGATTGCCCATTCGGAGTTGCCGTCGTTTTCCTGGCGGTAGGTGCAGCGGTCGTTATCGATGTCACATTCGAAGCTTGCACTTTCATGGTAGCGCTTGTTCCATTCGCGGCTAAAGGCGCAGCTCTGCACGCGGCCAGCCCCGTTGCGTTGCTTGTTCAGCTGGTCGTTGATGACCACATAGTCCATCTTCTGGTTTTTCACTTGTTCGTAAACATTCATCAAGATGATATACGCCTCGATATCCTTGGGGCATTTGCCGGTCAAGTTCACGTCTTCGTGGGCCTTTAAAAGAGTCTGTTGCAAGTCGATATCGATAGCATCGGGAATTTCGCTTTCCTTGATTTTATCGAGCACTTTCTTAGGCGGAACAAAGACCACCTTATCGCCCTTCTTGATGGCATAACCGAGCTGGTCGCGCACATAATCCAGGCACTGCTGCACGTGAATATGCACCGTATTGGAGCCGCCAGACACAAAGTCCACGCCAATGCGCACGTTCCACTCGCCGGCGGTATTGCCTGCATTCTTGTCAATTTCGCAGAAGGGGTCTTCGCGAATACCGTCAATAAAGATGACTTTTGCATTAAGTTTGGTTACAAGAGAAGCTTCTTTGTCGAGCGCGCCACCCAGGCTCCAGAAGTTCGGATTCAGGCGAAGCACCTCGGCAAAGGCCTTGTCGCCATCGAGCGCAGGGAGCAAAGAATCATTGCGGGCATTCTTTTCCTTGAGGAGTTCAGAATACTCCGTGGTTACGGTCATGTTGCTAAAACCGTTGCGTTTTGCAGGTTCAGGCATTGCGGCGGCAAACGACACCGCCAAAAGGCAAATTACAGCAAATAGAGTAGAAAACTTCATACAGGAAATAAAATACAAAATCTTGGATCCCGTCGCTACGCTCCAGGATGACTGATGCTGGGCAATTCAGCCCTTCGGCCACGCCACACTCTAGGATGACTAATGCTAGGCAATTTGTAAATCGCGTAAATTAAGCAAATGCGGAATGTGATAATCCACCCAATCGGGGGTGTCGGGAGTCGGATTCACGAAAATCGTCGTCCAGCCGCGCCGATGTGCAGGTTCCAGGTTACGGAGCGAATCCTCGAGCAGCACAATTTCGCGCGGATCCTTGGGCATCGAAAGCCCCATCTCAGCAAGCCTTTCGGCAAGCCACTTTTCCATTTTTTCGTAGGCACTGTCGTGGGGCTTTCCAACCCAATCAAGCTGTTTTAGATCAAACACGCCATCAATCGCCGAATCGATCCCCATGTGAGCCATGCCCGCCTCACTCCAGTCGTGGCGACCGTTCGTAAACACGAAGCGCGGCCCTTTCAGGCTCTGCAGCAGGGCCAACTTTTCCGGGGACTTCTTGGGGTAAATCAGGAATTCCGGCTCATGAATGAAATCGAAAAACTCGTCGGGATCCGTACCATGCATCGCCATCAGCCCCGAAAGGGTCGTGCCAAATCGTTCCAGGTAATCGGTGCGCACCTTATGGGCCGATTCGAAATCACCACCAACAGTCTTTTGCACAAACAGCGAAATACGGTGGTCCAAGGAATTAATGACGCACCGTTCTTCGGTTCCGTATAAAGTTAAATCGTAATCAAACAGCCAAACCATACGGACTTAATATCCCATGGCAAGGCCGCCAATCTGGCGCGCCAAGTAAGTGGCGTAATTGTCCGTCATGCCACTCACAAAGTCGAGCACCTGGTGGTAGGCTTCGGCAACCGTGACACTCTGGCCGATTTTTGCCTGGCCAATGAGTCGCACAATGCGGTCGGCGCGGTAGGAATTATTTCCGTTCAGGCGGTAGTCGTAAACGCCGTTGATAAAGGCATCGAGCACGGTGGCAAGCGTCGTGTAGCTACCGACTTCGAGTTCGGTCTTGCGGCGGTCGGGGTAGATGCGTTCGACACCCAGGCGTTTTGCGATGCGGATCCCTTCCATCACGTCGGAGCGGGAAAGGTTCGTCAAATGCTTGACGCGTTCGCCACTCATGATGGCTTCATAATTATTTACGAAGGTCACGGCTACATCGTCAATCAGGTTCTGGATGGCAAGTCCACGCACGCTGCTCAAGAAATCGCGGAAATTCTGACCGTTTTCCTGGAACTCGCGGTCAATATCCACGTCGGGGCCGCACAAATAACTGAACATGCCTCGCACATCGCCGTAGCTCAAGATGCCCAGTTCAATGGCGTCTTCCACATCCAAGATGCTGTAGCAAATATCGTCGGCCGCTTCCATCAGGTAAACCAGCGGATGGCGCACCCACTTGCCCGTTTCCACTTCGGGAATGCCAAGCGTATAAGCGGTCACTCGATAAAGATCCGCTTCGGTCGAGAAAAGGCTTGTAGGCTGCCCAAACTTTGCAAGCTGCGGATACTTGATCATAGCCCCCAGAGTCGCATAAGTCAAGCGCATACCTCCATCTAAAAAGTGGTATTCCAGCTTGCTCAAAATGCGGTGGCCCTGGGCGTTGCCGTCAAAGTTTTCAAAGTCGGCGATTTCGGTTTCACTCAAGTCGCGAAGCGGTGCGGAATTACGGTTCTTGCGGAACCATTCGCGAATGGCCGCTTCACCCGCATGACCAAAAGGCGGGTTACCGATGTCGTGCGCGAGGCAGGCGGACTGCACAATCGTTCCGAAATGGTATTCGTTGATGTACTTGGGCAGATACTTTTTAATCAAATGATACACCGTAATCGCAAGGCTGCGCCCCACGCTCGACACTTCGATGCTGTGAGTCAAGCGGCTGTGCACATGGTCATTCACCGAGAAAGGGTGCACCTGCGTCTTACGGCCAAGGCGCCTGAACGCTGTCGAAAAAACAATACGGTCGTAATCGCGGTGAAAGTCAGAACGGTTCGGGTCCAAATTGGCGGGGTGCCCGTAGCGCGTCGCAGAAAGCAAAGTATCCCATTGAAGCATAGATAGAAAGATAGTAATTCGCCAAGACGCATTCAGGATGACTCCGTTCATCTTTTACTAAATTACCGCATATGATATTGCACCTTCTCAAAATGACCCGTCCCGTCAACATCGTCATCGCCATGGTGACGCTCGCAATCGGCTACTACCTGCTTTCGGCCATGCCGACCCAGGAAACGGGCATCAGCTGGACAACGCTGATTTTGCAGAGCATCGGGTTCGCCTTTGCGATTGGATTCGCAAACATCCAAAACGACATTCTTGACCTGGATAGTGACCGTCTGAATCGCCCGGAGCGCCCCCTTGTAAGCGGGAAAGTTTCGGTGACTGTGGCGCGGAGGGCGTGGATTACCCTGATTGTCTTGACTGTTGTTTGTGGAATCGCCGAAAGCCTAGTCACAAAGACTGGATTCACTTCCGCCATTTTCTTTATCCTGCTCAGTCTTGTTCTGATAGCCTACAACAAGTGGCTCAAGCATATCCCCCTTCTCAAGAACATGATCGTCGCCTTCTTATGCGCGACCCCCCTTATCCTTTGCCTGTTCTATCCCACCGGATACAAGGAAACCGAAGATTTTGCGATGGATATCACCGATAAAGTCGGCTTTCTCTATCCAGCTATGTTATTTGCATTTTTGCTAACAACATCTCGTGAAATTTACAAGGATCTTGAAGACGAAACAGGAGACCTCAAAGCAGGAATCATGACATTCCCGCTGATTGCAGGAACAAAAACGGCAAGACGCCTCGCCGCCTTTATCACCATTTTCTGCTGGGCAATCCTCCCGCTTCCTGTTGTTCAGGGGTACTACCCCATGCTATTCCTCTATATCACGGGAGCAGCCTTTACCCCGATTCTTGCGGCCATTCTCATTTTCGCGCACCAAAGAAACTACCGCCGAGCCCAAAAACTTGTGAAGGTAGCGATGTTTGCGGGTCTCATTGCGCTCGTCGTCAGCTGCTAATGCGGACGAACGAATCGCGGTATTCATTAGCGGTGTTCGTTAGTCGTCGGATTCAGTCCACGGAAAAAGGCCAATCCGTCAAAATCATTTTTCAAGGCCTGAACCGTTTCGCCTATCATATAGAGGCTCCCCGTCACCAGCACGGGAACATCTTTATTTTCGGCAGAAGCAGTCTCTGCGACTCGATCTAAAAATTCGCGACAGAGTTCGCCTTCGCTAGCCACTTTCAATCCAAGGCCTGTCAGCAAACCACGCAAATCATCCAGTTCCCGGAATCGCGGGTACGGAGTCTTGGTAATATGCCAATGGCTCACGTGCGGGGCCATGAGCTTTAACATTTCTCCCACGTCCTTGTCCTTGAGCGCACCGAAAACGCAGTGGAACTGTACTCCGGGATAATACTCCGCCAACGTTTCTACTAGGCGCTTGACCGCATGGGAATTGTGCGCCCCGTCAAGAATATAGCGGACGCGCCCTGAGGCATCAGTCAGCTTCTGCATGCGCCCTGCCCACGAACGAGTCCTGAGAGCGGAAAGCGCAAGGGCATCATCATAGGAGCAACGACCGCTCCCGTTTATGAAGCGTTCCGCAGCCGCCAAAGAAAGGCTTGCATTCTCGATATAATGATGTCCCAAGTTCGGGAGTTCGATATCGTCGCGGATTTCCGGGACAATACAGTCGGCATTGTGCGAGGTGGCAAACTGACGTGCTTCGGCAAGCAGGCTTTCAGAAAGTCCCCCAACAATAAAAGTCTTCCGGATTATTTCGCACTTCGAGCCCGTAATGACGTTCTGTTCAGAAGCATCCACAACGGCCATTTTTTCCTTTAGAATGGTGTTTTCGGTAGGTCCCAAAACCTCGGTATGTTCAAGTCCGATACTCGTAAGCACAACGAAATCGCCGCAAGCCACCGCCGTACTGTCGAGGCGACCGCCCATTCCCGCTTCCATGGCCACCACGTCTACGCCTTGCTCCGCATAAAACAGGAACGACACCAGGGTCAGCACCTCAAAAAAAGTCGGTTCCACTTGAGCCTTTGCGGCGGCATCGCGCACGCAGAGCAACAGGCGATCCAAATCTTCATCGCTGATGGGCGCATCGTTGACGCGGATGCGTTCACGGAGACTGACCAAGTGCGGGCTCGTAAAAAGACCGGTCTTGAACCCATGCGCCTGCAGAATACCCGACAGATAGTAACTCGTGGAGCCTTTGCCGTTCGTACCGACAATGTGAATGGTCCTGAACTTGGTTTGCGGATTTCCGAGAACTTCGCAAAGTTTTCTTGTTGATTCAAGCCCCGGCACCATGCCGAACATGAGCCGAGAATTCAGATAATCCATACCGAGAGATTGCATGCGCCAAATGTAGAAAAGATTTTAGCTGGTAGAACTTAGAAAAAAGATGAAACTCTAACCACTAGTATTCTATATTTCTAACGTTACTACATAGTTTTTATATGAAAAGAATTGGTACATTACTGCTTTTGGCGGTTTTTATCGCTATTGCCTGGTCGCGCGTCGATCCCGAAGAAGCTCCGCACCACTACAACTACAAGCAGGCTTCGCAGCAGATGCGTCGCATTTACTATGGCGACCTACAAGAAACCCTTTACTGCGGCTGCCGCTACCAAGACAAAAAACACGTCGATTTTTCCTCCTGCGATTTTGCACCGCGCGACAATCCGAAGCGCAAGAGCTTTAAGCGGGCCCAGTCTATCGAATGGGAACACATGGTAACCGCCCACAATATGGGACAGCATCTCCCCTGCTGGCGCGATGGAGGACGCAAGAATTGCAGCGCGAACGACACGACCTTCAAGCTGATGGAAGGCGACCTTCACAACCTCTACCCCGCCATTGGCGAAGTAAACGGCGACCGAAACAATTTTATGTATAGCCAGTGGACCAACAATCCGGAACCCATGTACGGCAAGTGCAAGACGATTGTCGATTTCAAGCTCAAGAAGGCTCAACCCCGTGAAGAAGCCCGCGGAATTATCGCGCGCGCCTACTTTTACATGGAAAAGACATACGGTGTTAATTTGTCCAAGCAAGACCGCAAGCTGTTCGAGGCATGGGACAAGATGTACCCCGTCACCGAAAGGGAATGCGAGCGCGATCGCCGCATTTTCAAGGTGCAAGGGGACCACAATCCGTTCGTGTACGAAAAATGCAAGCAATAATGAATCTTTTTTAATTGGGGCATTACAACATCCAAATCCCTCGACCTGCTTATTCGCCTTCATTTTTCATTTTTAATTCTTTATTCTTCGTTTTCCTAATATCCGCCCCTCTTTTTTATATATATATTTACATTAGAGGTCTGTATGAATAAAGCCCTGTTTCTTTTTATTGTCTTTTTTGCAGTTTCGGCGTTCGCCCAGGTGGAATTCCCCATGGGCTCCAAGATTGTCAATGTCACTAAAGATCCCTATTTTGCAAAGGGTGACGGCAAAAACGATGACACTGAAGCCATTCAGAGGGCCTTGAACGACCATCCCGACGGCGACTACATTATCTACCTTCCGCACGGCATTTACAAGATTACCGACGGTCTTGTCTGGCCCACCACCAAAAAAGAGGAATCCTCCAGCAGAAGGACCATTTTGCAGGGACAGAGCATGGGCGGAACAATTATCCAGCTCGCCGACAGTACCTACGGTTTCGACAATCCCGATTTTCCCAAGGCACTCATTTTTACAGGCGAAGGCCCCTCTCCCAAATACAGAAACGCCATCCGCGACCTCACCCTGCGCACAGGCAAGGCGAACCCCGGCGCCATCGGTATTCAGTTTAACGCGTCTAACCAGGGCACCATCAACAACGTGAAGGTTTATTCCGGTGACTCCACGGGTGTTTACGGCATCGACCTCGGCTTTACCGAGGGAATCGGTCCCCTGCTTTTGAAGAACATAGAAGTCCGCGGATTCAATGTCGGCGTCTATGCCAAGGGTGAAAACGGGGTCGCCACCCTGGAACACGTGACACTGGGCGGGCAACGCAAATACGGACTTGAAAACGAAAATATGAACCTGTCCGTGCGCTCGTTGCGTTTCAAGGGATACACTCCCGCCGTATTCAACCACGGTGAATCCGCCATCATGAGCCTGGTCGACGGCCTGCTCGAATTCGACAACGACAAGAAGAAAGTCAAGCCGACCACCGCTATCGTCAACGAGAGCCACCTGTTCGCAAGATCCATGAAGGTCTCGCGCTACAAGACCATGATCCAGTCCAAGAAAAAGGGCTATAACGAAGAAATGATCCAAGGCGAGATCATCGAATTCGCTACGCAAGAAACTCACCAGCTCTGCCACAGCCCGAAACAGTCCATGAGACTCGCCGTTGCAGAAACGCCGAACTACCCGGAGCAGAAAGCCGACAACTGGATTACGATCGCAGGCGACTACGGTGGAAAATCGAATACGGGTGCCGACGATTCCAAGGCCATTCAAGAAGCGATTGACGACGGTGCAGAAACGATCTATTTCCCGCCCGGCGGCCGCTGGACCATTAACCGCGATATCTACATCCGTAACCGTGTCCGCAGGATTTTGGGTATCGAAGGACGCATCGACGGCAAGGGCAAGTTCATCATCGAAAGCGGAGCCTTTGGCGAACTCACGATTGAACGTTTCTCGGAATTCGGAAGCGGCATTATCCTGAGATCCAAGCGCAACCTGTTGCTCAAGAACATGATGGTACGCGCCCTTGAGACCGACGAACTCGGTGGCGGCGATGTCTTCCTGGAAGACGTGACCATCGGAACCATCCAGCTAAACTACCAGAAGCTCTGGGGCCGTCAGGTAACCATGATGGGCGACACCAAGGGACCCAAGATTACGAATAACGGTGGTAACATTTGGATTCTTGGCCTCACCGCCAAGAAGGGCAACACGATTCTCCAGAACTTCAACAAGGCGAACGCCGAACTCATCGGTGTCGAGATTGTCGCAAGCGACAAGGCGAAAGACCGCCCCATGTTCATCAACGACAATTCCGGACTTTCGATTATGGGTCTCCGCGAAACCCTCACACGCGGAAACGCCTATCAGAAAATCGTCGAAGAATCGAGAAAGGCTTCCGCCATCAAGTCGCTCTACAGCACGGACCTGTTAAAGACGCCTAACGGAGGCACGCTTCTTCCGCTATTCGTCGGATATGCCCCCAAGCAAGGCGCCAACGAAAAGCCAATCGCAAAAATCCCACACGAAATGCTTATCGTGCAGCCCGACCTGCTCCGCATCAAAGGCAGTATCGAAGATGACGGACGCGGCGACGGCCTCTGTGAGGACCCCGTGCGCTGGAAAAAGGGCCTGGGCCCCGGCAAGGTCGTTTTCTCTGACAGTATGGCCTACGAAACGGACGTGTCATTTACCGCCAGCGGCCGCTACAACATCATCTTTACCGGCGATGACGGTTACCAGACCGGCTCCGACACCGGCAAGGTCTACGTATTCGACAAGCGCTACACCACGCTCGACAACACCGGCGACGGTATCCCGAGCGGACGCGGAGCCGCCACCTGGATTTCGGAATTCGACAACTACAGCCCGCACAATTCCGACCCCGAAATCCATATTGCAAACGTTTCGGGAGGCAATGCAGGCAAGCTTTACCTGCGCTTCGATCTTTCCGCACTTCCGGGAGCCCTTTTCGACGCGGCACTGAAGCTGGAATTCAACCAGGACTCCGTCAAGAAGCCGATTCAGCTCAACATTTTCGGATTGAAGGAAAATTCCAAGGAAATGAACTTCGGCGACCAGAAACTCGGCGTCGACTGGGCGGACTTCGAACTCACCTGGGAAAACGCCCCGGCAAATATCCCGCAGGCGGGCGGCCAGTTCAACATCCGTAAAAATTCGGGCGGCGGCGTCGATACCAAGTACGCCGACTTCCTGGGCATCATCACCTTGAATCCGAAGGCTCCGCTGGGCGCATTCCTGCGCACTCCCTCGCTCACGGAATTTTTCAAGCGCAAGCACGCCTCTAACCTGTACACGCTGATTTTGACCGCTGTCGAACAAGGAGAAACCATTCTTCCCTCTGCCGCAGCAGGCAGGGAATTCGCGCCATCTCTTTATATCGGCTACTTTGACAACACGCGTTCCGTCGGTGGCGAAGCCATGGACGGCGGTTACACGCTTTCGAAAGTGAACATAGACATCTACAGCCTCGAATGTAATTTCGACCTGACCGTGGGTTACCCGCAGTTCGTGCAGATCGAAATCGTGAACGAATTCGGCAAGCGCATGCTGACCGTTGCGGCCCGCGACTTGGCTGGCGAAAAGAAAACCAACTTCAAATTCAAGGCGATGGCATTCCCGACCGGCAAATACGTGCTGCGCGTCATTGGCGAAGCCTTTACCGCCGAGCAATCTTTCTACATCTTGAACTAGGAGCGAACCATGAAAATCAGTCACATTTTTCCACTCGGTTTCGTCATTTCCAGCCTCGCCCTTTTCGCGGCCTGCGGAGATGATTCCAGTTCTTCGGCCAGCGACGAAAGCAGTTCGTCCGTAGCATCCTTCAGGTCTAGCAGCTCGCTCTCGACCCGAGCGGACATCAACTACAAGGACACCCTGACACTCGGCGACACCACCCGCGTTTACATAGAGCTCTTTGACGGCGACAGTTCCAAGATGGACGAAAGCGAAATCTACATCGACAGTTTCGCCACAAGTGTTCCTCTGTACTTGGGAGAATTCACCAAGGGCAGTCGCATCAAGGTTTACGCCTACGCATCGGACATCGGCGAAGACCGTATACGCATCAAGAGCGAATTCGGCGACTATATGCCGGCATTGACCGCCGTTCCGAAAAAGGAAGCCGGCAAAGACTCCGTCTACGGCAATTATCTTGCAGCAAGCCTCGGTTCCGACACGAGCGCCATATTCAAGGATTCCAACCAATTCGTTATTTTTAGCGACAACCACTATTACCTAGAAATCGGCGGAGCTTTCAACAATGAATCCAGCCTGCGCCTCAAGGTAACGGTCGATACCGCCTACTATAAATATACAGGCGATGAAGAAAACATCTCAATGAAAATGAGCGACACGCTACGCGGCATCATTGACATCGACAACAGTCCCGAAGATATTTCCATCGAATTCTCGGCAACCGAAGGCTACAGCATCAACCTGAAGACAACGGGCAGAAACATCGTTCAATACAAATTAACAAACAACGATTCCTTGCTCTGCGAATTCGCAAGCAACATCGACACAATGCTTGTTACCAAGGATTCCATCCGCTGGAACCTCAAGGTTTCCGCAGAATCGTTCTCCAATTTCTTAACCGGCCCCTATGCCTTCTTCGAAGCGACAACCAAGGCGCGCGAACTAGAACAGGGCGAATACTTTTCGAAACCGGATTCCATCCCGTATCCGGGCGAAGCCTACTTACGCTCCCGCCCCAAGGACGACCCCAACAAGGCCATTTACAAGTACAACCTGCGGCAGGAACAGTTCGTGTGGATTGGCGACTATAAGAAGGGCGATTCCGTCCTCGTAAAGCACTGGATTGAAAATTACAGCGACGACGGATTCACAAGTCCGGTCACCTACGAAATTCTGGACAAGAACCAGAAAGTTCAGGGAACCATCAGTAGCACCTATGGCGGAGCCTTCTCCGTCAAGGGAGACATGCCCGAAGGCCCCTACTACCTGCACTATCTCCGTCTGAAATCCGATCCGCTCGACCAAGTTTACGATAGCCTGCGTTACGTGTTGCAGCTTTACACCATGGTACAGCAGCCGGGCCTGCTCAAGACACTAGAATTCTACAACGGCGAAACGGACAACACCTACGACAAGACGACCCTTTCTGCAGGCGACACCATCCGTTTCAGCAACATTGAATTTATGATGGAACCCGTCAAGGAAACCGGATGGAAAATCATCGGGTCTGACATTTCCTGGTTTGTGCCATGCGAATCGCTAGCTTTCCTGAACAACAGCAGCAACTACAAGGCGGAAAACTGCGAGGTTGAACAGGATATTTCTTCGGATTACCTGATTGCGCAGGAAGCTGGCATCGGAGAAACGGCTATTCTCATCGCCCAAAGCGTTGCGGACCCCGCCAAGCGAGACACGCTGAAAATTTCAATTATCGCCAAAGCGAATTAATCTTCCCAGATCTGGTTCGGAAGTTTACCGATATCGCGGAAGTCTAGAAGTCCCGTCGACGGAGCGTTCACGCTTACGAGGCGGGCCAAGGGTTTCCCCGCTCTTTCGATAACGATTTCTTCGTCCTTGATTGAAACCTGATTCAAGAGCGAGCCGAAATTCTGGCGGACTTCCATGGCAGAAACTACTTTAGACATGCCCTAAAAATAGTATATTCCGCGTATGGAAACCGAAAACAAGTCCTATACCGTCACCCAATACATGAAGGCCCTGAAGCAGAAGGTGGAATCTACCCCTGCCGTTTGGGTGCGTGGCGTGATTACCCAGATTAACGAGAAGGCGCGCGTCGTCTATCTGAGCATTGCGGACTTCGAAGAAGGGAACGTGAACCCGCTTGCGACGGTTCCCCTGTATTGCTATTCGGCAAAATTCGCCGCCATTCGAGCCAAGGTCGAAAATTACCCGCAGCCGTTCACGCTCAAGGAACAGCTCAAGGTGAGTTTCTTGATCAAGGCGGACCTTTATGTGCCTTATGGAAAATTGCAGGCACAGATTCTGGATATTGATCCCGTTTACACGCTCGGGGAACTAGCTCTTACCAAAAGCGCCATCTTAAAGAGGCTCGCGCTTGAAGGCTTGTTAGAAAAGAACAAGGCGCTCACCCTCGCCGATGTTCCCATTCGCGTGGGACTTATTACCGGCGAAGGGACCGCCGCCTACAAGGACTTTACGACTAAACTTGCAGAATCGCCTTTTAACTTCAAGGTGAAAACCGCTTACGCAAAAATGCAGGGCGCAGACACCGAACCCACGGTACTTGCCGCCCTTGAGGAACTCGCCAAGGATTCAGAACTGGATGTCGTGTGCATTATCCGCGGAGGCGGCAGCAAAACTGACCTAAACTTTTTCGACAGCGAAGCATTGTGCCGTGCCGTTGCGAACTTTCCGCTACCGGTGTTTACCGGAATCGGTCATGAAATTGACCGCAGCCTTTTGGACGAAGTCGCCTACCAGTCCTGCATTACGCCGACCGATACCGCGAAACGCCTGATTGACCGCATCACTGACAGTTGGAACCGAATGCTTTCGCTTGCGCAAAACATTGCATTACAGACAAAAGAAACACTTGTCTCCGTCAACCGCGACCTGACCTACAAGGGAAACCGCCTGCAGCAAAAGGTGAACGCCCTTATTCAAAAAGAAACGATGAAACTTTCGCTGTACAAGGGCAACCTACAAAAAGACTTGCAGTTTATCTTTAGAGGCGAACGCGAACGCATCGCCCGCGACACCGAAGGTTTGCACCAAGGATCCCGCAAGATTCTGGACCTTGAAAAATCAAAATTCAACCTTATCGAACTCCGCGTCAAAAACGCCGACCCCGAGACCACGCTTTCTAAAGGCTACACGCTTACGCTTGACGCCAACGGCAAGTTCATACGCAACAAGAACCAGCTAAAGCACGGCGACACCCTGACCACAAGATTTAAGGACGGCTGCGTACAGTCAATCGTGAAATAAAATGGATCCCGTTCGGGTTTTCAACCCTCCAGGATGACAGAATAAGTCATTCTGGAGCCTCCGACGACGGAATCCAGCACCGACATTTAAGCACTAAAAGCGGGAAGCTTATCTATTTTCTGGAAACGCTTGGTGGCGGCATCCAGCGCAAAGTAGCGCACCGCATCGCCTAGCGAAAGCATCACATACTTAGGCGTCAGTACCTGTAAATACTTGTTCAACTGCACTTGCAATGCTTGCCACGTGTACTCGCCCGGAGCCTTGCATTCCACCAAAAGCCACGGATGCTTCAAGTCAGCGCCATCCTTAAAGTCCTGCACCAGAATGTCCACGCGGTCATCTGTAGAAGACTCCACCGTCGAAAGTGCAAACTCCACCGCAATCAGGTTCTGCGGCACCTTGACTTCATCCATCAGGAATTTAACCGTCGCCTGACGCACGAGTTCTTCGGGCGTAGCGGGCACATCTTTTTGGCGGATTGGGTCGAATAGGGTTTGATGCTTGAGGTTGTTCACTTTGGGGAAAGAATGTGGAGTGTGAAATGTGAAGTGTGGATTTTTTTCATAAAATAAAAAAATCTTATGGCCTTGACAATTTCCCTATTTTCAAACTATATTTGATTATATGAATAAAATCTTTGGACAGAATATAGCAGCAGCCATCGTAGCAATGGCAGCAAGCCCGGCAGCAGCCCGAGCTATTGTGGGGCTGTCCAGAGAAACCAAAATCTGTAAAGCATAGCGATAAAATCCAGATTAAAAGTTTCATGGGCAGCCCCGTAAAAGGCTGTCCTTTTTTTGACCGCTCGTTCTCACGAGCTCACGATTTTTTACCCCTATT
This sequence comes from uncultured Fibrobacter sp., assembly GCF_946062555.1. GTDB lineage: Bacteria > Fibrobacterota > Fibrobacteria > Fibrobacterales > Fibrobacteraceae > Fibrobacter. The sequence continues at coordinate 86,558 of NZ_CAMGVQ010000007.1, forward strand.
TCAACCATAAACCACAAGGAACAACGAAAATTCTAAAAATTATATTCTATTATTATATTGTAAGATAATGAGAATTTTCGATCCCTATACAGGAGCTTAAAATGCGCAGAAGACTATTGAGCGAAGGTGCCAAGGAACTCTCTTACGAAATCCGTGAGATCGTGAAGAAGGCGAACCAGCTCAAGGCACTCGGCCTCCCCATTCATTGGGAAAATATTGGAGACCCCATCGAAAAGAAATGTCAGATTCCTGACTGGATTAAGGATATTGTAGTTGACCTCGCCAAGACAAACCGCAGCTACGGTTACTGTCCGTCCAAGGGGATGCTCGAAACCCGCGAATTCCTGGTGAAAGAAAACAACAAGCTGGGCGGCGCCCAGATTAACGTCGATGACATCCTGTTCTTCAACGGCCTCGGCGACGCCATCGCCACAATTTACGGTCTTCTTTCGATGACGACCCGCATTATCGGACCGGCACCGGCCTACTCCACTCACAGCTCTGCTGAAGCGGCTCATGCCCACACGGCCCCGATTACCTACCGCTTGCAGCCAGAAAACCACTGGTATCCGGATCTGGAAGAACTCGAAAACAAGGTGAAGTACAACCCGAGTATCGCGGGCATCTTGATTTTGAACCCGGACAATCCGACAGGCATGGTCTACCCGCTCGAGATTCTCCAGAAAATCGTGGATATCGCCAAACGCTACAACCTGTTCATCATCTGCGACGAAATCTACAACAAGATTACATACAACGGAGCGCACGCTTACGCGCTCGCCGAATACATTGGCGACGTGCCGGGAATCGCCCTCAAGGGCATTTCCAAGGAATACCCGTGGCCGGGCGCTCGTTGCGGCTGGGCTGAATATTACAACCGCGACAAGGACGAACAGTTCGACGCATTCTGCCGCGCTCTCGACAACGCCAAGATGGTAGAAGTCTGCTCGACCACGCTACCGCAGATGACGATTCCCCGCGTGCTTGGCGACAAGCGCTTCAAGGAACACCGCGATGCGTTAAACGAAAAAATCGGCCGCCGTAGCGCCATCATCAACGAAATTCTCTCCGACATTCCGGAGCTGTATTTCAACCCGACTTACGGTGCATTCTACAACACCATCATCTTCCGCGAAGGCACCCTGAATAGCCATCAGACCTTGAAGATCGACAACCCGATTATCAAGAAGAAGGTGGAAGAATGGTGCAGCAAGACAACGAACCTCGACTACCGCTTCGTGTACTACCTGCTGGGCGCAAAGGGAATCTGCGTGGTGCCGAGCACGAGCTTCTGTACCGACCTCAAGGGGTTCCGCGTGACGCTCCTGGAAGAAGACGAAGAGGAACTGCGCGAAGTTTTCACCACAATCCACGACGCGATTATAGAATACCTGCACAGCTAGATTAACGGATCTAGCTTCAATTGAATTTTACACTGTCTGTAACAAGGCAGTGTTTTTTTTTATAAAAGGGCACATATCCTATCTAAAATTTACAGAAAGTTTGATTCCAAGCAGACCAAGGGTAACTTCAGCCTGCTCGAAGAGGAAAGGTCCATGCTTTCGATGGCGCTGCTAGCAAAAGGGTTTAGCGCAAACAGCACGAAAACGGACGAAATCAACCAGGCTGTCGAACATATCCATCATGCAAAGAAGGACTCCCATTTTATTGGATTCGACCCCTCCGAAATTTCCAAGGACAAGGTTCTTGCCAAGATTGACTGGGCAGCCATCGTCTTCAACGGTGAAGCCATGGACGCCATTAACGAAGACTCCACGTTGCAGTACGCCATTCCAAAGGAAGGAAGCTTTATGTGGGTAACGAGCAGTTCAAGAAAAACCGCGTCATTAACCCAACCAAGGAAGAAATCGACCGTATGGTATTCCTGCGCGACCTGGGCGACGCCTCCAAGCTCTTCGATGCAGCTTGGACAACCGTCAAGACGCACTAAATAACGAAGCCAGAGTATTTTCTAAATTTGCGGTCGCAATAAAGGGACCGCTATGAATTTTAGAGATTTTGGCAAATACAACCAATTCAAGGAACAGTTCGCCGGCATGTCTCCCGAAATGAAGGAGCAGATGATGCGCATGGCGAAAGAACAGATGAAGGCGCGCTTAAACGCCTTTGTGCAGAAATGGCTTTCGCAACCCGTACTGATTGTTGTCGCCCTTTTCCTCGGAGCGCTTGTCGGAGCGCTTACGGCCTTCTTCGGTCAGGTGCTGCTAGCCGTTTCCGCCTTGCGCGACGCGCATCCCCTCTACTGGATTCCCGGACTTGCGCTCATCGGCATCGCCATCGTTCTTGGATACAAGAAGTTCGGCAAGGGCACCGAGCGCGGCATGGACATGGTCTTCGGAGTCGCTCACGGGAAGGAAAGCGAAATTCCCCTGCGCATGATTCCGATGGTTGCCGTAAGCACCTGGCTTACGCATTTGTTCGGCGGTAGCGCCGGCCGCGAAGGCGTCGCGATGCAGATTGGTGCGACGCTCGGGCACAACATCAGCAAGAAAATCCATGTCGAAAAAGCGGGTAAGGTCCTGCTGGTTGCAGGAATGGCGGCCGGCTTCGCGGGACTTTTCCAGACGCCCCTTGCGGCGATTGCGCTCGCCCTTGAAGTATTGTTAGTCGGTTACCTGGAACTTTCCGCGCTGTTGCCAGCTGCGGTCGCCGCGATCACGGCCTACAAGGTTTCCGAGATGCTCGGACTCGAAAAATTTTCCGTTGATTTGCACACGCTTTTCCCTGATTATAATGTTGCGAATTTGCTCTGGAACGAAAACGGATTCGACATCCATTTTGTGTTGAAACTTGCACTGCTCGGCGTACTGTTCGGAATCGTTGGAGGCGGCTTTGCCAAGCTGCTTTCACTCGCGAAAAAATTTGCGGCGAACAAGTTGCCGAACCCGGTCAAGCGCATCGCCTTCGTCGGGATTGGAATCAGCCTGTTACTGTTGGTATTCTGGCAGGGCCGCTACGCAGGACTCGGAACGAACCTAATTGACCTTTGCTTTGCTGGCTCGCAGGCCGCAGATGTAAATGCCGCGGGAAACGCCGCAACAGTTTTCGCCTACGACTGGATTCTGAAATTTGCACTTACGATTGCAACAATCGCCGTCGGATTCAAGGGCGGCGAAGTCACGCCATTGTTTGCCATTGGAGCCACATTCGGTGCGTGGGTCGCCACGATGGTCGGTGTTCCTCTGCCGCTTGCAGCAGCCCTCGGATACGCAGCCGTCTTTGGCGGTGCGACCAATACGCTGTTTGCCCCCATCTTTATCGGCGCAGAAATTTTCGGTTTCGACACCTTGCCCGCATTTTTCATCGTATGCGTAGTTGCCTTCGCCTGCAACGGCGGCCAAAGCATCTATGCGCAGAAAAAATTGAGGCTTAAGTGACACAGAGTGTCATTCTGGAGCGTGTCATCCTCGAAGCGTAGCGGAGGGGAGACGGAATCCAGCATTGGATTCACTCCCTTCGGGGGTCATGCGCACTCAGACAACAAAAGCATATAAGGCGAACGCCGCGACAGAATGTTTACATGCTGGCATGGTTGAGCCGAAATTGCGGACGCCAAAGGCGTCCACTTGCCAAGTGCTGTCCGACCTCCCTTCGGTCGAGAATGACAGAATCGAGAAATCTCTACTAAAAGTTTATGAATGCGGTCTACATCGAAATCACGAACGTTTGCAACTTGAATTGCAGCTTTTGCCCTTGCGGCAAAAGGAATTCGTCCGTACCGCCGGATTCGCAAGCATCGACGATTCCGCCCCAAAATTCAGCACCCAAAGAGCCTCGCGAATTTATGAGTTCGGAACTTTTCGAGCATTGCATTGCCGAGGCAGCGACCGTTGCCGAGAACGTCTACTTTCATGTACTCGGCGAACCTACGCTGCACCCGGGATTCGGGCATTTCCTGAAAAAACTGGAAGCGACTCCGCTCAAGCTGAACCTGACAACTAACGGAACCACGATTGCGCGGGTTTCAGAGCGACTCTTGGAATGCCCCGCCGTGCGCCAGGTGAACTTTTCAACGCACGCTTATGCGGAACTGCCGCGGGAACCGGCACTCACATACTTGCAAGACGTCCTTGACTTTTGCAAGATGGCGAATGCAGTGCGTCCCGACCTGTACATCAATTTAAGGCTCTGGAACGTAGGCGATGATTCCAGCGATGCCTGGAACCGCACCATGCTCGCCAAAGTGGGCGAGGCTTTCGGTTTCAATATCGAACTAGGTCATTTCTGCAGCCGCCACAAAAGTTTCAATGTCACCGGACGAATCTACCTGCATCAGGACAGCCGATTTGAATGGCCCTCCGCATCATCCACCACCGAACGATTACCCGTCACGTCATCCCCGACTGAACGAAGTGATGGAGGGGATCCGTCAATTACAAGCACAAATTATAGTGTATGGATTCCGTCGGGGCAAAGCCCCTCCAGAATGACTGCTGCGGGAACATGCCGCGCGCTTGACACCCACGTAGCAATCCTGCACGACGGCCGCGTTGTCGCCTGTTGCCTAGACCATAGCGGACAAATAACTCTTGGAAAAATCACCGACCAAAGTCTTGCGGAAATTCTTGACTCGCCTACGGCAACAAACCTCCGCGAAGGTTTCAAGAAACACGAATTGCGCCACCCGTTTTGCCAGAGTTGCTCCTTCTGCAAGCGCTTCGGAAAATAATAGAAAGCCAAGTTCTTTATCAAGCGGCATCTTTCCTTTTTGATTTACAAAGACTTTGCTATATTTCTTTTCAAAGAGGAGTTTATACAAATGAGAAAAATGTTCTTTACCATTATCGCCGGAGCCCTTTTGCTAGCGGCCTGCGATGACAGTTCCACCTCGGCAAATTCGACAGATATGCCGCAATCGTCCAATACAACGGTCACGAGTTCCAACTCGAACACCTCTATTTCTTCGGATTCAAAAACGTCGCTTTCCAATTCGAGCACCACAAAATCTACCGGGAAATGTTCCAACGCCTCGGACGATTTAATCGATTCTCGCGACGGAAAAATTTACAAGACCGTAAAAATCGGCGACCAGATTTGGATGGCCGAAAACATGAATTATGCAAGTCCTAATAGCTGGACAAACGACAGCCTCGACAAGGACGGAGCCATCTACGGTAGATTCTATACCTTCGAAGAAGTAAACACGGTTTGCCCCGATGGTTGGCATCTGCCTTCCAGCAATGAATTTGGCGAATTACTTCGTTACGTAGGTGATGCCGACGTTTACAAGGACAGTTCCGGAACAAAATTAAAGACGACATCGGGTTGGAACTGGGATGATTATGACAATCATGACGGCAACGGTACAGACTCATATTGTTTCGGAGCAAAGCCTGCCGGAGTGGGTATTGTTCCCAATAAAGTAACCAGAGTTGGAGAGCGAACCTATTTTTGGACATCCACTTCCTTTATGGGGAAAAAATGGGATAGTTTTTGGAACAAGGAAGTCGAAACGGGAATGGAGTCCAGTTACCTATTGATACAATATAATACCGAATGGGCAAAAGTCGATCACTGGAGCGCATCAGAAAACGGGAATATCCGCTGCATCAAGGGTTATGTAGAACCCAAAAGTTCTTCATCCGAAGATGAATTCATCACCGTTCCAGCACCGCTCCCCGATTCAGTACAGAAAGAACTTGATAAGGCCATACGAATAGAGCGCCTCAACAATCAAATTGCAAAATTGACGAACTTATCGGAATGTGAAACCATCGAGTCCTTCACCGAAGATGAACTCGCATATTGCAGGACAAGATTCTGCATCCTTCATCCTGAATTGTTTGAATGTGAAGAGTACTAGAATTACCATTCAGGATTTTACAAGCGTTTACGCAGAGCAGCCCTTTATGCAGGGGCTGCGAAAAGCAGCCTCAACTGACGGCGAAATCCGCTGGTTTGACTGTACCCGAATTGACGGTACCGACTGCTACTGCGACGACGAAGCGCAGGCAATTCTCCGAAAGCAAATTGAATTCAGCAAAACACCGGCCCTTCGACAGGCTCAGGGACCTAGTTCAATAAGTACGCCGGGCATTCATTTTTTTGACAACGGCAATTACCACTACATGAGCAAACTCTGGACGGATTCAATCCGCGAGCCGTTTGACCTTGTGGTGTTTGACCATCACCCCGATATGCAACCGCCCCGCTTCGAAGGAATATTAAGTTGCGGAGGCTGGATTAAAGAGGTACTCGATCACAATAAGCTTGTGCAGAACGTAATCGTCATCGGAGTCGCAGATCATCTGGTTGAGGAAATTCAAGAAGACCTTACCCAAGCGAATGCCGCCGAAATTTTGGATCGCGTCACTTTTATCCGCGAAAGCGAACTAACCGCTGTCACCCTGGAGGGGCGTAGCCCCGATAGGGTCCATCTCACATCACACACCACACCCGTCTACATTTCCATCGACAAGGACGCCCTCAGCATGCAAGAGGCCGCCACCAACTGGGACCAGGGTTCACTCACCTTTGAACAACTCGCCGAGACTCTCCAAACGCTCGCCCAGAACCGAAAAATTCTAGGAATCGACATCTGCGGGGAACGCGCCCGTGACATAGGTTTCGAAGATACCGCCGCAGCAGACGCGCTCAACAACACGTTGAATGAGAAACTGTATAATCAGCTCCAAAGCATCCATTACATCATATAAAAATAAACTTGACAATAGGGACAACGCATATTTTATTTCTACGGGATCTCCCTTGTTAGTGTAGTGCCATAAAAAAACTATCTAAATGTTATGTCCCCATATATAAAAATACTATCTGTTTTCATTGAGCTTTGATTAGCCAAATATAACTTAAAGCCATAACTTTTTCCCCAAGAAGAATCGGTGCCGACAATAACGGACTTTTGCTCTGTACTTTGATAATTGCATGCAAAAATACCCTGACATAAGCTATCATAAATTCTATGGGTACTACAATAAGGACACGCAATTGAAATTTCGGTAGTCCCATTTTCCGGCATTTTTATTTCTACGGAATCGCCTTTGAATGTGTAGGAATGGAGTATTTCGGAAAGGTCGATGTCATACGATTTTTCAACATTGTTCTTGTCAAAAAGCGAAAAACGGACATGCTTGTCAGAATCCAAAATGTTGTACAAGGTACTATTTTTATGGATTTTTTCTGTTGTATTTTTTGACACAAATTTATATTCGTAATCTGCGTAACATAAATGAGAAGAATCAGAATGGTATACTGACCCAAAAAACAAAGACGAATATATTAAATCTATTCGAAGTTGTAACATTTGAGGATGAATTTTCAATGTTCCTTTACATTCCCACGCAGGAGGAGGGTCTACACCTACCGTAGAAAACAATTCGGAAAACCCGCAGGAACAAAGGCTTATGAATAAACTCAAAATTAAAATAAAACGTTGCATAAAAAAAATCCTTTAGTTATTGGCGTAGTAAAATTATGTTTGCAGGCAAGTAAATAGAATTATGTTTTCGAGAAACCGCAGAACCATTTAGTTTTTCGTAAAGAAATGTTCTTCGGGATAATTTTACTGATTTCAATTTGACATCGCTCCCATTTTCTTCTGTAGTCAACTCGCCATCCAAGATTAAGTCTAAATTTGAAATCCATTCTTTATTTGACGATTTAACGAGCATCGTAATTGCAGAAGACTTTCCGTTGTCGGTACATTCATTTTTTGGCACAGCATCACACAATTCAAATTTTTCATTCAATGGAGGAATTATTATACGCTTATCCTTGGTGCTATTTTCAAAACATTTGCAAGAAGTGGGACAATTTTCAGTTACCTTGGCAAAAACACTATCAACTGCGTAGGTCATTACAAATGTATTCGTATTTTTGTCACGAACAGAATATGAGTTAAGAGTCAAATCTTTTGTATTTTTCTCTTTATCCCAATAATCATTTCTTGCCACCTTTTGATCGATCTGTATGGTTTCTACAGCCACCTTGCTAGAATCGATTTCAGAAGAACCATAAAGATGCAATCCAGCATTATTTATATCAGTCCATTTTACAATCGGAGAATTTGCAAGCCACGTGAGGTCTGTCGTATTCGCGCGGTCAATTACCCAGAAACTTCCGCCAAAATATAAAATGGAACGATGGTTTTCTATTTTGGTGGGGTTGCTACCATACAAGTGGGTTGTTGCTGTATAACCCACAACGCCTTTTTCAGGGCTATCTATGAAATGTTCGCCAACAGAAGCTTCGGCACCGCCGGCAACGGCAATAGAATAATCCTTTTCCTTAGAAAAAAGTCCTTCAAAAAGCAGGTACAGATAAGACAAACCCGTTTGTGTTCCACCAGAAAAATTCTTTGCAAAAGCCTGCACCCGTTTTCGTATTTCCGAACCGGAAATACGTTCGTTGTCTGGTTGGTCATATCCCTTCGGAATGACTACATTATGGTTTGAATATCGATGGAATTTTTTTTGTGTTCGTTCCCCGAAACCTGTATACCCCCTATCCTGGATAATAAACTACCCTGCACTGAAAGTGCAGGGTTTTGTATGTCGTATGCGGATGG
>NZ_CAMGVQ010000008.1:0-92795 GCF_946062555.1 uncultured Fibrobacter sp.
ATCCGCATACGACATACAAAACCCTGCACTTTCAGTGCAGGGTAGTTTATTTTTTAGAGGATATGAACGAACTGCGCCTCAAGTTCTACCTCGGCTCATAAAGAGGCCTTATAAGACTTAGACAGGGATTTTCTTAAAACTATTCAATTGAGGCTCTTTCCAAATCAGCACTCCGTACATGCTTCCGTCTTTTTTATCTACAACAGGGATTCCGCCTGTAATATACGAGTGACCGTCTTCGGAACGCCTTTCGAAGGAATAGAAATCACTATGCTCACGAATCCATAGAACCCGCGTTTTGGGGTAACGCTTTCTGAAGATTTCGAGTGCTTGCTGCGGTGTAATCATATGTTACTCCAGGGAAAAGGCGGTGACGGACTTGAACTGTTCCGGCGTTATGTCGTGGTCAAGGACACTTTCGTATTTCCAGAAGAATTCTTTTTTCTGTTCAGCCATAATCAAACCTACATATCACCAATATACATTCTACCTCGGCTCATAAAGAGCCCTTATAAGACTAGATGCAGCTTCCTTCCTTGTCTAGTTCCTTTTGAATCTTGACAAGCTCTTTTAAAGCTTCGTGCACATATTGAGGTGCTCCATCCTTCAGGGAGCTTTCCCAGATGTATTCCTTATCGTGCGTAGACCACTCGTCAACGAGTGCGAGTAACTTCAGGAATTCCGGACTTGGTGTAAATTCAGCAGGCATAATCTTCCTCCTTTTCTGAATATAAATTCTACCTCGGCTCATAAAGAGCCCTTATAAGACCTGAAAAGGGTGATTTAGATGAGTTTTTTGCAGAAATATATGCCATGTGGTCAAGAAAAGATGTAAATTTAAAGGGGTACTTATCAGATTTTGTCGAGGAGGTACTGGAATGAGCATTTTTGTTTTCCATAATCAGGAAGCTTTGATGGCTGTATGTAGCGACCAGAGAGTTTTTTCAAGGAAGAAATTCTCTAAGGAAGCAATAAAGGAATTGGAAGCCTTTGACAAGAGAGGCAAAAAGCGGATATTTACATTCGTTGATTAGCAATTTCTTTTATTCTACCTCGGCTCATAAAGAGCCCTTATAAGACCTGCTTTCTGAATATACCTTATTTTATACGGGTTCGCAAGCGGTTTGACGCTGAAAAAATCAGAAAAATTGGATAGATTCTTGACTTTTGGGCCATTTTTTTTATTGTCCAAAAAATGGTTAAAACCCTGCACTTTCAGTGCAGGGTAGTTTATTGTGAAAAAATCAATGGCATTGGACCGTCGGATGGTTGACGAAAGGCTTAAGGGTGTATAAATTTAGAGTGTGGTGTGTGGGTAAAGCGAGGAAAAATGAAATTCGGGATTGGCAAGGCGTCTGTCGTAACGACTGCGGCAATACTTACTTTAGCTTATTCGACTTTTGCGGCCGATTGGTACGCGAAGGAGACGCGCTGGGCGGGGCATGACCCGGACATCATCCGTTACGAGGACGGCTATGCGCTCGCGACGACGGACAACCACATGCTCATGCAATTTTCCGAGGATGCGCTGAACAGGAAGAACGGCGAGCCCGCCATGCCGGAATTTTCGCAGTGGCTTTACAAGTACGCGCTGAATATGATTGACATCTGGGCGCCGAGGCGGAACATGGCGCCTTGACGCATGTGGATATTTCGAGCAGCTCCGATGCATCGAACGGGGAATTCTGTGCCTACATCAACTACGAAGACAGCAAGATTCGCCTGCCGATGATTATCCCGCAGGCGGGCGATTACCTGATTCGCTACCGCTACGACAACAACTGGACCGAAGACGGCGCGAACGGCAGCTCGCACTTCGTGAGCATCAACGGCAAGAACCAGGAGGTGGCGCTGCCGCTGACGGGCGCGTGGAGCGCATTCCCCGAGAAGTCGGTGGTGTACATTCCTGCAAAACTCAAGCGCGGCTCGAACTTCATCGAGATTACGAAGGGCAAGCTCTATGCGGAACTCGACCGCCTAGACTTCCAGCGCATTATCCGCGACACGATTCCTGCGAACGGTTTCGACAACGGTATCCGCGTGCGCCTTACGGACAAGGACGAGTTTGCCATCAAGGACGGCGGCTACGCGATTTTCAAGAACGTGATTACGGATTCCATCGTGGGCCCGGGCGTGCTTGTGCAGGTGAAGAACGGTGCCGGCGGTACGCTGAACATCCGCAAGGAAGGCAAGAAGGGCGACGTGATTTCGAAATGCGAACTGCCCTCGGCGGGTGACGCGAGTAAGTGGATTGATGTGCGGTGCACCAACCTGCTGGAACTCAAGGGCGTGCAGGACTTCTCCCGTACAGGGTGATGTTCTAATTTCCTATATTTGTTCTATGCTTACGATTAATGGACAGAGTGTCGATGCGGCGGGGAAGACCGTTGCCGAATACCTTGCGGAAGCGGGGTACAATACCGTGCGCATCGCTGTGGAACGGAACGAGGAAATTGTTCCGAAGGCAAAGTATGCCGAGACGGTGCTTGCCGATGGCGATGTCGTCGAGGTCGTGAACTTTGTAGGCGGTGGGTGATGCCTGTCGAACTTTCGCAGTTAAGAATCCCCTCTCGCGAAGAAATGCTTGCCGCGCTAGAAAATCGGCAAGGTGCAGACGCCGTACGCAAGTTGCAGGCTGCCACGGTTGCCGTTTGCGGCTTGGGCGGGCTTGGTTCAAATATCGCGATTTCTTTGGCGCGGGCCGGAGTCGGCAAACTGATTCTGGTTGATTTCGATTGCGTCGATGTGACGAACTTGCATCGTCAGCAGTACAAGGCGAACCAGGTGGGAATGCCGAAGCCTGAGGCGTTACTTGCGAACTTGAAAGAGATTGCCCCGTACACGGAATACGAAACTCACTTTGAAAAGGTGACTGCTGACAATGCGGTCCCGCTCCTGGCGAAGGCCGACGTGGTTTGCGAGGCGTTTGACAATGCCGAGGCGAAGGCGATGCTTGTGAATACGGTGCTCGAAAATATGCCTGAAAAGTACCTAGTCGCGGCTTCTGGAATGGCGGGCTACGATAGCGGAAATTCAATTACGACCCGCAAGCTGACTAAGCGCTTTTATGTCTGTGGTGACGGCAAAAGCGATGTGAATGACGGAATCGGCTTGATCGCCCCGCGCGTGATGCTCTGCGCCGCCCATCAGGCCCTGACCGTTGTGCGTATCATTGTTGATTTTGCGTAAGAAAATGCGCAGGTCCCATTGACAATCCATCCATAGAAAGATACAAAGTGTATGTGAAAACCCCTTTAAAAGGGGGTATTTTTTTATTGGTGATTTTTGGAGATGTTTATGAAAAAGATAAACAGTTTTGCTGCTATTTTGACTTTGGCCGCATTTTCGGATGCTGCCGTGAACTTGAACGTTAGCTTAGGCGATAGCATTAAGCCGGTAACCCATGTGGCCACGGGCTCGCTTTACGGCCTTACTGAGACACTTCCGAGCGATATCGGGAAAGATGTGGCGCCCCTGAAACCGAACGTTTTTCTTTCGCCGGCGCGTAGCGGTAGCGGCCGCCAGCAGGGCATCGGTGGTGCGTTCCTCGTTGCCCCGCGTGTCGAAAGCATCGGTGCCAAAATCCAGATCCGCTTGGCCGACGTCTTGCCTGGTTGGCCCTACAAGTTCCAGAACATGGATCACTGGAAAAACGAGGTGACTTCGGTCATTAACGACAAACTCAAATCAAGTAACAAGAACTTCGACGGTTACGAAATCTGGAACGAGCCGAACGACACCTGGAAGGTTTCGGGTATTGATTTTAATTCCGGTCTTTGGAAACAGACTTATGATTTGATTCGCAAGCTTGACCCGGGTGCAAAAATTATCGGACCTTCGTATTCATTTTACCATGCGTCCAAGATGGAAGAGTTCGTGAAATACTGCTCGCAGAACAACTGCATGCCCGACGTGGTCAGCTGGCACCAGTGGGGCAGCGGTGGTTTTGTGGGGGCTGTTGAAACCTACCGCAATCTCGAAAAGAAATACAATGTCAAGCCGCGTCCGTTGAGTATCAATGAATATTCTTCGACGGAACATAGCGAAGAAGGCTGCCCGGGTCTGTCTGTTCCGTTTATCGCCAAATTCGAACGCCACGGTGTCGAAAGCGCTATGATTTCTTGGTGGTTTGTGCCGCTTCCGGGACGATTGGGTAGCTTGCTCACCAAGAACAACGAGCGCGGCGGCGGTTGGTGGCTGTATAAGTGGTACGGTGATATGAGCGGCTACATGGCTAAGGTTACGCCGCCCAAAGACAAGAGCGACGGCGTAGACGGCTTTGCCGCCCTTGACAAGAAGAAAGGCTTTGCAAGCATTGTGCTTGGAGGCAATACCTTGGGCGATGTAAACGTGAATATCTCGGGGATTCCCGCTGCATTTGGAAACAAGGTGAATGTGGCTGTGGAATATGTGGTATGGGAAGACAAGGACAAGGCTGTTCCATCGACGACTCCGGTGTCAGACAAGGAATATGGTGTAAGTGACGGCAAGATTACGGTGCCGGTAAACATTACGAATACCAAGTATGGTTACCGCGTGTACGTTACGCCGGTTATTCCTCAGGCGCCTTATAAGGATGTTACCGCTGCAATCCCGGGAAAAATTGAAGCCGAAAATTACGATGTCGGTGGCTCAGGCAAGTCATTCCTCGACAAGGATGACGATAACAAGGGCGGCGAGTACCGCGACGATGCTGTTGATATCGTAAAGGCGGGCAATGGCTACGCCATCGGCTACACGCAGGAAGGGGAATGGCTCGAATACACGGTGAAGGTAGTCGAAGCGGGTGAGTATGGCTTGTCCGTGAGCTACGCAACTTCTTCCGAAAATACTGGCATTAAGTTGTATGTGGATGACAAGGTCGTCAAGGACGATGTCGTTTTCCCGCAAGGCGCTGACTGGGAAACTTATTCTACATACGATGCGGGCAAGGTGAATCTTGATGCGGGTGACCATGTGCTCAAACTTGAAATTGTGGGCAACTATGTGAACATCGACTGGCTGGAACTTTGTAAAGCCGATAAGTGCGGAGTATCCGATTCAACAGGGGATTCAACAACTGTGATTGGAAATCGTCCGACTCTATTGGGTTCACCTAGTGTATCGAACTACAATGTATTCGACATGCAGGGACGTTTGATTGCAAGGTTCTCTGATACAGAGCTAGTAAACATTCAGGCGAAAATGACCGCCCTGGTCAAGCGTCCTGGTTCTTACCTGGTCAAGCCTCAAGAGGGTGGACGGATCTTCCGCATTGTGATCAAGTAGCCTTTATTCCATAAAATTTCTAAATTACCTGCCATGAAAACGATTGAAGTCGTGGCGGGTATTATTTGTGATGGTGCATGGCGAACGGCCGGTACCAAGGTGCTTGCCACTCAGCGAGGTTATGGCGACTACAAGGACTATTGGGAATTTCCCGGTGGAAAAATGGAATCCGGCGAAACTTCCGAACAGGCGTTGGTTCGCGAACTTAAGGAAGAACTAGCCGTCGATGTCCTTGTCGGTGATTTTGTCTGCACAGTGGAATATGATTATCCTGCTTTTCATGTGACCATGCATTGCTATCTATGTACGATTGCGGGCGGAAAGGCTCCGGAACTTCTGGAACACGAAGCTTCTAGATGGCTTTCTCAGGCAGAGTTGCGTACTGTGGATTGGCTCCCTGCTGATTTGCAGGTGGTGGAGGCATTAGAAAGCCGTTGAGAAATTCTAAATTTTATTTTGGAATAGGTGGATTAAGGTAAAGTATTATGGACGAAAAGAAAGATGCTCTTGTTATTGGCGGTCACGAATTCAGTTCCCGTTTCATTTTAGGTTCCGGCAAGTATTCCCTTAAGTTGATTGAAGCAGCGGTGCGCGATGCCGGGGCACAGATTGTGACCCTCGCGGTGCGCCGTGCGAATACTAAGGACCACGAAAATATTCTGGATTATATTCCGAAGGGCGTGACGCTGTTACCCAACACGTCCGGCGCACGCAACGCCGCCGAGGCGGTGCGCATCGCGCGTCTTTCCCGCGAACTCGGCTGCGGTGATTTCGTGAAAATCGAAATCATGCGCGACACCAAGTATCTTTTGCCCGACAACTACGAAACCATCAAGGCGACGGAAACCTTGGCGAAAGAGGGTTTCGTTGTGATGCCTTACATGTACCCGGATTTGAACGTGGCGCGAGACCTCGCGAACGCAGGTGCCGCAGCCGTGATGCCGCTCGCCGCTCCGATTGGAAGCAATAAGGGGCTTTCGACTCGCGAATTCATCCAACTTCTCATCGATGAAATCGACCTTCCGATTATTGTGGATGCGGGAATCGGCAAACCATCTGAAGCTTGTGCTGCGATGGAAATGGGCGCCGCCGCGATTATGGCGAATACTGCTCTCGCTACCGCAGGCGATTTACCTATGATGGCGCAGAGTTTCAAGCTTGCCATCGAAGCGGGCCGCAAAGCCTACTTGGCAGGCCTTGGGCGCGTTCTCACGCGCGGCGCTTCCGCCTCCGACCCGCTCACGGGATTCTTGAGAGACTAAATATATCTAAGCTCTAAGTTCTACCAACTAAGCTCTTTTTACTGCACATCAATCTGCACCTTGTACATCGCCTTTTTCGGTGTGAGTGCGCTGCGCGGGGCTGTTGTCACGGTCACGTTCTTCTTGGTGACTCCGGGCTGTTGCTGTAGGGTCTTGAGCAGTTCCTGATTGCGGGCCTCGGCCATATCAAGGATTTCTTTTTCGAGAGTCTTGCGGTCGAGTTCCTTGGCGTGTGCGTCGGCGTAGGCGGCGTAGGCGCTGTCCTTGTCGGCGATAGCCTGGATAGCCTTTTCATCGAGTTCATTAAGCGTCGTCTTGTTCTGCGTTGCCTTGTAGAATTCTGTTTTCAACTTGCGCGTCTTGTAGGCGTCAACGGTTCGCTTCAGGTTGAAGCTCTGAACGAAGTTTAATTTGAGTTTGCTGTCCTTGGCGAGCGCTTCAGTCATCTTTTGTGCCTTGGCGTACTGTTCGCTGCTGAATGAACTGGCGAGAGGATCGATGCGTATTTCGTCATTCTTGCCGAGGTCAAGTCCGACAACTCCTGCACCGGCCGCGGCGACATTTCCGACAACCTTGAACGGAGAAAGCGCGACTTTGACGAGCAGGTTCATAACGGTCTTCCATACGATTTTTAGGTAATAAAATTCGGGATCCTTCACGTTGCCTTTCACGGGGATGTCGAACTGAATCTTGTCGTTTTTGTCCTTGAGAATGTAGAGGCCGATTTTCATCGGAACGGTGTATTCCGGGTCGGTCTCTGAATCCTTGTCGCCCACATCGATGTTGTAGATGTCAATCGTATTCTTGCTTTCGATGTTCCATCCGCTCATCTTGTTTTCGCTCGCAAACGCCATGGTGCCCGAACTGATGGGGTAGCCTGTGTAGTGGTGGCTATACGGCGAAAAGTGCTTGAGGGCGAGGTTCTTCACGCTGATGTAGGCGTCCATCGTGCTGATGTCGGAAAGTGCGCCCTTGTACTTGAGCGAAAGCG
Organism: uncultured Fibrobacter sp.; assembly: GCF_946062555.1. Taxonomy (GTDB): domain Bacteria; phylum Fibrobacterota; class Fibrobacteria; order Fibrobacterales; family Fibrobacteraceae; genus Fibrobacter. The sequence goes on from NZ_CAMGVQ010000008.1 coordinate 7,522, forward strand.
ATCCGCCTTCGGGGAAGGAGGCTGTTACGTTTATGGCGCAGGGGGTGTTGAAGTTGATATTTGAACCGTTGACGGCGATGTTGCTCACCTTGTAGTTGAACGGCTGCTTGGGCGTGTGGTCCGTGGCTGTAACGGTGGTGTTGACGACGGCGAGCCTGTTTACAACCGCCTTGAGAGGCTTGGATTTCTCTTTAGAATTCGGCTCTTCGACAGCGGTTGTATCGGAAGAGTTGTTCTTGGCGGGCTTCATAATCGGTTCAAGCAGGACGTCGATGTTGGTCTTGCCATCCTTGAACAGGTCGAGGTGTGCGGATGCTCCGTCTACGATAACCGAGTCAACGCGGAAATCCATCTGTTCCAGGTTTGCCTTGGCGATGCCCACACCCACATGAGAAACGCCGATGACCTTGCCACTGGTTTCGGTGAGCTTGATGCCGTCTACGGCGACGGTTCCGCTTACGTTCGAGGCGAGAATCTGGTTGACATTGCCTGCGACGTTCAGGTTCACGCCGAGCGAGCCTTCAAAATCCTTGTAGTTGATAAAGTCTTTGAGGTAGGGCTTGGCGATAGCGAGTGCGAGCTTGTTGAGCGCCACGTTCACGCCGAAGTCCTGCGTCGTCATATTGAATTGTACTTTCACGCCGAGGTCGCCACCGTTTGCAAACTTGAGGTTCACTCCGATGTTGGTGTTCTTGTTGCTGAAGTACACGGCGGGAATGGCGACGGAGAAATCTTCCAGGTGAATCTTGGAGCCGACCTTGAGGTCTTCGTAAATGATGTTGCCTTTTTCGAGAGTGATGTTTTCGAGGGCGACGTTGAAGCCGATCATTTCGTTCGGGTCGAGATTCAAGGCTTGAGTCGTGTCTGCGGCTTGCGCCTGCACAGAGGCTGCCTTGGCATTTGCTGCGGTAGAGTCGGCTGTGCTGTCGGCTGCAAATTTGTCTAAAATGTCGCTGAAGTTGAATTGGTCGCCTTTCTGCGTGACTCGCGTATACAGGCCCTTCAGGTAGATTTCGCTCACGCTGATTTCTTTTTTGACGAGACGCGTGGGGTTCACGTTGATGCGGAACTTTTCGAAAGCGACGAATGGTGTGGTGCCGTCGCTTTCGTAGATGGCGAAGTCATCGACGGTGACTGTGAAAGAAAACGGGCTGAAGTCCACGTTTTCGATTTTCATCTTGCGACCGATGAGTTCCTCGGAGTGGTCGACTATATAGTTCTTGGCTATGTTGGGGCCGACTTTGAGTGCTACGACGAGGAGGATGCAGAGAACTGTGAGAACGATAAGGGCTATGTAACGCTTCTTCATGCTTTAAAAATAGAATTGTTGCTTTGGAACGGCTTGTTAATTTTTTTTAGAGGTGCATTTTCTATCTTTGTTTATGATGGAAAATGATTCCCTGAATGTGTTGATCTTGGCGGCGGGCCTCGGGACGCGACTTCGCCCGCTGACAAATGACGTGCCGAAACCGCTCGTCCCTGTGGTGGATGCCTCGATTTTGGATTTGCAGGCCCGAAAGGCTCGTGCAATTGGTAACATTCGGTTACACGCAAATGCGCACTATCTGGCGGACCAGGTGGTGGCAGCGGGAAAAACTCTCGGATTTGAAAAAGTTTGGGTGGAACTGCCCGATATTCTCGGGACAGCCGGTCCGCTCAAGCGTATTTATAATGAAGGTTACCGCGGCGGCCTCTTGATTATGAATGGTGACGCCTATTGCAATTTTGACTTGAAGGCTTTTGTTCGAAATGCGCTGGCGTTGGCGGCTCAGCCGAACGGTCCGCAGGTGGCCTTGCTGGCGGTCGATTTTCCGAAGGTGAATACCTTCCGCGTGGGGGCGGACGGTCGCTTGGCCGGCGTGGTTGGCCGTTTCGGTAGCGAAGAGGGCTTGCCAGCGACATTCTCGGGCGTTTCGTGGTACAGCGACGAAGCCCTTTCGCGTATTCGCGACGGGGAATTTGATATCCGTGAATTCTGGAAGCAAGAAATTGCGGCAGGTCGTGCTCCGTTCGTGGACATGACGCAGCTCCATGCGACCTGGATTGACATGGGTTCGCCCGAAGGCCTGATGTCGGCTTGCATGGCTCGAATGGACGAGCTAGGCTGTAAGTTTTACAATGATACGGAAACGAATGCCTGTGCTATGCGTAAATGCGTTATCCATGCTGGTGTTGAAATGCCTTCTATGGCTGTGATAGATCACTCGATTTTGTATCCAGGAGCCATCGTCAATCAAGACGAAATAATAGAAAACGAAATCCGCGGCAAGGGTTTCAAGTGGAACGTCCCTCCAACCCCTGTTTACTAACCACTAATCACTAACCACTAATCACTAATCACTAACCACTAATCACTAACCACTCACTCATGCGTAAATTCAGAGTTGTACTTGTTGAACCGGAACATCCGCACAATGTGGGCTTTGTGGCCCGCGCCATGCACTGCTACGCCCTCGATGAACTTTATATTGTTTATCCGAAGCGTGACAAGGTGATTGAAAATTCTTACCACACGGCACCGAACAGCCACGAGGTCCTGGACAAGGCGACCATCGTGCACAAGTTCGAAGATGCCATCGGCGATTGCGCCTGCGCAGTTGCCTTCAGCCGCCGCATTTACGGTTCTGCCATCAAGCACACGATGATGCCCGGGCTTTCGGAATTGTTGCCCGAGAATGGCACGATTGCTCTTGTGTTTGGTCGAGAATCTTGTGGCCTCGAAACCGAAGAGGTGAACGCCTGCACGTACCAGTGCGAAATCCCGGTGCCGGGACTTATGAGTTTGAACTTGGCGCAGGCGGTGACGGTGGGCCTGTACGAACTTTGCCGCAGCGGAACGCTCGCCAATGGCGAAGGTCGCGCGAAACGCGGAAGCAAGGGGGCCTGCGAGACGGCTCCGGCGACCATCGACCAGATTGACAGCTTCAAGAAGTTCCTGGACCGCTACTTGACTGGCCAGTATCACGACCAGTCGTGGCGTGACAACTTCCTCAATACGCTTTTGCAGCGCCTGCACCCTACCCGCAACGAACTTTCGGCGTTGTTCGGACTTATCCGTAATCTTGCGAAAAAGCCCGCCCGCCTGGAACAGGCCGCCGACAAGGCCGCGGCACAGAAAGCCGCTAAGGCTGCCGAAATGGCCGAGTCTACTGAATCGAAATAAATGGAAGTCGAATACAACATCGCCGGGCGAATTCTGGCCAAGGAAGGCTCGCGTATCATAACTCTTGCCGAAATCCTTGCGTCGCCCTTGGTGGTGAAAGGCACCGCTGGTGTCGACACTTCGGAAGCCGCGGGCGCTGCGACGAATGCCGCCGACCTCACGGAAGACATTCTTGCCGCATACTGCAAGTCTGTTTCCGCGCAGAATTCCTGCAAGGTCTACCTGTGGAAAGACCGTGAAGAATACGGCAACGCCAACGTGTTCAATGGCGGCTCCGATTACGAAGTCGTGAACGAAATCTGCTTCCTGTGCATCTACGACTGTGGAAACGAAGTGGCCCGTGAAACCACGGACCACTGGAACGAAAAGATTGACGCCGTTATTTGAGGCGTTTAGCCTGCCCAATGCTTTAATTGCGAGAGGTGCGAATCGAAGAACTTGCGTCTTTCCGCATCTGGCGTATTTTCCGGATTAGGCATGTGCGAAAGCAAAAAGTCCAGCAGCAAATTCTTGTCGGTGTAGGCGAACTTGCCGTCGGCATAGCACCACTTGCAGTAATCCTCGTTGAAGTTGTCGTCGATTTCGCGACTGATCATGGCATCGTTGAAAACTATTTATATTTGGCTTATGGCTTCACAGACGATTAAAATTCAATATCTCGACGATTCTATCGCGCGTCTCGCTTATATTGGCGGAAAGTCCGACTGGATTGACCTTGCTGCGGCGGAGACGGTGTCACTCAAGGCGGGGGAGTTCAGGCTCATTCACCTGGGGGTCGCAATGAAGTTGCCCGAGGGTTACGAGGCTCATATCGCCCCGCGTAGTTCCACATTCAAGAATTTCGGCATCTTGCAGGCGAATTCGGTGGGCGTGGTGGATTCCAGTTATTGCGGTGCAAACGACTGGTGGAAAATGCCCGTGTACGCCACCCGCGACGTGACCATCGAGAAGGGAAGCCGCATCGCGCAGTTCCGCATCATGGAGCTGCAGCCGACGCTTACCTTCGAGGAAGGCCCGCTTGACGGCGCAGACCGCGGCGGTTTCGGCAGCACGGGAATCTAAAATTTCTACATTTGTCTGCGTATGCAGATTCTTGAAAGTTTGGATTATTGGTTTTGGATTCCGGTATTTTTTTGGATCGGACTGTACTTTTGGTTTTATCGCGTCACCTATCCGCGCTACATGAAAAAATTGGTCAGAAAAGGAATCAAATGGGCGTATGTCCCTGCGTGGCGTGGTTATTGGCTTCCGTTGGATTTTCTTTTTACACTTCTGATGGCGTTGGTATCGGCGCTTCCGGCTGTCTGGGTGTTTTTCAAGTGGCTTGATTACCCTTGGTACTACGGTTTTGCTGTATCGCCGCTGTTCTTTATCGTCGGAGCGGTTCTTTGCCGTACCGCCAAGAGCAAGACCGCAGAACTTTATCAGTCCGCTTATTTTTTGGAGTATCGTAAGGTTCGTTACGAATCCGAAATCAGGGGCAATTTCCGCAGCGAGAGCGATGTCCATAACCATACCATCTGGAGCTTTACCAAGAAGCTGAAATATGCAGAAGCTCACGGTCGTTTGTGGAAATATGTGAATGCGATGGCGAAGACGAAAAAGATTCCGCCTGATGTTTACGCAGAGACGATGTACTAGGAGCCTTCAATGATGTCCAATATCCTAGATTCAATTGGAGTAGGCGAAAATGTCCTCGATGGCCGCGCGGCATGGAAGTACGCCGAAGAGATTCTCTTGCAGGTCTCAAGAACTTTTGCGCTCAACATCAATGTTCTGAAGGGAAAGCTTCACAAGAGTATCCTGCTTGCCTATCTGTATCTGCGCATTGCCGATACGGTTGAAGACGATCCTGACATGAAGGCTTCCGAGAAGGAAATTGTCTTGGGCCTGTTTGCCGACATTTTCAGGACGGCGGACCTGCCTGAAGAGGCTGTTGCAAAATTTGAACGTTCGCTTCCCGAAAGTTGGCGCAAGTCGGAACACCCGTACATGAACTTGTGCCTGCATACGCACGTGGTGGTTCCGTTGCTGAAGGAATTGCCCGAAGTCTATGCGGCTCCGGTGCGTGCGGTGACGATTGAAATGTGTCGTGGCATGGCGAAGTTTGCGCTCAGGCAAGAGGCGGCGCTCAGTTCCGGCTGGTTTACGCTGGAGAGTGTCGCCGACCTCGACGAATACTGCTACTATGTGGCGGGTATTGTCGGTAAACTGTTGTCGAACTTGTTTGCTGCGGATACTTGCCTGATTGGTGATGCTCGCAAGGCCGAAATGCAGAAACTCGATGTGAGTTTCGGGCTTGCGTTGCAGGTGGCGAACATCGTGAAGGACTGCATCGAAGATTCGTCTCGCCGAGTCTGCTTTGTGCCCGAAGAAATCTGCCGTAGGCATGGATTCGCTCATTCATATGAAATGTTCAATGTCCCGACGGATGCCGCTGCGAAGGCTGATTTTGACAAGCGCCGCGCCGCCGTCATGGGTGAACTCGTGAAAAAAGCCTGGGGACACCTGGACGATGCGATTGCCTATACCAAGCTGATTCCGAATGTCAAGATGCGCACGAGGCTGTTCTGCCTATGGCCGCTCTTCATGGCCGCCGAGAACATGAAATTGATTGGCGACGGTTCGAGTCTCTTTGCTTCCGAGAAAAAGGTCAAGATTACCCGTGATACCGTGAAGCGGATTATCAAGTCAACCACGTTGCATTTCTATTCGGATCGATGGATTGAAAAGTCTTACGCTAAATTGAAGAGCGAGGCGGAAACAATTAAAAGTTGAGAACGGAAATTTGGAGCGTCATCCTGAGCGGAAGACGAAGGATCTCGAAAAGGAATATGAAAAAATTTGATTTTATAAATAAGTGGCCGTTCCATTTGGGCGTTATTCTTTTTAGCATTGTTGCCGATCAGCTGACAAAGCTGTGGGCGCTTGTGCGTTTTACGAACGAGACCGGAGCGCCGAATCACGACGTCATCAACGTTGTCGGTGAATTGGTTCGCTTTCAGTTGGTGTTTAACAAGGGTGCTGCCTTCAGCAGTCGTCCGCAAGACCTGATGCCTTTCTTGCCTCCGTGGCTGTTTTTCTTGCTGATTTCGGTTGTGGCGACGATTGTACTTTTGTGGTTCTACAAGTCCATTGATAAGCGCGATTGGATGAGCCGCCTCGGTGTGGTAATGATTTTGGGCGGTGCCGTCGGTAACTTTATCGACCGTATGCGCCTTTCGATGGTGGTTGATTTTATCGACTGCGATTTCCCTGACTTTATCATGACTCGCTTCCCGACGTATAATGTGGCCGATTCTTTTGTAACGGTCGGTGTCGCCATTGTGATTCTTTCACCCATTATTTTGAAGAAAATCCATCAAGAAATTAAGAACGAAAAAGAGCATAGAACCGAAAAGTGACCCCCTGCGTCATCTTGGAGCGCAGTGCCCCTGCGTCATCCTGGAGCGCAGCGACGGGATCCCCCGTCCGGGGACCATGCGCACTAAGGTTACAAGTAACCAAGTGCTGTCCGGCCTCCCTTCGATCGAGAATGACTTGATTTAACCTCCTACTTCCTACTGCTTATGAATTACCTAGTAGACGAAAAGCATTCCGGTGAACGCATCGACAAGTTTCTTGTGGGTGTCATGGAAAATGTTTCCCGCACCGATATCCAGAAACTGATTGCCGCTGGCGAAGTCAAGGTGGGCGGTGTTGCCTCTCCCAAGAATTTCCGTGTCGAGGCGGGAATGGTCGTGGTGGTGGAAAAGGTCCCCGAAAAAGAAGCGAGTACGCTTGAACCGGAAAACATTCCGCTCGATATTGTCTACGAGGACGACGATATTGTCGTGTTGAACAAGCCGCGAAACCTGGTGGTGCATCCCGGCAACGGCGTGCAGAACGGAACGCTGGCGGCGGGACTCCTGTATCATTTCAAGGAGAATTTGTCAGCGGTCAACGGTCCGTTACGCCCGGGCATTGTCCATCGTCTGGACAAGGATACACCAGGGCTTATGGTGGTCGCCAAGAACGATGCCGCGCACCGTCACCTGGCCCACCAGCTGGAAACGCGCACCTTGCACCGCACCTACAACGCCCTGGTGTGGGGGCATCCCCGCGACTTGGAAGGCACAATCGATGCCCCTATCGGGCGTAATCCGAAGAACCGCCTCAAGATGGCGGTCGTAAGCGACGGTAAGCCTTCCCGTACGCACTTTGTGGCTAAGAAATTCTTCGCTTTTGCGACGCTTCTGGAATTGCAGTTGGAATCCGGCCGTACACACCAGATTCGCGTGCATAGCCGTTACATGGGGCACCCGGTGGTGGGCGACCCGCTGTACGATGGCCGCGACGGCTGCTTGAACCGCGTCGCTCCCTTGATGAAGGATGTCGCGGCGAAGGTTCTTGAAATTGCCCCGGCTCAGCTTTTGCAGGCGGTCAAGATTGAGCTCATTCACCCGACGACGGGCAAGAAGATGAAGTTCAAGGTCCCGCTAGAAAAGCCTTTCGAACAAGTTCTCAAGCTTCTCAAAAAGGAATGCCCTGCTGACACTCCGGTCTTTGACAACGAAGACGAAGGCTTCCGCGATTTTGATCCCGAAATGCGTTTTACCGAAGGCGATGAGGCGGACGAAATGGACAACGAATCGCTGGATGTGTTTGACGAAGGTGTTTTCCCTGAATTGAAGGAACGTAAGACGCGCGCCCAGCGCTTTGCCGAACGTGCCGCCCGTGCGGCGAACCGTAAGGCGAAGGCCGCGGAACGCAAGCGAATCAAGCAAGAAAAGGCTGCCCGTAAGCGCGGCATTGCTCCCGAGGATTTCGTTCAGCCCGGATACGAACCGACGATAGACCCGAACTTGCTTTAGCAAAAAATGCCAACGCTTGGCAACTTAGCTTTAGTTACAAAAAAGGCTCCCTTGGGGAAGCCTTTTTTAGTTTATACGAATTTAATCCCGAAATCAGGATTTCGAATTCTGAATTTCGTTAATGCCGTAGACATTAACGAAGAGGGTATTCCTTGTAGTCCTTGACCCCGAATTCCTGACGCAGGTAATCCCAGCGGACCAGGCGGTTCTTCCAGTAATACTTGCGATACAGTCGGCGTGCGACGCGGCTTGTTAATTCGTACGGAATCGTGTGGTGGTCATCGGCGACACTTTCCATCGAAATGCGGAAGTCGAGTTCACCGTTCACCACATCGACGGTTTCGCCGACTTGTACATCAGGAATGTGGCTTACATCGACCATGGTCGCGTCCATGCATACGCGTCCGAGAATCGGGCAGAGTTGTCCACGGATAAAGACGAAACCCTTGTTGTATTCACCGCGCAGGTAACCGTCGCCGTAGCCGATGGCGATGGTTGCGATGCGCGTGGGCTGTTGCGCCATCCAGTAGCCGCCGTAGCTCACCGTTTCGCCGGGCTTCACGTCGTGGATGTGGCGGATGGTTGACTTGATTTTCATGACGGGCTTGATCGGCCACGGGGAAGGGGCTGCGCCCATGCAGTTGTAACCGTAAAGGGCGAGGCCTGGGCGAACCATGTCGAAATGGCTTTCGGGATGGGTGAGGGTTCCCGCCGAACTGCTGCAGTGGCAGATTTCGGGGCGGAGTCCTTCGGCTTCCAAAACATCGACTAGGCGTGTAAAACGCTGAATCTGAATTTCGGTTTTCGGATTCCCCGGCATGTCGGCAGTGGCCAGGTGGGTGAACATCCCTTCGAAACGCAGATTCTTGAGGCTGAGCGCCGCACGGATGTTGTTGAAGTCTTCGGCGTCAAAGCCGTAGCGGTTCATGCCGGTATCGATGGCGAGGTGGGCCTTGCAGGTGGTTTCCGTCTCGCACAGGAACTGGTCGAATGCCATGGCGGTGCGGATATCCGTAATGGCTGCAGTCAGCTGGAATTCAACAAAGTAGGCGAAGTCCGCCGGTGTGCAGGGGCCGAGTACCAGAATCGGCAGGTCCATTCCGTACTGGCGGAGCAGCATGCCTTCGCTAATGTGGGCGACTCCGAGGTAGTCGGCACCACCAAACTTGGCTGCAAAGGAGCAGGCGAGACTGCCGTGGCCGTATGAATCCGCCTTTACGGGCAGGAGAATCTTTGTGTTGGCCGGAATCTGGCTCCTGATAAATTGAATGTTGTTGCAGAGGGCGTCTAAGTTGATTTCAATCCAGTTCGGGCGCGCAATCTTATTTAAGTCGGGGGGTGTTGCTAAAAGTTTCATGATAGTGAAAATATAGGTAACTCCTAACTTTTTTTATCAAAATTCGTAAAGAAATGCTTTCAAAGAGCGCTAATTTAGGGCTAATTGTAACGGATGCGATACGAACGGAGGCTTCAAAAGCCTTGGTACTCTAAGTTGGAATAAACCAGGTTGACATGTTTTTTGTAAAAAGTCTTCGTTCTCCAAAGAGACTCGAATTTTGATGCGGCCCCATAACGACGGCATTTTTGTTCTTTTGTTCGAATTTACAATTTGCTCGATGAAAAATTGTTTACCGATTCCGATGAATCCGTTTGATTTTTTGTTTGTAGTTTTCTAGTGAAGAAAGATATGAACCATTCTCATTCTGAATAAAGGAACAGGTATAGAATGGATTGCGAATAAAATAATTTCTTTATTTTGTCGTTTTGATTCCCTGACATCTTTGACTTTGTGTAATGGGCTTGCTTGTTAAAGTCCTGTTCCGAAGTCTGCCTAAAGGCAAGAATAATGCCCTGTCAAAAGGGTAGAGTCCCTGCCTGTATCTCAAAACACCAAAACCCTGCAAAGGGAGGATAAAATCATGACAGCAGTCATACAAACCCCGGAAACGTTCATCGCGTCCTTGATGCCGGATTCCGATAAGAAGATGGTGCGCATTGCAGGCGTATCGCTTCTGGTCGCGATACTCCTGTGCTTCTGGGCCACGACGTACGAGGTGCTGATTGACGATTCCATTTTTGTGGATACGCCAACCACCGAAATGCAAGCAACCATGAACATCATCGACAAAAAGGAGGATAAAAAGCCCGACAAGAAACCGGAACGAAAACCACAAGATATCCAACGCAAAAGGCCTGGCTCTGGCGGGAAACCCGTAGGGCGAGGTAACCCTCGAGCCCCGCTCAATCGTGGCGTGATTCATGCGCTAGAGGCACAAACTGCAAATGCTTCGGCCGCCGCTTATGACTTGATCAGGCAAAGCTTTGCCAAGGATATCGACAAGGTCCTCAAGAATACGAATGGCTTGCAAGTGACAGGCAAGACAAAGATTGGTGAAGTCCGTGGAAAAATTTCAGACGGCTTTAACCAAGGCATGTTTGCCGGTGGCAGCGGCGGTATCGGCGACGACATCTCGAACTTGATTGGGGGCTCCTCTGGCGCCATTTCGACCAAGTCAATGGGAAATATAAAGGCTCCCAAAGAAAACGAAATCGAGTGGGGTGCTGGCCCCGCATCCCGTTCCGCTGCAGATATCATGAAGGTTGTCCGTCAGCGTACTCCGGGGCTTCGGCATGTCTACAATAAATACCTCAAAAAGAAGCCGGGGTTCCAAGGAAAGGTAACGCTCAAGTTCACGATTGCTCCAGGTGGCGAAATCATCAGTATGTCGCTGGTGTCGTCCACGACGGATTACAGCGAATTCGACAATGAAATCAAGAAATCAGTCGGTCGCTGGACATTCAGCAAGGTGAAATCGGGCAATACCACGGTGACAATTCCGTTCACATTCTCGGAATAAATTATTTCGCTGCGGAAGCTACGTGTTCTCGCCATCGCGAGGTGCGTAGCGCCGTGGCGATCTCCTTTTGCTATATTGTAGTCTGCAAATAGGAGTATAGAAATGACAGATCCTCGCGTTACAAAGCTAGCTGAAAATTTGATTGACAATGCCATTGCACTTAAGCAGGGCGAAAACATCCTTATCGAAACCACCGACACTCCCGACGAAGTCACGACTGAACTCGTGAAGGCTGTCGCTAAAGTGGGCGGTAACGCATTCGTGCATAATTACCGCGGCCGTGTCCGTCGCGAAATGATCAAGTCGGCGACCATCGAACAGATGCAGCTTCAGGCAGACCTCGCTATGGCCGAAATGCAGAAGATGCAGGCTTACATCGCCATTCGCGGTGCCGACAACGCTCTCGAAAATTGCGATATTGACGGCCGTCAGATGATGAATTACCGCAAGATTATGGAACCCGTGCTGAATTACCGCGTCGATAAGACCCGTTGGTGTGTTCTTCGCTGGCCGAATCCCTCCATGGCGCAGGGTGCCAAGATGAGTTCCGAGGCGTTCGAAGATTTCTACTTCGAAGCATGCCTTGCAGACTATCCGAAGATGGCCAAGGCCGCACAGAATCTCGTGGACCTCATGAACCGCACCGACAAGGTACGCCTTGTGGCAAACGGCACTGATTTGACCTTCAGCATCAAGGACATTCCGGCCATTCCGTGCTGCGGCAACATGAACATCCCCGATGGCGAAGTCTATACCGCACCGGTACGCAACAGTGTCAACGGCGTGATTCAGTACAATACGCCCACCCTTTACGATGGCAAGTATTTCAGCAATATCCGCCTGGAATTCAAGGACGGCAAGATTGTGAATGCCACCTGCGAATCCGGCGACAACGTGGCCCTGAACGCTCTCTTCGATACTGACGAAGGTGGCCGCTACGTGGGCGAGTTCGCTATCGGTTTTAACCCGTTCGTAAACGCTCCCATGTGCGATATCCTTTTCGACGAAAAGATTGCTGGCTCCATCCACTTTACGCCGGGTCGTTGCTACGAAGAAGCACCGAACGGCAACATCAGCGCCATTCACTGGGACCTGGTGCTTATCATGCGCCCGGAATACGGTGGCGGCGAAATTTGGTTCGACGACAAGCTTATCCGCAAGGACGGCAAGTTCGTCGTTGAAGAGCTTAAGTGTCTGAACCCGGAAGAACTGGCATAGTTTATCCATAACCATCGCATTACGGCGTTACTCGTCCCCTCACGTATGACAAATATGCTACGGGGACTCGCGCCTTGTCCTGCTCGGTTCTGAATAAACTATAGATGATGGGAACTTTAGCATAACCGTCGCATTTGATTGCTATAAGGAACTTGCCACATGTGGTTACTGTTTGCGATTCTTTCTGCAGTTTTTGCTGCATTGACATCAATCTTGGCAAAAGTTGGCATTGATGGAGTGAATTCCAACCTGGCCACGGCAATCCGAACTGTGGTTGTTCTAGCCATGGCTTGGGGGATGGTTTTTCTTACCAATGGCTTGGGCGGAATTACGGAAATTAGTCGCAAGAGTTGGATGTTCTTGATTCTTTCTGGTCTGGCGACGGGAGCCTCTTGGCTTTTCTACTATCGGGCGTTGCAGATGGGTGAAGCTTCCAAGGTGGTTCCAATCGATAAGATGAGCATCGTGCTTACCTTAGTTTTTGCTTTTGTGTTTCTGCACGAAACATTTACCATTAAGTCTGCCATTGGATGTATTTTGATTTCTGCAGGCACTTTGGTGATGTGCCTTTGATTCGAATTGCATAAAAGCAAAAAAACGGCCCGATTAAATCGGGTCGTTGTTTAATTATTTTTTTGCGGAACATGGCCCGCGTGTAAATTACAGAAGTTCAGCGATCTGCACGGCGTTGAGGGCAGCGCCCTTGCGGATCTGGTCACCGGTGAGCCACAGCGTGTTGCTGTTCTCGTCGGCGAGGTCCTTACGGATTCGGCCTACGAACACGTTGTCCTTGCCGGCGCTTTCCAGCGGCATCGGGTACACGTAGTTCTGCGGATCGTCCTTGAGGGTCACGCCCGGGGCGTTCTTCAAGGCATTGCGAATTTCTTCCACAGAAACCGGACGTTCCGTTTCGAACCACACGGATTCGGAGTGGGAACGCAGCGAGCTCACGCGCACGCAAGTGGCGCTCGTGCGAACGTCAGAATGCATGATCTTGCGAGTTTCGTTGTACATCTTCATTTCTTCCTTCGTGTAGTCGTTTTCCGTCATCTTGTCGATCTGCGGAATCACGTTGTAGGCGAGCTGGAAGGGGAACTTGTTGATGTGGGTGGTGGTACCCGTTTCAAGGATATCCTTGTACTGCTGCTTCAGTTCTTCCATGGCGATGGCACCAGCACCGCTAGCGCTCTGGTAAGAAGAAATGTGAATCTTCTTGATGTGGGAAATCTTCTCGATGGGGTTCAGCACCACGACCATCATGATGGTCGTGCAGTTCGGGTTGGCAATAATGCCCTTGCCGCCGTTCTCAGCCTTGTAGAGCTGGATGTCTTCGGGGTTCACTTCGGGCACGACCAGCGGGACCTTCGGGTCCATGCGGAAGAAGCTGGTGTTATCCACCACCACGGCGCCGTTTTCGACGGCGATGGGGGCGAATTCCTGGGAAATCGCTGCACCAGCGGAGCTGAGCACCAGGTCGACACCCTTGAAGGAGTCCTTGTTCAGGACTTCGCACTTGAGGGTTTCGCCCTTGAACTTGAATTCTTTGCCTGCGCTACGTTCGGAGGCGAGGAGCTTCAGGCTCTGCAGTGGGAAATTGCGTTCTTCGAGGATGGAGAGAATTTCTTGGCCCACGGCGCCGGTTGCGCCCATAATGGCTACGTTGCGAATCATAATTAACCTTTATTGTTCGGTTTGTTGTTGATTGTTTGATTGTAAAACTTCAGTGGCGTTCCAGAAACGCTTCAGGTAGATTTTCATCTGGGCAATCTGGTCTCTGGACTGTCGGTAAAGAATCAGCTGCTGTTCCGGGTTTTCCTGGAGCGTGTAGCTGTAGAGTGCGTATGCGGCAAGACGCACGCATTCGCTCGCCTGAATCAGTTCCGTGTGCGCCTCGCTCGATTCGTGCGGGTGGAAAAGCCCGAGAACCTTCTTGTTTAAGGCGACGGCATTGTTGTTGATGGCGAGCGCCTGGCTGCTGCGCTGTTCGCGTTCCGCTTCAGAAATGTTCGAGGCGAGAGGTTCGAAATTGTCGATGGCGTTGATGATGTCGGTCATGCGCTTGATGACGGTCTCCGCATCGACAAGGTAGCTTTCCATGCGGCTCAGCGAGCCGTCTTCCCGGTTCTTTTGGGCTGATGCTACCGAGGAGGCTGCCTTTGCAGAAGTTCTGGACTTGTTCGGCAGGATCTTTCCGCCTTCACCGGTCTCGAACGAGGCGATGTAGTCCTGGTACTGGGAATTCATCGCTGCAAGTTCAGCGTCGGTGTAGTCCGAAGTGGGAATGAAGGTCGGACGGTCCCAGTAGGCGATACCCATGAAGGCAGACAACATGAAGAAGGCGAGGAATATGTTTCCGGCCTTGGCTGCACGGTCTTCGAAACGGATAAAGCTGATGATGGCGAAAAAGAACAGACTTGCGAATGAAAGCAGAAGTCCGCCGTCGCAGTTGTAGGTGATGAACGAGTTCTTCGCAAAGTAGAAGATGCAGTCCATGGCTACAATCAGGATCGACAAAAACACACCCAGCATCTTCTGGGTGCGTGTGTCCGCAGATACGGACATGAGTATCGCCGTAAAGGTGATGCCCAGCGGGAGCACCATCATCAAGGCGATATCAGCAATCTGTTGGTTCATTTTTTAGAAAGGAAGGTCGTCATCCACGCCTTCGGGTGCGGGGGCATCGTAGGTGGGAGCGCTAGCCTGGGTATAGTTGCTGGACTGGTTGTAGGAGTTGCCTCCCTGGAAATTGCCTCCATTCTGGCCACGCGGGGTCAGAAGCTGGAATGTATCCAGATTGACTTCGGTGCTGTAACGCTTCTGGCCGGTCGTCTGGTCGGTCCAGCTGCGGTTGGTGAGAGAACCTTCAACATAAAGGGTCATGCCCTTGTGGACACCGAGCGTTTCCATGGTGTCGGCAATCTTGCCCCAACCCACGATATTGTGCCAGTCCGTCTGTTCCTTCTGTTCACCATTGTTATCGCGATAGCGACGGCTGGTGGCAAGGGAGAACGATACGCGCTTGCGGCCTGTTGCGCTTGCGCTAATGACGGGGTCCTTGCCGATATTGCCGATAAGCATCACTTTATTCAAATATGCCATAATTCATCCTATTGTTTTTTTGTTCTATGGTAAAAATAAAAAATTCCGACTGTCATTTTGTGCCATTTTGTGAAAATTTTGCATTTTGCAAACAATGTTTGTCATTTTCAGGGACGAATGTACACTTTTTGTTGCTTTTACGTTTGTTTTGATTTATATTTTGATTGATTCTTCGATTTTAACTTCTAACTCCGAATTTCGAAATCTGAATTCCGAATCTATTATGGTCACACTCGCTCTCTCTCGCTTCGAAAAGGTTTTCCCGGCAAACCTCAAGGGCAAGCGCCTTGGTGCAGTCCTCCACCCGGCATCGGTTCTCCCGGATTTGCATTATACCCTCGATTTGCTCAAGGAATACGACGGCAAACTCTTTAAGCTTTCTGCCCTTTTTGGTCCCCAGCATGGTATCAAGGGGCATACCCAGGACAACATGATCGAATGGGAAGGTTACACCGACCCCGAACTGGGCATTCCCGTTTATAGCCTCTACGGCGAACACCGCGAACCTACTGCAGAAATGCTCAGTCACGTGGACATAATGCTCGTGGACTTGCAGGATGTCGGTGCCCGCTACTACACGTTTATCTGGACTCTGTTTCTTTGTATGAAAGCCTGCGAAAAGGCCGGAATCCCCGTGATTGTAGTGGACCGTCCGAACCCCATCAACTGCGTCGATGAAGAAGGCCCGGTGCTGGACCTTGACTACGCAAGTTTCGTGGGACTCCACAGTATCCGAACGCGCCACGCAAAGACGATTGGCGAACTGGCGGTGCAGTTCAAGGAAGAACGTTTTCCCAAGTGTGAACTCTACGTGCTTGGCATGGAAGGCTACGATAAAAAGATGTGGTACGACCAGACGGGACTTCCGTGGATTTTGCCGAGCCCGAACATGCCGACGCTCGATACCGCTATCGTCTACCCGGGCATGTGCCTGTTCGAGGCCACCAATGTGAGCGAAGGCCGCGGCACCACGCGCCCCTTCGAGATTTTCGGAGCCCCGTTTATTGATGCGGTCAAGCTCTGCAAGTATATGAACGGACTCAAGCTCCCCGGCGTGTATTTCCGCGAGAATTACTTCCAGCCCACATTCCATAAGGGCGCAGGTCAGATTTGCGGCGGTGCGCAGATTCACGTGCTCAACCGTGACAAGTTCCGCAGCTTTGACATGGCGGTAAAGCTGTTGCAGTATATCTTCAACGAGTACCCGAAGGATTTCGCCTGGAAACAGCCCCCTTACGAATACGAATTCAAGAAGTTGCCCATTGACATCCTTCTCGGCAACGGCACCTTTAGACGAGATTATATAGAGACAAGTATTTAACAGATGTGAAGTGTGAGATGTTTAGTGAGTAATTACAATTTCTCATTTTTCATTTCGCATTCCACATTCCACATTCCACACCACACATTGCGGCATAGCCGCGAAGAAGGATAGTCATAATGATTCAACCAATCAATAGAAAATTTGAAATGCCCGCGCTTCCTTACGCAGCGGGAGATCTCGCTCCGGTGCTCAGCCAGGAAACCATCGAATTCCACTATGGCAAGCATCTGCAGACTTACCTCAATAACTTGAACGCCGCTCTTCCGGGTAGCGCATTCGAAGGCAAGTCTATCGCTGAAATCGTGAAAACGGCCGAAGGCGGCGTGTTCAATAATGCGGGACAGTTCCTGAACCATTACATGTACTTCATGCAGTTCAAGGCTCCGTCTGCGGGCAATGTTCCGACAGGCAAGATTGCCGAAGCAATCGCGCGCGATTTTGGCTCCTTCGAAAAGTTCCAGGAAGAATTCCTGGCGAAGGGTGCAGGCCTCTTCGGTTCCGGTTGGGTATGGCTTTCTGCCGATGCGCAGGGCAAGCTCGTTATTACGCAGGAAGGCAACGCCCAAAACCCGCTCACCAAGGGCCTCAAGCCGCTGTTGACTTTCGATGTGTGGGAACATGCCTACTACATCGACTACCGCAACCGTCGTCCGGACTACCTCAAGGGACTCTGGCAGATTGTGGACTGGAACGTAGTCAACAACCGCCTTGCATAAGGTTGGCATAAACGAATATGAAAAAATCCGCTGGGTTTTCCCAAGCGGATTTTTTGATTCCGTTCGCCGCTTCGTGGCTCTAGGTTTTCTTAAGGATGGGGGTGCTCCTGCTCAAAAGGCGGGCGCGGCGGCATCTTCGGCATCGCAATCTTGATGATAATCGGCTCGAAGATAAAAATGAGAACCTGTGCCACGACAAAGCAGATGACCTGCGAGCTGATGAACATCGGCAGGTACGGCGGCCTATGTCCAGGGGGAATCAAGAAGAAATACACGAACGTGACCATGACGGTTGTCATGAGCGGTGTATAGATCAGGTTCGATACGATGGATTCCACGATATGGGCCTTGTGCGTTCTCGGCTGCAGGTGGAACTTGCGTCCCAACGCCGCATTTACCTTGGGCATCGGAACAACGAGACCGATACCGAAACTGACGGCAAAACTGAGGACGAAACTTTCCAGGAATCCGATGATAATCGCAATCATCGGCATTTCAGGCGGATGTTCGGCGGTCAGGTTTCCGGTAAGTGAAAGCGCGAAACTCATCATGAGCGCCATCATGAAAGAAATCTTGAGGCCGACCTTTTTCATCTGTTTTTGAATCTCGGGTGGCATTGGGGGCGTTTGATTCGTCGTAGGTTACCTTTCTTTTTTATCGCAAAGTTTTTCAAAGTCAGCGACGGACATGGGTTTTGCAAAGAAATATCCCTGGAACAGGTGACAGCCTATTTCGTTGAGTATCTTGTACTGGTCTTCGGTCTCGACACCTTCGGTAAGTGAGAACAGTCCGAGATCGTTCGAAAGCCTGAGTACGTTGCGCAAGATAGTTGTTGCGCGGTGGTTGTCCTCGGCCTTGCTCAGGAACTTCATATCGATTTTTAGAACGTCAAGCGGCATGTCTTTGAGCTGGTTTAGGGAAGAATATCCGCTGCCGAAGTCGTCCATTTCGACGATGAATCCCGATTTGCGGAATTTGCTCAAGATGGCCATGCGGCTTTCGGCTTCGGTCATCATCACCGTTTCGGTAATCTCGATACGGAGTCGCGGCGGTTCTATCTTGAATTCCTCGATAAGCGCCATGATTTCGGCATAGACATCCATGAAGTAGAAGTCCTTGGGCGAAATGTTCACGGAGATAAACAGATTTGCTTTTTCGTCTTTCCACGAAGAAAGAATTTCGCAGGCGCAACGCCAAATGTACTTATCTACCAGGGCGATCATCCCGTTCTTCTCGAATACGGGGATGAACTTGAACGGGGGGAGGAATCCTTCGTCGGGGTGGAGCCAACGGACAAGGGCTTCGGCGCCGATAATGGTTCCATTATTGTTTACGATAGGCTGCAGATAGGGGACAATCTGCCGATTTTTGATGGCCGCTTCCAGTTCCGTGGATATTTTTTGATTCCAGAGCACCTGGTTGCGCATATTGTCGTCGTAGATGGCGATATGTAGGTTGAATTCGTTCTTGATGGTGGTGAGGGCCAAGTGGGCTCGGTCGAACATGATGGATATGTCGATACTGGGATCGGTTACGTTGTATATACCCACATGCATCAGAATGTGCTGGTCAATAGATCCGTTCGAAATGGCGAACTTCGAAAGTCGTTGTTCGACGGCGTCAAGTCTTACGGAGTCTGTCGGATAGCAAATGCCGAACGCGTCCCCTGAAAGTCTTCCGAAAATCCACTCCTCGGTTGCGTTTTCCCTGATCCAGTTGGCCACCCTTTTGAGGACGCTGTCTCCCACCTCATTACCGAAGATGTCGTTTATCATCTTGAAATCTTTGATATCGAGGAGTGCTATGGAATAGGAAGAGTCCTTATTGGTTGCGACCTTGTTCCGAATCTGGTTGAACAGGTGTTCCTTGGTAAAGAGTCCCGTGAGTTTGTCGTGGGTGGCTTCGTAAATTTCGCGCAGGTGGTTGAGGATATCTTCTGTATTGTCTTGGATGCTTAAAAAGTGGCCGATTTTCTTGTTCTTTGCATCAGTCACCAAATGTTTTTCGATTGCGTAGTGCTTTGCAGCTTTCCCAAATCCGATGGTTTGTTTTGTACTCCAGTTATCTTCGCCTGAGTCAACGATGTTGAACCTGCTGGCCAAACGCTTCTTGACATGCTCAAAATTGTCGGAATGAATGTTCAGTATTTTTCGGGCTTTCCCGTTAATCCAAACGCAGCGGTCGCTTGCGTCAAAGAATACGACAGCTTCGGGTAACTTGGATGCGATATTTGCAAGCATTCGGTCGAGAAGCCTGAACGGTCGGTAGAAAAGCGAAAAATAGAAAATAAGAATGCTGCAAATGGTAAAACCGATCATGGAACGGTCTATGGGCGTTCTTGAGATAATGTAGTAAGTCTGCCATATTCCACCTAAACTCATGGCAAACAAGATGACATAGTATTTTTCAACGTAAATTCGAGGAACTTTGATTGTTTTTACAATGAAGAAGGCTAGTGATGTTGCGTAAGCCAGGTAGACGATGATGCGGTGACAGAATTGCCCTGCATAGGGAACGTGCCTATAGTAAAGCGTACCGTCGACCGTGATGGCTTCCATGCCAAAGGCGTGGCCGAAAAAAGGGTTGAAAAAATACTGGATGATATCGATGGTCAGAATGGAATAGAGAATCATGCATTTCTTTTTGTGGTTTCTCCAAGAAATGCCACAATAAGAAAGAGAGAAATCGAACAGGCACATGACCATAAGGTCCATGCCTATAAAATAAATGTAGCTGCCAATAGTCGAGAGAAATTCGTTCTCGGAAAGGACAAGTATCAAATTTCCGATGATGGGGACAATGAAGGTAAATTGCAAATAAGAAACAGGCTTCGCGACGCTCTTGCTTGACCGTCGTGAAATCGTCCCAAATAGTCCGAGAAGGATTATTAGTAGTATATATATAATTGCAAATGTTTCTCGCATGAACAATCTTTACCTTAACTACATAATACATTATTATAGGAAATGCGTGAGAAATTTTTTACAAAATGATATTCCAAGTTGGAATATTCGACAAAATAGGCTAAGAAATTCTTTGCTAATTTCTTGTCAGGAGTACTTTTATGGACAACGAACTGACGCTTTTGGTCGGAAAAGGGGAAAAAATCCTTTATGCCGGTAAACCGGATTTGTATTTGTTGATGAAATTAAAATAAAATTGATTGTTGCGTCATCGATACGCCGTTTATCCATGCCGAAAAGTTTCTTGATAAAGACTGCGTAAGTTTCAGGATTGATTTTATCGAGATTGACGATAAAACCCTGAATTTACAGCAGTTCAATCAAGTCGTAGAAGTAGTACAGGTTGCCGCGTTTTTTCTCGTCGGCAAATACGATGTTGTTTGCCGTGAGCTTGTCTAGCATGCGGTTTACCGTCGTGTTTGAAAGGCCTGTTTCTCGCTCAATGGAACGGCTGTTTTTTATCGGGCTTTTGAAAAAACAGGTGAACACTTGTTTCAATAGTCTTGAAGACGAAATGTCCGTAATCTTTTTAAGGCAGGAACCGTAGAGTTCCTCGATTTTCTGGATGTTTCCCTCGTACTTGACGCACTGACGGTCTACAATTCCGAGGAAAAACTTTATCCATTCGTTCCAGGCGCCATTCGTGCGAACGTCGTTCAGCATCTTGTAGTAGCGGAATTTTTCCTTTTCGATGGCCTCGCTCAAGAAAAGCCAGGGCATTTCTATCTCGCGGACTTTGAAAAGGAATAGCGGGATAAGCATGCGGCCTACGCGACCGTTTCCGTCGGCGAAGGGGTGGATGGTTTCGAACTGTTCGTGTATAACGGCCGCGTTCACCAGGTTCCGTTCTCCGGAAGCCGGATTGTTCATGAAGCTAATCAGGTTGTCCATTAGTGGCTTGACCTGCTTTGCTTCGGGCGGCACAAAGGTAATTTCCTTGGAATTTACGTTTTGAATAAAATTTTGCTCGGTTCTGTAACAGCCGATGCTTTCCGTTGTCCTGTGCACGTTCCCGCTCAAGAGAATCCGGTGCATTTCCAGGAGCATTTCTTCGGAGAATACTCCTGTGCGCATCAGGTATTCGCGCCCATACCTTGTGGCGGCGAAATAGTTTCTCACCTCGTTTACGTCCTTGTCGGAATCGTCATCTAGGGCGGCCTTTTCGAGCGAGTTCTGCAGTGAAGTCCTTGTTGTTTCCATTCGGCTAGAATGCAGGCTCTCCTTCATGTACATCGATGTCATGCAGGATTCTCGGGCGATTGATCTCTTGAGAACTGCCGAATAAACCTTGAGACGGGAAATAGAATCGACCAGTTCGTCCACAAAAGTGGTTTTGTCGATGCGCTTGAAAGCGTCTTCGATGTTTTCTGCCTGGAATGGTTCTAGCATGTTAAAAACAAATATACCAAAAATTGTTTATAACAAACAAGTGTACATTTGTTTAATTTTCTTGTCTGCTACCAAAATATACATTGGTAATCTTCGCAGTAGTAATTAAAAGGCGCGTCAGGTGTTTCTATGCTACTTTGATCGTTTTTTGCAAAAATGGCGAGAGAATGGATGCATTCGGGACTCAGATGTAATTGCGAAAAAACATCGTATAGGCCATTAATGTTTGTGCTGTCGCTAAAAAAGAGTTTAGCATTCTGCTTTATGCTGTTTTTTTGTTTGTTGGCTCCGAAATATTTTTCTCGGTCGAAAGTGTATAATTCACAGTCGACTTTAGTCCGATTGTCCAGATACAGTGATAGCAAATCGTCGTCGGTATAAGTAGTATCGTCCGATGGATTCTTTATTTTTGGAGTGGGTCTCAGTACCAAAACGGAGTGGTCCGTCTTGTTTGAGTCGAGAAACAAATCAAAAGTGGCATCGTTGTAATGGTATTGTTCTTCTCTATACACGCCAATAAAATTGGAACCGTTTTTTGTACGGAATACTTGAACAAGGGGTGTTTCCATGTTTCCTTTTGAACAACCATCTGTGCCAGAAGCCCCCCTTCCAAAGTATCCCCCTGTTAATTTGCTGTACGAGGGTTCGCCATTTTTTTTTATAAAGACGTCATAGGTGCAGTCTGGGAGTCTCAGAAATTGAATGTATGGATTCACATTGACAAAAAGAGCTACGTCCAGGCCGTTTTCGCTGAATTTCTCTGCATATTCAGAATGAATATATTCCGGAAAAACGTTTTTCCAAACGACGATGCCGTAAAGGGAGTATGCCAATACGATTGCGTCAAGGAATGTAACAATCCATCTCATTCAAACAGCCTTCACGGATTTTGTTTATAAATGCTTGTTTTGCGGCCTCTACAAAGATAGGATTAACAAATGGAGTCTTCGGGAAAAAGGTGTAACTGTTTACTCGATTTTTGAAGTTCTTCCAG
The DNA here is from genome assembly GCF_946062555.1 of uncultured Fibrobacter sp. Classification (GTDB taxonomy): domain Bacteria; phylum Fibrobacterota; class Fibrobacteria; order Fibrobacterales; family Fibrobacteraceae; genus Fibrobacter. The sequence goes on from NZ_CAMGVQ010000008.1 coordinate 30,099, forward strand.
CCGCCGTAAGAATTCACGAAATGCCCGAAGCGACTGTAAAGTCCGTTGTTGTAATAATTATCCATTGCATCGTAAAATGATAGCCCATTGTTGATGAGTACGGATATGTTGCGTGCGTCAATATCAGCATATAGATCTTCTTGACCAAATGGATTGCCTTTCCAGTTTGTTGAAAATCCGAGATTTGATTTGGCTAAACGGTTTAGGCTGTCTATTTCTATGCCTTTGCGCCACATATAATCCAAACTATCTGCAAAAGTAAACATGTCGCCAGCCCAACTTGCCCATTCCGCAGGAATGTTGCGGCGGTATACGTCGTTGTCCAAATACCTGCTCAGTGTCGCATTGAAATGAGGAACGTCGAGTCCGATATTTGTGCCGGGAATGAGGACTCCCTTGAATGAAAGTGCGTCATCCTTGGAGAAGTTTCTCGGATAATCAGGGAATCTGTATCTTATCAAGGAATCCAGACGAGGATTTGCGAAGCCGGAGGTTAGGTTCCAGTCAAGTCCGTTGTATCCGCCATAATCCCTTAGTACCCGCGTAAGCTCAAGTGCGCGTTCATTGCTTATGTAGTTGTGCCACTCAGGGAGTACCACAAGACTGTCCATGTTCTTAATGGATTGTAGTAGTTGGCTGAAAGATGGCTTTTCTATTTGGGGCTTCGGTAGGCCGAATATTCGTTTGTATGCGGAAGGCTGTGCTACTCGCGTTGAACTTGCGGGTGCTGTCCAGCGCGGGGTCGTGAGATATGCTCGAAGTCCGCTTGTCGAGCGTTGTGTGCTTGTGTACGGGATGTACTGTTCTGCCATGAGTCTTTCCTTTGCCCCGGAGGAGCGGTTGAATGTTGGCCGAAGGCAAAGGAATTTGGTATCTTTGTTTTGCGGTTGAGTTACCAAAAACTCTTCGCCGAAGGATCTCTGACTGCAATCGGAGGTCCTTCCTTTTTGGGGCCAGACATACTGTTTCTAGAAATTAAATATACATTGAATTTTGATTAAAAACAAGGAGTTTTTGTAATTTAATAAACAAAATCAAATAAAATTGTTTCTTATCTGTTGGCTGTCAAAGAGTTAGATATTTGAAAAAATTTTCAATGCTAGTGTTTTCTTAACAATAATAATTTATATTGTCGTTGAAAATAGAGAGTTTCCCTTATTCTCAGCTTGAAATCTCGACCATTTTGAACGAGAGAATAAGACGGACGCTCACGTCTGTCGGTATGCAAGTACCGGCAACGGTTCGCTATGCAGGCCGCTTTCATGCGGTCCGTTTGTGCGTATCGGCCTTTACGGGGCGTGGGTTGTTTGTCCTTATTCGTTCAGGCAGTCGAGAGCCTCAAGCTGTAAGGACATTCAACTCCACGCCTTTTTTGTGTAGATTGAGTCAGAACAAGAGAAATTCTCACGGGATAGCTCTTGTTCTTAGCTTGGAATCTCGACAATTTCAGAACGAAAGAATAAGAGGGTACTTAGAAATCCGGACGCATGCGCGCCCCGTTTTGGCGTGGGTGTATTGTGTGCCTAGGGTGTCGTGTATTCTCTTTTTGTGAAATCGCCGTAATCCAGTCCCTGAACGGGAGCGAAACAGAACGTTGCGCTTGAAGTTCGGGAGAATGGAATGAAAAACATTGCGGCTGACACGCCTGTCCGGCAAATCTTTGACGTGTATCGAGGAGCCGTACTCCCGATACTCCTAAAAGACAAGACCACGGGCAAGAACATCCTGTGGGCCACAGACGAATATGACGCCATTTCCCCGAAAAGCGAAATAGAATTCAAGGACATTACCGGCGGAAGCCTGATGCTTGTGCGTCCGCGAATTGCCAAGGCACTCGACACCCAAAAGAATCGCACCAAGAAGCGTGCTGAAGTTTTTACACCGTCGTGGATTTGCAACCAGATGAATAACGCCCTGGACGATGACTACCTGGGCTATACGGGAGCATTCAATACCGAAGGCGATAAGGCTTGGACTAGGAATCGTAAAAAAATCCAGTTTACCGACGGTAGAACCTGGCAAGAATACATCGACCAGACAAGGCTTGAAATCACCTGCGGCGAAGCGCCCTTCGTGACGAGCCGCTACAACCCTACAGATGGAAATTTTATCGAGGTCAAGGATCGCATTGGTTTCTTGGACCGTAAACTTCGCGTGGTCGAAGAGAATGCGGATGGTGACGAATACAAGAAATGGTCCATGCGTTCTCTGGAAAGTTGCTACGGGTACGAATACCAGGGGGACAACCTCTTGATTGCCCGCATCAACGTGTTCTTGTCTTGGACGGAACATTGGGAAAAGAAATTAGGCGAAAAACCGGACAGAACGACGGCGCGGAGTGCCGCTAACGTAATTGCGTGGAACTTTTGGCAGATGGATGGCCTTACGGGCAGGACTCCGCAAATCAAGGAAAAGGAATGCGGACAAATGACTTTCCTCGGATTCGAGACAGAAGGTGAAACAAGCGAAGCCTCCACCGAAATATGCCGGATTTACGACTGGCGAAGAAAGCACAAATGTGTTTTTCAATCTCCGCCGGAATTTCAACTTTTTCAAAATAAGGGAGAGTGTATCATGAAAAAATTCTTTGCCGTGATAGGGAATCCACCGTATCAGGAAGAACAAACGAATCAAATAGATCCTGGAAAAAAGAATTTTGCTCCTCCGATTTATCATACCTATTTATCAGAAGCATACAAATTATCAGACAAAGTTGAAATGATTCATCCGGCCCGTTTTTTATTCAATGCAGGAGCTACGCCCAAACAGTGGAATGAGAAAATGCTAGCTGACGAGCATTTGTCAGTATTGTTTTATGAAGAAAATTCCGAAAAGGTTTTTCCATCTCTTTCAACACCAATCAAAGGAGGAATTGTTGTTACGATGCATGATATGACAAAAAAATATCGTGCAATAGAAGTTTTTACACCTTATACAGAGCTGAATAGTATTTTGGACAAAGTTAAAAACTTCAAATCGTATAAAAGTTTATCCAATATAGTCTATTCTCGTTCCACATACAGATTGACTCCCGAACTTCATGCAGACTTCCCTAAAGCTGCAGATATGTTAAGTAAGGGGCATTTATATGACATGTCCTCAAATATCTTCAAATGTCTTCCGCAAGTTTTCTTTGGCAAAAGTCCGATTGATGGAAAAGATTACGTATGCATTCTCGGAATTGATGATAACAGAACGTATAAATACATTAATAGACGATATGTAAAGCAAGTTGAAAATCTTGACAAATATAAGGTATTTGTGGCGCAAGCTTATGGTTCGGGCTCACTTGGGGAGACCATGAGCGAACTTGTTATTGAAAAGCCTGGTGTTGGAGCAACAGAATCTTTCATCAGTATAGGAGCATTTAATACAAAAAAAGAGGCTCTTAACACCGCAAATTATATAAAGACAAAATTTGTTCGTATATTAATCGGAGTTCTCAAAGTCACCCCCATGGCAAACAAGCCTGTCTGGAAATACGTTCCCCTCCAAGATTTTACCTCTAAATCCGATATCGACTGGACCAAGCCTGTTCACGAAATAGATTTGCAACTCTATAAGAAATACGGCCTCTCCAAAGAAGAAAAGGACTTCATTGAAACTCATGTCAAGGAGATGGTCTAATGTCTAGCAGCGTCACTCAAATCAAGACGATGCGGCCCGTGAACCGCGCCATCTACGCATACACCACTCCAAATGACCGCACCCATGAAGGATGGATAAAAATCGGTGATACCGAAGTCAATTTTGGCGAAAACTTGAAGGATGCCGTAAAGGAACGCGTCCATCAGCAAACCCACACCTCCGATACCGATGCCCCTATTGCGTGGAGCGGTAGGGCGGTTTTTGAAGATGATTTGACGCCTTTCCGTGATTATGATTTTCATAAATACCTGACAAACAAGGTGGATATCGAAAGGAAACCGAAAACGGAATGGTTCAAGACTGACGCAAAAACTTCTAAAAATCATTTTAATGATTTTAAGGAAAATCACGGAATCCTTACCGAAATGGAAGGCGTCGAAATCTACGAACTCCGTGATGAACAGGAAGATGCTGCCAGAAAGACCGCCGATTATTTCGATAACCACAAACTGGTGAAAATCCTGAAAAAGGACAAGGCTCCCGAATTCCTGTGGAATGCAAAACCCCGCTTTGGCAAGACCCTTACGGCATACGACTTTTGTAAGCGCATTGGAGCAAAGAATGTTCTTATCTTGACCAACCGCCCCGCCATTGCCGATAGCTGGTATAGCGATTATGCCCGTTTCGTCGGGACGGAAGGTGGCTACTATTTTGTAAGCCAGGTGGATGTTTTCAAGAAGAATCCGCAAAAATACAAGCATGTTTTGACAAGGGATGAGTTTACTCGTGCCGTTAGCAAGAATAGGCTCGGCTGCATTGAATTTATCTCCTTGCAAGACCTTAAAGGAGCAAAGGCTTTTGGTGGCGATTACGAAAAACTCCGTGAAGTTTCTGAACTTGACTGGGATGTGCTGATTCTTGACGAGGCGCACGAGGGCGTAGAAACCGATAAAACGGATGTTGCCCTGGAACGCATCAAACGCCGTTTTACGCTGAACCTTTCGGGCACTCCGTTCAAGATGCTTGCTTCCGACAAGTTCCCCGAAGAGGCTATATTCAACTGGACATACGCTGACGAACAGGAGCGTAAAAAGGAATTTGCCGAAAAGGGTGTAGAAAATCCTTACGAAGACTTGCCGAAGCTCAATCTGTTCACTTACCAGATGTCCGATATGATGGGAGCGAAGGCCGATGCCGGAACTCTCATTGATGACGAAGAAACGCAATATTACTTTGACTTGAACGAGTTCTTTAAGACGAATGCTTCGGGGTATTTTGAACATCTCGAAGATGTAAAGAAGTTCCTGGACGCTCTCACGGAGCAGAAAAAGTATCCGTTCTCTACGGAAGAACTCAGGAACCAGCTCAAGCATACGTTCTGGTTGTTGAATCGCGTTGATTCAGCCATCGCCTTGAAAAAGCTTTTGACACAGCACCCTGTATTCAAGGAATATACGGTTGTCCTTGCTGTAGGTAATGGCGACGAGGAACTGGAAAACCAGAAGGCGATTACCGCTGTCCGCGAAGCTATCAGGAACAACGAAAAGACTATCACACTTTCGGTGGGGCAGCTTACGACGGGCGTCACCATTCCCGAATGGACCGCTGTTCTGATGCTTTGCTCCATGCGCTCTCCGGCGCTGTATATGCAGGCCGCATTCCGTGCTCAAAATCCGTGCCTTTTCTTGGATAAGGATGGCAAAACATATCGCAAAGATAATGCGTATGTGTTTGATTTTGATCCGGCACGCACGCTGACTATCGTTGAAACCATCGCAAACGACCAGTACAAGGATACTGCCGGTGGTGCAGGCGATAGCGAAAAGCGCAAGAAGCATGTTCTGGAACTCTTGAACTTCTTCCCTGTGGTAGGCGAAGACGACAATGGCGAAATGATAGAGCTGGATGCAGAAAAGGTGTTGTCCATCCCGAGGCATATCCACGCCAAGGAAGTCGTGAATCATGGATTCATGAGCAATTTCCTTTTCCAGAATATCAGCGGAATTTTTGCTGCGCCTTCGATTGTGAATGAAATCCTTAAGAAAGTGAATCCTGTCACCAAGGCAGAAGCGGACAAGAATATTGTTACTCCGGAACAGGCGAATGAACTTCCTCTTGATGGGAATGGAAATGTCGATGTTCCATCGGAACAGGTGGTCGGGACCGCCGCAGATAAGTTCGGTAATCCGGTTTTTGCACAGCAATCTAATGATTACGAAAAAGACGTGAATCGGTTACTGCGAGACCACGAGCCGTCGAAAATTGAAAATATCGTTAAGGAATTGACCACTGTTTACGATGTATCTGTAAAGAAAGTAGCCGAAGAAGCCAAGGTCAAGTTTGGTCAAGAGATGACCAAATCTCAGTCCAAGGAATTCGAGCGCAAACTGCAAAATTACGGACAAAAGAAAATCAGTTCTGCCGCCGCCGATTTCAAGATAGAAGCCGGTACAGCGGAACACAAGCGCGACGAGGCGTTGAAAAACTGCAATTCCAAGGCTGAAGAAAAACAAATTAATTCTGAATTCAAAAAAGAAATGGAAACGGCCAAGAAAAAATTCCAGGAGACTGTTTCTGATACATCGGACATTTGGAAAAAGGCGACAGAGGAAACCGTCAAGGCTGTAGAAGAAAGCAAGATTGAAAAGAAAAAGAATGATATTGAAGAAAAGGTTCGCGACCACCTGCGTGGATTTGCCCGCACGATTCCCTCTTTCTTGATGGCCTACGGAAAATACTACGGTGACGATTCAAAGAAAAATACGACTCTCGAAACATTTGAACGCGACATTCCGGGTAATGTTTTCCTTGAGGTAACGAGTATCACCATCGATGAATTCAAATTCCTTCGCGATGGCGGCGACTACACCGACAGCGATGGCGAACGAAAGCATTACGAAGGTCATCTCTTTGATTCGGTCGTATTCAACGATTCTGTTAAGGAATTTATGCGCAAACGCTCGGAACTGGCGGACTACTTCAGGGAAGATGTAAAGGGAGACATATTCGACTACATTCCGCCGCAGAAGACGAACCAGATTTTTACGCCGAAAAAAGTCGTAAAGGACATGGTGGATATGCTCGAAAAGGAAACGCCGGGCTGTTTCGATGACCCGTCCCACACCTTTGCCGACCTGTACATGAAATCGGGACTCTATATCACCGAAATCATCAAGCGACTTTATCGTTCAAAGAAGATGAAGAAATTCTTCCCTGACGACAAGAAAAGGCTAGAGCATATCGTCAAGAATCAAGTCTGTGGTGCTGCTCCTACCGAAATCATCTACATGATTGCCATGCACTACATTCTCGGCTTCAACAACGAAATCGAAGGCAAAACCGCATCGCAAATTCAAGCGCTTTATCCGAATTTCAAAATGAAGGATTCCGCTGAACTCGCTAAAGAAGGGAAACTTGCTGAGTGGGTGGGGAAGGCGTATAAGTAGAGGGTTATAACGATTTCGTCATTCGGGTGCATTCGAAGACGCCGAATTGGTGCGTTTTTTCGTTGGCACTCTTGTAACCGAGTTTCTTGTAAAAGCCGACCGTCTCGATGCGCTGTCGATGACAATCTGCTTGTAGCCGCATTCGGCAATCCACTTTTCGGCTTCGCGCACGGCCATGGCGCCGAGCTTCTGTCCGCGATATTCCGGCAGAACAACCACGCGGCCGATGGTTGCCGTGTCTGCGTCAATTTCATAGAAACGGCAGGTGGCAACCGGATATTCGTCGTCCAGCAAGACAATGTACCTGGTGCCGTCGCCGTCGTGCTCGTCGAACTCCTCGCGTAGCGAAATGTGGTGCTGCCGGTTCATGCCCTGGATGCGCACGCTTTTTTACTTAAAGAGTCCAAGGCCAAGCCCGACAAATGCCCTGATGGCGATGACATCGGCGGCATACATGTTTACGTCGAAGCCGAAATGGATTGTTGCGGAAACGGCGTCATGCAGGAGTCCTTTACGAAAGTCCTCCTTTTCGACGGGGGCGTTGATGGTATATTCGTAACGTGTAGCAGGTGCCGGCACGACCAATTAAGCAAAACTTCTTGCCGTAGTGAATCCAGCGGTTCTTCTGGATGTTCCGTATAAAAAAGAATAAGGCTGTCTCGAATGGGGTTAAAGACCATCTTGAAAGAATAGAAATCGCTTGCGGCTTGTATCAGGGATGAATCGGGCAATGAAAAGAGTTTTGTAACGGAATCCGCTATGAATGGCATTGAGTCAATGCTTGCTTCGTATGCATCCGGATCTACACCGTCAAAACCTATGCTGTGGAAGTCCGCAAAAACTTGCGCAACTAGGATAAATATGATTAGGACGGTCGCCTTCATACGGTAAATATAGTATCTCGCGATGGAAATTTGTTTTCTTGAAATGTTGTATGTTAAATATTTTGTAATATACAAAATGTTAAATAGCTTCCATCCAGCGGCTAAGAAATACATTGTAAACAGAGTAGCTCTTGCCTTCAAGAGAAAGTGTTTCTAGCAGGAGTTCTTTTTCGATTAAAGATGTGAGTACACGTTTTACGGCGGCGCTGGTTCCTAATTTGTATTTGTTGATGAAATTACCTGCGGTTGGCTGCGACACCGTTCCTTCTTTGGCCACTGCTTTCAGAAATTGCCATTGCTTGTCGGTTAGCAGGTTGCGGCGTTCCAAGAAACCGTTTACGTTTTCGCTCAAAATTTCAGAACAGGCTTGACGAACTTCGTTTATGGTGATATCCTTGCTTCCATTGCGGAAAATTCGGTGGCAAAGATATTGGACATAAAAGGTGTGGCATCGAGTCCATTCTAAAATAAAATTGACAGATTCATCATCGATACGCCGTTTATCCATGCCGAAAAGCTTCTTGATGAAGGCTGCGTAAATTTCGGCATTGATTTTGTCAAGATAGACGATGTGCGTGCTTTCGTAGAAAGGGCTTTTTTCGTTTACGAACATATCTGCCATAACGTGCTTCTGGCTACCGCAAAAAACGAAGCGGACATTTTTTAAAGGCTGCATGTATGTTCGCAACAAGGCTTCCATATTCACTCCCTTGAAATTTCGGATAATTTGGAATTCATCAAAGGCGATGATAAAGTTTTTCTTTTGGAATCCCAGAAAATCAAAAATATTTTTTAATGTGGTTTGTTTCTGACCGTCATTTTGATATGTGATACTTACTTGTGGAGCCCCTGAAATCGGATCGTAAGAAACAAGGGGACGGATTCCGCTCAAAGCCGAAAAGAATTTTTTGATGAGGGACTCGGTCTTTGTGCTTGCTATGATTGATTCCGATAAAAGCTTGATGAATCCATCGAGACTGTCGGCCGAGTAAATGTCGCAGTAGCAAAGCGTGATGGATGGGCGAGTTTGAGCGATCTCTTCGAAGACGTGGTAAATCAGTCCTGTTTTCCCATAGCGTCTTGGGGAAATTAGCGTAACGTTGACTCCGTTCAGCAAGTCGTCAATGATTTCCTTTGTTTCTTTTTCACGGTCGCAAAAAAGTTCTGCGTTTTTGTATGGTTGCAAGACAAATGGATTTTCCATAAACGCCTCCGTTAAACATTTTGTAATATACAAAATGTTAAATGAATAGTCAAGTAAGGAATCTATGTTTTTGAAGTTTAGGGTGAAAACTGCTAATATATTGTCGATTTTGATAGAATTTAATCGAAAATCGCTAATATTTGAGCATATACGTGAATTCTAAGGCTTGATGGTTATCGGGGTTCCGTCTTTGACGGCATCGTAGATTTCTTCGATTTCGTCGTTCGTGACGGCGATGCAGCCGGCAGTCCAGTCTTTCCACCTGTGCCAATATTTGAAAAGAAACGCTGGAACCTTGTTCGGATAGCCGTGGATCATGATGTCGCCGCCGGGTTCATAGTTGCCTTCTTTCGCGGCCTTGATTTGCTCTTCGAGCGATAAATGGAATTTGCTTTTGGGATTGTGCCACTCGATGGTATAATTGCCTTCGGGGGTCTTGTTGTCGCCGGACCTGACCTTCGCTCCAACGGGATTCTTGCCCAGCGAAATCCTGTATGTCTTGACGATATTCTCGCCGTTACGCAGGTGCATTTGGCGCATTGCCTTTTCTACGAGAATGTTGTCGATGGGTGAGGAGAGCATGGGTTTTTATGAAATTTAAATAAAAAAGAGGGGGAAGCCTCCCCACCACCTAAAGGTGGCCATGTACACTAAGGCCTAAAGGCCAAGTGTCCAAAGGTCGCTACAGCCTTGCCCTTCTGTCACCCTGGAGCGGAGCGATAGGGCCCATGGCAAGTCTTCCGCTACCCCTTCGCCTAGGGCTCCGCCCTAAAACCCCCAAAATTTACAGAATTTATCAATAAGGTTGCTTTTAGGTGCGTTTTTGTGTATATTTGGTATGTAATGAAACCTAAAGAGGCGTTTTATGTCGCAGACTACATTCAGCATCAGGATGGAATCCGACCTTAAAAAGGAATTTGACGAATTGTGCGAAGAATTCGGCATGTCCATGACGACGGCTATCAATGTCTTCGCTCGTGCGGTTGTGCGTGAACGTCGAATTCCGTTTGAGGTTTCTTCCGCAACTGTTCCGCAGTTTGTGGCAGAACGTCGAACTTTTTATGATGCTTCTGGATGGACAATGGCCGGCAGGATGCTGAATACCATGCGGCAACTTTCCGCTGATGCGGCTCGTGCGGGCGCTTCGGAAATGTCTTTGGACGAAATCAATGCTGAAATCGACGCTGCAAGGAATGGTCGATGAAGCATTATGCTGTAATCGATACGAATGTTCTTGTGTCTGCTTTTCTGAAATGGGATTCTGTTCCAGGTTTCGTTTTGCAGGCTGTATTTGATGGACGTATAGTCCCTGTTTTGAATGAAGAAATTCTTGAGGAATATAGGGTTGTTCTCAACAGACCTAAATTCGGATTTTCGCCTGTAAGAATCGCTGAAACTTTGTTGCAAATCAATCGCCTTTGCGTGATGGAATCTGACTTGGTTGAAATTCGCGAATCGATGCCGGACCCAAAGGACATTGTTTTTTATGCAGTCGCGTTAGCACACGGCAAAACAGTCGAAACGCATCTTGTGACGGGAAATGTTAAGCATTTCCCTGAGACACCTGTTGTTGTCACGCCCCGGCAGATGCTTGATTTGTTAGGGTAGGGGAACGTCCTAAAGCTCGGCATTTTAAGTCTTGATGGTTATCGGCGTGCCGTCCTTGACGGCGGCGTAGATTTCTTCGATTTCGTCGTTGGTGACCGCAATGCAGCCGGCGGTCCAGTCTTTCCACCTGTGCCAATATTTGAAAAGAAACGCCGGAACCTTGTTCGGATAGCCGTGGATCATGATGTCGCCGCCGGGTTCATAGTTGCCTTCTTTCGCGGCCTTGACTTGCTCTTCGTTCGGGTACGAAACCTTTAGCGATAAATGGAATTTGCTTTTGGGATTGTGCCACTCGATGGTATAATTGCCTTCGGGGGTCTTGTTGTCGCCGGACCTGACCTTCGCTCCAACGGGATTCTTGCCCAAAGAAATCTTGTATGTCTTGACGATATTCTCGCCATTGCGCAAGTGCATTTGGCGCTTCGCCTTTTCTACGAGAATGTTGTCGATGGGTGAGGTGAGCATGGGTTTCTGAATCCTATCCGCCCTAAAATTTGGAGTAATTCCGACCGACCTCTTTTTTTGTAGATGCCGTTATCGAATTAATGAAATGATATTGGCTAATGAGTTAATGTCGGCAATTTAGGATTTCTTCAGAAGTATATCTTTTGGTGGATTCCTGTGCCTGTAGTTCGGCTTCATGTAACTTGGCATAGATTTCATTTTCAATTTGAAAATGCGCGAACGCTTCCATGCTCATAAGAACCATGTCGCCATAGCCGTCTTTAGTCAAGAACACAGGCTGTCCGGATTCGTGGACGGTCTTGGAAATGTCTTCGAGACAATCTTGCAGGTCTGAAACGGGTCTTATGGCATTCATATAAACCTCACCGGTATAAGCATAATATATGAAATTTTGCGAGAAAGGGCAGGGGGAAGCCTCCCCACCACCTAAAGGTGGCCATGTACACTAAGGCCTAAAGGCCAAGTGTCCAAAGGTCGCTACAGTCTTGCCCTTCTGTCACTCTGGAGCGGAGCGATAGGGCCCATGGCAAGTCTTCCGCTTCCCCTACGTCTAGGGCTCCGCCCTAAAACCAAAAAAACTTATGCTCTACGAATGTAAGCGATACAGAATCTAGCTTTGAGTTTGAAATCCACCCTTGGCATCTTGAACCGTTTTCATAGTTTTTTTGATACAGGAGAGATGATGAATCCGTTGATTTTAAAATGTAAACAGAATCGTTAGTTTGCAAGTAACAGTGTACATCTAGAAGTTCTTTTTCTCGATATAGGCTGATTGCCCCTTCCTTACTTGCATAATTTTGTGCACAGCAAGTTAGTATTAGTGTTGTAATAATCAATGCAATAAATTTGATTTTCATTTATATAGATTTTGTCAAAACTTTTATTATAAATATAAAAAACGCCCAGGCTTTTAACCTGGACGTTTTGAAAAAAAAGTGGTGGCACACAGCAATGACCTGTATATAAGGATATATTTGAATCAAGCAAGCTTGTAAGTCAATGATTTTTGTGTTTTATATCATATTCTATGTCGGAAATATCATCTCGTAAGTTGGAAATCTTATCACAAATCTTATCGTTGTTTGAACATTGATAGAAAAATAAAAAGATAACAAGAAGTATTAATTTCCAAATATCTTTAGAAATTTCGTGAAGGACTTCTAGTTGTTTTTGCTCTGCATTGTTTGTTGCTTTTGTCGTTTCTTTTAGGTCATTGATATAATTGCTTATAGAGTTTAGTTCTGAATTGAAGTGATTAAGCCTTGTTTTGAAAAGTTCAATCTCTTCTTTTCTTTTTTTTTCACCATAGAAATCTAGTTCATTGTCTTCTATAAAATGTTTAAGCTTTTCTTGGAGAGCTTTTTTTTCAGCTGCGATTTTATCGACCTCTTTTTCTTCTGGAGTTCGAGTATCCTCTACTACGCCATATCCATCACATATTGGACATGCAACCATTTGATCTTTTTCTGTATAAATATAACCACAGGCGTCACAATTCTTACAGTTCATCCATTGTTTTGTTTCGTTTTCGCAACTATCTAGTTCTTGTTCACTGATTCGTTTGTTTGGAATTTCTCCGTAACCATCACATTTTTCACATTCCTCATATTCTGCATCATCGTCATCATTTGAGTTAACATAATGTCCGCCGACGCCACGGCATGCAGAACATTTTGTGTATTCTGTATTTTCATCGTCGTCATCATCATATTCATCATCATATTCTTTTTCAATATGCTTCTTTTTTGATGAGAGCCTTGAGATGAATATAATTAGCAAGAGAGATAGTATAGTAACTATAATGATGATGGCTGTCATTTGATAAGACCTTTGTTTTTTATAATAAAAGTATACTAATTTGAGTCTTTGTGCAATATGTATTTTATAGAAAACGCCCAGGTTTTTAACCTGGACGCTTTTGAATTGCCTGTGGATCCTATCGCCGCTTCGCGGCTCCAGGATGACGATTAGGGTTGGATTGCTTCGCTACGCTCGCAATGACGTGATCATTCCTAACCACTTCCTACTGCCTACCGTCTACTTCTTACTTCAGAAAGTTCATATACGGCAGCTTGCTTGCAAGTTCCTGCACCTTGTCGGCGTTGGCCAAAAGGGCGGCGCGAGCGTTCCAGGAACCGTCCAGGAACTGACCGCGGGGGCCGTCGGCGAGCGTGAGCTCGATTGTTTCGTCTCCCATCTTGAGCGTGCGGCTTTCGGTGCTGGTGACAAGTTCTTCGCTCGGGTGTGCTTCGATCCAGGCGAGGATCTTGTCGGCCACTTCGTGGCTTACCTTATAGCAGGGCACGCCAATGGCCACACAGTTACCGAAGAAGATTTCGGAGTAGCTTTCGGCGATGATGGCGCGGATGCCCCAGCGCTTTAGGGCCTGCGGAGCGTGTTCACAGCTGGAGATAGAATTCATTTTCAATTATGGGAGAGGGGAAAGCCTTCCCCTGGTTCACACTTCGTAGCTCACCACCCCTTCTAGCGGGCGCTCAAAACCCTGTAAGCGAGTGTCGCGACCGTGCTTGCATGGGCAGGACCGAGCGTCATGGGTTTCTGTAATCGCCGCGCCCGCAACGCCCGGGCTTCCCCCACCCACCCGCCCATTCTTGTGTCAATTAAAATAGTTCTTGAAAAAAAACGACAAATGTCATCTTTTGACATTCGAGTGATTGTATATTTGCCTTGCTCAAATGAGCGAAGAAAACAACCTAAGCCCCGCCTTTTTTGCATGTAGGTGGGAGGAGTGAAAAATGAATACGAACCATGTTCCGTTTGAACAGTTGCCCATCACGAACCGTTTCATGTTCGCGCTGGTGTTCAGCCATAAGCACATCGCAAAGCCCTTTCTGGAGGCTCTTCTCGGCGTCAAAATTTTTGACTTGCAGGAACCGGAGCCGGAGAAAGCGACCGAAAGCAGCCCCTTTAACAAGGGGGTCCGCTACGATGTATTTGTAAAGGAGCAGGGACCAAAGGGCGAAATCCTCCGCACCTTTGACATCGAGATGCAAATCGAGGACACCCACGAACTGCCGAAGCGCGCCCGTTACTACCAGGTGCTGTGTGACTCGGAAGCATTGAACAAGGGAGAATCCTACCGCAACCTCAAGGAACAGTATATCATGTTCATTTGCCCCGACGACATTTTCGGGTGGGGTAGGGCTGTTTACAAGTTCATGAACTTGGAAAAAGAGCACCCTGAGCATGAATTGGGAGACCTATGCTTCAAAAATTTTTATATATTCAATAAATACAGGGATGTTGCCGAGCAGTCGAGCAGGGAGTATCTTGAATATTTCGCGACCAACAAGGCCACATCCCAGGAAACAAAGGACATCGAACGCCAGCGGCAATGGTATCTGTCGGATAACGAAACAAGGAAACGCTATATGACTTGGCAACAGGAAATCGATGATGCAGTGTATGTGGAGCGTGAACGCGCCAATGCGGCGGAACGCCGTGCTGATGAAGAGAAATCTCGCGCCGATGAGGCGGAATCCCGTGCTGACAGGTACGAGAAAATGCTCAAGGAACACGGGCTCCTTTAACTAGGGCCTTGGAACTTTTTTTTCTAAAACCGGTCCGCAGGGGCCGGTTTTCACGGTTTTAGGTCGCTTTTTTGCAACAAAAACGGCAAGTGTCACCTTTTGCCATTCCAAAAATCTATATTTCAAGGCAAATAGAGTTTTCTCTTGTTCTCTATCTGAAACTTCGACACTTTCATACACAGGGAATAAGACGGACGCTCACGTCTGCGACCGGCGCAAGCCTGCCGCATCGTTTTGGTACATGCATATTTTGTAAATCTGCCTGTAGGCAAACGGCCATTTGGGGCGTGAGTTGTTTGCGTTTATTCGTTGCGGGCAGTCGAAGGCCTCAAGTAGGTAAATGCATTCAACTCCACGCCTTTTTTATTTCCCCAAAAGACTGAAGAAATGCAGAACAGGGTGGACTCGCTGAGTTTTGCTCTTGTCCTCTACTTGGAACTTCGACACTTTCAGCAACGAGAATAAGACAATAACTCGCCATCGCCCGTGGATTGCATGGGCGTAGTGTACCCTGGGCGTATTGTATCCGCTCGGGATTGTTTTGCAACGTCATTGCGAACCCTGAAAGGGTGAAGCAATCCATTGCAAGATTGTGCGGGTGTATTGTATTCGTTTGAAAATGTCGCGCTTTTAGGCGAGGAGTGAGTCGGCTCCCCGCCGTTCTTTTTTGTCCGCACCCCGGCCAAGCGAATCGGCCAGAACCGCTCCCGCGAGAGTGAACTCGTTCACTTTCAACACGGAGCGAAAAGTGCCGACGAAGGAAACCAAATCTTTAGCCTCTTGGCTAAAAACACAATTGGGTGAAAACCGATTCGAGAATGATTGCGCTGTATTAAGCCATTATCTTTCTTTGCAAGGAACTCCATCGGCAGATTTTTACGCCAATATTCTTCGCAAGAATAATTTCGATTTATCAAGTCTTCCTAGTAAGAACTCGTATCAAAAAAGCTTTTCTCATTATAATCCGAAGAGAAATACTTCGTTTACTTTCATTGATTTGTTTGCAGGCATTGGCGGATTCCGTTTGGCGATGCAACGAAATGGTGGAGAGTGTGTTTTTACAAGTGAGTGGGATGAATCTGCTCAGAAAACATATTCGACAAATTATGCCGAGTACCCATTCGGAGATATAACAAAAATAAATCCGACTGAAATTCCTGATTTCGATATTTTGACCGGGGGATTCCCTTGTCAGCCTTTCAGCTCTATAGGAAAACGAGAAGGTTTTGAACATAAAACGCAAGGAACACTTTTCTTTTACATTGCAAAAATCATAAAGGAAAAACGGCCGAAAGCATTTCTTTTGGAAAATGTTCCCGGACTTGTTTCTCACAATGAAGGCAAAACGCTTGAAATAATCCTTGATGTTCTTCGCAAAGAATTGAAATATGACGTTTCGATTAAGGTTCTCAATAGTGCAGATTTTGGAGTTCCCCAAGAACGCAAGCGTCTTTACTTTGTTGGATTTAGAAATGATTTAGGCATTGACTCATTTGAATTCCCTAAAGAAAATGAAAAAAAAGTTGGCATCGGACAATTTGTTGAGACTGATGCCGAAGGACCTTCGATTTCGGAACATTTGCAAAAATCGTATATCTTCAAAAAAGATGATGGTCATCCAGAAATTATTGACAAGGATAGTGATTTTCCTGTAAAGACATTGTGTGCATCATACCACAAAATTCAAAGAATTACGGGAACATTTGTCAGAGGCGGAAAAACGGGACTTAGACTTCTTACTGAGCAAGAATGCAAAGCCATTATGGGATTTCCACCTGATTTTGTCATTCCAGTATCAAGAACGCAGATGTATCACCAGTTTGGAAATTCCGTTGCCGTTCCGGTGGTGCAGAAAATTTCGGAACAAATTGTTAATGCCTTAGGAGGTGATGAATAATGCCTACCGCTCCAGATGTAGTATCAAGTATTTTTAGAAAATACGAAAAACAAGAACTGTCGCCGGAGTTTATAAGAGATGAATCAAATAATATTTGTGACATTCTTGAAATAACAAGATATGGGGATCCTGGTCGAACAGCGAGAATGTTTGCAGAACAGGGGTATGTCGCAAAAGTGAATGGAACATGTAAATATGATCCAGATGCTATTCCTTTAAACAAGAAATACGAATTTGAAAAATATGAATACGTTTACGGATACCAAAATTTTGAAAATTCAAAGAAATGTATGGAAAAACGTAAAATTGATGATTTATTCAATCAACTAAAAAGGCTTGTTGATGAGAATCCCGAAAATCAAGATTATTTGAACAACATTCTGAATCCGATTAAACAACCTGAACATCACGATGTGCACCCTCACATTCCCACTCAAATCATCTACTACGGTGTTCCGGGGTGCGGCAAGAGCAATAAAATCCGGGAGCAACTGAAGGACGTTCCTGAGAAGAACAAGGTTCGTGTCGTGTTCCACCCGGAATACACCAACGCCGAATTCATCGGTCAGATTTTACCGAAAGTCAACGATCACGTCACCTACGAATTTACTCCCGGGCCGTTTACGCAAATTATCAAGCGTGCGTATCTCAGCCCTAATGAGCATTTTTACCTGGTTATCGAAGAAATCAACCGAGGCAATGCGGCGGCCATTTTCGGTGACACCTTCCAGTTGTTAGATAGGCTTAAGGCTGGCGAAACGGACTCTCTCGGCAACGACCCGGCAAATGCGGCGGTAAACACGTTTACAGAAGGCTGGAGCCAGTATTTTGTCCAGAACGATGATGTCAACGCCTATATTCGGGGAACTGAAAACAGCATTCAGATTGGGAATATTCGCTTTGATTCGAATACGGCTATCCGCTTGCCGCCTAACCTTTCCATCTTGGCGACGATGAACACTAGCGACCAGAATGTGTTCACCTTGGATAATGCTTTCCAGCGTCGTTTTGACATGGAACTGGTTCGCAACGAATTTGACCTCAATAAGCCTGCCGTCAATGCTCAGTACAACGCAGAAATTGACGATACCGGTATTAAATGGGGACAATTCTGGGGATGGATCAACGCCAAAATTACGTCAACCCTGAAAGGGCTTTCTAGCACCGAAGATAAGCGGCTGGGAGTCTGGTTCGTGAGCAACGTGGGCGGCATTATCGACGACAAGGTCTTTGCCGAAAAGGTTTTGAAGTTCCTGTGGGATGACGTTTTCAAGTTCAAGCGTCCGCAGATTTTTGCAGATGGTATCGACACGTTGGAAAAGCTGATTAACTTCTTTGAAAAACCGTCTGAAGGGAAAGAACGCTTTGACGTTTTCAAGGACAAGGCGAATCTTGTCGCATTTGTAGCATCGCCAACGCTGTAATCCTTGATGCAAAAGCTAAACGAAATATGTTCCTGCGAATCCAAGGCGAATTCGGAGACCGAGTTCGTCGGCATTCGTTGCGAAAAATCAAAGGAAGGTGGCGCGCTGGAAACAAGCATCATCTTTCCTTTGGGATATTTCAAGGATGACACGGCTTTGCGCGAACTCCCCGAAGAAGAATTACGGGAATGCGTCGTCAATCTTTTTACGGTACTTTCTGACCCTTTGCTGCAGGAACAGATTCATCAGGATTCGTCCATTTCCACATTTGCGGAAGAACATGGCGAATCTGAATTTCCGATGGTTTCGTACTTGAATGTTATTCGGAATTTTCTTGATTTCGGCTACCTTGACGAAAAGGAAATTCTGTACAAAAAGGGCGCGAACGGGAAAATCCATTGGGGACGGACAATCAAGGCCGTGCAACCTGTCATTACCGAAGATGCACAGAATCTCGTGTACCTAGACTTTATCGCCCGTAAAGTCAGTTATAACGAAGATACGCTCATTACGCAGGTCCACAAGTTCTGCGTTCACGACGCTCTTGTGAAACTCGGATTTTTGTTTGGCGTAGATCCGTCCGAAGAACCGCTGTTGGATTTTGATTATGACCTGTTCTGTAACGCAATTCATTCTAAACTCGCGAAAACGTTTAACGACCGCGATTTGCGCTTGCTCGCCGACTTGGCCCGAATTGTGGAGTATCTTGCCGGGCATAAAACCGAAGACGGAAAAACGGCAGACGATTTTTATTTTGGCGTAAACACCTTCGCCCCCGTGTGGGAAGCGATGGTGGATAAAATTTTCGGGAAGTTGCCGCAGGGAGTTGCCAAGGATAAATTTAATCCGCATTGTGAATGGGATCTGAGTTCTGGAGCCCGCGGATACGAAAATCCCAATTATGCAATGCGTCCCGATACGATTATGTGGGATGAGGAAGGCAATCGTCTTTATGTTCTGGATGCCAAGTATTATAAGTTTGGCGTGACTGGTTCTGCATCAGATTTACCATCATCTGGTTCAATCTGCAAGCAAATTGCTTATGCGGAGTATGTGGAAACACATTGGAAAGAAATTTTAGGCGTGGATTCTATCGCAACGCCTTCGGCTTCGCTCCAGAATGACACTCTGCCCAAGCCTATTTACAACGCGTTCCTACTGCCGTATTGTTTTGATGGCGAGAACTTGAATCTACCGCCGGACGACGGCTTTGAAACGCGTCCTTGCAAGATGCGCTTTATAGGCTTTTGCCATGGGAACTGGAAAAATCTTGATGCAAGGCCGGGCGAGGTCGATTACCGTCCTTACCACCGAATCGCGGGAATCTTGCTGGATGTAAGGTCGGTGATGGAGAACTATGGTGCGTTGGGTGAGGCTCAAAAGACGTTGGCGACGTGTATTTTGAGGGAAAACTCAAATCTTTCTGAGTGAAATAGACGTTTTTTTCAAAAAAAACTTGCCTTTTGGGCCGAAATAATGTATACTTGTTAGAAATTAGCGAACATATAACATTTAGCGGTGGGTACGGCTATGACTTTTGGAGATTTTGTAAGGGAAAGGCGTATGAATGCTGGTGTAAACCTTAGAGCGTTGGCCAAGGAATTGGACATTGCTCCGGCATATATGAGCGATATCGAAAAAAATCACCGTTATCCGCCGGATAAGAAAAAAATTTATAAGATTGCTGAAGTTTTAAAATTGTCTGAAGAAGAAAAAAATCAGATGTTTGACTTGGCTGGTGAGGCTAGGGTCGGGACGATTGCTCCGGACATTTCGGATTACGTGATGAGTCAAAATGCTGCACGTGTTGCTCTTCGCAAGGCAAGGGATTTGAACCTTGGCGAAAAGGAATGGGTGCAGATATTGAAGAATATCGAAAAGCAGGGTGCAAAAAGTAAATGATCGTGAAAATCTATACATCGGCACAATTAGAAGATTTTGCTCGCAAGAAACGAGAAGAATTTTTTTCTTGGAGACCGCAGGCGAGTTCTGCGGTTGATGTATATGATTTTGTTGACTTTGTTGGCTGCGAACCGGACTGGAAGTATTTGACTCCTGACAAGTCTATTTTGGGTTGCGTGTGTTTTGACAATTCGTGCTTGCCTACTTGGGAAGACTATGTGGCAAAAAAGTCCAAACACCCTGTTTTTATGAATTTTAATCGGGGAACAATTGTTGTAGACCAAGCTTTAAGCGAAGGTGTTGATCGAGGAAAGGAAAATTTTACGGTTGTACATGAATGTTTCCATTGGTTGCTTCACCAGTATTTTTTTTCTAACACTAATTCGGATTCTGTTCACGCTTGTAATAGCAATTCTTTTTCGTTATTCGAATGTTCTGAAAATGATTCTGAGATAAACATTCTTGAATGGCAAGCGAACTACGCAACAACATGTTTTTTGATGCCGCGAGATGACGTGGCTCAAGCATTTATTAAGCGTCTGCGATTAAAGGGGTTTCCGCAGAGACCGTTGGAGTTGAAACGTTGGGTAAATGCTCATATATCAATGCTGGCAAAGCAATTCGGTGTGAATTTTAATCCGATGAAGTATCGGCTGCAAGAACTTAAACTTATTCAAAAATAGGGGAAAATTATGGAATGGAAAGAAGATGAATCGCCATTGTTTGTGGATGTTCCGTTGGATGAAAAGGGGCGAGAGGCCCTTGAATACGGGTACGATGAAGATGAAACGTATAAGACTCATTTCAAAAGATTGGTGCTAAATCACCAGGAATTTAATTTAATTGATGCGTTTCTATTGACTTTTGTTGAAAAATTCAATGTGTTCATCGATCGAGGCGAATTCTCTACTTTGCTGAATAAAGATGTACTCGCGGCAAAAACTTTGACAGAGAAATATGCACAACAGCATCCTGAAACCAAGGATGTTTGTGATAAACTCGTGAAGCAATTTGATGTTGCCATTGAATATGGAAGCGATGTGGAATTCGCCTAAAAAAATTTTTTATCAATATTGTTAGAAATTAGCGAACAACAAACAGAGGCTGTATGAAGATTGATAAATATGCAATTGTGGCTGAGTTAGAGAAAAAGTTAAAGGAAAGGGGAGTTCCTTTTGTTGATGGATTTCCAACTATTCCGCAGAATATGTTTGTTCGAGATATACCAGATGAGATTCTTCCCTTTCCCAATCACCTAAAAGCAACGAATCCAGCAAGGGCTTTGCTTACGAACTTCTCGAATGATGAAATTCTGTACACATCATTTGCCCGCATTGATGAACGCTTGGAAATAGCCAAGAATTTCTTAGGGATGACAGGATTTGATTTCAGTGCAAGAGAGGGGGATGATGAAGTGAATCAAGATTTTTATCTCTATCTAAATAAATTGTTGGACGCCTATTTTGCTTCTTGTGGCATTAGAATTCTTCCGAATTTTAGGATTACAGGGGAATTGTCATCTTTGAAGGTTTTTCACATTTATCCGCCTAAAACTTGGTTCGCCGTTGGAACTTTGGGGTGTGCCAATGGGCATATTGCAGAAAATGAAACTTTACTTCGGTACAAGCTGATTTTTGCTCGGCCTGGGTATTTGCTTGTTTATGGCGTGTTGAAAGATGAATATAGGGATATTTTAGAAACTTATGGGGTTCCGTATGCTGTGTTTGAAGATTATGCAAGTCGTTCAAGAGGAGGAAAAATATAATGGACGCGAAAGGGAAATACACGAGACTTGTTCAAAATGTCAAGGAAAACATTGATAGGAATGCCGCTTTAAAAAAGCGAATCGAAAATAGAAATCAACATCAGTCGAAGAACAAGGATCTTTGGCAAAAGGTCAATTTAGATACGCTTGTAGAAAAGTTTGCTCCTAATTCTGTTCCTGAAATCAATGATAGCGGAAAAATCATTTTCCATACTCCTGGTAGTAATGTGCAGTTGGTTGCGGAGGCTACCATTGGAAGTGTTAGAATAGAAAGGCTTGATCTTTCAGGACAAAGACGATATTTGGATTTGGATGGTGTTCTCCGAAATAACATTACCGTTGATGGTAAAACGAGGGGACGAACGAAGGAAGAATATGAATTGGCAACTCACTTTAGAATTAAGAAATTGGACGAAATGTAGATAAAATGAAACAGTATCAGCACCAAAAATTTCTTCTTCAATGTGCCTTCACTGAGTTTGATATAAAGGCATATTGTCTGAATATGCCTGCTGATACGCCTTTGTATTTGCAGGAGAACGATTTGTTTGATTATCCTGTTTATCGACGAAAAATCCCTTTGTCTATTCTAGATGGGAACGTGGATACAAAAGAAGACTTTAATGTCTTTCTCAAGAAAGTAAAGTATGTAGATGAACTTTATTTAGTGGATGATAGAAAATGTTCAGAAAGTCCTTTTGTTCAAAAACATGCCCTAGCCACGAAAAAAGCTTTTCTTTGGCATTTTTTACAAGCTGGAATTCCGTGCTATTTCGCAAAATAAAAACGCCCAGGCTTTGAACCTGGACGTTTTGTAAAAGGAGATTCCCGGTCAAGCCGGGAATGACAATGTGGAGGCGGCGCTTCGGCAGGCTCAGCGACCTTACTAACCACTCCCTACTGCCTACCGTCTACTTCTTACTTCAGAAAGTTCATGTACGGCAGCTTGCTGGCGAGTTCCTGCACCTTGTCGGCGTTGGCCATGAGGGCGGAACGTGCGTGCCAGGAACCGTCGAGGAACTGACCGCGGGGGCCGTCGGCAAGCGTGAGCTCGATAGTTTCGTCACCCATCTTGAGCGTGCGGCTTTCGGTGCTGGTGACGAGTTCTTCGCTCGGGTGTGCTTCGATCCAGGCGAGAATTTTGTCTGCCACTTCGTGGCTTACCTTGTAGCAAGGCACGCCAATGGCAACGCAGTTACCGAAGAAGATTTCGGAGTAGCTTTCGGCGATGATGGCGCGGATGCCCCAGCGCTTCAGGGCCTGCGGAGCGTGTTCGCGGCTGGAACCGCAACCGAAGTTCTGGTTCGAGACGAGGATGGAGCCGTTCTTGTAGGCCGGATCGCGGAACGGGTGGACCTTGCCCTGAGCGGCGAGGCCAGCGATATCGTCGGCAAAGGCGTTGTCGCCAAGGCCTTCGAACGTGACGCACTTGAGGAAGCGTGCCGGGATGATACGGTCAGTGTCGATGTCGTTGCCGCGTACAGGAACGCCGGAACCTTTAACAATGTCGATAGAATTCATTTTTTAAATCTCCTTGCGTTACTTGATGTACTTGCGGACGTCGGTGACACAGCCTTCGATGGCGGCGGCGGCCACCATGGCGGGGCTCATGAGAATGGTGCGGCCCGTGGGGCTGCCCTGACGGCCCTTGAAGTTACGGTTGCTGGAGCTTGCGCTCACCTGGCGGTCCTTGAGCTTGTCCGGGTTCATGGCGAGGCAGAGCGAGCAGCCTGCTTCGCGCCATTCGGCACCGGCTTCCTTGAAAATCTTGTCGAGACCGAGAGCTTCGGCTTCCACCTTGATCTTCATGGAGCCCGGAACGACCCACATCTTCACGGTCGGGGCGACCTTGTGGCCCTTGATGATTTCGGCGGCGGCCTGCAAGTCGCTGAGGCGGCCGTTGGTGCAGCTACCCACGAAGGCGATGTCGATGGGGCGGCCAATCATCTTGGAACCTTCTTCCCAGCCCATGTATTCGTAGGCTTCGGAGATGACCTTCTTTTCGCTGCCGGTAAATTCGTCAATCTTCGGCATGTTGCCGTTCAGCGGAATGGCCTGGGCAGGCGTAATGCCCCAGGTGACCATCGGTTCGAGGTTGTCGCAGTTGATTTCGACTTCGTCGTCAAACTGGGCGTCGGCGTCGGTAGCGACGGACTTCCAGTAAGCAACGGCTTCGTCCCACTTGTCGGCCTTTGGAGCGTACGGACGGCCCTTGAGGTATTCGAAAGTCTTTTCGTCGGGGTTGCAGTAACCGACGCGGGCGCCGCCTTCGATAGCCATGTTGCAGACCGTCATACGGCCTTCCATGCCCATTTCTTCGATGACCGGGCCTGCAAATTCGTAAGCGTAGCCAACGCCGCCGTTCACGCCGAGCTTCGCGATGTAGGCAAGTGCCACGTCCTTGGCGGTCACGCCCGGCTTGAGCTTGCCGGTGAACTTGATGCGGCGGGTCTTCAAGGGGCTCATGGCGAGGGTCTGGGTGGCGAGAACGTCGGCCACCTGGCTTGTTCCGATACCGAACGCAATAGCGCCGAATGCGCCGTGGGTTGCCGTATGGGAGTCACCGCAGGCAACAGTCATGCCCGGCTGGGTCACGCCTTCTTCGGGGCCCACGATGTGGATTACGCCCTGTTCGGCGGTGGCGGGGCCAAAGAACTTGATGCCGTTGTTCTTGGTGTTGTTTTCGATATGGGAGAACATCTCTTCGGAAATGCCGTCCTTAAGCGGGCGGTTGCGTTCCGGGAACGTGGTCGGAATGATGTGGTCCACCGTGGCGAACGTGCGTTCCGGGAACAGTACCTTCTGGCCTTCTTCGCGGAGCTGCGCAAAAGCCTGCGGGCTCGTGACTTCGTGGCAGAGGTGGAGCCCGATAAAGAGCTGGCACTGGCCGCTCGGGAGCTTTGCTACCGTGTGGCTTTCAAAAATCTTCTGATAGAGTGATTTTCCCATGATTTTGTCTCTTTTTGTTCCCGCTGAATTCTTTGGTCCCTATCGCTTCGCTCCAGGGTGACAGATACGAATGCCATTCTGGAGGGCCGAAGGCCCGATAGAATCCATCAGGATTGTTTTTACTATTTGTAATGCGGCACAAATATAGAAAAAGAGCCCGCAGCTTTTCAACTGCGGGCGTCTCTCTCTCGTAAAATTGGTTGATTCTTAGTACTGTTCGAGGTGAGTGTCGAAATGGTACTTTTCGTGGTAGTAGCTGAGCATTTCGCTTGTGCTGGTGAAGGCGCCCGCACGGATAGCGTTGCGGACTTCGGGGTCGTTGCGGGACATTTCGATAATTTTTGCATCTATGTCCTTGAACAGCAACTTGTTAGATGCCATAGCCACGTGGTTCTGGTTGTAGTCCAGGTGGTAGCTGCGTTCCAGCATCTGGAAAAGCTCCGCCTGGCATGCGTTTTCGGGAGGGTTCTTCTTGACGATAGGCATATAGCACTTGTTGATGTAATCCTGCTTGTAAGAAATAATCATCTCGTCGATGGCAGGAATGTTGTGGTCCGAATCGTGGCTAGCGAGTTCTGCTTTGGGAGTGACAACACCGGAACATCCGGTAAGAAGGGCGGCGGTCATGGTTGCAAGAGCCAAAACTCTAAACTTCATTTTATTTATCCTTTTTCTTTGTTGAAGCCAATTCCCTAATTCCGAAATCAAAATTATTTAAATGTCAATTTTTTGGCGAGGGGTCAGATGTAACAAATAGCTTACAACTGACCTAAAAAAAACACTTAGAGAACACTTTTTGAGTGAGTTTGTGATGAGTGTCACTTGCGTCGAAGTGTTGTGTTTTTTTCAACAGGGGTTATCGATTCCGTACGGCATCGGCTGTGGGCTTGAACATGTAGAACCACTTAATCGGGTCGATTACTTTGTATCGAACATTGCCGATAGACTTGTTCCCGTTGCGGTCGATGATTCCCGTGACAACGTGGGCGTGGGGGCCTGTCGTGTGCCCTGTGAGGCCGACCGTTGCGATGGGATCTCCGGCCATGACTTCCTGGCCGTCCAGATAAAGTAACTGGTCGCAGTGCATGAAAATGACGACGTCTTTTTTGCGCACAAGACCGATGACAATTCCACCGCGTTCATCGCGGGCGGTCCATGCCTTGGCGGCAAACGGCGCGAGTATGCGTGCTCCCTGACGGCTGGCTACATCGATGCCGTTGTGCTGTCTAAAATTCGCTGTGGCTTGGGGGTGGTAAAATTCCGTAATGTAGGCGACGCTGTCCGACACGATCGATGTCCAGTATTTCCAGGCGGCGCCGATGGAATCCGATGCCGTGTTGCCGATGTAGTCGGGCCTCGAAAACTTGACGACGGTCCCTTCGGGAGGAACGTTTAATTTGTTCTTTTCCCAGGCGTTGGCAGGGTAGCCGTTTTCTTCGAGTGTTACCTTGATGTACTGCTGCACCATGCGCTCGTTGGTGATGATGGCGCTGAACCTTCCGATGGCGTAGCGGGCGATGCGTTGCAGAGTTTCCTTGCCGTCGAAGGTGTATTCGAACGAGGGCGCAATGGAAAGCTTGTCGCGTTCGTGGATGCGGTTACGCATGTTTGAAATTCCGGGTTCCGTTTCGGTCACGAACAGGAAGGGAAGCGCAATCACAAGTAAAAGCAACAGTGGGAAAATGGTCCTGAACACCTTGGAGGATCCGTCCAGCGGATTCTTCTCGATAATTGAAATCTTGTGGAGTTGCTCGATAATCCGGGTGAATGCTTCGGGACTTGTTCTCCAATCGCAAAGCCTGATTTCCTTGTAGAGGGAATGGCTCCTACGGACGGCACGGTAGGCGTGGTAGAATTTCTTCCTGTTCGGCTTTTGCGGCAGGAGCCAAAGTAGGTTCGCCCTGTTAAAGTGGGGTAGGTCTTCGAGGTATGCGGAAGCCTCGCTTACGCTGTCTCCGTCGATCACGATCAGCCTTGAAATCAGCTTGGCGTAGTAGGCTTCTTCGTCGTTGATGTCCAGGGGTAAGATGACGACGACTTGCGCGATGGCTTTCTTGATGTGCTGCAGATTGTGGTATAGGTTCCGGAACTGGTCGTCGTCCTTGGGGAAAGCCCTGGAGCCGGTTACGGTCCAACCTGAAGATTCTGAATTTAGTTTGTTCAGAATTTCCTGCGGAAGGAGCTTTTCGAAAAGAGCCTGGACCTCAATGGGGGCGTCACCTTTGAGGTGATTCTTTCCCGAAAAGTCTATGACCATAAAACGAGCGCCGGCATTCAATGCCAGCGCAAGATTTTGCAGAGGCTCTAGCGGAATCTCGTTTTCGCCGGGGAATGCGAAACTGGTTACTCCGCCTTGCCTGTACAGGTCGTTCAGGACCTTTCTCTGCATGGTTTCTTGGTTATGCCTTCTGGAAACCGCGGGGATAGCTGAAACCTGCCGGAGGAGCGGCGACGAACTTGTCTACCTGAAGATAGAGTTCTTCGGCGGAAGAGGCGGGGTTGAAGTAGATTTCCTGGTTCCTGTTCTGGGTGCGGCCCTTGAGGGGTTCGCCGCGGCGGGAACGGCTCACGATGCCGAGCGGAAGCACTTCAAGAAGCGGAAGAAGGCCGAAATAGCGGAACAGGCTGAAATTTTTCTGCCAGGTGGTGCGTTCGGCGAGAACGGCGAACGTGCCTTCGAAAATGGACTTCGTCTGAAGCAGTTCGTCAGATGTCATTGTCACCAGTTCGTGGTTGGTGGGAAAGTTGTTCACGAAGTTGACCATGTCGCCCTTGAGGTAGTTGGCGTCGCAAAGGAATACGAATTTCATTTTTTACCTAGCCTGTTTTGTTTGTTTAGATAAAAAAATAGTTTTTTGGCAAATGGTTGTCATTAGTTGGATCACCCTAAACGCCTAAAAGCGGAACTTTTCGTTCCAATTTAATGTAAAAAGTTTGTAAATTTTTTTTGAGGACCCCGAAAATTTCAAAAACTGAAAATAACGTAAAAAGGGTTTCGTTTTGCTAACTTGTTGATTGTCAACAAGTTACAACAAAGCGGATTTTTTATGGCCATCGCAGGTTGCGTTTTTTTACGAAAAATCGGCTTTTTGACGCTTTTTTGCAGATAAAATCATTATATTTGACCTCGTAAAATTGCGCTCGGACTAGCGGGTGCGGTTCTCTATTTTGTGAAAGCAAAAGGTGAAATTGGAAGAAGATTTTATGGGAGATCATAAATGAAACGAAAAAATAGATCTGTAGCAGCATTATTGGCGTCTGTCAGTTTGCTGGCATCAGTGGGTGTAGCTCAGGAGGCGGAGAATACTGCTCCTTCCGTGATGGGCATTCCGGGTGAATCCATCGATGAAGGCAAGAAGTTTGCTCCGATTAAATTGGACAAGTATGTTACCGATGACATGGACAAGCCTGAAAAAATCAAGTGGTCCGTTTCCGGCAACAAGCAACTTAAAGTTTCCATTTCTCCCGACCGCATAGCGACGATTGAAATTCCGGACCAGTACTGGAACGGTTCTGAAGATATCACCTTTATTGCAACTGATACCAAGGGCGCCTCGGGTTCCGAAACGGTGAACTTCAACGTGGAATCCGTAAACAACCCGCCTGAAGTCAAGCAGATTCCGGACCAGACCATCGACGAAGGTAAGACCTTCGCGAAGATCAAGCTCGACGACTACGTGACCGACCCCGACCATCCGAAGAACCAGATTCTCTGGGAATTCGACATCTCTCCGATTGGCAAGGATCAGGCCGACGGCGACCTGAACGTGGAAATCGACCCGAACCGCGTCGCTTCCGTGATTATTCCTGACCCGAACTGGTACGGCTCCGCAAAGATCAAGTTTACGGCTACCGACGGTGAATATGCTAGCGCTTCTACGACCGCAAACTTCGTGGTGAATCCGATCAACGATGCTCCGGTGCTCCAGAAGATTCCGGACCAGACCATCGAAGAAAAGAACGAATTCGAATCCATCAGCCTGACCGATTACGTGGCCGACGTGGATGACGATGTCATGAAGCTCAAGTGGACCATCTCGGGCAACAAGGACCTGAAGTTCGACATCGACAAGTATGGTTCCGCAATCATCAAGATTCCGAATGAATTCTGGAACGGCTCCGAAACCGTGACCTTCACGGCGACCGACCCGGCTGGTGCATCTGCCAAGACGACGGCCAAGTTCACGGTCAAGTCCGTGAACGATGCTCCTGAATTCGTACAGGAAGTCCAGGATCAGACCATCGACGAAAAGCAGGAGTTCAAGCCCATTGAACTGGACAAGCTGGTCAAGGATCCCGACCATCCTTTCGAACAACTTAAGTGGACCGTTTCGGGCAACAAGGATCTCGCCGTCAATATCGCCGGCAAGACCGCCACCATCAAGATCCCGAACAAGATGTGGAACGGTTCTGAGTCCATCAAGTTCAAGGTCTGCGACCCGGCCGGTGCTTGCGCCGAATCCGAAAACAGCTTCACGGTGAACTCCGTGAACGACGTGCCGCAGCTCGTGAAGCAGATCCCGAACCAGACCATCGACGAAAAGAAGACCTTCGCGAAGATCAAGCTCGACGAATACGTGAAGGACGCCGACCACAAGAATTCCGAACTCTCCTGGGAAGCCGACGTGAAGCACCAGGGTAAGGAACCTCAGTCCGGTACTTTGTCTGTAAATATCGGTGACGACCACGTGGCATCTATTGAAATTCCGGATCCGTACTGGAACGGCGCTGCTGTCGTGACCTTTACGGTGTCTGACCCGGAAGGCGCTTCTGTCAAGCAGGCTGTGACCTTCACGGTCAAGTCCATCAACGATATTCCTGTGTTCAAGAAGATTCCGGACCAGGCTATCGAAGAAAAGAACGAATTTGCCTCCGTGATGCTCGACGATTACCTCTCCGATGCCGATCACGATCTCTCCCAGTTGAAGATCGACATTACGGGTAACAAGGACATCAAGGTCAACCTGAACAACAAGACCCGCGAAGTTTCTTTCAAGACGCCGAATGAACTTTGGAATGGTTCCGAAACCATCACCTTTACCGCTGTCGATCCGGATGGCGGCAAGGCTTCCTCCCAGATGAAACTTACTGTCAAGTCCATCAACGACCCCCCGGCCATGAAAGATATTGCTGAACAGACCGTCAAGGAAAAGGCCGAATTCAAGCCGGTGGAACTCGACAAGTATGTCGAAGACCTCGATCATTCCAAGGCCCAGCTCAAGTGGACCGTGACGGGCAACCGCGAACTCAAGGTGTCCATCGACGGTAACCGCGTGATGAAGGTGACTCCGCCGTCTCCGCAGTGGAACGGTTCCGAAACGCTCACCATCAAGGTGTCCGACCCCGAAGGTGCAACCGACGAACGCTCTGTCGCTTACACCGTGGAATCCGTGAACGACGTTCCGGAATTCATCAAGCAGGTCGCTCCGCAGACCATCAAGGAAAAGGGCCAGTTCCAGCCGATCAAGCTCGGCGAAATGGTTCGCGACCTCGACAACAAGCTTTCCGACCTCCAGTTCACTGTTGACGTGAAGTCTACCAAGGGCAAGGAAGCTGGTCTCACTGTTGATATTGACGCCCAGCATGTGGCCAACATCAAGATTCCGAACAAGTTCTGGAACGGTGCCGATGAAATTACCTTTACGGTGACCGACCCGGAAGGTGCCAAGGCTGTGTCCAAGGCTCTCTTTACCGTGCAGTCCGTGAACGACGTGCCGGTGCTGAAGAAGGTTCCGGATCAGATGATCGAAGAAAAGCATGAATTTGCTTCTATCAACCTCGCCGAACTTGCTTCTGACCCCGACCACGCCTTTAAGGATCTCAAGTGGACGGTTTCTGGCAACAAGCAGCTCAAGATTGATATCGACAAGAACGGTGTCGCAACGATCAAGATGCCGACCAAGATGTGGAACGGTTCCGAAAAGGTGACCTTCACGGTGACCGACCCGGAAGGCGCTACTGCCAAGTCTGACGCCGTGTTCACGGTGAAGTCCATCAACGACCCGCCGGTCATGAAGGATATCGCTAACCAGACCATCAAGGAAAAGGGTGAATTCAAGTCGATTGAACTTGACAAGTACGCCTCTGACGAAGACCACGATCAGTCCAAGCTCAAGTGGACTGTATCCGGCAACAAGCAGCTCAAGGTCGTGATCGACCCGAAGCATGTCGCTACGGTTAAAGCCCCGAACAAGTTCTGGAACGGTTCTGAAGACATTACCTTCACGGTGACCGACCCGGAAGGCGCCTCTGACAAGCGCACGGTGAAGTTTACGGTGGAATCCGTGAACGACCTGCCGGAATTCGTGAAGCCCATCAAGGACCAGAGCATTCCTGAAAAGCGTGAATTCGCTATCATCAACCTGAACGACATCGTGAAGGATGCCGACCACAAGCTCGATCAGCTCTCCTGGAGCTTTGACGTGAAGCCGGCGAAGGGTGCCCCGAAGAACTACACTCCGCAGCTCAAGGTGACTGTGGATGGCCAGCGCATGGCCAAGGTGGTGATTCCGGACAAGTACTGGAATGGCTCCGAAGAAATTACGTTCAAGGTGGAAGATCCGGATGGCGGCAAGGCCCATTGCACGGCAACCTTTACGGTGCAGTCCGTGAACGATGCTCCGACCATCGGCAAGATTAACGACCAGATGGTGAAGGAAAAGGAAGAATTCAAGTCCTTCAACCTGAAGCAGCTTATCAAGGATCCGGATCACCCCTACGAAAAGCTCAAGATCGAAGTTTCTGGCCAGAAGGATCTCAAGGTCTCTATTTCCAAGGATGGCGAGGTTACCGTCAAGGCTCCGAGTCCGCTTTGGAACGGCAACGAAAAGATCACCTTCACTGTGACCGACCCGGAAGGCGCAACCGCCAAGGCGACTGCCGCATTCTCTGTGCAGTCTATCAACGATCCTCCGGTCATGAAGGATATTGCTAGCCAGACCATCAAGGAAAAGGGGAGCTTCAAGTCTATTGCTCTCGACAACTATGTCGAAGACCTCGACCATCCGAAGAACAAGCTGAAGTGGAAGATTGAAGGCGCCAAGGCACTCAAGGTTGCCATGGATGCAAGCCACAATGTGTCTATCTTGCCGCCGAACCCGAACTGGCATGGTGCCGAAACCATCAAGTTCACGGTGACCGACCCGGAAGGCGCTTCTGATAGCCGCTCCGTGACCTTCACTGTTGAATCGGTGAACGATGCTCCGCAGTTCGTCCGCGAACTCAAGGACCAGTCCATCGACGAAAAGAAGCAGTTCCAGCAGATCAAGCTTGACGATCTCGTGAAGGACCCGGACCACAAGAATTCCGAACTCAAGTGGACCTTCGATGTGAAGGCTAAGTCTGCCGCTGCTCCGGCTGCCAAGGGCAAGAAGGGTGCTGCCGCAGAACCGGCTCCGTCTGCTAAGGATGGCCTGAGTGTCAAGGTGGACAACAACCATGTTGCAACAATCGTGATTCCGAACAAGTTCTGGAACGGTGCCGCCGACATTACCTTCACGGTGACCGACCCGGAAGGTGCCAAGGCTTCCAAGACCGCCCATTACGAAGTGCGTTCCATCAACGACGCTCCGGTGATTTCCGCAAGCGCTCCGAAGGGTGAAACCATCCGTGAAAACGGCGTGTTCAGGACCATCGACCTTTCGAACCTCGCTACCGACCCGGACCACAAGACTGCCCAGCTCAAGTGGACTGTCTCTGGCAACAAGTTCCTCAAGGTGAATATGCGTAAGGACAACACCGTCCAGATCGCTGTGCCGGATCCGCAGTGGAACGGCAAGGAAACGGTGACCTTCACGGTGACCGACCCGGAAGGTGCTTCTGCCAACCACAAGATGCACTTCGAAGTGACACGCGTGAACGACGCTCCGGTCATTGTCAAGAAGATTCCTGACCAGAAGATCAAGGAAAAGCAGCTCTTCAAGCAGATCAAGCTCGACGAATTCGTGAAGGACCCGGATAACAAGCCGAGCGAACTCAAGTGGACCGTGACGGGCAACAAGCTCCTGAAGGCTGAAATCTCTCCGAGCCGAGTGCTCACGGTTACTGCTCCGGACAAGAATTTCTGGTGCGCTCCGGAATCCATGGTTCTTATTGTGAAGGACCCGGATGGTGCCGAAACCTCTCAGATGGTGACCTTCGAAATCACCTCTGTGAACGACGCTCCGGTGCTCAAGAACATTCCTGACCAGAAGATCAAGGAAAAGGGCATGTTCAAGGAAATCGACCTGAACAAGTTCGTGCACGATCCTGACCATAAGCTCTCCGAATTGGTGTGGACGGTGAAGGTTGACAAGGTGAATGCCGCTCCGGCTGCAAAGCCTGCCAAGAAACCGACCAAGAAGTCTGCAAAGAAGGGCAAGAAGAAGGGCAAGAAGAACGCCAAGGAAGAAGTGTCCGAAGAACCGGCTCCGGCTCCTGTTGACGAGTTCCAGGTGGAAATTGACAGCAAGAACATTGCTCGCGTGAAGATTGCCAACAAGTTCTGGAATGGCGAACGCAACGTGACCTTCACCGTGAAGGACCCCGAAGGCGCCTCTGATTCCAAGACGGTGAACTTCAAGGTTGAATCTGTGAATGATGCACCGGTAATCAAGCCGATCGCCATCCAGAGCGTCCAGGAAAAGGAACGCTTCAAGCCGCTCGACCTCGCTCAGTACATCTCTGATCCGGACCATCAGCTGTCCGCCCTGAAGATTGAACTAGCTCCGACCCGCGCCCTCAAGGCTTCTATCAATGCCAAGAAGGAACTCGTCGTTTCTACTCCGGACAAGTTCTGGAGCGGAACCGAAAAGATCAAGATTGACGTTTATGACCCCGAAGGTGCTCGTGCTACTCAGCAGATCACCTACGAAGTGGTGCCTGTGAACGATCCTCCGGTCATCAAGCACATTGCCGGCCAGAAGATCAAGGAAAAGGAAAAGTTCGAAATTGTCGATCTCTCCAAGGCTGCCGAAGACCCGGATAACAAGCCCAACGAACTCCACTGGACCGTGTCCGGCAATAAGGACCTCAAGGTGGATATCAAGGGGACTCGTGCCCAGGTGCTGACTCCGAACCCGAACTGGTTCGGCAAGGAAACCCTCACCTTCACGGTGAAGGATATCGCCGGTGCATCTGCTTCTGCCAAGGCTACTTTCGAAGTCACTCCGGTGAACGACGCTCCGACTCTCAAGCCGGTACAGCCGTTCGTGATCGAAGAAAAGAGAACCTTTGCTCCCGTTGACTTCAGCAAGATGGTGAATGACCCCGATAACTCTCTCGAAGAATTGACCTGGACGCTCGACAACGATGTTCCGAACGTGAAGGGCAAGAAGGGCAAGAAGGGGAAGGGCGGTCCGGTCGTGAAGCATGAAATCAACTTCATGATTAACGAAAAGGGCTTGCTCCAGGCTGAAACTCCGAATCCGTACTGGAACGGTATGGAAACGGTGACGGTGAACGTGTTCGACCCGGCTGGCGAAAAGGCTTCTGTCCAGGTGAAGTTCACGGTGAAGCCGGTGAACGATCCGCCGGTCGTGAAGAAGATTCCTGACCAGGAAACTCTGCAGGGTTCTGCCTTCAAGCCGATTAAGCTCGACCAGTATGTTTCTGATCCGGATCACAAGAACACCGAAATCAGGTGGGCTGCTGCCGGTGCCAAGAATCTTGCTGTGCAGATTAACGGAAGCCGCGAAGCCATCGTGAAGCCTAAGAAACCGGATTGGTTCGGTGAAGAAACCATCATCTTTACCGCTAAGGATCCGGCCGGCGCTTCCGACAAGGCTATGGTGAAGTTCGTTGTAAAGCACGTGAATGCTGCCCCGATTATGCGCGACATTCCGGATGCAACGATCAAGGAAGATGACAACAATGGTGTAATCGCCGTGATCAAGCTTGATCAGTACGCACGCGACAAGGATCATCGTTTCGACGAACTCAAGTGGTCCTTCACTGGCAACAAGTTCCTTGAAGTGAAGTACGACAAGTACAAGAAGACCGCTACGGTTGCCCAGCCGCACCCGAACTGGAACGGCAAGCCGGAAAAGATTACCTTCACGGTGACTGATCCGGATGGCGCCAAGGCTTCTAAGTCTGCTCTGTTCACTGTGATTGCCGTGAACGATCCGCCGGTTGCTACTGCACAGACCTACATGACTCAGGAAGGTGAAGAACTCAAGGTGAGCGCCGCCGAAGGTCTGATGGCCGGTGTGACGGATGCCGATGGTGAAAAGCCTGTGTCTGTGCAGCTGGTGCAGAAGCCGCGCAACGGTAAGATCAACCTGAACGAACGTGACGGTTCCTTCACCTACATGCCGAACAAGGGCTTCAGCGGCCTTGATGAATTCAGCTTCAAGGTTCGAGATCCGGGTGGACTCGCCTCTCAGGTGACGACTGCCGAAGTCAATGTTTCCTTCAAGATGAAGGATCTCCGCGGTGGCGACACCAAGAAGAAGGCTGAACCGAAGAAGGAAGAAGAAAAGGCCCCGGCTAAGGGTAAGCGCAAGAAGGGCAAGCGCCGCTAATCCATAAGTGGCCTCGCTCTGCGAGCTTCTACCAAGAATTTGAGTAAAGCTTAAAAAGTGAAAATCCCGCTCCTAGAGCGGGATTTTTGCGTTTTCGGGAATTTTCCTCCCGAAATGGCTGTTTGGTGTTGAAAACTTCAAAACGGAAAAAAAGCCCCGAAGGCTTTTTTGTGTCGTTTTTTGCCCCTGAAATATATTTTTGAATTGGATGCAAGGGCCTATTGCCCATTGTAGTATAGGGATAAATTTATGAAAAAAGGATTGTTTGGTGCTTTTGGACTTTGCCTGTGTGCCGTGATGGGGACGCCGGTGATGTCTGCTTATGCTGCCGAAAAGGCGGCAGATTTCAGCTGGAGCAACGTGAGCATGGGCGGGGGCGGATTCGTCTCCGCCGTGATAGCGTCTCCGGTCGACAAGGGACTTTTCTATGCCCGCACTGACGTGGGCGGCGCTTACCGCTGGAACGAATCGACTTCTCGCTGGGAATCGATGATGGACTGGGTCGATGTTTCCGAGCGAGGCCTTTTGGGTATTGAGGCTATTGCCGTTGACCCGCAGGAATCGGGCGTTGTGTACATGGTGGCAGGAACCAGTTACTGGAACAACGGCCGTACGGCGTTCCTCCGCAGTAGCGACAAGGGTGAATCTTGGGATGTCCTTTACACCTGGGACGAAGACGGTATCAAGGGAGCGAAAGTGGCACGCTTTGGCGCTCATGGTAACGGCATGGGCCGCGGTAATGGCGAAGCCTTGGCGGTCGACCCGAACGATTCGAAGATTATGTTCTACGGCTCCAAGAACAAGGGCCTCTGGAAATCGACGGATAACGGAACGAGCTGGAGCCATGTGGATGCTTGGACCAAGGCTGCCGGGAGCGATACGACCTGGAATGGTTCGGGATTTAGCTTTGTGCAGTATGCTCCGGGCAGCTCCAAGGTGCTGTACGCCGGATTCTTGCGCGAAGGGACGACGGCCAAGGGCACGTTTGAAAACGTGTTCACCTCGACCGACGGCGGTGCAAGCTGGAAGGCGCTCCCGATTCCGGATTCATTGCGCAGCACGGCCGGCGGGAGCATTGTGCGCCTGATGCCGCAGCGTGCGGTGGTTTCGGGCGACGGAAAAACGATGACGGTGACCTTTGCCGATGGCGCCGGGCCGCATTCCATGATGTGGGACGAAGGCTGGGGCATGATTTACGATGGTTTTGGTCGCGGTGCGGTGCTGCAGCTTGATGTGGCTTCGGCGACTTGGTCCAACGTTTCTCCGGAAAACAATCTGGACGAAGGTGGTAATCCCAAGTACGACAAGGTGGACGTGAAAGGTATGGTCGACTGCGAAGCGACTGGCGGCAAGACTTGCGAAGAATATTACTCCTACATTGCCCCTTATGGCGGCATTGCCATTAATCCGAAAAATGCAAACGAAATGGTGGTGACCACTGAAGGCTATCGCGGACCGCAGTTCTGGTACACGGCCACGAGCGATACCAGCGGCAAGTGGAGTGACCAGTGGGGTACTAACATTTACCACACGACCGACGGCGGTAAAACCTGGATTGCAAGCTTCAAGTATTACTGGATGGAAGGCGGCGTCTATCCGACGACCAAGCAGATGGATGCTAATGGAATTGGATGGATGCATAACGGTTCTATCCACTGGTCCGGTAGCGTTGCCATGGATCCGTTCGACAACAACCGCGTCTTTGTGACTTCGGGTAACGGTATTTTCCGCTGCGACAACTTGAGCGATTACATTTATAAGGAAGCTGAAAATTCTTGGGAAGAACCGCAGCTCACCATGAACCAGGTGTGGCATTTCTCGGCGCATGGTGTCGAAGAAACGGTGCCTTTCGAAGTGGTGAGCATTCCGGGTGGCCCGATGATTTCGATCATTGGTGACTACGACGGATTCCGTCACGATGATATTGCAAAATATCCGGCATTCAGGCACAAGACGAATGTTGGCGGCGATTATGTATCGTTGGGTACGACGCAGGGCCTTGCTTATGCTCCCAAGAGTGGCAAATTGGCCAAGGTGGCTGACAAGCGTGCCTACGAGGGTCAGTACAATGACATTCCCATCGCTCCGGTGCAGTATTCTCTTGATTCGGGTAAGACATGGACGGTGGAAACTTATACAGGACCTGATAAGAACGCTGCCAAGGGTACTGTGGCTCTTTCGGCAAAAGGTACTTATACCATCTGGGTTCCGATGGAAGGAACGACCGATGTCTATCGCAATTACAACGGCACGACTTGGGAAAAGGTTTCGGGAATCGATAACACCGCGTATGTGGTGGGCGACCCTGAAAACGACGACGTGTTCTACGCCTACACCAAGGCGGATGGCAAGTTCTACAAGAGTTCCGATGCGGGCGCAAGTTTCAAGGCCGTGAGTACGCCTGGTGAAAGCGCGTTCAAGAAGTTCCGAGCCATTCCGGGCTACGGGGGCGACTTGTGGCTGCCTGTCGCTATTCAGGATCCGTCGAATGGAATGCCAGCAAGCGGAAAACTTTTGCATTCGACCGATGGCGGTGCTACCTGGGCTGCGGTTGAAGGCGTCGGCTATTGCGAAGCGGTGGGCTTTGGCGCTCCCAAGGAAAAAGGCAGTTATCCGGCGATTTACGTTTTCGCAACAGTCGGTAAAGTGACGGGCGTATTCGGCTCCGATGACAAGGGTAAAACCTGGACTCGCGTGAACGATGACGGTCACGAATACGGCGGCCTTGCCAACGGCGAATTCGTGATGGGCGACATGAACAACTACGGCGTGGTGTACATGAGTACGGCTGGCCGCGGCATTGCAGCCCGCGTGCCGAGCGACTGGAACATGGGTTCCTCGAGTTCCGAAGGAAATACGAAGATTGCTCCGTCCGCTAAGGTGATTGCTTCGGCCTCGGTAACTTATGCAAACGGTAACCTGGAACTTCACTTGAATTCAACCGTTGCTCGCGTGAGCGTGTTCGACATGAAGGGCAAGAAGATTTCTAGCCGCTATTACAGCAGCTCTGCCTCGGTGCCGCTCAAGGAACTGGTGCGTGCCAAGGGCAGCTATTTTGTTCGAGTCGATAACGGCAAGAAGGTGCTGTTTGCAAACCGCGTGATTGTGACGCAATAGTGGAAATAGATAATTGGTTGTCTGAAAAAAAAGTCCCGCTGGGTTTAACCGAGCGGGACGTTTTGTTGTCTAAGTTCTAAGCTCTACCAACTATTTCTTCTTTTTCTTGCTTTCGAGCCATTCGTCGAAGGTGATGCTGCGGTCGATGACTCCGTTCGGGGTCAGTTCGAGCACGCGGTTCGCAATCGTCTGTACGAATTCGTGGTCCTGGGAGCAGAAGATAATTGGGCCCTGGAAGGCGGTGAGGCCGTTGTTGAGGGCGGTGATGGCTTCCAAGTCCAGGTGGGCGGTGGGTTCGTCCAGCAAGAGGCAGTTCGCGTTGCTGAGCATCATGCGGCTGAGCATGCAGCGCACCTTTTCGCCACCGCTAAGCACGTTCGCGCTCTTGAGGGCTTCTTCGCCGGTAAAGAGCATACGGCCGAGGAACCCGCGGATGAAGGTTTCGTCCTGTTCCTTGCTGTACTGGCGCAGCCAATCCACCAGGGAGAGGTCGCAACCGAAATAGGCGTCGTTGTTCTTGGGGAAGTAACTGTAGCTGATTGTGTTGCCCCACTTGAGCACGCCATCGGGTGCCTTGGTTTCTTCGGCGATGAGCTGGAAGAAGGCGGTCTTGAGGGTGTCGTATTCACCGACGAGGGCCACTTTGTCGCCACTGTTCAGGCTGAAGTCTAAGTTCTTGCAGATGATGCCGTCGCCGCCGTCGATGGTGGCGTTCTTGACTTCTAGCACGATCTTGCCCGGTTCGCGGTCCATCTTGAAGTTGACCCACGGGAACTTACGGCTGGAGGCCGGCATTTCTTCGACGGTCATCTTGTCGAGGAGCTTCTTGCGGCTGGTGGCCTGCTTGGCCTTGGCTGCGTTAGAAGCGAAACGGCGGATGAACGCCTTGAGTTCTTCGATCTTTTCTTCGGCGCGGCGGTTCTGGTCCTTGCGCTGCTTCTGGGCGAGCTGGCTAGCTGCATACCAGAATTCGTAGTTACCACCGTAAATGTTGATCTTGCCGTAGTCGATATCGCAGGTGTGAGTGCAGACCGCATTGAGGAAGTGACGGTCGTGGCTCACTACGATCACGATGTTTTCGAAGCGTTCCAGGTAGTCTTCGAGCCAGCCGACGGTTTCCAAGTCCAAGTGGTTCGTCGGTTCGTCGAGCAGCAGAATGTCCGGGTTGCCGAACAGTGCCTGGGCGAGGAGCACGCGCACCTTGAGGCCGGCGTCCAAGTCGGCCATGAGGCTGTAGTGGAATTCTTCGGGAATGCCGAGGCCCTTCAAAAGCACTGCGGCGTTGGAGTCGGCTTCGTAACCGCCGATTTCGCCGAAGCGGGTTTCGATTTCCATGGCCTGCATGCCCTGTTCTTCCGTCATTTCGGGGAGCGCATAGAGTTCGTCGCGTTTCTTGCCCAGCTCGTAGAGCTCGGGGAAGCCCATCATGACTGTTTCGAGAACGGTGTTCTGTTCGTAGGCGAAGTGGTCCTGCTTCAGGACTGCGATACGTTCGCCCGGGTCCTTGGTGACTTCACCGGTGTTGGGTTCGAGTTCGCCCGAAAGGATTTTCAGGAAGGTGGACTTTCCGGCGCCGTTCGCACCGATGACTCCGTAGCAGTTGCCGCGCTTGAAGGAGAGGTTCACCTCTTTGAAGAGGACGCGGCTACCGTATTGAAGACTGACATTAGAGACGTTGAGCATATGAATTTATAATCGTTTTATTTTGTCATTCTGAGCGAAGCATCGAAGATGCGGAGTCAATATACAAAACTTAGCAATTTATTGTTTTAGTTTTGTTATCCACTATGTGGAAGAATCTAGGTTGAAAAATTTTTTAGATCCTTCGACGCGCTTCGCTTGCTCAGGATGACACCTTGGTTAATTCTGGTTAGCCTTTTCCAACTCGCGGGCGTTGATGATGAGCATCTGCAGGCGGTTTTCGATGTTCGCGAAGCTCGTATCCGGGTCGTAGTCGAGGCTCAAAACCTGGATATGCGGGCAACGTTCCTTCACAGCCTTGGTGAGGCCGCGGCCAGAGATGTGGTTTGCAAGGCAGGCGAACGGCTGCAGAATGATGTAGCTGTTGATTCCGTGCTTCGAGTTGTACAGGATTTCGCCCGGAATCATCCAGCCTTCACCCGTGTTGTAGGTGGGGTCGATGATATCGGAGACGTAGTCCTTGAGTTCCACGCAGTCGGCGTGATGTTCGTACAGCTTGAACTTGTGCATGGACTTGCGAGCGGTTTCTACAGCGTGCGTATAGACCTTGCTGGTCACGCCGCCTTCCAGACGGTCCATCATCGGGTTCGCGGAGAATCCGCGCTTCAGTTTTTCTTCGCGCACCACTTCGTCGACGCGGAAGAAGTCCGTCATACCCGGCAGGTAGACTTCCATGCCGTTGTTCATCAGGTAGTTTTCTACAAAGCCGTTTGCACTCGGGTGGTAGTTCATCAAGATTTCGCCAAGCACGGCAACGCGCGGCTTGCGGATGCCCTTCTTGCGTTCTTCGGTGATTTCGATACCGTTGAATGCTTCGATGCACTGTTCAAAGACTTCGATGAGCTTGGAGGGGCGCACGAGCTGCATGGTGGAGAGATGGCCTGCAACGCCAATCACCTTCGGCATCCATTCGTCGTAAACCTTCTGGGTGTCGCCGGCGTTCACTTCGTACGGGCGAACGGCACGGTACATGGTTTCGATAGCGTCCATGGTCACCAGGCCCCAAAGCATGTGGAGTCTAAAGTCGAGACCCAGCTGGAAGCCCGGGTGCATGCCCTTGTAGTCCACACCGGTGGTAATGATGGTCACATCCTTGAAGCCCGCTTCGTCCAAAGCCTTACGGGCGAGTACGGCGTACTGCACGGCGCGGCAGTTTTCGCAGTTCTTGGCAAGGCACATGGAAACCTGGTTCTGCGGAACTTCGGGGTGGTCGACGAGCCAATGGAGCGCTTCGCCGATGTTCACTTGGCAGGGGAAGCAGATGTCGTTATGCACGTACTTCTTGCCGAGTTCGATTGCCTTCTTGTCGGCGACCGGCAAGTATTCGGCGATGAACCCTTCGCGCTTCATGTATTCGCTGGCGAGCACGGAGAAGGCGGGGGAGAGGTTCGGCGTCAGAATGCGGCGACGCTTCTTATCTTCGGCCACAAACGGCGTATGGAACAGCGGTTCGTTGCTTTCGGGCTTGTCGGGCAAGTTTGCTGCACGGCGTGCCCTTACCGTTTCGATAAAGCTCTTGACGCGGATTCCCACGGGGCCGCGGGCATCGCCTTCGTCGAGCTTGAGCATGAGCATTTCCTTGTTGGAATCAAGGTGCAGCATGCGCATCATTTCGTCGGTCAAAATCGAGTCGTGTCCGCAACCGAAACTTACGATCTGCGCAAGTTCGATGTTCGGGTCCTTCGCCGCAATCATGGTGGCACCAATCATGCGCAAGTGGAAGGTGTTCTTGATTTCGATACGGGTGTGGCTCGGCACATCCTGGTCGTACACGCCGGGGAGCGATTCGGTGGTGAGCACCGGAATGCCCATGGCGGTAAAGTGGCTTGCGATGTTGTGGTTGATGAGCGTGTCCGCATGGTAGGGGCGGCCTGCAATCACCACGGCAAAGGAGTTCTTTGCGCGTACGTCGTCAAGGATCTTCTGGCCTTCTTCCAAAAGCGTGGTGCGGTAGTTGTTGAGTGCCTTCTCGCCTTCGGTAACGGCCTTGTCCAAAAGCTTCTTGTCGAGCTTCCAGTTTTCGTGGAACCAGTCGATGGTCTGGCTTCTGCGGAGTTTGGCGTTGAACCAGTGGAAAATCGGCTGGTCCATGGGAACGCCGTAATTCTTTTCGGGCTCGTCGGTATTCTTGCACACGTTCGGGTAGGCCTGCACCACGGGGCAAACGGACGTTGCCGTGAACTTGGTGTGGTCACTGGGGATTGCAACCATCATCGGGAAGAAGATGCGATCGACCTTCTTTTCAATGAGGCTGAGCACGTGACCGTGCACGAGCTTTGCCGGGAAGCAAACCGTGTCAGATGGCACGCTGTGGAGGCCTGCTTCGAACATCTTGTAGTCGCTCTGGCGGCTTACCACGACTGTGTAGCCGAGGCTTGTAAAGAAGGCCTTCCAGAAGGGGAGAGAGGCCCAGAATTCGAGCACGCGGGGAATACCGATGGTCTTGCCGTTGTTTTCGACGAGCTTTGCCGGAGCGTAGTCCTTGACCAAGAGCTGGTTTGTGCGCTTGATCATGTCGGGCACGGCCTGCATCTTCTTGTTGATTTCGGCGATGAGCGCCTTGGTCTTCGGGTCGTTGGGGTCGGCGGTGACTTCTCCGCGTTCGCAGCGGTTACCCGTCACGAAGCTTTGGCCGTCGCTGAAGGTCACGATGGTACGCGAACAATGGTTGGTGCAGTACTGGCAGAGCTGACCTGGCTGGTTGTGCCAGCTGAAGGTCTTCATGGCGTCAAGCCCGATAAAGCGGCTCTTGAGTTCCGGTTCGGTCTTGCGCTTTTCTTCCATGAACTTCTTGGTCAAAAGAGCGATACCGATCGCGCCCATTTCGCCCGGACGTTCGGGACGAATAGGCTTTAGGCCGGTGTACTGCTCGAAGGCGCGGAGAACGGCGTTGTTCTTGAAGGTTCCGCCCTGCACCACCACCTTCTTGCCCAGGGTGTTCAGGTTACGGATACGGATCACCTTCGTAAACACGTTATTGATAATGGAGCGGCAGATACCTGCGATAATGTCTTCAGGCTGCTTGCCGTCGCGCTGTTCCGTGATGATGGAACTGTTCATGAACACGGTGCAGCGGGAACCCAGCTGAGAGGGGCTCTTTGCGTTGAACGCGAGTTCTGCAATCTTTTCCATCGGAATGCCGAGGCTGCGGGCATATGTTTCGATAAACGAACCGCAACCGGAAGAGCAGGCTTCGTTCAGAATGATACCCGTGACCACGCCGTCCTGCACGGAGATGGCTTTCATGTCCTGGCCGCCGATGTCCAGGATGAAGCTTACGTCGGGGCAGATTTTCTGGGCGGCGTTGGCGTGGGCCACCGTCTCCACCGTGTGGAAGTCGGCATGGACGGCCTTCGCAAAGAGCTGTTCGCCGTAGCCGGTTGTTCCTACACCCAGGATGTTCAGGGTGCAGCCGTATTCCTCGTAGCGGTCGCTGAGTTCGTTGAGGGCGTTCTTGAGCACCTGCAGCGGTTCGCCGTTGTTGCTCGCGTAGAAACCGTCCACGATGTTTTCGTTCTCGTCCATGAGCACGAACTTCGTGGTGGTAGAACCCGCGTCGATACCCAGGTACACGTTGAGCGTAGAGCCCGATACGGGCTGCGGGTAGTGGTTGCCGGCCATCTTGTGTTCTTCGAGGAACATCTTGTATTCGGTTTCGTTCTTGAAGAACAAGTCGGCAGCGGCCCTGGCCTTGTTTTCGGCCTGGCGGGTTTCGTTAAAGTGGATGAGTGCGTCGAGAGAGCCTTCCTTGCGGTAGAAGCATTCCTGGTCGGCAAACATGGAGCCGAGAGACAGGGCTGCACCCATGGCGACGAGCACTTCGGAGTGTTCCGGCACAATGGCCTGTTCGTCGTTAATGCCCAGGCGTTCCTTGAAGGCGCGAACAAGCGTCGGGTTGAACGTGAGCGGGCCACCTTCGAAGATCACGGGCGGCTTGATTTCCATACCCTGGGCAAGGCCACCGATGGTCTGCTTCGCGATGGCATGGAAGCTGGAAAGGGCGATATCTTCCTTGGCAATGCCGTTGTTGAGCATCGGCTGGATGTCGGTCTTGGCGAACACGCCGCAACGGCCCGAAATTTCGTAGACCTTCTGGCCACGCTTGGCAAAGCCTTCGAAGGCTTCGGTCTTGATGCGCAGAAGTTCGGCCACCTGGTCGATAAAGGCTCCGGTACCGCCGGCGCACACGCCGTTCATACGCATGTCAGAGGCAATGAGCTTGCCGGTGGTCTTGTCTTTTT
This sequence comes from uncultured Fibrobacter sp., assembly GCF_946062555.1. Taxonomy (GTDB): domain Bacteria; phylum Fibrobacterota; class Fibrobacteria; order Fibrobacterales; family Fibrobacteraceae; genus Fibrobacter. The sequence goes on from NZ_CAMGVQ010000008.1 coordinate 74,343, forward strand.
CGAAGAACACCACCTTTGCATCTTGTCCGCCGAGTTCAATGGCGACCCTGGATTCCGGGTAGGTTGCACGTACAGCAAGGGCGTTTGCCACGACTTCTTGCACAAAGAAGGCGTGGGTGGCTTCGGCGAAGGGCTGACCGCCACTGCCGCAGAAGGCGACCCTGAAATTCTTATCGGGGAAAAGTCCGTGGGCCTCGCGCAGCACTTCAAAAACCTTCTGTGCCTGCATGGCGTTGTGGCGCTGGTAGGTATAATGCAAAAGCTTGTTGGTCTCTGGATCGACAACCGCGATCTTCACGGTGGTGGAACCAACGTCCACGCCGACCCATAAATCGTTCTTCAAATTGCTCATAGTGGGCACAAAGATAGAAAATTGTAAACTTTTTAAACTGCTTTTTATCAGCTGAAATTGCCGAAAATCAAGAAAATGAAAAAAACGACTCGCAAAACGAGTCGAGTTAGCGAGGCCGAGGTCGCATCTAGCAAATCTCGATTTGGGAACCTCTAAATTACCTGCATCAGCCGCTTTTTGGCGGGGCCTTCGGGCAGTTCCAGGAACAGTTCCTTTGCAAATGCCTTGGTGAGCATTGCACGGGCCTTGTCGGAGGGAATTCCGCGACTCGTCAGGTAGAACATCTGATCCTTGTCGAGTTCGCCCACGGTATTGCCGTGCGTACATTCCACGTCGTCGTGGTAAATCTTGAGCACCGGTTTCACCGAAACGCTCGGGCCGTCGCTCAAAAGAATCGTATTTACCAGCTGGCTCGAATTCACCTTGCTGCAACTGTTGCCCACGACCACCTGGCCGTCGTAACTGGCGTAAGCGTTTTTGTCAAGAATGTTACGAACAAATTGCGTACTCGCCGTTTCAGGGGCGTTGTGCAAAATCGTCAGGCGCTGGTGCTTGGAGGCTGTACCCTTCAGAATGTTCAGGCTGCGGTAATCGAAGTTGGCGTCTTCGCCGTTCAATTCGACGCGTGCACTGATGCGACCAATGCCTGCATCTTGCAAGACGTTTGCAAAATGCACGGTCGAGTGTGCTGCTTGCTTGATGTTGAAATGCCTAAAGGTCAGCGGCAAGTCGTTTGCGGGGTTTGCAAAAAAGATTTCGAGTTCGGCACCTTCGGCAACATTGATGTCGAAACGTTCTGCGCAAATTTCGTGCATCACCTTGTTGTCAAGGATTTCGATGCTTGCCTTCGCATTCTTGCCGATGTTCAAGACCGTGCGGCCGAAGTCGTTGTTGCACTTGAGCATCGCCATTTCATTTTCGCCGTCACCGATTGTCTTTACGAGTTCACGGGCGTTGCATACAATCGGCAAAAGGGCGGCGAAGTCTTCTTCGTATGCGAAGTCTTCGTTGCTGGAGCATACGTCTGCAATGCGGCAATTTTCGTCCGCACTCAGAATGTTCGGAATCTTGTTGACCGGGAAAAACGTCCACAATTCGTTGTTGCGACGCGGCATTCCCAACTGTTTAATGCGGGTAATGGCGTCCATTAGTTTTCCTCGATCCAGTCGTAGCCTTGTTCTTCGAGCTTAAGCGCAAGTTCCGGGCCGCCGCTCAGGATGATTTTACCGTGGCGCAGCACGTGCACGTAAGTCGGCTTGATGTAGTCCAAAAGCCTCTGGTAGTGCGTTACCAGAATCACGGCCTTTTCGGGCGACATAATCTGGTTGATTCCGTGAGCCACAATGCGGAGAGCGTCAATGTCGAGGCCCGAGTCCGTTTCGTCGAGGAACGATACCTTCGGGTCCAGAATCGCCATCTGCAGAATTTCGTTGCGCTTCTTTTCGCCGCCGCTAAAGCCGTCGTTCACGCCGCGGTCGCGGTAACGGTCGTCCATTTCGAGCATGGCCATCTTTTCTTCGCAAAGCTTCTTGAAGTCGGCGTCGGCGAGCGGTTCAAGCCCCTGGTAAGCGCGCTTGGAGTTGAGCGCCATCTGCAAGAATTCCACGTTGTTCACGCCCGGAATTTCGGTGGGGTACTGCGTGCTGATGAAGAGGCCCGAATTGGCGCGGTCGCAGATTTCCATCGAGAGCAGGTCCTTGCCGTCGAGAGTCACGGAACCGTCGTTCACGGTATAGGCGGGGTGGCCTGCGATTACCTTTGAAAGCGTACTCTTGCCAGACCCGTTCGGGCCCATGATGGCGTGAACTTCACCCGGTTTGACTTCCAGGTTGATACCCTTCAAAATCTGGGTTCCGTCTTCGATACTTGCTTTCAGGTTCTTGATGGACAGCATATTACCTCCGGCGCTTTTTGCGCTAGAATCAATTTTTACGGCACAAATTTAGAAAAACTTGCGGCCAGTGTCATATCAATTTTTCTTATAATCAGACGAACGGTTTACCCGAAGTCGTCAAAGTCTTCGTTGAAGTTCTCGTCGCTGCCGTAGGAGTAGGCTTCCTCGTCGTCATCGGAGGGCGGGGGAGGCTCGAAACCTTCGGGCGGTTCGTCATTGTTTGTGTGCGGCTCGCTTGTGGCCATTTGCTTATCGGCATATTCTGCAGGGGTCTGCTGGGGTTGCGGGGTGACAAACGGTGCTGCACTGGGTTGCGCATTTTGCTGTGCTGTTGCGGCAGCTTGCGTGGGAATGGACGGAGTGACTTCGGTCTGAACGGGTTCGCCGTTTTGAATGGCGACCTGGAACTGCATCAGGGGAGTCCTACTGCGTACCACCTGGTCTGCAAAGGCGTCGATGTTGATTTTTTCGGCGTTGAACAGGTTGTTCAGTTTCTGCATTCCCTGCGTAAACTTGGACATCTGCATACGCACCGAGACGGCCTCGTTGGTGTTCAGCGGAATCTGGTGCTTTTGACGGTCGCAGAGCTTGGTCGAAAGAACGGTGAGAGTCTGGTAGAACTCCACGATTTCCTGGGGCGGTTTCCACTTTTCTTCGGGAAGTCCTTCCAGGAACAGCTTGAGCGTGGGCGACACGTTGTTGTAAAGCAACTGGGGCGACATAGCTCCTGTTTCGGCGTACAGGGCGATTGCGGAATTCACGAATTCTTCGACCACCGGAGATTCGAACATCTGGATTCCGCTTGCGGCCCAGTCCATGTCGAAGTATTCCAGGGCGCGGTCCATCAGCGTCGGGTTGCGGAGAACCAGGTTTGCAAAGCGGATTTCCATCGGAGGAATTGAAGACCAGTTTAGGGTTGCCGCCTGTTCCAACTGCGGGATGACCTCTGCGTTTTCGCCGTTTGCGTTAGGTGCGCCGTTTCCGTGGGCGGGGCGACGTTCATCAAAACTTTTTTGCGGCTTCAGGGCCTTTACCTGCGAGAGTGAACGGTCCGTGTTGAATCGTTCCGAAATCAGTTTCACGTACTGGTTGCGCAGTTCGTGGTCGGGGATGCTCTTGACGAGCGACTTCGCGAAGGTGACGAGCTTTGCGCGTTCTTCGGGGCTTTCCATGTCGCGGATTCGCATCAGGTAAGAAAGCCAGTCCTCGGATCCCTTGAGTGCTTCTCTGAACGCATCTGCTCCAAACTCGTTTACAAAGTTATCGGGGTCGATCTTGGTCCCGTCTGGGCGCGAAAGTGCAAAAATGCGTGGAGCGATTCCCTTGGGGAGTACGATTGCTAGGCTGTTGAAAGTCGCTTTTCTACCTGCCTCGTCACCGTCGAATACAAGGTATGCCTTTTCGGCGTAGCGGGCGAGAATACCTGCGTGCAGCTCGGTAAGTGCGGTTCCCGAGGCGGCCACCACATTGGTGACGCCGCCCTGAAAAAGGCTGATCATGTCAAAGTAGCCTTCGACAATAATCACTTCGCGTTCTTTGGCGATACTTTGTTTGCTATGGTACAGCCCAAAAAGAATGTCTCTCTTGAGATAGAGCTCTGTTTCGGGGCTGTTCATATACTTGGCGTGGCTTTTTCCAGAGAGGTCGCGGCCGCCGAATGCAACGATGATGCCCGACATATTCTGGATGGCGATCATCAGGCGGTCACGGAACTTGTCCGAGATGCCTCCATTTTCCTTTTGGACGGCAAGTCCCGCTTTCACGCAGTCCAGCGGCGAAAAACCGTTCTTCACGGCGTATCCGATAAAGCCTTCGCGTCCGTCGGGCGCGTATCCGATATGGAATCGCTTGCGAGTCTCGTCGGTAATGTGACGGCTCGAAAGGTATTCGAGAGCCTTGGGAGAACGTGAAAGTTCCTGTTCGAACCATTCGCAGGCGAGTTCATTTAGCCTGCGGACCATGGCGCGTTCTTCGGTCTTTTCGTTGTTTTCGGGGGCACCTAGCTGGGGGAGGGCAAAGCCGGTAAAATTGGCGACCCATTCAACAGCTCCCTTGAAGTCCATCTTTTCGTGTTCCTGTACAAACTTGAACACGTCGCCACCCGCGCCGCAGGCAAAGCACTTGTAAATGCCGAGGCTCGGGTTTACGTTCATCGATGGGCTGCGGTCGTCGTGGAAGGGGCAGACGCCCAGGAAGCGCCCGTTACCCGAACGTTTCAGCGGTACAAAATTCTCGATGACCGATGCGATGTCCGCATGGGCCTTGAGCTGCTGAATGATTTCGTTTGAGTAGAACGCCACGGGTGCTAATATAAAAAAATATTTGCTATATTGCACATCCGTATATCATATAGGAGCGCTTGATGGCAAACATTGTAGATGGTGCAGTTCTTGATCGTGAATTAAACCCGGAGCAGGCGGCGGCTGCCAAGAAAATTGACGGGCCGATGCTGATTTTGGCGGGTGCAGGTTCGGGAAAGACGCGTTGCATTACCTATAAGATTGCCCACCTCGTTTCGCAGCACGGGGTCGAGGCGGACCGTATTTTGGCGGTGACGTTTACGAACAAGGCCGCGCGTGAAATGAAGTCGCGTATCCAGAAGTTACTTGATTGTAATATGAACTTCAGCTGGATGGGGACTTTCCACTCCGTGTGCCTGCGCCTGTTGAAGCTTTGCCTTTCGAAGGAATCGGTGGTGGCCGCCATGGGCGGTCAGTGGTACGATGGCAATTTTTCGATTTACGACGACGACGACCAGAAGCGGATCCTCAAGGAAATCTTGAAGGAAGACCTGGGCGACAACTTTGAAGCCTCCGAAGTCAAAAAGTTGCATGCGGCAATTTCGAAGTACAAGAATACCATTTTGAACAAGGGTGGATTTGCGCAGTTGCAGACGCCAGATATCGCGCTTGAAATGGCGACCTTTGCCGACGAAGAAAAGCGCGCGAAGTATTATGCCGAATACCAGAAGCGTCTCAAGGAATCGAACGCGATGGACTTCGATGACTTGCTATTCAACACCGTTTATATGTTGCAGAAATTGCCGAAACTGGCTGATCAGTTGGCTCAGCGATTCCGTTATGTGGTGGTGGACGAATACCAGGATACCAACGACGTCCAGTATGAATTGTTGAAATTATTGATAAATGAACAAAAAAATGTGACGGTGGTGGGCGACGACGACCAGAGTATTTATGGCTGGCGCGGCGCGAACATCAAGATTATCCGCAACTTCCACCGTGACTTTGCCCCGGTGACGATTGTAAAGCTTGAACGCAACTACCGCTCCACGGCGAACATCGTGAAGGGCGCAGGTTCCGTGATTGCGCACAACATCCGTCCGCAAGAAATGCAGAAGAATGTGTTCTCCAAGGAAGATGCGGGCGAACTTATTCATGTGCGCCACTTTATGGATGACCGTGGCGAAGCTTCTGCTATTGCCGATACGATTGCGAAGGCTGGTCCCGATTTTTATGCGAAGACGGCGGTCTTCTACCGCACGAATGCGCAGTCCCGCGCCTTGGAAAAGGCGCTGAATGACCGCCGCATTCCGTCGGTGATTTTTGGCGGCATGCGATTCTGGGACCGCAAGGAAATCAAGGATGTCCTCGCGTACTTGCGCCTCTTGGCTAACGAAAAGGACGATGCCGCCTACCTGCGCGTAATCAACACGCCGCCGCGAGCCATCGGCAAGACGACCGTTGAAAATATCTTGGAACGTGAACGCAACGGCGAAGGAACCTTCTGGGAAAACTTGCTCGCCGAAGCGAATGGCGTGGGCCGTACCGCCCCCAAGCTCAAGGGATTTACGGACCTGGTTCTTAACTGGAAGGCGCTTGTTGCCGCGGGCGAAACTCCGCTTCCCATTCTTGCGGAACGCATCATTAACGACGTGGGCTATAAGGAATTCCTGCGCAAGGAAGATGAGATTACCGCCGATGAACGCATCGGCAACTTGGACGAAATGGTGAACGCCATCCGCGAATTCGACGAAGAACATCCGGGGGCGACTCTCGATGCCTTCCTTCAGGATATTTCGCTCCTTACCGATGCAGACAAGAAGGTGGATAACTCGAAGGGCCAGGTGACGCTCATGACGATCCACATGGCGAAGGGGCTCGAGTTTAATACCGTGCATATTGCGGGCTGCGACGAAGAAATCTTCCCGCTTATCCGCATGTCCTCGATGATGTCGGGCGCCGAGATGAACGAGCAGATGGAAGAAGAACGCCGCCTTTTCTACGTGGGTTGTACCCGTGCCGAAAAACAGCTGTACCTTTACCACGCGGAACGCCGGTTCTTCCAAGGAAACATTCGCCCGTTCGCGCCGTCGCGTTTTCTGAAGGAACTCGATCCGTCCGTTGTGGATTTCAAGCCTTGCTTTGATTCAGGCTTTGGAGGTGGCTTCGGTGGAGACGACTTCAACCAGGATTTCTCGGGTCAACATTTCTCGCGTCCGCCGCGCCCGAACATTCCGCCCAGTTCCCCGCGTAGACCGTCGGGTAGCTTTGGCGGCAGTTCTTCACGCCCGAACAACTTCGGCTCGCACGGCTTTAGCCGGCCTTCTATCCCGAATTCCGTGAAGAAGAACGACAAGCGCATCGTCTACCGTAATCCGATCAAGGTGGCGGCTCCGCCTAAGCCCGCGGAAGCGTCCGGCCCGCGTGTAGTCTTCGACGAATTTAGCGAGAATCCGTTCCATCCGGGAGTCCGTGTACGCCACTCCAAGTATGGCGTCGGGACGATTGTCAAGTGCTATGGCTCGGGCGACAATGCCCGCGTGGATGTCCGATTCGGTAACGATCCGACGATTCGCACCATTATTTTGAAGTATGCGGCGCTGCAAATAGTCGGTTAACTCGGAATGCGGAATCCAGAATTCGGATTTTTAAGCTGAAAATTATAATTCCGAACTTCGAAATCTGAAATCCGAATTGATTATGCAACTCAGAGTTGCTTTTTGGGCTAGATTATTTGCTATTTTGTGGTCGTAAGAAAAGAGGTTTTATGCTCGAACGTGAAGAAGTTTTGAAGCTCGCGAAGCTTTCTAGGCTCGAAGTCGCCGAAGAAGATATTGAATCCGTGAAGGGTCACCTGGACAAGATGCTGAACCATCTGGACGCCCTTAAGGTCCTGAACCTTTCTGACGTGGAACCGATGACCGCCGTCGAAAACGGTGCGACGATTCTCCGCGAAGATGTCCCAGTGCAGGGTTTCTCGCTCGAAAAGGCTTTCATGAATGCTCCGGCGGTCGAAAACGACCACTTCGCCATTCCGAAGGTGATTGGCGGCTAGTTGCGAATCTGCTTTGGGGTGCGGAATTTTATGGCTGTGCATTGCATAGTTCCAGCCCGTATGGGGTCGTCCCGTTTTCCCGGAAAGCCCCTGGTTAAAATTCTCGGCAAAGAAATGATCGTGCGCACGATGGAACGTGCGGTACGGGCGGAATGTTTCGACCGTATCGTCTGCGCGACCGATTCCGAAGAAATTGCCGGGGTAGTCTCTCGGGCGGGATTTGAGTTTGTGTTGACGGGGCCTGCCGCTACGGGGTCCGACCGTGTGGCTTCTGCGGCGCAGGCGCTTGGCCTGGACTTGGTGGTGAACTTGCAGGGGGACGAGCCCCTGGTGGAACCCTCCGTTCTCCGTGATGTGGCGTCGGCACTCGAAAGTCATCCCGACGAATGGGTGACGGTCGCGTGTCCGCTGAATCCGGCCGAGGCTGAACTGAAGACGGTCGTCAAGGTTTTGGTGAAAGGCGATTATGCGCTGGATTTTACCCGGTCGGTAGCGGTTGAGGACGCTTCCCGCTGGTTCCAGCATCAGGGCATTTACGCCTATTCTAGACGGTGCCGGGATGAGTTCTCGTCTTTGCCGCAAAGTGAAGTGGAAAAGGAACGCTCCCTGGAACAGATGCGTATTTTGGGCAAACGCCCGATTCGCATAGTCCAGAGTCCGTATCCGTCCGTTTCGGTGGATGTACCTTCTGACGTGGCGACCGTCGAGGCTGCCCTGACGAGGGCAATTTAACAATAACTGGTGGTCGAGGGTAACCATGGAGGTTATCCTATGAATGGTCCCGAGAAAAACGTGGTCCGGCTTGCACTCTGTCTGCTGGTCCTTGGAATAGTGATGCGATATTTGCCTTGGGGGCTTCCCTCCATCGACACCTTCGAGGTGGGGGACGCCCTGATTGTGCCCGCCGATTCGCTAGCCTTGAATGCGGGAGGAAATCCCTCACCCGATTCTGTTGTGTCAAAAATTGACACCGATAGATACTCCGTCGGGCAGAATCTTCACGAAAAACATCCCAAAATGAGAAAAACGGCACCAAAAGTGGCTTTGCCTATCCATATCAATACTGCTACAGTAGAGGAACTTTGCGCCCTGAAAGGGGTCGGCCCGAAGCTTGCGGAGAAGATTATTGCGGCCCGGGAGGCCTATGGACCCTTCAAATCGGGTGCAGATTTGCAAAAAGTGCCTGGAATTGGTAAGAAAAAATTGGAAAACATGATTTCCGGTGTAAATTTTGATTAGTTTTAGGGTGTACATTTTTACATAAGTCGTTGATAATATGAGTGATACGAAGATTTACATGGGTGTCGAAGTGGGGGACGCAAACCTCAAAGTGGCTCTTGTGGATAGGACCGAACGTCGCGTTCTCAAGACGGCCGTCTTGGATACGGAGACCAGTCCGCTCGATGACGTTTACACTTTTGAATCGGCCGTTCAGAACTGGTTGGAATACTGCCAGATTGAATCGGTCGATGCCGTGTCGGTTTCGATCCCTGCCTTTAGGTCCATTGTTCGTCAAGTTTTTGTCCCACCCGAGGCGGCAAAGAACATGGACGACTACATCAAGTGGTATGTCTCGCTGATTACCAATGCCGAGGCGAGCGCCTATATCATCGACTATCAGATTTTGAGTGGCGAGGAATCGCTTGGCTTTACGGTCATGCTGATTGCCGTGCGTGAAAAGTGGGTTGACAACCTGCGCAAGGGCTTCCGTAGCAAGATGCTTGCTCCGAAGGCGATGGATGTCGACGTGCTTTCGATCATGAATCTTGTTGATTTTGCGGAAAACGTGACTGAACTGACCTGCGTGGTGAAGGCTGACTACGCCGGTGTGACGCTGCTCTGGCTCACCAAGGATAATCTCCAGGCGCTCCGCTGCGTCTCGACGCTTTCGTTGGTGAACAAGACTCCGGAAGAGGCTTACCAGTTCCTGGTGTCGGGTATTGCCGAACAGATTCGTGTTGCCCAGGAAGAAAATGCCGCCATCGTGACAAAGCAGATCAGGCTTTGCGGCGATATGGCAAATGACATAATGTTCGTGGAGGGGCTTCGACAGAAACTTTCGGACTGTCAGGTGATTCCGATGGATTCCTTCTCGAACCTTAGACTGCCTACCGAGGCGGAAGATTCTGCCGCTGTGCTTTCTTGCGCCGGTGCGATTGGCGCTGCCCTGAATGTGATGGAGGGTGTATGATTCATTTGAATTTGATTGATGCCGCTGAACGTCTGGTCGAAGCGGAAAACGTCGCTCCGGTCAATGTGACGAGCATTGCCGACTTGCAGAAGAAGTCTCGCAAGAAGGCCCTGACGGTGGCTCTGGCCGCCCTGTTCGTGGTTGTGGCTTTCAGCTGCTTCTTGAGTGTTGCTGGCGTTCCTGCTCCGTTGCAGGGACTTCTGCCGGCCCAGTATCTGTCTTTGATCGGTGCGGACGATCCTAGCCGCTCTGCTTTGATGATGGGCGAAGGACAGCGGACTTCCGCCGGTGGTTCGCTTGAAGCTCAGGCCGCTGCGGCCGAAGCGATCAAGCGCGCCCGCGATGCCATTACGGTGAAGCAGGTCGTGGGAGAAATCAATCCGCAGGTCCTGTTCAACAACAAGCGTGCGGATTACAACTCCTTCTTGCCGCTTGAAAAGCTTTCTTTTCAGAAGGCCGCGGTCGGACAGTTCGTTGCGTTCCTCAATACCACGACTCCTGATGATGTGGGTTTCTCGGATTGCATCTTCCAGGCTCCGAACTATTTCTACCTGCGTGGCGTAGCTGCGAAGTCTGAATCCCAGAAGTCTTTCTTGGAACGCATTCGTGCGGTGAGTTCCGACTTCAGGACTCCGCCTCTGCCTGAAAACGCTCCGGCGACGGACATTACTGCTTTTGGTAAGTACAACGTGAATAACGTGAACATGGCGTCGGTATCGAGTTTTGTTCCTGCTGCGGAAGTGGCTGGCGAAGTCAAGGCTCTCAAGACGCTGGCATCCACAAGCAAGGTTCAGTTGGCCGGGCTGGACAAGCCTGTTATCGAAGATTTCGGCGTCTACAAACGTTACATGTACAAAGTAACGTCCTCGTCGGACTTCAGTGACCTGCAGGCGTTCTTGGTGGCCTTCTCGGCTTCTCCGGTGCGTATGGGTATCCAGAACATCGAACTGAAGCAGGCTAAGCGAGACATGTTCTCGACGACACGATTCGAAATGTTTGTTGTCAAGTAGCGGAATATGCCTATTCGCATTACCGGTGGACTCATGCGGGGAAGGAACGTTCCTTCTCCGGATACTTCCAAGACTAGACCGACGGCTTCCCGTACGAGGGAAGCTCTCTTTAATATCTTGCAGGGAGTCGAAAATTTCCGTGTGCTTGACCTTTTTGCGGGGACGGGCATTATGGGAATTGAGGCTCTCAGCCGCGGTGCTGCAAGTGTTGTTGCCGTAGAAATGGCTCATGCCCAGGCGCGGTTGGTGTTACAGGCGTACAAGGCGCTTTCCTTGGAATCTAGACTTACTTTGTTAGAAAAGAACGCTCTTGCGCTCGACAAGGATTTACTTTGTGCAAACGAGGGGTTCGATTTGATTTATGCCGACCCTCCGTTCAAGGATATGGATTATCCTGACCTGCGACCCTATTGGGAATGGCTGAATCCGGGTGGTGTAGCCGTGTTCGAAGCGCCGAGTCGTAATTTGCCTGCATGGGTCAAGGAATCGGACGAGGCGGGAACGGTACAGGTTCGCCGCTACGGCGAATCGTCACTTGTGATTTACAGGAAGTAGACTGAAGACGGAAGGAAGTAGATTTTTTTTGAATAAAAACTTCCTACTTCCAATTTCTGACTTCCTACTTTTCTAAATTGTAGTCATGAAGAAAATCGCCGTATTTGCAGGGTCGTTCGATCCGTTTACCTTAGGGCACCTCGATATCGTGAAGCGCGCCGCAGCGTTGTTTGACAAACTTTATGTGCTTTTGGCGGTGAATGCTTCCAAGAAATGCTACTTCGACGAGGCTACCCGCGCCGAGATGGTGCGGAAGGCGGTTGCCGGGCTTGCGAATGTGAAGGTGGAATTTTTTGACGGCCTTACGGTGGAATTCATGAAACGTGTCGGAGCGAATTTCCTGGTGCGCGGAATCCGCGGGGCTGCCGATGTGGAATACGAACAGTTGGTTGCCTGGAACAATAAGAACCTTTACCCTGAATGCGAAACGGTTTTCTTGTCTAGCGCACCGGAACACTTGATGGTGTCTAGTACCGTAGTGCGTGAACTATTGAAAGTGGGAATTGGCAAAACAAAGCAGGGCAGTGCAAAACTTGCAAAATATGTCCCTGAAGATGTACTTCCTTTATTAATAACATCAACTATTGATTCCTCAACTCAGTCATTCTCGACCGAAGGGAGGGAATCCAGCGCTGGATCCCGTCTCCCCTCCGCCTTGCTCCGAGGATGACACGCTCCAGGATGACACAATAATTATGAGACCTTTTAGATTTTTACCTAAAGTTTTGCGAGTCCTGCTGATTTCTAATGCAGTCATTTTCGGCCTTGCGTTCATTGGCGGCAACATTCTCGGGTTGCACCTGAATTTGCCCGGCCTCGGTTATGGTAGCATTTCCGAATACATTGCCTACTTTGGTGCCTTCTGGCCGTTTGCCCCGGAGCAGGCTTGGCGCTTTGTAACTTACATGTTCGTGCATGTAGATTTCTGGCATTTCCTCTTCAATATGCTGATGCTCTGGATGTTCGGTAGCGAAGTGGCCGATATGATGGGGACAAAGCATTTTTCGGGAATGTATTTTTTCTGCGGAATTTTTGCGGCGGTGTTCAGCTTGGCCATGTTCTGGCTCGGTATGACGAATAGCCCGATTATCGGGGCTTCGGGAGCCTTGATGGGAATTTTCGTGGCGTACTACAAGTTCTTCCCGAACCGGATGCTTTTGATGTTCTTCTTTTTCCCGATGCGAATCAAGTACGCGATGTGGTTCATGGTCGCGGTAGACGTGTTCATGGCGCATTCGGGAGATGGCGTGGCGCATTTTGCCCATTTGGGCGGTGTCGTAGGCGGATTCCTTTATATGCATTTTTACGAACGTGGTTTCGGGAACCTCGGTAAGGCTTTTGAAAAAATGCGTGGCCCAAAGTTTACGGTGCATCAGGGCGGCCGTTCCGAAAGCAAGCCGCGTGAAGATTCCGATGCCATCGAGGGTGAAGTTTTTTATGTGGACGAAAACAAGCGGCTGGATGAAATCCTGAAGAAAGTCAATCGCGAAGGAATCAACTCGCTGAACGAGTCCGAACGTCAATTTCTATTACAGACGAGCGAAAAGTTGCGCCGCCGCCGAGGAGGCTTCTAATGAAGAAAGTTTTAGGTATGGGCGCATCCCTTGTCGATATTTTGGCCAATGTAGATGATGCCTGGATTGCATCACAGGGCGTGCAGAAGGGTGGCATGAACATGGTGGACTGGCCCCAGATGGAAAAGTTCCTGGGTGCTCTCCAGAATCCGCTGCGCGTGCCGGGTGGTTCTACCTGCAATACCATGGTGGGCCTTTCGCGCCTGGGTGGCAAGGCTGCCTTTATCTCGAAAATTGGCAACGACGAACTGGGTGACATTTTCAAGAAGCACTTGCAAGATAACGGTGTGGAATCGAAGCTCGGTCTTTCCGATGCCGCTACCGGTTGCGTTTTTAGTGCAGTGACGCCCGATGCGCAGCGTTCCATGTGGACTTACCTGGGAGCCTCCGATTTCCTCGCTAGTGACGACTTTGTACCGGCCCTTTACGATGGCGTAGGCCTGCTGTATGCCGAAGGCTACCGCGCCTTTAATGCCGACTGCTTCAAGAAATCCTTCACCTTGGCCCGCAGCCTTGGTGTAGAAACTGCTCTCGACTTTAGCAGCTTTGGCGTGGTGGAAGCCTGCCGCAAACTCTTTGACGAACTCTTTGCTGAAAAAATGATCGATATCATCATCGCAAACGAAGACGAAGCTTACGCCTATGCGGGAGTCAAGGAAGAAGCCGCTCTCGATGTGCTTGCCAAGACGGCGAAAGTTGCCGTGGTGAAAATCGGCAAGCGCGGCGCCCTGATAGCGAAAGGTGGCAAGGTGGTACATGTGCAGGCGGGCCCTGCCAAGGCTATCGATACCACCGGTGCCGGCGACTTGTGGGCGTCGGGATTCCTGTACGGCTACATGAACGGCTGGGATATGGAACGCAGTGGAAACCTCGGCAGCGTCGTGAGTAACGAAGTGGTCCAGGTGATGGGCGCCCAGATTCCCGAAGACGGCTGGATGCGCATCTTGGCTGCTCGCGGCTAGTGTATTTTTCCATTTTGAATAAAAAATTAGGCTAATTTGTCCGTCAAGCGCTACGTGGGTTACGAAACAATCAAGCCCTTCCGTAATAATGTAAATCTGAGCTTGCCCTATTCGATTACGGTTGCGTGTGCCAAAACGACGAACAATGTGTATAAGTACGCGGTATGGGACAAATCGGATGCTATTTGGACTTTGAATGCAGAAAAAGACTACGCGACTTTTATCATGGATGTCAATGCGTTTCAGTTCCCCCGACTATAACGCATCGAATTCGTACCATATCCTGGCGATGAGAAAGGGCTAGATTCCTGTAAATGACGCTTACATGTCGAGTGAACTTTTGGTGTCTAGGACTTTCGAACTCCAATTTGATTGGTGGTATACGATTGCTGCATATAAGATTGAGACAACAGGAATGAATGAGCAAGGCCAGGCATTTGTGACTGAATCCTGGAGAATGCGGTATTCCAATACAATGGATTCTCTTTCGTCAGTTAAAAACACTGTCGAAAATTTGAATCTTCCGGATTCTGTTACGAAAATTCAGATCCATCAATTCCATGTTGTCTTGACGGATCCGAATAAGAATCAGCCGGTTTTTTCTTCTGAGGCTTTGTCTTCGAGTGAAGCCGCTTCGTCTAGCAGCGTAGTCTCTTCTTCGTCAGAAGAAAAATCCTCTAGCAGTGACGTTTCTAGTTCGTCCGTGGAAGAATCGAGCTCGTCTGAAGGAACGACCGCGCTTGGACGCCTCGATGTTGCTCCGCGTGCATTCAATGCCCGCGAAATTCGCAGACTTGACGGAACACGAATCAAGGCAGGCGAAGCGCTTGTACCAGGCGTGTATTACGTGAAGGGCTTGGACGGCCGTTGGAAAAAACAAGTCGAGTTGCCGTAATAAATCAAGTATTGATAATGAATGATGAATAATGGTTTTTAACATTATTCATTTTTCTTTTATTGATTGGGTTTTGTATATTTGAACTATGATGCGTGTTGCTAAAATTCTTGCAATTTCTCTTATGCTTTGTGGTTCGTTTGCTATGGCCGAAGATACTGTTGTTCCTTCACAGATTTCGACTGCAGAGACTGAATTGAAACAGGAACTTGCCGTGCGTGACAGCATCATGCAAGTGCAGGATAACGCTTGTACCGTAGAAAAGGATTCCTTGCGGGCAGTGATTGATACGGAAAAGGCAAAAAGTGAAAACTGGGAGAAAAGTTACAATACCGTCAAGAAAGACAATGAAACTTGTGCACGGATGCTCAGTACATCGATCGAGGTGAACGAAAAGAAAAAGGAAAAAGAGGATGAAGAACACCGTAATGCGGCGATGATGACATCGTCTTCTTTCTTGGGGGGTATCGGTATAGGACTCCTGATTATGTGGCTTATTATGAAGTGATTGGGGTTACTTTTTTGAGGCGAGAATGAATAAGTTTATAGCTGTTTGTGTGAGCCTGCTTTTGTGCGCAGGCTTTTGTTTTGCGAAGATGAGGGCTTCTTTGGCGGGGCCTTTCCAGTGGGGGCATTCACTTGCTCCGCTTACGACGATTTCGATGAAAACCGCCGAGATATCGGCTTTTATGCCTTCCAAGAACAAATTGTTTGTGGTGGGCGATGGCGGTGTGGTTGAGGTGGTTGATTTAAGCAATCCTGGCGTCGCCAAGAAGATTTCCGAAATTTCGGTTCAGGGAAATGCCTCTAGCGTGACAGTCCATAATGACCTGGTCGCGGTTAGCATGCTTGAAGTTGAGGAATGGCGCGAAGGCCAGGTGCAGGTGATGCGCTACACCGACAGCCTCGAAGTGCTTGGAGTGTACAAGGTCTGCAGCCAGCCGGACATGATCAAGTTTACGCCCGATGGCAAGAATTTGCTGGTGGCTTGCGAAGGATCGCCTAGCCTGGATTTTGCGGTAGACCCCGAGGGTGGTGTTGCTTTTTTGTCGGTTCCCAAGGCAGATGCCGAATCTTGGAAGACTGCGGAACTTACTGTGGCCGGCTTTGACCATCTCGACACGAATGCGCTGAAAAAGGCTGGCGTACGCGCTCCTGGAAATCAGGGCTTTTTAAAGTCGCTGGAACCGGAATACATTACGGTGTCTGACGATTCCAAGGTGGCGTGGGTGAGCCTGCAAGAAAACAATGCCATGGCTATTATTGATGTTCCCGCCAAGAAAATCAAGAAGGTTTTCCCGCTGGGTTTTGTGGACCATTCCAGAAATGGATTCTCGCTGGATGCCGTCAGTGACGGTGAAATCAATATCAAGAATTATTATCCGCTGCGTGGATTGCGTCAGCCCGATGGCATTGCTTCTTTCATGGCGGGAGACAGACACTTTGTGTTGACCGCAAACGAGGGCGCTCCTGTCAATGATTACAAGGCCTGGACCGATGTGACGAATCTGTCTGCGCTTAAGGAACAGGGCCGTTTAGATGAAACCGTTTTTACGGAAAAAATAATGACGGAACTGAAGGATTTGTCTGTCAGTTCGCTGGAACGCTGCGATGAAGGCAAATTCCGCACGCATAATGGCAAGTGTCCTTACGCTTATACGTTTGGATCTCGCTCCGTGAGTGTTTTCGATGGTGAAACGGGAAAACTCATTTGGGATTCCGGTGAAATGTTTGAACGTGTCTTGGCTAAGATTGCACCGGAATATTTCAATTGGAATTCCAAGAAGGGCAAAGTGAAAATGGACAAGCGCAGCAGTGACAAGGGCTGCGAACCAGAAAACGTCGCCGTGGGCGAGGTGGGCCGTCGCCGCTACGCCTTTGTCGGCTTGGAACGCACCAGCGGTATTGCTGTTTTTGATATTACCGAACCGGAAGCGCCGAAGTTGGTGGATTACTACTTGGATCCGCTGGACCGCGGCCCCGAAGGTGTTTTGTTCATTTCGGCAGATCAGAGCCCGCTCGCGGATCAGGCGCTGCTTGTCGTCGGCTACGAATACAGCAAAACACTGACGATTTATACGGTGAAATAATTCGGAATTCAGAGTTCAGAATTCAGAGTTGAAAATAATTCCGAAATCCGAATTCCTAATTCTGAATGACCTGCTCGGGCCACGGGTGCTTGGGGTAGCGACCGCGTAACTCTTTACGCACTTCGGCATAGGTGTTTTGCCAGAATCCGGTCAAGTCCCATGTTTTTTGGATGGTGCGGAAGTTCGGTGCCAGAATGTCGTAGCGGACTTTTAATTTTCCATCGGCAATCTTGTGCTCGCCGCGGAGCTGCATCAAGTCTTCGATGCGGGCCGAGATTTCCACAAGAACGCCGTCGATGCTTTGTACGGACTTGCCGTCGTCGGTGATGGCGACTTCTTTATAGCTGTAGCGGGCTCGCTTGCCGTTGGGGAGCACGTAATGATCGGGGAATGTTTTTCCGAGCCATTGCAGCATGGACTTGCCAAAGTATTCTTCGACAATGCTCCTGTAACGGTCTTCGTTAATGTCGCGGAGCAGGAACTTGCCGTTTGCGAATTCATCGAAGATGAGTTCCATGTCTTCTTCGTTGAATTCGGGCAGTCCGTATTCCGGGTAAAGTTTGGCGGCAAGGCGCATCTTGATGAGCTGCGTCTGGACGGATTCGGTCAGGAACTTGCCGCTCCAGTTTTCCTTTTCGATTTTTTCTCGCCATGCATCAACGGTAAGTTTCTTGAGTTCTTCGAGAACCTTAGGCGAAGCCTCTTGCGTGAGGATTTCTTTGCGGGAAAGCTCGGTGGTGCTGCCGTCGGCGTTTTCGGATTCGCTGATTTCTACACCGGTGAATCTTTCTTGACCGCTGCGCCACAGGAGCTCGTAGCGGGTCTTGGCGCTTTCTCCGCCGAGAAGTTCCTTGGCGATAGGCGTGTATAAATTAACTTTAAGTTCCGATTTGCTACCGCCGCCGGTGCGGAGCATGCTGAGGGCGAGAATCGCATATGGTGCTTCTGCGACCTGCAGACGAATCACGTTCTGGTTGGCGAGCTTGTAGGCGTTGCCGCTCGGGGTCGCGAGCCTGTCGGGGAAGGCCTTGAGTAGACTGTGAATCGTGAAAGATGAGTCATTCTGGAGCCTGGGGCGACGGAATCCATCTTTTAAATGTTCTGGATTCCCTTCCTCGCGTTGCTCGGTCGAGAATGACTGTTTCGTGAAATTTTCCCTATAATCCCGCAGCTGTCGGAGAGTGAAACTCACTTCGCGGGGAATGTTGCGGCTTCTTGATAACGTATCGCTTGCGAGAGTCAGAATGTCGTAGGCGACTTTGGCCTTCTGCAAGAATTCGGTGCCGGAGTGAATCCAGGCTAGTGCGGCGAGAAGTAAGTCGGGAAGGTCGGTTTTGCTTTTTGCCGATGCGAGGAGCAGCGCGAGCGGAATGCTGGAAACGGGTGTGCGGATTGCCTTGAGGCCAAGTTCGGTGATGGCGCCGCCCTGGAGCAGTCCGAATTTTTCGAGGAGTGCGGTCGCCGTCTTTTCGCGAGCTTCCGGAATCGCCGTCGGAAGATTCAAAACGTCATTGCGCGTTGCGCCATGACAATGCGGCTCGGCAATGAGCCCGCAAGCGGTCTCGCTGCACTCGCCTTTTACGTCATTGCGCGTTGCGCCATGACAATGCGGCTCGGCAATGAGCCCGCAAGCGG
>NZ_CAMGVQ010000009.1:0-88677 GCF_946062555.1 uncultured Fibrobacter sp.
ATCCGCATACGACATACAAAACCCTGCACTTTCAGTGCAGGGTAGTTTATTTTTTGAGCGCGGCGGCGAGAACGACCGCCCCTTGTGCTGCCTGGAACAGGAGCGGCAGGTAGCTGAGCAGGGTAGAGGCGAGGACTATATCGGCGGGAATTCCGAGGAGCCCCGTATACAGGCTCACTTGCACGTTTTCGCGGATTCCGATTCCGTTGATGGAGATGGGGAGCATGGTGAAGGTAACCATGATGGTCGTGAACACCGTAATGACCGCAATGTTCACTTCAACTCCGACAGCCCTGAAGTAGGCGTAGTGGATGATAATGGTTACCAGTTGCAACCAGATCGAGTCTAACCCCGATAGCCAGAACGCCTTGGGATGGCTCCTGTATAGGGTGAATGCCTGTTGCAGTTTTAGCAGAAAAGGAACCTTGTCCGCGAGTTTGTGCGGAATTTTTATCTTGTCCGAAAAGAGGCCCCCGATAATGATGATTACCGCGAGTACAGCGGCCAAACTAACGGTAATGGTGTATGCTTTAGGAATTTGGTATTGAACAAGTACGAAGGGGAGCGCTATGAAGAAACTCAGGAACATGGCGATAAGGCCCATGACGCGTGAAATCGCAATGGCGGCGACGGAATTGGCCGTGTTGCCGAAACGCTTGCCGAAAGCGATTGTCTTGACGGCATCTCCGCCGAAACCACTGGGAAGCAGGTTGTTGAAAAAGTAGCCAAGCGCGATATAGGCGTAAAAAGTGTGTAATTTGATTTTTTTCCCTTCGTCCAGCAGGAGCCCGCGCCAACGGTTCGCCTGGATTGCCATCAGGATGACGGTCAGGGAAAAAATGAACAGGAGCCAGGGGAGGGTTGATTCCTGCCAGTTTGAAATTGCGTCAAAAAAGGGGATTTTGTTAAAAATATAGGCGATGCCACCGACTGTAACGAATACTTTGATCACATTTATAATGAATTTCGCCATTTTTTTCCGAGTGGGCTCTTGCATAGCTACAATATAAAATATTATATTATTACAAACTAAGGTTTGTGTGATGGAAAAAGGAGAATTGATGAAAAATTTTGAGGGTTTTGCCTTGGCTGCCGCACTTGGTGTGCTGGCTGGGTGCTCGACGAGTCCGTCCGACTCTTCGTCGTGGGGTACGGTGAGCGAAGAACTGTCCACCGTGAATAATATTGCTCGTGTGAATGTCGTGGACGCGCACTCGCATCTTGCACGGTACCGGCATTTTGTGGTGGATTCTTGGCAACTTTCCGACTCAACTTCGGATACGGCATCTGTTGTTGTGGATTCACTGACGAATTACGGCTTTGCCGTTGAAGCAGATGTGCAGGTCGAAGACGATTCTGCATACACGATTGCCTCTGCCGGAGTCGATGGAGACTCCGCCGCTTGGGTTCTGCAGGTCGAAGAAGGTGCCGTTGTCTATTCATGGCGCAATACTGCAGATGAGAATTGGCTCAAGTTCAAGACCGAAAAGGCGCTGGACTTGAAAAAACTCAACACGGTCCGCGTGGAACGTGCCGGCGTTGTTGTCGCGATTATCGTGAACGGAAAGATTATCGATGCTTTCAAGGATGATGGCAAGAGCGCCGTAATCAAGGGCCTGTTCACGATTGGCTTTGACGCAAGGAATCCCGGCAAGTGCCATTGCAACAATGGACGCGTGGAACAGATTGGCGTCGAAACGGTTGACGAAATCGAAGATTCTCCGATTGACTCTGTCCAGGTAATTGATACGTTGGATATTCCGCTGGATACTTCTGCGGCTTTGAACGATTCCGAGGTGACGGAATGGATTGCCGAATGGAATTTCAACGATGCTGAAAATGTGGGACTCGATGTGACGGGGCACGGACATAACGCCACAGCTGGAGAAGGTTCGGTGAGCGCTGTTGATGGCATTGCCAGTTTTGACGGAAAGTCCGGCATGGTGGTTTCTCTGGATACGGATATCCGTATCAATGAATTTGTGGTCGAAGCCCGCGTGAAACCGACCCAGTTCGCTACGATGCAGAATATTATTGTGGCCGAGCCTCCTGGACGTGGGGTGGACGGCTGGCAGCTCCGTATCGACGAAGGGGTTCTTACAGTTCATCTTCGTGATGCCGACAGTAGCTATGTAGACTGGAGCATTTATCCGGGCAAGGAAATGATTCTCGGTGAATGGAACGAAATCCGCCTGGAACGCAATGCCGACAGTGTCAAGCTGTTCCAGAATGGCGAACTTACAGTTGCCGTGGCCTACCAGGGTGATCTGACCCAGATGTGTTACGACTGGGGTATCGGTTACGATGCGATGCAGCAAAGTTTCCATGATCGCTATTTCATTGGTGAAATGGATTATATCCGCTTCGGCGTGTTCAAGGGCTTTACCGAAGGCACCCTGGTTCCCAAGAATGAATGGCTGCTTGCTGCTTGGGAATTCAACGAGCCGGAGTTCGTGGGACTTGACCGTATGGCGAACAATTCCTCGAAGTACGTCGTCGGAAATGCGGTTGTTGCCGATACGACGCTTGTGCTCGATGGACAATCCGGTATGCCTGTGAATCTGTCGAGAGCGTTCCAGCGCAATACGTTTGCGATTGAAACTCGCGTGAAACCGGCCGCTTTCGCGGAAATGCAGAATATCATTGTGGCCGAGCCGCCTGGACGTTACGGTGACGGTTGGATTGTCCGCCTTGACGACGGTGTCTTGACGGTGCATTTCCGTGACGAAGAAACCGATGGCACGGAATGGAATGTGCTCAAGGGCAAGGAACTTGCTCTTGACGAATGGACCGAAATCCGTGTTGAACGTACCGCTGATTCCGTGATTGTTTTCCAGAACGGTGAACGTTCGGTGTGGGCCGCTGCGAAGGGCGATGTGTCCCAGCTGGGCTACAATATCGGTATCGGCTACGACGCCATGAAGCAGGCGAAGGGCAACCGCTACTTTAACGGTGAAATTGATTACATCCGTTACTACGGCTTGTAATATACCGGTAGCGAAAGCTTTAATCTATATTTGAAGGGACCTGTTTCGGTCCCTTTTTCTTTTGGGTGAATATGCAGATAGATGTCGGTATCATAAATTACAACGGTGGCTTGGAACTTTCGGAATGTGTAGGGAGCTTGCTTGCGCAGAGCGTTCCTGTTCGCGTAATTGTCTTTGATAATGCTTCGACCGACGATTCAATCCTGCGGTTACGGAAAAAAAATTTTGACTGCAAAATTATCGAAAGTCCGAAAAATCTCGGTTATGCGGGTGCCTGCAATGGACTTCTCGAAAATATGGATTCCGAGATCCAGGTGCTTTGCAACATGGACTTGGAATTTGACCCGACCTGGGCCGAAAACTTGTTGCGCTGTTTTGAACGGCATCCGGAGGCGGGGTCGGTGGCAAGCCTCGTGATGGAAAAAAGCGGAGTCGTGAATGCGGTGGGCGTGCGGTTCGGAGCGGATCTGTTTGCCAAAAACGAGGCGAGCGGGCTGGATATTTCCGCAGCGGATGTTCGCGAAAAGGAAGTCTTTGGCTGCTATGGGGCCGTGATGAGTTTCCGTAAGTCGGCTGCCGCTGCTGCGGGCAAGATGGATGCGAGTTTCTTCTTGTTCTTCGAAGAAACGGAGTGGTATTTCCGTCATAACTTGGCGGGCTTCAAGACGGTGTTCTGCCCTGATGCGAAGGTTTACCATGAACGTTCGATGACGACGGTGCGCTATTCGCCTCGCAAGCTGTTTTATTCGGAGAGAAACCGCTTGCGGACTGCCTTCCGTTTGCTCCCGTTGGCCGATGTCCTGAAACTTCCGTTTCAGGGTGTCGTGCGTTACCTGAATATGGCGAAGGGCGGGGTTCCGGGACAGTCGGGGGATGGAAAGAAACTTTCGAAGGCTTCGATCTGTGTCGCCCTGGCGAAGGCTTGGCTGCAGGCGTTGGCAATGCTTCCAGATGAACTGGTGATTCGCAAGAAGTATCGCAAGAAGTTTGGGAATGTCGGAGCCAAGGTTCGCGAGATTCTTGAGTCTTATCCGATTGAAAATAGGTGATGCAAAATAGGAAATGCTTTTGGCCGCAAATTCGGCTTTTGCTATCTTTAATGCTATGGATTCTTTGACGATTGTTGCGACGATGACGCCTGCGGGCGTCAGTGCCGTTGCCGCGCTCCGCGTGAGCGGCACCCACGTCCGTGACGTGGTTCGGCGCCTGTTCGGTTTGCGTGCAGCAGAAAAACTGGTGCCTCGAATGGCGAATCTAGGAACCGCTCGCGATCCGCAGACGGGCAAGGTGCTTGACAGCCTCTTGTACATCTATTTCGAGGCGCCGAATTCCTACACCGGCGAAGATGTCCTGGAACTTTACCCGCACGGAAATCCGCTGATTGTCCGCGATTTGCTGCAGGCGATTCGTGGCATCGAGGGGGTTCGTCTGGCTGAACCCGGTGAATACACCCGCCGAGCCTTCTTGAATGGCAAGATGGACTTGACCCAGGCTGAATCGTTGGCCGATGTCATTCACAGTGCGAACCGAGCCGAGCTGGAAAATGCCCACCGCCTGCTTTCGGGAGCCCTTTCCAAGAAAATTGCGACGCTAACGGCGCAGGTCAAGGATATCTCGGCTCGACTGGAACTCGATGTGGATTTTGCTGAAGAAGAAGCGGATCCCGATTTTAGCGGCTGGAAACAGAAGTTTGAAAATATCCGTGTTTCAATCAAGGGAATTCTAAACAGCTTTCGTGGTAAGGCGAATCTGAGCAGGCTCCCGCTCGCGGTACTTTATGGAGCCCCGAATGCGGGCAAGTCGAGCCTGGTGAACGCGCTCCTCGGCGAAGACCGTGTACTCGTGAGCAATGTTCCGGGTACGACGCGCGACTTTGTCGAAGTCCGTCTGTTTTTGGATGGCGGTGAAATCCGCCTGATCGATACCGCAGGCATTGCGGACAAGGCGACTGACGAACTTGATGCGCTCAGTATGAAAAAGTCTCGCGAGATTCTCGACGAAGCCGATATGAAAATTTTGGTGGTGGATGGAACGGTCGAAAGCCGAAAGACGGAAGACGAAACGATCAATCCTGACTTTACGGTCTATTCCAAGAGCGATTTGAAATCGAACGCCAATGCAGAAAGCGAAGGAACTCTTCGCATTTCTTCCATGACCGGCGAGGGCCTTGACGACCTCAAGAATGCCATGAATGCCGTCTTGTTCAAGAAATCTGAAACCGCAGAAGATCTCTGGATTACGAGCGAACGAGAAAAGTCTTGCCTCGAAGAAGCCCTTGCGGGTGTTGACCGCGTACTTGGCCTGCTAGAGAAAAACCCTGCAGTGGAACTGCTCGCTTTTGAAATGCAGCTGGTGCGCAAGGCGCTTCAGAGTATCACGGGCGAAATTTCGTCCGAAGACATTTTACAATCTATTTTCGCGGGGTTCTGCATTGGAAAGTAGTTACATTGGCGCGTTGATGTCCATCTTTATTTTCGGCACTTACATGACCCCCCTCAAAAAGTGGCCGAAGTTTTCGAGCTGGGCATTCCTTTCGATGATGACTTGGGGCGTACTTATCAGTGCGCTCGTGGTTGCCTTTGTCACGGGAACGTTTAACTTGAGCCCGGTCGGTTTTTTCTGTGGCTTGTGGTGGGTCATTGGCGGAACGTTCTGTTTCTGGGCGGTCAAGGCCGAGGCGGACCTGGCGGGTGCCGGCGTGCGCTCCATGGGAATGAGCATCTTGGCCTCGTTCCTTTCTGGTGTTCTGCTGTTTCACGAAAAGTCTTCGTTTGCGCTTTCGATCCCGGCGATTATCTGCTTTATGGTCGGACTCTCCCGGCTTTCGCCTTCGCATGGTGGGTCGATTTTCAAGAACTGGCGCTCGTTCCTGGGCGGTTTCGCCTTTGGTACTTACTTGATTCCTTTTAAGTTGGCGACGGCCGCGGGACTAGAATTGACCGATGTCGAATTCATGTGTCCGTTCTCGATAGGGATTTTTTTCGGAAGTCAGCTCTTAATTGGCATGCTCCAGATTCGTCGTCATAAATTCTATTGGTATCCGCTAGCTCCGAGTGTCGTGAGTGTTATCGCCGGATTCTTGTGGATGGCAGGAATGCACGGTTGCTTCTGGGCAATCGACCCGGAAGGGGCGCTCGGTTATGCCGTCGGTTACCCGCTCACGCAGCTGAACTTGCTGGTGAACCTCGGCTGGGGAGTGCTTGTTTTCGGTGAGTACAAAACCGCGAAAGAACGTGTCAAGTTACTCCTCGCGACTTTTATTATTCTCGCGGGGGCAGTGCTGCTGACCCTTTCAAAAGGTTAATTAGGTTGTAAAAAAGGAAAGAGAACTTTTAGGTTCTCTTTCTTTGTATGCATTTTTGTAAGATGCTTATTTGTTGATGAACTGCGGAATGCCCTTGTACTTTTCCATGTTCTTCATGATGTTGACCATTTCCCAGTCCTTTTCCTTGAAACGACGGCGCAACAGGGCGACAAACACTTCCATGAGCATCAGGCAGTCGTAAACAGCGCGGTGCATCTTGTCCGCTTCGATCTTCATGGCGATTTCGTCGCGGCGCTTGAACATATTGGCAAGGATGCCGAGCTTGTGTGAACTTGCTTCGGGGAGAATGGCCTTGGAAATCGCAAGGCTGTCGATGACAGGATTGCCGGGGACGACCTGGGGGTTGTTCTTGTAGGCAACACGAAGGAAACTGGCGTCGAAGTTGGCGTTGTGGGCGATGAGAATGGTGCTCTGTCCGCAGAATTCGGTGAACTTCTTGATGGCGTCACCAACGACAGGTGCGTCCTGGACATCGCTGTCGTAAATATGGTTCACGGCAGATGCTTCGGCAGGAATCATCATGTTCGGCTTTACGAACGTTTCGAGTTCGCCGAGCAGCTTAGGGACGACCTTGCCGGTTTTGTCTGTTTCCACGGTGAATTTGACTGCGCCGATTTCAATGATCTCGTCTTTCTGGTTGTTGAGGCCTGTCGTTTCAAGGTCGAAGGCGACGAACTTAGGTGGCATTAGAATCACTTTAATAAACCTCTTGAAAAAATGAATTCACCATGGTAGTGTTAATAAATCAGTTACAAAGATACTTAATTTCGATGTCAATAGATGTCAGCGGAAGAGGCAAAATGAAATTATCCCATGTTTTTAGGGTTAAATGGGCCCCGTATCGTGCTGAAACCATCCAAAGGGGGCGGTTGCTTTTTTGGGATAGCCACTGTGACCCGGGCTTGATTTTGAGCGCAGGGCCCCGTGGACCGTCGAGCGCCATCCCTGCAAAATGTCCTTGTTGGAGGGCATCAAGGGTGTACCTAATGTTGCTTGCCCCGTGGCTGCTGGAACCGCGAGTGACGACGTAACCCATACTCTGGGCAAGGGTGGCGAATATCTCACCGTCTCCGGATTCCGAAATAAAAGCGTGCACCCCCCAGTTTTTGAATGCGGCTGTGGCGGCAAGTAGGTCTCGGTGCCATATTCCGAGAATTCCCGGTGAAAAGGAATCGGGGGTCTTGAGCTTGATGCGCAAGCTTTTTATCCAAAGACTAGCCAAAAAAAGCGCCAGTCTGACCTTGAAAGGCTGTTTGGTCATGCTGTAAAGATAAAAAAATGCAAAAAAACTTTGGTTTACCCTTGAAAAGGGTGAATTTTTTACCTATATTGCGGTTCACTTTGGCGACGTACCCAAGTTGGTAAGGGGCGGCTCTGCAAAAGCCTTATTCATCAGTTCGAGTCTGATCGTTGCCTCTCAAAAGACCTTTTCTCACCCCGAGAAAAGGTCTTTTTTCTAAATTGCGGTTATGGCTTTTGTTCATCTTCAAGTTCATTCTGAATTTTCTGTTTTACAGTCTTCCGCCCGTCTCGATGATATTTTGGCCGCGGCCGCCGACGAAAACGCTCCTGCAGTGGCGCTGACTGACCATGCGGCTATGTTCGGCGTTCTTGAAATCCAGACCCGCGGAAAAGACTTGAACAAGGTCCGCAAAGAAAAGGGCCTTCCGCCGGTAAAGACGATTTACGGCTGCCATATTTATGTGGATACCTCGAGCGCGAACCAGAAGGATCCGATTACATTTGAACGCCTTACGCTTTTGGTCGAAAATGAAAAGGGGTATTATAACTTGCTCCGTATCGTGAGTTTCCGTTACGAAGACGGTGACCGCTGGGCAGAAATTCCGTCGGTGCCGCTTTCGGTTATCGAAGAACATAAAGAAGGCATTATCGCCATTGCGGGCGATTTTTTTAGCAAGTATGGTCAGAATGTCGCTGCTGGGCGCAACAGCGTTGCCCGTGAATACATGGAATCCCTCGACAAGATTTTTGACCATGACCATCTGTACATTTCGGTGTGCAACAATGGCGTTCAAGGGCAAAAGTTGTTGAACGACTACAATGTCAAGCTGGCTGGCGAGTTGGGTCGCGAAATTGTTGCCGTAGGCGATGTCCATTACATTAAGCCCGAAGATGCCGAAGCGCACAAGATTTTGCGTTGCATTGCCTTGAAAGAGACGCTCAATGGTTTCGATGACAAACATTTCCCAGATAACGGTAAATTCTATTTCCGTAGCGAAGCCGAAATGGTGGAAATGTTCGGACATATTCCGGGGGCCATCGAAAATACGGTGAAGATTGCAGAACGATGCAATTACACGGTCAAGACCGGTATCGGCGATGAATTCTGGCCCCGCTTCAAGATTCCTGAAGATTTCTTGTCCTCCGATGAATACCAGAACATCAAGGCGATTATGAAGGCGGAATACGACGCGGAATATCCGGTCGTACGTGAACGCGAAGTCAAGGGTGTCATCAAGGACAAAAAGAAAAAGGTGACGGCAACTTATTGTGCTGACAAGGGAATTGCCGAAGACGCCCTGACCGACGAAGACAAGGCCGAAATTGAACGCCTGTCGCAGCCGGAATTCTTTGACGAAGACGATCAAAAAGCTTGGGACAAGAGCGTTCGCCGATGGTGCAAGCCGGGTGGCGATGCCGATATCTACATCACGCATCTTTGTAATCAGCGCCTTAAGTGGCGTTTCCCGAAAGAGGACTTTAAGTTCCCTGCCCACGAAACCGATGTGGGCAAGCGTATGTACAAGGAACTGAACTGTATCCGCAACATGAACGTGGCGGGCTACCTCTTGATTGTGTGGGACTTTATCAATTGGTCCCGTGAACACGGAATTCCCGTGGGTCCGGGCCGTGGTTCTGCCGCAGGTTCCTTGGTCACTTACATTATCGGTATTACCGACATCGACCCGCTCACCTTCGATCTCCTTTTTGAACGATTCCTGAACCCCGAACGTGTGTCCATGCCGGATATCGATACCGACTTTGCGGACCGCGACCGCGGCCGCGTGATTCAGTACGTGACGGACAAGTACGGCAAGGAATGCGTGGGCCAGATTATTACCTACGGCATGCTCAAATCGAAGGCGGTGATTACCGATGTAGCGCGCGTCTTGGGACTTCCGCCTGCTGAAGCAAAGCAGATTACCAAGCTGTTCCCGCAGCGCACCTTGAACTTTAGCCTGAAGCAAGCTTGGACGGGAAAAGACAAGAAGGGCAACAACCTGGAAGACGGTTACAGCCCGGAACCCTTGCAGGCGATGATTGGCAGCCGCGCCAGTTACCAGAACTTGTGGGATATCGCTAAAAAGCTCGAAGATTTGCCGCGCCAGACCGGTGTGCATGCTTGCGGCGTGGTGATTACGCCGACTCCGATTTATAACCTTGCTCCTTTGTACCGAGCCGCCTCCGAAGATACTCCGGTGGTGATGTACGATAAGCACTACGCCGAAGACATCGGACTTTTGAAGATGGACTTCCTTGGCCTTATCAACTTGTCCATCATTCAGGACACGGTGAACATGGTCAAGAAGAATCGCTCGATTGAACTTGACATGGGACATATTCCGCTCGATGACAAGGAAACGTTCGACTTGCTCGGCAAGGGGATGACCACGACGGTGTTCCAGTTCGAATCTCCGGGTATGCAGAAGTACCTGCGCGAACTGAAGCCCACCCGAATCTTTGACTTGATCGCTATGAACGCCCTGTATCGTCCGGGGCCGATCGACCAGATTCCGCACTTTATTGCCCGTAAGAACGGTCAGGAAGAAATTGACTGTTACCACCCTGACTTGGAACAGGTGCTGGGTGAAACTTACGGCGTGATTGTGTACCAGGAACAGGTGATGAAGCTGGCCCAGATTTTGGGCGGCTACTCGCTGGGTGGCGCTGACAATATCCGCCGTATCATGGCCAAGAAAATGCCCGAAAAGATGGCAAAGCTCGAACCGGAGTTTTTCCAGAAATGTCTGGACAATGGCTATGACAAGGCGATGATTCAGAAGGTTTGGGATGCGGTGCTCCCGTTCTGCGGATACGCGTTCAACAAGAGTCATGCGGCAGCTTACGCTTATGTGGCTTACCAGACGGCATACCTGAAGGCGCATTACGGCCCCGAATACATGGCTGCTTCGATGACCTCGAAGATGGGCAAGACCGAAGATATTGTGACGATTATCTTGGAATGCAAGCGCCTTGATATTGATGTGGTGTCGCCGAATATTAACGCCTCGATGGGCGAGTTTGTGGCCACTCCCGACAAGAAGATTCTTTTCGGTCTCGCGGGCATTCGCAACGTGGGCATTGGCGTTGTCGAAGATATTGTGGCGGAACGCGAACGGCGTGGAAAGTTCAAGGATATCTTTGATTTCTGCAAGCGAGTAACGGAATACCAGGGCGAACAGAAGGAAAAACGTCCGCCTATGAACAAACGCCTGATTGAAAGCTTGATTATGGCGGGAGCCCTGGACGAATTGCCGGGAAGCCGCGCCGTGCTGATGGCGACGGTAGACCGTGCCATGGAAGTGGCGTCCCGATTCCAGGAAGATAAGGATCGTGGACAGATGTCGCTCTTTGATATGGGCGGTAGTGCACCTTCGATGGATAGCTCCGCCGAAGTGCTTGAGGAAGCCGAAGAATGGACCGCGATGGAAATGCTCAACAAGGAACGCGATGTCTTGGGCATGTTCCTTTCTGGGCATCCGCTCGATGAATTCCGCCCGGAACTGCAAGGCTTTACGACATGTTCCTTGGAAGAAGAGGAATTGTCTCGCCATGTGGGTGGTACAGTCATTGTCGGTGGTGTGGTGACCAAGCTTCGTTCTATCGAGACCAAGCGCGGTGATACCATTGGTGCGGGTGCCATTCAAGATTTTCACGGTGACTTGGAAATGTTCTTCAAGAAGGACTTGTGGGAAAAGTTCCGCGATACGGTGGCACTCGATGACCGCGTGCTTGTCAAGGGTAGCCTGGAACAGCAACGCATGGGCGATGGAGTCCAGATTGTTGTCGAAGAAGTGATTCAGCTGGATCGTGTACGTTCGGATATGGTCTCCCATATCCACATGGTCCTTTATTCGTCGATGGTTGATGACAATTTCACCGACAAGTTGATGACCGCTATGGAAAAGTACGAACCTTTTGAAGGCGAACGCGGTTGTGAATTGGTTTGCCATGTTGAAACAGACTCGGGAAATGTGCACGTGTTGGCCTTGAAAAATAAGAAGGTCGTTTATACTCCGGAATTGCTGCAGTTCCTGCGTAAGGAATTGGGGGTTGCGAAGGTCTGGGTTTCAAACCGTGCCAAACGGTAAAGGTGATGGCTTTTTTGCCGTACATTTTGGTTTGTGCAGGTGAAGATTCGGGGGATGTTATTGGCGAACCCTTAGTCAAGGCACTCTGTTCTCAAAATATTGTTGTTAAGGGAGCTGGTGGTCATCGAATGCAGTCGGTGGGAATGGTTCCTCTGGTTGATTTCGAGGTGTTGCCGGTTTCTGGCTTTGGCGATGTGGTGCCCAAGTATTTTAAGTTGCGCCAGTGCTTTAATGTGCTCAAGTCATCGCTAGAATCTCCGGAATGCCTCGGACTTATCGCAATCGATTATCCAGGCTTTAACATGAAACTGGTAGCGCAGGCGGGGAAGTTCCGCAAGCCCGCCTTGTATGTGGCGCCTCCGCAAGTGTGGGCCTGGAAACGCAAACGTGCGAAGGTTCTTGCGCAAAATCCGTATGTCAAGCTAGCGGTGTTTTTTGACTTTGAAGAACAGGTGTATCGCGAAGCCGGCTGCAATGTGGTTCGTGTGAAACATCCGTTTGCAAATTCGGAACTCGGAATTCGGAATTCGGAGTTGCATTTAGAGAGACATAAGACGTCGCATGGAATTGCCGAGATCGAAGCTGTTCTTAGTCAATGTTGTTTGCTGTTGCCCGGGAGTCGCAAGGCGCAGGCGCTCCGCAATTTACCTTTGATGCTAAAAGCAGTTCAGATGACTCGAAAGTCGCTAGAAATTTCTCGTATGGAAATCACTTTGTTGGCGGCTCGTTGGGAACTGGTTGAAGTATTTGAAAATGCCTTGCGTCAGTTTGGAGACGATGACCTTATACGAAAAATTCATGTGGTGGAGTCGCCTCAAGAGGCAGATGCTCGTCGTGCCATTTATCAAGATGCATCATTGGCGTTGACTGCACCGGGAACGGCGACTTTGGAATTGGCCTTGTCAGGTTGTCCGATGATAGTTTGCGTCAAGCCGGATGCATTGACCTATGGCTTTGCCCGCGTTTTTGTCAAGACGAAGTATTTCGCGTTGCCGAACATTATCTTGAACAAGTTGGTTTATCCTGAAAAGATTTGTGCTCCAGGCAAAGAACAATGTACTGTCGCAGGCATCGCTCAAGAAATTGCCTCTGAGTGCATTTCTAAGCAGAATCCAGATACGGACGTCCTGTATTCTAAACTTTCAGCAGGGATGTCGCTAGGTCAGCTAGCGGCGGAATTTTTTCGCCAGTTCGTCGAGCGTGAAGCGGAGTAGTGTCGGATGCCCGTAGGGCGACTTAAGCGGTTCCTCGGTGAGCATTAGCTGACTCACGAGGGCTGCCATCTCCTCGGACTTGAGTTTATCTCCGGCTTGGTAGGCGTTGGTGTTTGCCCAAGCTTTGGCTATGGTGTCTTGGACTTTTACCATATCGCCATCGCCCTTGCCTTCGTCTCCAATGCTGTCCAAAAAGTCCTTGACGGCCTTGATGGCGCGCGAAAGCGGAAGTGCGCTTGGAATCGCGCGGATCTGGTAGGTCTCGCCGCCAAAATGTTCAATGTAGAATCCCAGATGCTTGAATTGGTCCTCGACACTCTTGAGTGCTTCCACCTCTATTTTAGAAAGCTCCAGGAGTTCCGGGAACAGAAGTTCTTGGCTGTCAAGGGCGGCTCCGTTTTTGAGAATGTCTAGCGCTTGTTCGTAGAGTACCCGCGAATGAGCGGCGTGTTGGTCAATAACCAACAGTCCGTTGGAATCTTCGCCGGCGATATAGGTGTTTGCTATCTGGAAAAATGTCGGTGGATTCCAGGCCGGTTCAGGCACCGTGGGTTTCAGGGCTTCGTTTCCTTCAATCGAAATGACTTTGCCTGCTTCAGGAGTGCTGAACATATCCTGGGCGAGGTCTTCAAATGCATTTGTCTTGCGAGGCTTTTCGAAGCTGAAATTGCCGGGACTGTTCGACATTTCGGGAATGTCGCCGGATGATTCTTTAGTTGCAAATCCAGGTACGAAATTTGTTGGATTTGTGGGACGAATCGGTTCCGAGAATCCGTAGGGAGCTTTAGGCTCGTGTAAATCATCTGCAAAGGGTGCCGGCGAAAAAGAGGTGTTGCGAGTCCCGGTGGTTGTGTCGCGGCCCCCCGCGATTTCATCGCTCAAGTCAATGAGTGGTGAATTCGCTTCAATGTCCTTGGTGAATGTATCTCGGATGGCATGGGTGACGACGAGAAACACTAAATTCTGATTGGCGAAACGAACCTCGCGCTTGGCGGGGTGCACATTCACGTCGAATTCCATATCGGGCATGTCCAGGAACAGAACCGAGACGGGCTTGCACTGGGCTCCGTAAGGTTCGTAAGCCTGTTGGACAGCCTTGGTCACCATCTTGCTTTCGATGGGACGGTTGCGGATGAATAGAAACTGATGATTGCGTTTGCCGTTGGTTTCGGTGGAGGGGGAGATGTATCCCCATACATGAACGCCCGCTTCGGTGTAGTCGACGGGCAAGAGTGCCTTTGCTATTTTAGAACCGATGGCTTCGGCAATACGGTTGCGCAGTTCCCCCGGTACTCCCGTAAATACGGTCTTGTCGCCAACCTTGTAATCGAAACGGATTTCGGGGTGCGCAATGGCGGTGCGTAGGATAACGTCGAAAATTCTCGTTCCTTCGGCCGTTTCGCTACTTAGAAAGTTTCGGCGAACGGGGGTGTTGTAAAAAAGTTCTTCAACTAAAAAGGTGGTGCCGCGGCTAGCTTGTACGTCTTGTTTTTCGATAACGTTTCCGCCTTCTAGAAGAATGCGTCCGGAATCGCCGTCGTCAGTGGCGCTCGTTATCGTTAATTTGGATACAGCGGCAATCGAGGCGACAGCTTCACCTCTAAAACCATTGGTGTGCAGGTGAAACAGGTCCTCTGCATTAGATAGTTTGGATGTCGTGTGCCGCAAATAACACAGGTCCAAATCGGCGGAATTCATTCCTTTTCCGTTGTCCGTAACCTGGATTTTTTTCTTGCCTCCCTGTTCTATGGAAACTTGTATACGGGTGGCTCCAGCGTCAATTGCGTTTTCGATCAGCTCCTTTACTGCAGAGGCTGGGCGCTCTATGACCTCTCCTGCGGCGATTTTATTGATGATTTCATCGGATAAAATGTGTATTTCGGCTGATTTCATGACCTAAATATAGCCTTTTAGGGTAAGATTACGTATTTTTTTTACTAAATTAATTAAACAAATGGGTGAGTGGTTGTTAGGAATAACCATTCAATAGTGTGAGGTAAAACGTGCTTTCAAACCTATTCTTACAGCTGACTCATATCGAGTTACTCATTAGGTATCCCGTCAAGGATATTTTGACTCTCATCAAACGCGATCCGCGTTTTACGGTCAAGGTTCTTAATGACATCTATTTCGAAGATTTGTCTGTAGATGAAGGCATTCACCGATTGATTATGAACAATGTGGTGAACTGGCTCTATGAAAGGGGCGAGAACCCGGATACCTTTGTTCAAAATATTATAGACCGCTGTGCGTCGTTCGAGGCAGTCCCTGCTCGTAGCGTGTTGCGCTCCTACCTGCCCTATGTATCGCAGTTCTATGCGACCGGAGATGTCCGTCAGCTCTGCCTTGACATTATTCCGAAGCGCTATCCCTTGCTTACGAACTCGAAGTTCCTCCGCCGTGATCTGGTAGATGGTAACCGTAAGGAATACTTCACCTATCGTTTTGATTCTCCGGGTCTTTTGATCACGAACCCCATGCGCTGGTTCAACGGCCTGGTGCAGTTGGGTCCCATTTTCCTGAATACCCCTCGCTACGAATTGATCGAATACAAGGCCAGCCAGACCTCTTTTGCCGAAGCTCTCGAAAACCGTGCAACGGCTGAAGTACGCGATGATGGTTGTGTCTATGTGAATGGCCGTCAGGTCGGTAAGTATATGACCTTCGGCGATTGCCTTGACGAATATGGCCTTGACTGGGAGTTCGACGCCGAACGCAAGATGGCCTGCATCCGTGCCACCGAAGATGTGGTCGACGAAAAGGTGGGTGCCGTGCTGATTCATAAGGGTTGCTATTACGGCGCACCGGCTAGCGTGGTCTACTTTGATTATAAGGCAAACGTTGTCGCTCCGGAGCCGTTCAACAAGCTCATGAGCGCCGTCGTGAAGCAGGAATTCGATTCCTGGGAACCGATCCAGAAGGCTCAGGAACAGCTCCTCGAAGCGATGAACGACTCCGTGACGGTCATCTACTACAAGAGTGATGATTCTATTTCAGTGAACAGTAAGCACCTGATGCGTAACGTGCCAGCACGAATCCTGCGCAACCTGCTTCGCGAGTACAGCGCTACGGGCCGTGAAGAATTTGAAAACCGCGAATTCAAGCGCGATTCTTCCATTTGCATGGATCCGCTTCGTCCGAACTTCGAAAGCCGCTTGAACCGCGTCATTGCTCATATCAACGGCTCTGACGACCCGGAACATCCGTCCGAAGGCGTGAAGAAGTATTTCGAAATCGAACGTCACCGTCGTGGTGGATTCCGTTTTGTTCCGAAGTGCAAGATCATCTTCCACGAAGAGTAAATGTTAGTTTACTTGCGAAACGAATGTAATTGTTGCGGATCAAGAAAATAAGCAATTTGGTAGTTCTCAGTTCGAAATAAAAGGATATATTTGGAATTGTGAAACGGTAGAAGGGTAAATCCTGAAACGACACTATCATTGCTCCCCTCCTGGTAGGTTCAAGGTTCCACATGCCGATTCATATTTTCTCCTTCTTAGGAAAGGCTCCTCGTTAGAGGGGCCTTTCTTTGCTTTGTGACTTGACGTCACAAAGCAAAGCCGGTTCAGCGGCTCGGAAATGGCAATGCAAGCATTGCCGCTTCTCTCGCCTTGGGAACCGGTCTTTTTCCAAAAGACTCAAGGCCGCAAAAATAAAGCTAACTCTTCGGCTCGGCAATGTCGGCAAACTTGTTTGCCGCCGCTGCGCTCGCCTTTTTCTACGCCTGTTCTGGGGCTCGGTCATGTACAAGCCTTTGGCTTGTCCGCGACTCTTGCCTTACGAATTAGTCTTTTTCAAGAATCTAAAAAGGGACGGCTTGCGAACAAGTCTTTTTATAACGGCTCGGAAATGGCAATGCAAGCATTGCCGATTCACTCGCCTTGCGAGTTAGTTTTTTTTCCAATCAACGGACGGTTTGGCTGCATGCAAAAAAGGCTCCGCAGCGCGGAGCTTTTCTGAAATGAATTTAATGCAGTCGCATTAGCGACGTCTTTCAGCCATCTCTTTCTTCAAGATGTCCATGACGGCGCCGAGGTCTGCGGTCGCCTTGAACACGGGGTTCGCGAACTTGGAGCAGATGTTTTCGAGCTTCTTTTCGTGGTAGCCGACCTTGAATTCGGTGAACTTGAGGCCGTGTGCCGTGCTGATCACAACCACGTTCTCTTCCTTGTCAATCTTACCTGCGGCGACGAGCTTTTCGAGGGCGCCGAGGGCGACACCCGTGTGCGGGCAGCAGTAGAGACCGATGCGGTCGCCGCGGTGGGCGGCGTTCGCCAGTTCTTCTTCGGTAACGCTCACGACCATGCCGTTTGTCTTCTGGATGGCGCGCACGGCCTTCGGGTAGCTGACCGGGTTGCCGATCTGGATGGCAGAGGCGAGCGTCTTCTTCGCCTGCATGGGGACCAGCTTGTCGAAGCCGCGTTCGTAAGCCTGGTAGAACGGGTTCGCGTTCTCGGCTTGGGCGACAATGATGCGCGGGATGCGGTCGATGAGGCCCATGGCCTTGCAGTCTTCGAAACCCTTCGCAAGTGCGCTCACGTTGCCGAGGTTTCCGCCCGGGATAATCACGGTATCGGGCACCTTCCAGCCCATTTCCTGGCAGATTTCCGGAGAAATCGTCTTCTGGCCTTCTACGCGGAGGCTGTTCATGGAGTTCGCGAGGTAGATGCGGTTGTCGGCGGTGACCTGCTGCACAATCTTCATGCAACCGTCAAAGTCGGTATCGAGGGCCAAGACGATGCTGCCGTTAGAAATCGGCTGAATCAGCTGG
The DNA here is from genome assembly GCF_946062555.1 of uncultured Fibrobacter sp. Taxonomy (GTDB): domain Bacteria; phylum Fibrobacterota; class Fibrobacteria; order Fibrobacterales; family Fibrobacteraceae; genus Fibrobacter. Next base: position 17,631 of record NZ_CAMGVQ010000009.1, read on the forward strand.
GCGACGCTGGTCTTCCCGGCGGGCAAGAATACGATGCTCGGAATGCCGGCCTTCGCGCAGTAGGCGCTGAGGGCTGCGGAGGTGTCGCCGGTAGAGGCGCAAGCCACGGCGTCGATTTCGTGAATACCCTTCTTGATGATGTGGTTCACCTGGCTTACGAGGACCGTCATGCCGAGGTCCTTGAAGCTGCCCGTGTGGGAGTTGCCGCAAAGCTTCACCTTCAGGCTCTTGATGCCCATTTCCTTGGCCAGCGGGGCCGCGTCAAAGAGCGGGCTCCAGCCTTCGCGCATGGTCACGATGTCTTCGAGGGGCATGTCGGGGAGCACCATTTCGCGCTTGCTCCAGATACCGCTCATGTCGGCGGGTTCAAAGCTCATGCGGCGTTCGGCAAAGAGCTTCTTCCATTCTTCGGGGCTCTTCTCGGCAAGGGCTGCACGGTCATGTTCGACTTCGAGCAGGCTTCCGTCCACTTTGCTGCGGTAAATGATGTCGGTCAGCGGGTAGGTATCGTCCCCATTGATGTTCCTAAAATGGGCATTGAATTGAGCCATAATATCCTCTAGTTTTTACGGCACAAATATAGGAAAATTCATATTTTGAAAGATGTAGTTTTCTATATTATCCACGGAATTAGAAGAATATACTCGGAGTAATGAGTGAAAAATAAAAAGATTGTTTTATTGGGCCTGGTTGCGTTTATGGCGTTTGCCTTGACGGCCTGTATTTTTGAATCAGACGAAGATGGTTTGTCGAACTGGCTTTCGGATCAGGGGATGCCAAGTAGCTATAAGGTGCAGACTCTGAACATCCCGGATTTGTCGATTGCCTCGGCTGAGGTATTCCTGGATACGTTCCCGACCTCGGCAGATTACCAGGCTGTGCTCGGACACACGGCGAGCTTGAGCCATGATTTGGTGCTGGATATCGCCTTTATGCCGGATTCCGGCTTTATGAAGAGCCTTTCCGAATCGGATACGGCCGGGGCATACCTTTCGTTGTTCTGGTTGCGCCCTCTTTATACTTCCGAAAATTATCCGTCTGATTCCCTGCCGGTCGAAGAAGACCTGAAGCTGAATCTTAGCTGGAAATTGGATATGGGATCTGGAAAGAAGTTCCTGGACAGCATATCCAAGGTGGCGGATACGACCTGGTACCGGAGCCTTGAAACGTGGACTGCGGATGGTTCCGCAGATACGGTGTACGCCGTGAATCATGCGGCGGGGGACACCTCGATCCGTATGGACCTGCCTGCCGCCTTGCTTGAAGATCTGAAGAAGGCTCGCGGGGCAATCCACTTGCAGCTCCGTCTGTCCGCTCCCGAAGCTAAGCACCTGTATCGTTTCTACGGTGATGCCAGCAATTATCCGCCTATTTTCGCTCCTTATGCGGATTCGCTGAATTTCCTGAATCCGGCCCCGACCCCGTTCCGTATGGCGAATGTCGTGAAGAACGAGGAAGAATGCAAGGAATGCCTGGTGTTGCATGGCGGTGTGTTCGATTCCCTGGTGGTGGAACTCCCGTCGGAACCGATCTTGAAGGCCCTCTCCGAATTCTATGGAGATGAATTCCCTTACAGCGATGGCGACAAGAACGATGTGCGTCAGACGGTCATCCTTGCGCAGTTGACGATGTCGCGCGACGATTCTCAGGGCGAAAGTGAATTGGGACTGCCAATTCAGGTTGTCGCTGGTTCCTATGTCGATAGCGCCGACAAGAAAATCAGAAGAATGGAAAGCTACCTGCTCAATAACGAGGTCATTCTGGAATCGGGACACCCGAACCTGATTTTCCATGAGGGCGACTCCCTGACACTGCAGTTGACTGAAGGTGCCCGAGACTTTATCAACAAGGCGAGCGATGGACGTTCCATGAAGTTCATTATGCGTATGGGGTACCCCTTCTTGCAGGAGAAGGATACGACTTATGCGACCTATAGGACTGCAGATGGAGATACGAGCTATCTTCGCCTGAGTTATTTCGATTATGCCCGCTACGACTTTTCGAAGGCGATGGAAAATCCTGTGACGCTCAAGCTTTGGTTGGCGTCCAAGCGGGGGGATAAGTAATGAAAAAGTTTTTAGTTGCTTTGTGTGCTTTGGCGGGTTTCTCTTTCGGTTCCATGATTGGAATGGAAGCCTTGGGCGAAGAACAGGTGCAGGGCGGAACGGCTTCGGCTGCCGGTCGCGGTTTTTCGGGTAATGCGAAGACGGGCGATGCGGAAGGTCTTTCTTTAGTCAACCCGGCTCGATTTGCCTTTGATACAAAGGTTGTTTTCAATTTGAATTTCGCCATGGAAATGACCGAGGCGAGAAAAGACGGTTCTCACTATACGCTGAACAGCCTGTCTTTGCCCTCGTTCAATTTGTCCTTCCCGATGTCGGATTGGGGAACGATGGGTGTCTCCCTGTGGCAGCATTATGCCTCGTCTTTGAAGGAAGACTATACCGCTAATAGTTCGAAGGTCGAAATCGAATACAAGGGAAGTGTGTATGAACTGGTCCCGACTTATGCGGTTCGCCTTCCGATTTTGCGTTCGTTCTCGCTGGGTGCTTCCGCCCACGTGGTCATGGGAAATACCTCCCGTTCTATGACTCTAGGTGCAGACAAGTCCGGCCTAGATGAAGACGATGCCTGGGCGGGTGGTAATTACAGAATTTCGGATTATGTCGACGGAACTTGGGAAATCAAGGATCATCCGGCATACTACACGGGAGCTCTCCAGTACCGCGGCAAGCTCGCTTCGTTCTTCTTCTCTTATACGACGGGGTATACTCTCGAAAATACCTTGGATTACAACTTAAGGTTTAGCGAATTGGATACGCTGACCTCGACTCGTTATACTCGTGAAATCGATGTGCCTGCTCTTCTCGCAACCGGTATCAATTACCGCTTGGCGAAACGTCATAACGTGATGCTTGATTTGACCTGGCGCGTTTGGGATGACGATGTCAAGAACATCGCCGGCGGATGGAATATTCCCGAGGCGACTGAAACCCAGAAGGATGTGTTGGTCTCTGTGGGTTATCAGTGCGATGGCAGTCCGCTTTTCTACGATTCGTACTTGACCAGGATTAATTACCGCGTGGGAGCCTGGTTCCATAGTTGGTATATCAAGGATGTCTACGAGGTGGGTGGTTCTTTGGGTGGCGGTTTTCCGCTTGGACGAAAGGGAACGTCTCTTGATGTTGCTGTCCAGGGTGGAAAACGTTTTGCGGATACCGATCATCAGTGGGAAGAAATGTTCATTGGGCTCAGAATCGGCCTGACTGGAATCGCCACATGGGGAATGGAACGCCGGTAGTTTTTTAACGAAGGAGGCCTAGTATGGCTATAAAAAAAGAAACGGACGCAAAGTCCAAGATCAAAGTGGCTGTAAAGGAAATTGCTGAAAAAGCCGCGGATAAGGTCAAGAAGGTGACGAAGGCCGCCGAAAAGAAGACCGCATCGAAGTCCGCGACGCTCAAGTCGATGAAGGAAGCAGAAGAAAAGGCCGTGAAGGCTGTCTCTAAGGTGAAGAAGGCTGCGGTTGCCAAGGCTTCCGCCACGGCCGAAAAGGCTGTGTCTGCCAAGAAGCGTGTCGTGGAAGAGGTTAAGGCCGTTGCCGCAAAGAAGACCGCGACGAAGGCTGCTACTAAGGCTTCTGCTACGAAAACTGCAACGAAGGCGACAAAGACTGCCTCGACCGCTCCGGTAACCAAGGCGTCTGCCGCTAAAAAGGCTTCCGAAAAGGAAGTCGCCAAGATGGCGCAGTCCTTTGATGCCGAATACCTGGTGCTCATGCAGAAGGACCCGAACTGGATGCATGCCTTCTGGGAAGTATCTGAAAACCGCATTAACGAAGCGAAGAAGGGTAGGGGGAAAATCGTTCTTCGTCTGTTCGACATTGCTGATGACCTTACGGTGCAGCGCGGGAAGAAGCGCAAGTTCCGCGATATCGAAGTGCCTGCCAATGCCCGTAGCTGGTATGTCGAAAATACGGCTGGTAAGTCCTGCGTAGCCGTTCTTGGCGCCGTGTCCGGCAAGAATTTCATGCCCATCGTTGAATCTACTCCGGTGATGACTTTTGACAAGTCCGCTGCCGCACCTGCTGAGAATGACGCCTTTGCAAAGGCGTCTCTCGGCGGCAATACGCTCGGTAACTTCATGAGTTCCGGATTCTCGAGCCAGACCGCAGAATCTTGGCTCAAGAGCCTCGGTGGAAACTTCGGCAGTTCTTCTGAATCCATGTTCTCCGGTGCATTGTCCAGCGCTGCCTTGCAGTCCAACAACATCGAAGTTTCCAAGGATTCTGTGAACTACGGCAAGGATTTCTTCCTGTGGGTGAAGACTCGCTTGATCGTTTATGGCGGAACCCGTCCGGACGCACACCTCCAGGTGCGTGGTGAACCGTTCCCGCTGAACCCGGATGGAACCTTCAGCTTTGAAGAAGACTTGCCGGATTCTACGAAGATTATTCCCGTGTTCGCTACCGACAAGGATGGCGATTTCCCGACGACGATCGTGCCGATCGTGGTGAAGCGCACGGAGTAATTGAACTCAATGGGAGCTCCCGGAAAAATACTGTTCCTGATGCATGCACACCTGCCTTTTGTGCGGCATCCGGAATTTGAGCGCTTTTTCGAAGAGAACTGGCTGTTTGAAGCTATTGCCGAAACATACCTGCCTCTGGTGCAGGCGATGCGGCGTCTTTTGGAAAAGGGTGTTCCCGGGACGCTCAATCTGAGTGTCTCTCCTCCTTTGATTGAGATGCTTTCAGATGGGAGCCTGATCGAAAAGTTCTCGGAGCACCTGAAAAAGCAACTCGAACTGATTGAAAAGGAAGTGGCTCGCAATGCCGGAACGGAGCTGGAGCAGCTTTCTCGATTTTATCTTTCTCGCCAGCAAACGTTGATCGATTTGTGGGAAAATCGCCTGCATCGTAATTTGCTCGCGGAATTTCTGGAACTTGAAAAGGCGGGCAAGCTGAATTTGCTCACGTGCGTGGGAACGCACCCGTTCCTGCCGGCTTACCAAAGCGATCCGGCATCGATCCGGATGCAGCTAGATGTGACGGTGCGTTGCTTTGAACGGGCCTTTGGACGTAAGCCCCAGGGCGTGTGGCTTCCCGAATGTGGGTATTTTCCGGGACTCGACAAGTTCCTCGCCGAATTCGGCCTGCATTATTTCTTCCTCGAAACGCACGGGGTTCTCCTGGCGACACCTACGCCCAAGTACGGTGTTTTCACACCGTTGCGTACCACGCAGGGGCTTTATTGCATGGGGCGTGAACAGAAAAGTTCCATGGAAGTGTGGAGTCGCCGCACGGGTTATCCGGGCCACCCCGAGTACCGCGAATTTTTCACCGATATCGCGAAAGATCGCCCGCGCGATTACCTGGGCGAATACTTCTTCGCGGGCGATACGCCGATTGATTCGGGCTTTAAGTATAACCGCATTACCGGTGGCGAACATAAGGAAATTTATCGCCCCTGGAATGCGATGCGCCTGGCCGAAGACCATGCGCGCCTCTTCGTGGTGAACCGCGAAACGACCATCTCGGAGCTGCTCGTGAACATGGAGGGCAACAGGGCGGCAATGCTTTGCCCCTACGATGCTGAACTTTTTGGACACTGGTGGTTTGAAGGTCCCCTTTTCCTTGAGGCAATGCTGGAACGCGCGGCATCTTCGTCGGTCATTGAATTTGCCGGTGCCGACGAAATCATGACTTCGTCGGCAGATCCCGAATCGCATGAACCGGCTTTTTCCAGCTGGGGCGAAGGCGGTTTCGGCTCCGTGTGGATTAACGGTGAAACCGATAAGTATTATCCGCAGTCCTATCGTCTGCGAGCGATGATTGACCACTTGATTTCTATCCGTCAAAAGATGGGCGAAAGTTCGCTGCGCGGAAAGCTTTTGACTCGCTACATCAAGCAGATGAAACGCGAACTGATGTTGTTCCAGTCTTCGGACTGGGCTTTCATGATTCACAACCATTCGGCGGATGGCTATGCTCGCCGTCGCCTGGACGACCATTACAATAATGGCCATACGTTATTCGCGGAAGCCTGCAAGGCTATTCTCAAGAACACGGACAAACCGGCGGCACATTCTGTTTTGCCGAAACTAGAGAAGACGAATAGTATCTTCAGCTGGTTGTAACAATCTTGCCTACTTTCGGCCTTATGGCACCGATGGGTTTGCGCCTAGTAAATGACGATAAAATCTTTCAGTTTGCCGCTATTGCCGGCCCTGAATCGATAGACTCCTGGAACCATAAGCGATTTTACCTTATTCTCGTCAAGGCAAAGCGTGTAGTTGTCGTACTTGATTTTTTCAACGAGGTTTCCACGGCGGTTGCGGATTTCGATGTATTCTTTGTCTTGCGGAAGCGGCGTAAAGCACAGGTGGCCGTGACGCCATGGCGTAGGGAAAGCGCGAAGTGTGGAATCCTTGAAAACAGTAGGAATCGGATCTACTTCGGTAAACCTGCTCAGAATCCAAATGATGGAATCGGCGGAGGAACTTGTAGATTCTATGTAGACGGAATCAACGCTGTTTGTATTGGGCAGAAATCGGAGGGAATATCGGTTGTCGCTGATGGAAACCGCCGAGGATTTTCCTGTAAATTTGGAAAGATCGGGCTTTCCGTTGGAATAGAATCGGTATGAGAGTTCGTTTAGCGAATACGGCTCGAAATCACCAGCTTGTTCAACGGTCTTGAATTCGGGCCATCGCGGCTGGTCGTTATTTATCCAGAAGTTGGAATCTACGAGGGGAGCGCGACTCCCGGTAAATGAAAGTTTCACGGCGAAGCTGTGGAAAAGGGAGTCCGCGGAGAGCTTATGTTTTTTCGTGTATTTTGCGAGGTGGTGCTGGAACGGTTTGCTGGGTTCGCTAGAAAAACTTTCCCAGATTGATTTGTCGAAGCCTTTGTCGACAAATTTGTAGAGATACATGAAAAAAAGTCCGGGACCGTAGTCTTCGCTCAGGTTGTCGAAAGAGATTCCGATGGAGTTGGAAAATTTCGAAAGGTAGTTGAAGTAGTCATCGACATCGGGAGCTACGACTTCTTCGATTCCCATTGCGGATGCTTCAAACCAGAAAGGTATTTTATAAAGTTTCTGAAAATCGAGGAAACGGAGCTGGATGGCGTGATAGAGTTCGTGTGCCGCCGTAACGCGAAGTCCCTGGTTCCATTCGGTGGAGTAGGAGTAGCCGTGAGCTGAATTCGTCAAGTCCTGTGTAGCTTCTTCGTAAAAACATTCCTTGCCGTTGTAGTGGACTGAGGCCTTGGTGGCATTGCTTCGAGGTGTACAGCGAAAATCGTTGTCGATGATAAGGGTGCTTTGGGTGGAATCGAAAGGAATCGTCAAGCCGTAGCAACCGTGGCATGCACCGTTTGCTCCGAATAAAGATTTGGAGTCGCGAATGAGATCGATATCTAAGACTTCAACGGGATAGAGACCGGGAAAGACATCCTGTTGGTAATGGAAACTCTTGCTTATTCCTAGGGGTGGAAGCATTCCCGTTTTCTTGACGTGAAAATTCCATGCGTACTCGAGGTGCTTGGAGAGCGAATCAATGTATTCCTGGGTGGCCTTATGCGGTCCGTCGAGGGTGTAGAAAATCTGGAAGTGTTCCGATGTTTGCGTCAGGATTTCGTCGTAGTAGTCTTCAATCGTGCAGGCGTCGCTGGAGGTTAATGCCAGGGTGGGCTTTGAAACAAGCTCCTTGATGGGCGAACCATTTCTTTGTTCCAGAAGGTTGCGGAGAACTTGCGCCGTACCGCAGGCATGCTGCGCAATGGCGGTCGTAGTGGAACAGAGCAGAAATAGAAGAATGGCGAGGACGCTCTTTTTCATCGATACTCCGGAAAGATATTTTCTTCTATAAGAATTTGCCTTGCTCGGTTGCGGATGTCATCGGGGAGTGTCAATGCTTTTTGGTGGTGCGGCTTGATGCGGGCGTCAATTATTATCGGGGCGTCGCATTTCCAGTGTTTTTCGCATGTGCGCTCATTGTAGCCGAATACATCCTTGGCAGGGTCCGAGCGCGTGAAGGTGAACCACAGGAAATCACGTAGGGTACTTTGGGTGGCTCCGCTTGGGAATGTGTCTGTTGCTGAATCGACCAGGGTAATCCACGGGTAGTTTTCGCGGAAAGGCCAGCGGCCGAGTGCTTCGGTGATTTGATGGAAGAGGATGTCGCGGCTAGTGGCGTCGTAGGCGGGCCCTTGCAGCATGATGACGCCTGGCATGGGGCTCGCCGCACCGGCGATTCCCACCGGTGAAAGTGCTTCGCGGAGGGCTTGAATGTCCTGCGGGTCGTGTCGCAGGTTTCTGCGTACAGGGCCCGCCGCGGCGATCGTGAGCTTGGAACCGTGATTGAGCCTGCCGCCGGTGTAGTCGAGCGTGTCGATGCTGGTGCAGGTCTCAAAATGCAGGTCGCGGGAAAAGTTGACCCGCTCCAGCACATGCTTGAAGAACCCTTCCACATCGCGTACGATCTCCGTCGGGGAGGGCTTGCCCTCGCTGTCGGCGAAATCTTCGGCGGCTGCAATCAGCAAGTACTTGCTGAGACTTGCCTGGTTGAATCCCAGAATGGCGTTCGCCGTTTTAAGCAATTCGAGCGGCTCGCGTTCTTCGGGTTTTATGTAGGGCAGGAATCGCTCATGAGCCAGGGCGAGACATAAAGGATGCACGCCAGCTTCGTCAACGGCGTGGAGTGCCGCGAGGCCGGGAATCGAGGCGGGCACCATCGGCTTGGTCACCTGGTGGATGAAATTTCCGAACAGGGTGTCTTCCTGCGGGGGGCGCCCGACAACCGTGAAGGGGTAGATCGCGTTCTTCTTGCAGAGAACTTTTTCCACCTTTAAGTAAGGGAAAAGATGCTTGTCCGAATAGTAGCCGATGTGGTCGCCGAAAGGTCCTTCCGGTTTCAAGTCGGGCTGGACTTCGCCGAGAATGCAAAAGTCCGCGTCGCTGGAAACGAGGTGACCGTTGTGGATAAAGTATCGGAATCGGTGCCCGCCGAGCATTCCCGCGAAAAGGAGCTCACTCAAGTTTTCGGGCATGGGCATGACCGCGGCAACCGTATGGGCCGGGGGGCCTCCGATAAAGATGCTCACCTTGAGGGGGCGCCCTTCTTCTATAGCCTTCTGGTGGTGCCTGGCGATGTCCCGCTTGATTTGGTAATGTAGACCGCATTCGTTTGAGGCGTAGTCGTTTCCGGATATCTGTACGCGGTACATTCCCAGATTTGTGGTCATGACGCTTGCATCTTCTGCCGGACGCGTTGCCACCTGCGGGAGCGTAAGGAAGGCGCCTCCGTCGTGGGGCCAGCAGACTATCTGCGGTAAATCCGAAAGTTTGCACTCTCTAAAGTTCCCGATGCTTCCGCTTTTATGGGGAAGCGAATGGAGCCCCGTTAGGGCTGCCCGACAAAGGGCTATCGGACGGGCATGTTTAAAGAATTCGACAGGATTTGACTTGAAAAGAACCGCTGTCTGTGTCCCGGCAAGGGTCTTGCGGAACAAAAAATCAAGCCGTTCCTGCGTTCCGAAGATGTTGCATGCGGCACGGAAGGGGCTCCCCTTGACATGTTCAAAAAGGAGTGCAGGACCGTGATTTTCGAATGCCTGTCGGGCCATTTCGGCCATTTCCAGGAACGGGTCCACCTCTTGGTAGACACGCTTGAGCATGCCTGCTTTTTCCAAGTCGAGCAGTGCCTGTTCCAGGTCTTTGTACATGGACAACCTTATCCGGCGGTTGCGGATTGATGGATAGCGGAAAATCCTTGAGTCTGCTTCTTGCTTTCGATCGCAAGAAGTGCATCACGCGTATCCTTGCGGCTTGCGACGGCGTAAACAATGGAGGCGCTTGCCATTACCTTGGCAAACGTTTCTTCGGGGAAATCGCTAAAACCCTGGAAAGAGAATTCATCGTAGCAACCGGTCAGGTTGCCTTCGTCGGTGAATTCGTGGCTGGCGTTAAATCCGCGGAAGGGGCCCTTGTCAAGCCTCACCAAGATCTTTCCGTTGTTGATGGAGCTGATCTTTCCGGTCCAGCTGATTTTCCTGAATCCGACAACGACCGCGTAACGGACGATTTCGCCCGCTTCGAGTGCCTTGGGCAGCGTGTAATGGATGACGGGATTCTTTTCGATAGTCACGTTCATGGGTGCATATCGCATCGTCTCGAGCATGTTCGCTAGAGTGTATTCCTGCCATGAAGTCTGACTAAATTGAACCATATGCCGATAATTTAGAAAAAAAAGTATGGAATGGACAATGCGGATGATTTTTTTGTGATTTTTTGTTGCGGGATACTTCGACTCGACCTCTAGGGGAGGTTGTGTTTTTCGAAGCAAGAATTTCTAAATTTTAAACAAGTTTTGTAAAAGAAGGAAAGTCTTATGGTGAAGTTCTTGTATATTCTGGTGAGTAACGAGAAAGATATCTATTGTGAACAAACTCTTGTTTCCGTGATATCCCTTCGCCATTACAATCCCGACGCTTTTGTATCGCTATTGGTCGATGACAAGACCGACAAAAGCCTGGTCGGGTTCCGTGCCGGAATCAAGGACCTGGTAAACGAATACAAGGTCATCATGTTTGACGAAAAAATCGGAGGCTTGGCCCGGTCGCGCTTGCTAAAGACGAACATGAGAAATCTGCTCGAAGGCGATTTTCTTTATCTTGACGGAGACACGGCTTTCGTTGACAAGTTGGAAGTTGAAGTCGATGACTCTTGCGATGTCGGCGGCATTCCTGATTTGCATTCCCATAAAAACGACCCTTACCATATCAAGCATAAAGGCGACAACAGGAACAAGCGCATTCTTGGATTTTCGCTTTCGCTGGCGGAAGTGTTTTTCAATGGAGGGGTTATCTTTGCCCGCGATACGGCCAAGGCCAGGGAATTCTTCAACAAATGGCACGAGTTGTACCAATATTGCAACACGAAGGGCGTTTACACGGATCAGATTTCCCTTAACGAGACAAACCAGTTGCTCGGTTTTCCGATGAAGGAACTGCCGGGAGAATGGAATTGCCAAGTTCGCGAGGCCTATAATCACTTGCATCGCGTCAAGGATATTTACCCGATACTCTGTTCGGCCAAGATTGTTCATTTTTTCGGTTCGGGAATTGATGGGAAAAGGGAACCGCACCCGCTGATGAGAAAGGATTTCTTCATGCAGATCAAGGAAGAACAGAAGGTGAACGAAGAAAAACTCCAGATTGTCTATAACGCAAGGACGGCGTTTGTTGGGGCTCCGGAAAAGCTCGATGTATCTGCAAAATTCCCGCTGTTCTTTATTTATCGCCAGTTTCCGCGCCTTTTCAAGATTCTGCATTGCCTAAAAAACGGATTTGCCCGGGAAAAATAGATGCCTAAGTTGTCTATTCTTTACAGACGGAAATTCCGGGCGGCCGCGTTTGTGGTTGATGGCGTGAATTTGCGTGACGCGCAGGTGATTGCGCTTGAACTCAAAAAAGATCGCCTGAGTTACGCCTTGTACGGAATCTTTCTCGCTTTGCGCCTTTATGGGCTGGCGTACTATTTCCGTTATACGGATCAAACCCGTGAAGCTCTGAAAAAATCCGCTGACAAGGTGCTGTTTTGGGACTGTTGCTATTTTGAAGAATACCGCATGCTAAACCGTATGCTGGGAAAGGATAAATCAAGGAATGTCTTTTTCTGGAATCCGCTTTCCCGTTGGAGTGATGACTGTGATTATTTAAAGCGGCAGCTGGATTATTTGAAGTCCAGGGGCTTCGCTTTTTTTACGTTTGATCCGGCCGATGCGCAAAAATACGGGTTGTCGCGAATCCGAAATGTGAACCGCAGGTTGCCTGTCCAGCAAAAGGTAAAGTGGGACTTCTATTTTATAGGGGCTCCGAAGGATCGCCGTTCGTTTATAGAGAGCCTAGAAAAATGCCTGCAGGCGAGAGGTTATTCCACTCATTTTAAGCTTGTGGAAAGCAAGGCAGATTATGTATCGAATTACGAGAATATAAATTTGTCTGCGCAATCGAAATGCATCGTAGATGTGATGTCGCCGGAACAGCAGGGGTTGACGCTGAGACCGTTTGACGCCTTGTTCCTGGAGAAAAAGCTGATTACGAATTGTCCTACAGTCAAGAATTTTGATTTTTACGACCCTGCGAATATCTACGTGATCGAGGATGATGATTTGAGCGGGTTGGACGAATTTATGGCGCTCCCTTATAAAAAGATTGATGAATCGCTTGTTTGCCGGTACGAAGTAAACCAATGGCTTCGTGAAAATTTTTTAAATTAGTATAATGCCTTCTAGTTCAATTCAAAATGACCAGAAATTTCTCGTAAAAAGCACGGTGTTTACTATTGTCGGCACGCTTCTTAAGGTTGCCGGCCCTGTGCTGATGATTGTTGTCGCGCGTGTTTTTGGAAAGGAAATTTTTGGAACTTACGTCTCTACACAACTTTTTGTACTGACTTTGTGTCGTGTTGCCGTTCTGGGACTTGACAAGGGGCTGCACCGGTATCTGCCCCAAAACAATGTCTGCGGGCGCCCCCTGCACGAGGGATTGGTGGAGTCGTTTTGGGTGGCGGTCTTTATTGCGAGCCTGTTCTCGGTTGTACTCTGGGTCGGTTCCTTTTTCAATCTTCAGACGATTTCCTCGGGGCTTGCGATGCTGTCGTCTGCCGAAATATCCTTGTATGCGCTTTCGGTGATTCCCTATACCATGCTCAATATGTTCGCCGGAGCGTCCGAAGGCAATCGTCATCCGCAGTATAAAATTTTTATAAACGATTTTGCCATTATGGCCTTGGCGCCGTTTATTGCGGTTGTCCTGTACTTTGCAGGCTTTCAAGATAAATTTGCCCTGCCCGTTGGTTTCTTTGTGGCCAATTTGTTGGGGGTGATCATTTATTTCGTCTTGATTAATCGGCAGTTCCCTCAAATCAAATGGTTTATCAAGAAACGGGTTCCTCGGGAGTTGCTCTCCTTTTCGCTCCCGTTGGGCTTTTCGGAAGCGGTGTCCACATTCCTGCTTCGCGTGGACTTGTGGATGGTACTTGCCTTGCTGGGACCCGAAACTGCGGGTATTTATGCTGTCATGGTGACGATTTCGAATGGACTAAAGACTATCAGGCAGAGCTACAATCCCATTCTGCAGCCTGTTGTGGCGGGAATGTCGGGGGAACGTTTAAAAACGGACTTGAAACCAGTCTTTAGCTACTGCGTTTCGATGGTTACTTTGATCCAGCTGACCATCGGCTTTTTCATCGTACTGTTCCCCGAGCAGACCATGATGATTGCCGGTAAGGCTTTCGTGACGAAAGAAAATCCCGTGGCGACCCTTGGAATTTTGATTACCGGAAACCTGATTAACGGATTCTTTGGCCTTTCGGGCTCCATTATCAATGGACTGGGGAAAAGCAAGTTTATGTTGCTGATGAACGTGTTCGCGTTGGCGATGGCGGTTGTAATGAACCGGATTTGTATTCCTATTTTCGGTATTGCGGGTGCGGCGTTATCTTCGATGTCGTATCAGATTATGCAGTGCATCTGGATGAACCTGTATTTGAAAAAAATGGGATATTGGCCTTATCAGAGAAACCTTTGCGTGCAGGGCGTTTGGATTCTGTTGCTGGTTGCCGTTAATTATGTAATTAATTTTGTTTATTTCCCGTCGTTACTTGTAAAAAGTATCTTTTATGTTGTTGTCTTGATGGGGCTCCTTTTGACTTTTTGGATGCAGGGGCTTATCGGGAAAAAAGAATCATGGAAGAAAAAATGACCAAATACCTTTTTGTTCTGACCAGTTCCCCGAAGGATTTTTTCTGCGAACAGACGCTGGTGGCAATCGCCTCGCTGCGTGTGCATAACCCTGGCGCGTTCGTGACTCTCCTGACCGACGACAAGACGGCGGAAACCTTGGTTGGCCCGCGCGCAGTTTTGAAGGACGCTGTGGATGAACTCAAGGTGTTGACTCTTGATGAAAAATTCACACCGATGTTGCGGTCGCGCTACTTGAAGACGGTGATGCGCAACGTGGTTGACGGTGATTTCCTGTATATGGATTCCGACATCGCGATTGTGGGAGACCTTTCGATTCCCGAAGACTGGAAGGGCGGCATTTACGCGGTGCTCGATTTCCACACTAACCTTTCGAAGGCCATCAACCGCAAGAAAATCTTGAATAACGCGAAGATGATGGGCTTCTCGCCGATTCTGAACGACGAAATCTTTAACGGGGGCGTGATGTTTGCGGCAGACACTCCCGAAGCCCGCAAGTTCTTCGAAACCTGGCACGAACTTTGGCTCTATTGCGTGTCCAAGAATTTCCCCTACGATATGGCGAGCCTCGCCGAGACGAACTTCAAGTTTAATTACATCACCAAGAAAATGCCTGGCGGCTGGAACTGCCAGCTGGCTTACGGCAACAGGTTCCTGCCGACGGCGAAGGTGTTACATTTCTTCGGTTCGCGAATCATCGATACCCGCGGCCACAAGGTGCCTGCCAGCATGGATCTGTTCTTGCCGAAAATTTTGCGCAAGGATTTCTACACGAATCTTAAGAACATTCCGGTGAAGGTCAATGCCGACAAGAGCATTACCATCAACGAATACTATGACGATGTGATTGCCCACGCCAAGGAAGAATTTGAATTCCAGACCCGCAAGGTGGGAGCCGCAGGCGCCTACATTATCCGCAGCTACGCCTTCGCCAAGTCGCTTGCGTGGATTTACAAGAAGATGCCGTTCCTCGTGTTCCCGCTGAGAATTTTGGGAACGTTGCTGGGAAAGGACAATCGAGTCGTTCGCTAGTTTTATATTCAAGGAGTCTTTGTGCGTTTGCTGAAAAATCCTTACCTTGCTTTGGCGCTTGTCGCCCTGTTGGTGCAGAGCGTTCTGTTGGAATTTTTCTACACCTTGCCCGACCCGCTCGGACTTTCGATGTCCGAAATGTTCGAAGGCAAAACCCTTTGGCAGATTTTTATGGCGTTTGGAGCCATCCTTGCCATGGCGGGCCTCTTTGGATTTGCCCGAGCGCCCCGCGGACTAGCTGTTTTCTATGCGCTGTATTTCTTCGTAGCGATTGTGGATTACGATGTATTTCGCTTTTCGCACCAGCGTCTTTCCTATTCATTCCTGCGTACGTATTTCCATATTTCGAACATTACCGATGCCACCACGATTTCGACTCTGGGCGGTGATTTACTCGGAACGGTTCTTTGGTTGTCGATGGTCGGACTCTGTTTTGCCGGGGGAATTGCCTTTGTTGTTGCGTACACGCTTCGTCTGCGTGCGCGCCGTCGTACGCAAGTCCTCGACAATAGCAAGGGCCCCTGGAAACCGGAATCCAGAAAAATCCCCTTGATGATGTTCGCGGTCGGTATGGCGTTGTCGCTGACGCCCCTGGTGCTGTTCCTTACGGGTGCTCGTGGGTGGATTGAAATTCCGGTGATTCACACGAAGGTGGAAATGCGTTTCACCTTAGGCAAGCATACGCTTACGGCTCCGATACTCCATATTGCGGCGGTGGAAACTTTTGAGTTTTTCCACGACAATACTAAAATCACCGATGAGCTGGTTGGTGACCTGGATGCGTTTTTGTCAGAGGATTTTGTTGCGGGGCGCAAGAATGCCCTGGATTTCCCCATGTACCGTAACGCTCCGACTCACGGATATAAGGCGAAAAAGCCGTACAATATCGTGTTCATCATGGGCGAGTCTCTCAAGGGACGCGTCTTTAACAAGATGCTTGATGGCGATACTGCCATAGCGCCCAATATCCTTAAATTGGCCAATGGAGGTTATTTCGCTAAGGATTCTACGGGAAAGAGTCTTGGAGGTGGACTCTGGTTCAAGAATGCCTATAGTGGTGGATACCCCACGGTGCGTGGTACGATGGCGACCTATATGGGTTTCCCCTCGCATCCGAACCGCGACGTGCCCAGTTTCTATGCCGCAAATAAGTTTAAGGGCTGGCCGGAATACCTGACGAATTACCAGAAGAAATACATGACGGTCTCGAACCCGATTTTTGACCACACGTTGCCCTTTATCGAAAAGTTTTTCGGCAAGAACTGGTTCTTGCCTCAAGAGGTGACTGTTGCAGGCACTGTTGATAGTTTAGGTGCGGATAGGGCTATGGAACTGCTGAAAAGCCTGTCGACGGATAGCCCCTGGTTGCTTGTTTTCAATACGATTTCCTCCCATATTCCGTTCCACAACTATCCGGAAGCCTTTGCGGAAAAGCCTGACGATGCCATGGTGCGTTATCGTAATGCGGTTCGTTATACCGACAAGCAACTTGGGCGATTCTTTGAAGCTCTTTCGACCCGTCCCGATTTTGAAAACACGGTGGTGTTTATTTTGGGAGACCACGATACCCCTGTAGATTCGGTGGATTACCTAGTACCGCAACCGCTAGGCCTTTCGGCTTCCCAGATTTTTATCGGAATTTTCTCGGCGGATTCAGCTCTCTTTAACGGGCTTACGGTGCGTGAAGATGTGGCCTCGCAACTGGATTTGGGACCCACGATTTTTGACCTTGCGCAGGTACGCGAACCGAACCATTTTTGGGGGTATGACTTGTTGACTCAGGAACGCCCCGCAGGACAGCCTTCGGTATTCTTTTCCCAGAACTCCTACTACTTGGGATTCCGGGACCATGTGCTTGTCGGTGGCCTTGAAAACGAGGATGTTTACCGTGCCGCAGCTGGTGGCGAAAGCCCTTATGCGCTAACGACAGAAACTGCTGACCTCGAATGGAAAAAGAGGGCTGTCGGGGCGGCAAAAGCCGTACGTTCCGTCCTCCGCAACGATATTATGATGCCGTAGAGTGGCGGCCTTGGGCGTTGTTTTTCTGATTTATTCTTTTACGAACAGGCGCCTAAAGAAGTTGATTATGCCGGCAGCTACCTTGTAGCGGTAGCCACGGCAATCGACGACCATGACTCCCTTGTACATGTTGAATGTATGGAACGCGACCTTCATCGTCGGGTGCGGAGATGACTTTCTCCACAATTCCTTGAATACGAGGCCGTCTGGCGTTTCCTCGATTTGCTGGAAGGATATGCCGTGACCATATTCAGTATTGCTTTCCTGGGCGGGGCGGTATTTTTTTCCTTTGTACTCGAACCAGTCTCCGGCATTTCTGGCAATCTTTTCGGGAAAGTGATATTCCTTCACTTTGACATACTTTCCGGCGCCGTCTGTTTCGTACACGCCTAAAGTGGAACCGTTGGGATTAGGAATTTCCGTAGAATAAATCTGCTTCTTGCTGAATAGTTCCGTATAGATTGCATCTGTCAGGAGCGCATCGCTGATAGGCCTTGCGTTTACCAAGGCGGGTTTTTCTAGATCCAAGTCGTATAGTTTCAGGCCACCACCCTTGAAATTTTCAGGGTAGACGAGAATCTTGCCGTCCCTGCGGATAATTGCTGGAAAGCTGAGATGCGAATCCAGTTCCAGGATTGTATCCACTTTAAGGAGCTTGTTGCTTGCTTTGTCGACCGTGAGCATCGCAAGGCGTCCCCGTTTATGGGGGTAGTAGTATTCTTCTACCAAGACGTATATCTTGTCGTCCGTAACATCGAGAATGAAGGGGTCGGCAAACCAGCGGTCCCTGCATTCATGTTCCAGCCACCTGATTTTCAAGGGTTCGCCGTCGATGACTCCATCCAAGGTGTTTTCGACAAAGCCGATGTTCCAGACACCTTGCATAATGCTACGGTATAGCTCGATGAACTTCACGCGACTACTCCTTCTTAAGGATCTTGCCGCATAGGAACATCGAGAATGTAACGCTTGTAATCAGGAAAATGAAAATGCTCATGCAGGCGAGATCTCCGATTCCCTTCAATCCCTTGTGGGTGGTAAAGAGGAATCCAACGAAACCGGCAATAGTCGTCAAGGAACTGGCCATCACGTTTCGAGCCGTTGTATCCATTAAACGGCGAAGTGTCATGGTCTTGTCGGAATTCCAGGCGGTCACCAGGTGAATCGTGGCGTCTATGCCGATTCCCAGAGCCATGGGAATCACGATGACGTTGTAAATGCTGATCTTGCCGTATTCAAATGTTCCGTTGAGGAACCCGAGCAGTCCTAAGGTAAGAAGGACTCCCATGCCGAAGGGAATGCAACCTACAAGGAAAATCTTCGGCTTTCTGAACGAGATGAGAAGTGTGCCGAAAATGACGAGAATGATTACGATTGCCAAGTTGAAGCTGTCTTCTTTCACGGAAGAAATGACGTCGGAAAGAATGAACTGCGACGAGAAGGTGCGGAGTTTTTCGCCGTCAAAATTCCAGTGCCCGTAACGTTCCTGGAAACGGTGGAGCGCCTTTGCGTCCCAGCTGGGGAAGTCTCCGTAGATAAAGCCAATCTTGCCGTAGGATCCGTCCTTTTCGCGAACGATATCTAGAATCCAGCTGGGAAGATCTTCTGGCGCAAAGGTCCTTTCGACCATGGCCAGTTTTCTTAAATTGGCAATGTTGACGGAATCTTCTCCTTCGGCTCGGTCAAATACGCGAGCCTCCACCAGGTCGCGGATTTCCTCGATGATTTCAAGACGCGCTTCCTGCGAATCCTTGGGAGGAATGAAACTCTTGAGTGTTATAAAGCTGCCCAACATGGAATCCTTTTCCACGTTGAGGCGATACATCAGCGTGTCGTAGAGGCGGTCAAGCTGCGAAATCTTGGAGCCCATGACTGCGGCCGGCGTAGAGGTCTTGGCCTTGTAGCTTGCACGGGTCACTTTAGTAGAAATCTTGTTGTGCTGAACCGTCTTGACCGTAGAGGCGCGGCGAAGGTTCTTAAGGTCGTGCTCGAAATCCACTTGCGGGGCAAAATAGAGGGAAATGGCGCCAAGAACAAAGCCGATAATGGCGGCGACCTTGAAGAACTTGAAAATTTTGGCTTCTGTCCAGGCTTTGGGGAAGAAACTGTTGTCCGGAGCCTTGGGAATGCCTCCCAGGCACTTGATGAAAACAGGGAGCACCAGGATGGATGTGAGCATACTGAAGAAAACACCTGCCGATGCTACAACGCCAAATTCGTAGAATCCCTTGAAATGAGCTGCGAGCAAAGTGAGGAATGCTGCGATAGTGGTGAAGCTTGCCAAGATAAACGGCTTGAGCATACGCTTTTGGGCTTCTTCAAGGACTTCTTCCAGAGAGGCCTTCTCGCGCAGCAGTTTCTGGGCGGTTCCTAACATGTGGATGGAATAGTCGATACCAATTCCCAGGATGATGGAGGCCACAAAGACCGTAAACGGATTCAGCTTGCCGTAGAACACGGCTGTGAAAGCGAATGTCGGAATGCAGGCGTACAGCACGGAGGCGGTTACAAGAATCGGCCCCTTGATTCCTCTAAAGAAATAGGATGTCAGAAGGATAATTAGAACCAAACTGATGCCAAAGGAGAATATACTGTCGTTGGCGACTTCGTCAACTTCCTTAAGTCCTTCGTATGTACCGTCTACGGTGAAACGGGTGGGAACGGCGAAAGTTTTTCCGTTGAAATGCTGGAGTAGGGAATCCGTGCGTGCAAGAATGTGGGTGACAAATTCGTAATCCGTAGACGGCTTGATGAGTTTTGCGTTCACAACGCCGTTGAACAGGATTTTTCCCGTGCTGTCTGGGTGCGGGCAACCGATGAGACGTGATTTCAGGTGGGCCGGTACAGGGTCTTTCGGATGCCATTCATCTTTCTGGTCCTGTGCGGAACCAAGCTTGGCTTTTTTAATGAAAGAGGCGAAAGCTCCAATGGCTTCGTCTGGAAGGCCGAGCTCCTGCGGCAGGTTTTCGTCGAACCAGATGCGTTCTTTCTTTTCGGTAGTTTCCGCAGGAGCGTCCCCTAACAAGTCTACAACGAGTGGGCCGTTCTTTCGGCCGATTTCCAACTGAAGATCTTCCAGGTTGTTACGGATGCGCTCCAAATGGAATACGGGCAAATAAAGAAGGGCGTTGTCCTTGAAGAATTGGTTGTCTTCGTCTTTTTGCGTCGAGACGAAGTCGCCTTGCCAACGGGAATGAATATAGTTCTCGATGGAATCCTGCATTGCCGCCACGATTTCAGGGTCTTCGCTCTGAATGGCGATTGTAAAACGGTCTGTGCTACCAAAACGCTGGTAGGATTCTTGTAGGGCGATGACGCTCGGTGTTTCGTCGGGCAGCAAGTGAGAAAGGTCTGCGTCCAATCGAAGGCCGGGTTTAACGAAGATGGGGAATGCACATAGTGCCGCAAGCAGGAAATAGAATGCCAGAGCTTTGAATTGATGCTTACAGATCAGCGGAATGTACCATGCTGAAAATTTTTCTTGCAAGGATTTCTTTGTAGTCATAGACAAAATATATAAAATATTGGCGTGGACACTCGTTTTTACTAGATTTACTTTTATGAAAATAATGATTGTTCTTAACCGAATCGCCCGCGGTGGCGGGGAAAATGTGGCGGTACAACTCGCTAATCAGTTTTCCCGAATGGGACACGCAATTTTTTTCGTCAGTAACAAGGGACGAAACGACATATCCGATTTTTATCCTATCGAAGAGAGCGTTCAAATTCTCCCTTGTTTCCGTCATTATTTTCCCTTGAAGATTTTTAGCCTTCGTCGAGCCATAAAAAAGGAAAATCCCGATATCATCATCGGAATAATGCCGGATTCTACATTTTACACCTATCTGGCCGCCTTGGGACTCCATAAAATCATCATTTCGTCAGACCACAGTTCCTTTGAAAAGAATCCTTATTCCCAAAGGCATCTTTTCCCGTATCTTCTCAAGTTCTACTTCAACGCCGTTTACGATTGCGTTACTGTTTTGACAAAAACGGACTACGATATCGTCGTCAAGAAGTTCCGGAGAACGGAGGTGATGCCGAACCCCCTTTCGATGCAGCCTGCTGAATCGATCCGCGTCAACAGAAAAAAGCGAATTCTTGCTGCCGGGCGTCTGAATATCTGGCACTGCAAGGGTTTTGACATTCTCATCAAGGCATGGGCGAAAGTCCAGGAAAAATATCCTGACTGGGTTGTAGAAATTGCCGGCGAAGGTGAAACCGGGCGCCAGTATTTGGAAGGTCTTATTGCCGAAAAACACTTAGAAAATAGAGTCGTCCTTTCCGGATTCCATCTGGATATCAAGGATTTCTTCAGTGATTCCGAGATATTCGTTCTCAGTAGCCGCTACGAAGGTTTCGGTATGGTTCTCATCGAAGCCATGTCGCAGGGGGCAGCCTGTATCGCCTGCGATTATAAGGGCCGTCAGAGGGAAATCATCCAGGACGATTCTCAAGGCTTATGTGTGGAGTGCGAGAACGAAGAGGCTCTGGCGAGCGCCCTTTCGAGAATGATCGAGGACGAAGGTTACCGCAGGCAGGTCCAAGAAAACGGGTGGAAGCGTTCCCATGATTTCACCCCGGGTAAAATCGGGGAAAACTGGATGCGTCTTCTTGGAGAATTGCAGAAGCGCCGGTAACGCACTTAAGATTTAAAGCCCGTGTTCGAGCGAGTAATCTGAAATTTTGAGCAAAGTGTCAAGAAATCCCGACAGGCGACTTTCAACTTCTGAAAGTTTTCCCGTGAGTTCGTTTTCTTGACGCAAGTCATCGTCTGCGAAAAGATGAGTTTCTTGCTTGGCGGGGAACTTTGCGATAAGGCGATAGCCGTTAAGCCCGATGGCCGCATATCCGCCCGAGTAAGCCCCGAGGGAAAGCCCGGCGCTATCCCCTCTTAACAAGTTATGTCCCATAAAAATGTTCGGTACTGCAAGTCCGGCAAGTTCAAGTATGGTGGGCGCAATGTCAATTTGTGCTGCAGTTGTCGTGTCGCGAACGGCGTCCAGCCCTTTTCCGTGAATAAAGAACGGGATCCAGCTGATATTCGAAAAACCGCCTCCGCTCATCGTCGAAACTCCGTTTTCGCCCAGGGGGAATCCGTGGTCCGCCATGATGATGACATAGGTGTTCTTGTACCATTCCTCGTTTTCGACGGCGCGGATAAAGCGGGCGAGTTGTCTGTCGGCGTAACCCATGGTCACATTGATGCGTTCCTGCAGCGGTCGGTTCTTTTCTTCGTCGGTCATACCTGCCGCAAAGTTGAACGGGTAATGGTTGGAGCGGGTCATGAGGGTCGCGAGGAAGGGCTTGCCTTCTTTGGCGAGGGTGTCGCGCACATATTCGATGGCATTGTCCATGAAGGTGGAGTCATCCTCGCGATTGCGGTTGTAGTGCTGTGCGGTGTACCACTTTGCCATCCACACGCCCAAGTTATCCCAGGCGGGGTCCGCTGCCGACATGTAATGCGTGCTGTAGCCGTTTTCGGTGAGGACCGAGACAAAACTCGGTAGGGTCACATGGGCCAGGTCGGTGGCTTGCTGAAGGCGGGAATGGTGGGGGATGCCGATATGTGTTGAAAGGACTCCGCCTGTTGTGGGGACTCCGCTCGTATGCATGCGCATCCACACGTGAGAATGGGCGGCGAGTGAATCCATGAAGGGCGTTGGGCTAGGTTGAATTTGTGGATTCATGTAGCCCGTGTTGAGCCCCCGCTCGGATTCCATGAGGACCAGGATGAAGTTCGGCTTCATCTCGCGCTGGGCGGCAAGTTTGTCGCTGTTCACAAGTTCTGCGCTAGGGACACGGTAGAGCGGGAGAGCATTTCCTTCCTTGGCATCGGAGAAAGTCCAGTTGGAATCACCTTCGACTTGTTGCCACAGGTTTTGATAGGCGGTTTTGTAGGCGCTCAAGTCTGCTTCGGAAAGTCCGGGGGCTCTTTTTGTTGCGAACAGGTCGTTGTAAATCAGCGATACAACCGGACGGAGTTTATCCATACGGGAACTGCCTGTCCATATAAAGTAAACATACGAGTAGGAGGCGATGTAGAATACGAGCATCGCAATGACGGATTTCTTGATGTAGAAACCTTCGGTAGGGCGATACCATCTGCAAAGTAGCTTGTAGATTCCGTAAGTCAGCGGAAGCATCAGCGCAAGCACGACGAACTGCAAGTAGGGTACGGACAGGTCGTTCGCCACATAGTCGTAGAACACGATGATAGAAGAGGTGTCCTTGTAGGTGTCCACGAGACCGAATGTCAGGTGCCCGCCCAGGAACCGCTGCGTTTCGTTGTCGAGTAGTGTCAATAAAAGAATGACGGTGTGGAAGACCGCATAGAAAACGGTGGTGAATTTTGCGACCGTTTTTCCCTTTGTCCCGACAGTTCCATTGCTATCGATTCCCTTGGAACCGCCCGCGATGCGCAGGGCGATTCCGCCAAGAATCAGGAATGCGACGAGCGCATTCGCAATCCACATTAAGTCGATGCATACCGCATGGAAAATGAACCAGTCCGGCTTCGATACGAACGGGAATCCGTAGGGATTGCTTCGGAACAGGAGCATTACGCGGAGCAGGATGTGCGTAAACCACGCCGCAAGCGAAATAAGTACAAGATTTTGCAATGGGGCAAGACCTTTCCCAACGGCCTTCAGTAAGTATGCAATCGATTTCATCATAAGTTTTCTGTGGATGAATCCTGTCGGCACCCAAGGCGCCGTCCTAAGTAGCTTGTATCTTCTTGCTTAAAATTCAAAGTCGACGGCGCGGCGTTCGGTCACGACCTTCTTGACGAAGGATACGATGGCCAGGTGCTCGGGGTGATTTTGGTAGATGTCGAGAGCAGCCTTGGTGTGGAACGTGGTGTCGAGGGCTACGTCGTATTCGATATCACCGTTGCCGGTTTCGGCCTTGTTGAAATTCAGGCCCGATTCAATGCTCAACAGGCCAGGGATTTTTCCGGCGAGCGCATGGAAGGCGTCGACCATTTTCTGTCCGTTTTCCTTGGCGGTGGCGCCTTCGGCTTCGGCTTTCAATTTCCAGAATACGATATGACGAATCATTTTTTCCTCTTTTGGTTGTAAATGAGCTTGTAAAGTTCTAGCTGGCGCTTGAAACAGTCTGCCCAGCTGAATTTTTCGGCATAGGCGCGAGCGTTCTGTTTCATCGTGGCCATGTCGGAATGGTATAGTTCGACGATGGCGTCGGCGAGCGCCTGTGGAGTGCGTTCCTTCAAGACAACTCCCGCTCCAGATTCGCGGATATGTTCGGCAGCGGCTCCCGTCGAGGCCCCGATCTGCGCATTGCCGCAGGCCATACTTTCGAGAATCGAAAGTCCGAA
The DNA here is from genome assembly GCF_946062555.1 of uncultured Fibrobacter sp. Taxonomy (GTDB): domain Bacteria; phylum Fibrobacterota; class Fibrobacteria; order Fibrobacterales; family Fibrobacteraceae; genus Fibrobacter. Next base: position 41,788 of record NZ_CAMGVQ010000009.1, read on the forward strand.
GGTTTCCCAGCCTGAAAGGGCGAGTCCCAGGTCAACACTCGCGTAATGCCTCGCCATTTCGTCGATGGACGAAATGAATCCCGCGTACTTGATGTGCGGATATTTTTCAACGGCTTCCTGCACTTGAGGCAAGTACGGCCCCGTGCCTGCAAAGACGAGTGCCGGTTCGCATCCGAGCTTTTCGCAGAGAATGGGGTAGGCGCCGAGTAAAAGCTCAATTCCTTTTTCTTCGCAGAACCGGTGCGGGAAGAAGATGGTAAGCCTGTCGGGCTTGCCGTCTTTCAGTTCTTGAACCAAAGTTTCGTCACGCTTGGCGGGCGAGAACATCTGGATGTCGCAACCGAGCGGAATCCAGTGGCTTGTCGGAAGTTTGTGCCTGTCGAGCCGCTTCAAGACTTCGTTGCAGGAAACCTGGATGCCGTCGAAATGCCTGAATTCCTGACGAGCGTACCAGAAAGCGACGTTCTTGCTCAGATTGCCGAGTGCCTTGCCGAACTTATTCGTGACAGGGCGCTGCACGTAGGTAATCGGGAAATCCGCATGCCAAAAACTCAGCAAGACGGCTTCGGGGGCAATCTTTTTGGCGGCCCTGCGAACCACGGTCGGGAGCAGGTAGGGCGAACCGACTTCGATGACTTGAGGCTTGTATTTGGCAAGGATCGGTTCGATTTGTGACGGTTTCCAGATAAAGCGGTATTCCCATTTACCCGGAAAACGAAATGCCTCGACGTGTTCGATAATCAGGCTTTCGCTTCTTTTTTCGGTATAGGTCTTGGAATCCGGCATCACGAACACGGAAAGAACTTGGTCTGTTGTTTCCGAAGATAGGTTCTCGTAAAACGCCATCTTTTGTAGGTGGTACCGTCGGACGCCTCCGCCGGAGGGGCTCCAGAAATTGTTGAAATCGACGATGGTAAACATTACTAGCCGTTATTCTCGATGTTCCAGGGCTCTTCCTGCATCCTGTTCGAAAGCGGGTCAATGGAGAGTGTTCCCTGGTACAGCTGGTTGTTGCCAAGACGCTTGGAATCTACGGTGAGGAACAGGTTGCCGCCCTTGGATTCAAGCCAGTATATGGCATCGGAATCGCGGAGGTATGCTCTGGGTCCGACAAGTCCCTGTTCCGAGTCGACGAGCTCGCCGCCGACAAAGATGGGTATGTCGAGCGCCTTGTAAAGATCCAGGACAACAGAGGAACGGCGTTCGTGAATGTCCGAAAGGTCCACATGGTCCGAAACTTTCAAATGGTCAATTCCATCGATGATGACGACTAGGTTCGGGTGTTCCCTGACTTCTTCTTTTAGGGTGTTCAGCAGTTCCTGGTTGTCGAACGCGGGCTGGTCTTCCCAGATTTCCAGCCGGTTGTTGCGCACGAATGCCATCAGGTCGCGGGTCGCTTCCAGAATCTTCTGGTTCACAGCTTCGTCTTCGCTTTGCTTGCGAACGGTCAATACCGATTCACCGATAAGCATGGCGACGAGCCTGTCGAAAATCTGGCGGCGCGGAGTTTCAAGTGCAATGTAGATCAGTTTCAGTTTCGGGTTGCTCTGGAGCAGGTCGAGAGCGAAACTGGAGAGTAGCGTAGTCTTGAGACCGAACGGTTTGGACGAAACGTAGAAACAGCCTGACTGGATACCGTCGATTTCCTGCGTGAGTTTCGGGAAAGTGTTGAGTGCGTATCCGACGCTGATGTCCGGAGGACATCCCATGGCTGTATCAAAGTTTTCTTTGATGTCCTGCAACAGCATCGAACGACGGTGGGTATGCACCGTGTCCTCTTCGGTCTGGGCAACGAGTGAAATCAACTGGTCGGCACCGTTCTTGCGCACGACTTCGTCGACGGTTTCGCCCTTCGGAAGCACAATCGATTTGAAACGCAAATCCAGCTGTTCCGCCATTTTCAGGTACTTCTGGATACGGAATTCCTGTTCTCTGCGGTCGAGTTCTCGACGGAGAATGACCGTGACCGATTCTGCACCGCAAGCCTTGAGCTTGTAAAGGTGGCTCAGCGAAAGTTCCTGGTACATGGTCGAGACCACTCCCGGAATACCGGCGAGGTCGGCGGTGAGTGCGTCGAAGAATCCTTCGACAATCACGGGTTTGCTAATGTCGGGCTGGATGTTGAACGGAATGTCGCTCGGGCCCGATGCGTAGGAAATGTAACGGTGCGGACTGTCGGTGTCATCGAGGACGCGTCCGTAAACGGAGTGGATCAGCCCCTTGGAATTGCGTGCGGGAATGGTGATGCGCGGCTCGTGGTAAGCTTCGAGGTTATCCAGGTAGAAACTGATCTGGTGTCGTTCGATACCCGACATCATGCAGTAGCTGATAAACGGTTCGGGATCGCCGCTATAATAGCCGAGACCGTAGAGCTGCGCCTGTCCGATGTTCCATCCGCGTGCGGCAAGGAACTCTGCCGAAGAAGGGCTCCTGCAAGCGGCCCAGTGACAGTAACGGACGAAGTTCTCGAGGACCTTGGATTTTTCGCCACCGATTTCCTTGATCCAGGGATGTTCTTCCTGCGTTTGCGTGCCCTGGTCGGATTCGAGAGTTCCCAAAAAGTCTACCGCTTCAGCTCGGGCGGCGGGTTCTTCCATGCCGTTGAAACGGCTGCGCATCACGAATTCAACAAGGTCGCCCTCGCTTCCGCATTGCAGGCAGCGGTAACGCCAGTAACCCAGGGCGTCGTAAAAGAACAGGGATGTTTCTTCCGGGGAATGGAAGGGGCAGCATGCAATCAGGTTTCTGCCCCAACGGCTGAGAGGAATTCCCAGCTGACGGGGGTGGGTCTTTGCACGCATGATGATTCCGGCATGTTCTTGATCGATAAGCATAAGAGACCTCTTTTTTCAATTAGATAATCTAGTTTTTTTTTAATTTTAAGACCATGATTATTCTCGGGATAGACCCCGGTTCTATTACTACCGGCTATGCTTTTTTAGATACAGGATCGAAAAATTCCCGTGTGCTGGAATACGGCGTTCTTCACGCTCCTGCGGGGCATGCCCTCGAAGACCGTCTGCTGCAGATTGTGTCGGAGCTGGAAACGCTCCTGGACAAGTACCATCCCGAGGCGTTGAGCATGGAAGGGGTGTTCTTTGCGAAGAATGCAAAGAGCGCCCTGGTGCTGGGGCATATCCGTGGGGCTGTTCTCGTGGCTTGCCGCCGCCGTGGAATGTCCTTTAACGAATACAGCCCCCGTGCGGTCAAGCTGGCAGTCACGGGCGATGGAGGGGCCGCCAAGGAACAGGTGGCGAATATGATTTTTGCACGTCTCGGGATCGAGGTGGGGGAACTTCCGCTGGATGCCTCCGATGCTCTCGCAATTGCTTGGACTCATGCAAATCCTGCTCCGCTTCTTTCGAACCTTTCGGCCGCACTTCCTGCAGACTGCACCAAGAAGCAAATATCAAGCCGCAAGAAAAAGCCGACCGTCAAACAGTGGGAAAACTTAATCCAGAAAATGGGAGGAAAACTTCCGTGAGCACTCAAGTTTGTTTTGGACTCCGCGATGCAAAGTCTTCGGATTTCATCGAAATCGAAGGGTATCCGCTGGATAAAGAAATTCTTCCGTTTTGTAACAAATTAAAAGAAATTCTGGCACGCGACGGTTTCAGGCTCCGTCTGGAATCTGCGTTCCGCCCCTTTGAACGCCAGCTGTCCATCTGGAATCGCAAAGCGGCGGGAGAACTCTCGCTCCTCGATGCAACGGGTTCTCCTATGGAACGCCCCCGCGACGAGGAATCGCTGATGTATGCGATTCTCACCTGGTCGGCGCTTCCGGGCGCAAGTCGTCACCACTTGGGAACCGACCTTGATGTGGTCGACGGAAATGCCTGCCCTGAAGGTTACGAAGTGCAACTGACTCCCGCCGAGTGCGACGGGATGTTCGCTCCTTTCCATCGGCGGCTTACGGAGCTGATGGAGTCCGGGGAATCTTTTGGATTTGAACGGGTTTTTGTTCCTGGTCGCGGCAAGATCCAGCCCGAAAAATGGCATATCGCGCACTTGCCGACATCGCGAAAATACCTAGAGGATTTCTCTCTTGCTGAGCTCCGCAAACTCTACGAAAAGACGGATATTGCCTGCAAGTCGGCTCTTCTCGATAACCTGGAAACTCTCGCCAAAGATTACATCTATCCGTACTTTGTCTAAGATGCGTTCCTCTCTTCTTCTTCCTTTCTCTGAATATGGTCGTTCGGTCCTCGGAACGGCGCTTCGCTATATTCCTTGTGCAGGGGCTTGTCGGTTGCTTGTCGTTGCAGGAATCCACGGGGAGGAACCCGAGACGACGTTCCTTTTGAGTCGTGTACTCCGTGACTTTGAACGCCCCTTTGAAGACGTGGCGTTCGTGCTTTGCGCCAATCCCGACGGCATGACTCTTGGGACCCGCTGTAATGCGAACGGGGTCGACTTGAACCGCAACTTTCCGACCTCCAATTGGAGTGCCGATGCGGTCTATTGCCGGTCGGTTCTGGAAGCTTCTCGCGATACGGAGCTTTCTCCTGGGACCGCACCCGGTAGCGAAAGCGAAACAAGGGCCCTTGTAGCCTTGGTCGAAAAGCTCTCTCCTGAATCGGTTCTTTCGATGCATGCTCCCTTTGCTTGCGTCGATGCTCCCGCGAAGTCGCCCTTGGTCGAGCGCCTCTGTGCGGCTTTCAACTTGCCGTGGCAACCCGATATCGGTTATCCGACTCCGGGAAGTTTCGGAACCTGGTGCAAAGAAAGAAAAAGTCCAGAGTGTGTCACCCTGGAACTTCCTCGAATGTCTTTAGAGGCCTTGTACGACCGCTATGGCGAAAGCTTTAGCGCCTTTCTTCGATCTTATTCTTCTCGGCGTTAGCGATAATCTTCTTGCGCTGGACAAGGCCGATGCCGAAGCCGATGACGAGATAGCTGGTGCAGAGAACCAGCAGGTATTCGGTGATAAAGGGGATCTTGTCCGAAATGAACACGAAACCGCAGATGTAGGTAATCACGATCAGGATTGCCTGGAAAATGTTGAAGATGGGGTTCTTGCGCGGCTGGAGCTTGGGCAGGAACAGCGGACAGACCATCAGTAGGCCCGTAACCAGCATCACGAACACGGGCAGGAACATGTGGATTCCGCTCTGATCTGCGAAAAATCCATGCGACTGAAGGTGTACAATCAAGATAGCGTTGATTGCACCTGCAAAAGTGGAGGGGAGACCCGAGAAATGGTGGTGGTAGGTGTCACTGTCGCAGGCGTTGTACTTTGCAAGACGCATGGCGGCGCAGAGCACGTAGATGGAGAACGTGACTACCAGCAGGACTCCATTAGCCTGGAACCATTCAGGAGCGATGGTCTTGTAGGCGAAGAAAATCGTAAAGGCAGGCGCGAGACCGAAGGCAATCAGGTCGGCGAGACTGTCAAACTGCGCTCCGAACTCGGAACTGGCGTTTACGAGTCGAGCGGCAAAACCATCCAGCTTATCCAGAAGGACGCTTAAAAGAATGAAATAGGCTCCCGTGCGGATGGGGTCGGCGCTAGTGAAAGAAGAAAAAGCCCCGGTCACCCAACAGATCGCAAAGACGCCCAGCAAAAAGTTCATGCTGGTAAAAGCATTAGGCAAAATAAAACGAGATTTACCCATAAAAAACTCCACTAAAAAGTGTCGCGAGAAATATAGTTTAATTCGGAATTACGAACTCGAATTTCGGAATTAAATTCTAGAGAATCTACTCCGAATTCTGAATTCCGAAATTTAAATTTACTTCGCGGGCTTGATGTACCAGAGCGCTTTTACGCCGGCGGCGACAACCAGGCTCTGCGGAGGTGCGTAGGGGTTTTCTTCGGTGGGGAAGTTTTCCCAATGTCTGGTAGAGAACTGGTAATACTGCGTGGGGCGGTACATGACCGGGAGAACCGGAATCGTTTCCATAAAGATGCGGTTCAGCGCGCGGTAGGCTTCAGTCAGTTCTTTCTCGTCGGTGAGTGCAGGGATTTTATGGATTAATTTGTCTGCATCGTCATTCTTGTAGCGGCCCTGGTTGGCGAAAGATTCTTCACCGACGGGCTTGTAGGCGGCCGATCCCATCACCTGCTCGAAACGGTTCCACGGCGATGCCGCAGAAAGTTCGGCGGTTTGCGTCTTCATAGCGAGGTCGAAGGTGCCCAGACGCAGGTTCTTGTCCCAGACGCTGTAGTCGACGAACTTCTCTTCGGCGGCGAGTCCGATGTCATTCAGGGAACCTACGACAACCTTAATGGCGTCTTCCCAGTCGGTCCATCCTTGCGGACACTCGATGGTAAAACTGCGGACGGGTTTGCCCTTCTTGTCGAGCAGGTGACCGCTTTCATCCCAGCTGTAACCTGCATCGGACAAAATGGACTTCGCTTTCTCGATGTCATAGACATAGCCGTATTTCTCGGCATCTTCCTTGTTGAAATACTTGGACTCGGTTCCAAAGGGGAGAATGAACCCCGGCTGGATCACGGGGGTGTAGTTGGATACGGCGCGTGCCTTGATCTTTTCGAAGTTGATGGCGTGCATCATGGCGCGGCGTAGGGCTACGTCGTTAAAGGGGGCTTGCTGCTGGGCAATCAGCAAGGTCGTAATGGACCCCGGCTGGTGGTAGGGCTCGTTGCGGCTCCAGGCGCGGATGCTATCGCGGGCCTTCTCCCAGATGCGCGGCAGGAATACGGACGAGATGTCGAGGTTACCCTTGGTCATGGCACTGTTGAAGTGGTTGTTGCCATTGTAAAGGGAATGGATGATATATTTCGGCGACGGTTTTTGCCCGTTGTATTTGACGTTGCCCCAGTAGTTATCGTTGCGTTCCAGGACAATCTGGTCGGGAGAATAAGTCTTCAGCGTGTACGGACCAGAGAACACCGGCATGGAATCGTTCTTGAACTCGGTAATCTTGTTCATGTTGTAACCCTTGCCGGACTTGGCCCCCTGGATGAGCGGCTCAAATACGGCCTTAGGCAAGATGGAGGTTTCGGCGAGGGCGTTCAGGATGATGAGCGGGTTCTTGTTCTTGCCGAAGTGGAAGGTGATGTTGTTGTTGCCGTCGTCGGTGACCTGGCTCAAGAAGTTCCAGTTGCCGTGACGCGGAGTCGGCAGCAGGGAATCGATCTTGAAGGTGTAGAGGACGTCGTCAACGGTGACGGGATTGCCATTGTTCCACTTGGCGCGCGGGTCCAGATGAACCGTGATGCTGTTCTCGGAACTGGTGTAGCTGTCGGCGAGCATCGGTTCGAGTTCACCGTTCAACTGGTTGTAGGCCAAGAGCGCTTCGTAAGCGATTCTGCAATTTCCGTCAATAGGAAAGTTCGGATCGTAGTCCAAGGGGTTGAATGTCGATGGGGGAGCCCAGTCGAAGCCTCCGATATACAGCGTTTCGCTGCGGTCGTAGTCCGTGGCGGTCTTGCCCTCGGTAGCCTTGTTTTCTTCGTTGCAGGCGGCGAGTGTGAGTACACCTGCCGCAGCGAAACAGGCTGCTGCGATTCTTAAAAAACGATTCATGTTTGTTAGCAAATTCATCCTTGTCCTTCCTTTGGGGTACAACATCTAAATTTAGTGTGTTTTTAATAAAAAAAACACCAATAATTATTTACAAGAGAGAAAAATGTACCGAAAAAGGGCGTTTTATTGTGAATTTATAATGAAAATCCGTACAAAAGACGCTTGGGCGAGGCACTATATAGAATTTTGTTCATGATGAACGGGGGCCCCGCTCCGCCAGGAGTGCTGAACTTGCGCTCTACTTTTCCATTTTTAAGGGAAATGGCGACAATCTCGTTTCCCTGGTCAAGCCAGACCAAATCGTCTTTGACGAAGGGCTTCATGAATACGGAATTTGCTCCGTGGAATTTCCAGAGGGGAGCACCGGATTCTGTATAAAGTAACACGGACTGGTTCGCAAGTCCAATCAGGAATTTCCTGTCGCCCTGATCGTTAATGAGCTGTAGCGATGATATGGCATCGTCCAACAAAATCTGGAGCGGGGGGGTGTCCCTGTTGTTTTGGTTGATGAGGTAGAGACGGTTCCCGCTGGAGGCAACGGCTGTAATGGAATCGCTGCTGAGTATGTGCGTAATCTGTCCGGGAATCTTTCGTGTTGAACCTTCTTTAGTTTGTCCTGAATCGTCGTTTAGCGACACGATTTCCCCTTCCAGATTGCAGGCGTAAAGTTCCCTGGAATTAGTGGAGAGTAGGAATGGAACTGAAAAAATCTTGCGGGACCAGGTGAGCTTGTAGTCGGATTTCAGAATCTTAAGCAGGAATCCGTTCCAAGTCGATACGTAAATCGCCTTGTCGGTCACCTTCGTTTCGAAAGCCTTGCCCGGAAGTTGAATCGAGAGAACCGTGTTTTCGTGAACTAGGTCGTAGATGGACATGTTGTAGCCCGAAGCGATTGCGAGCGTATTTTCGTCGTTGTCGATGGCGTGACTGTTATTGAGATTTCCGATACTCTTGGACCAACGGAGATTTCCGTTTTCGGCGTTGAAACAAAATAGCTTCTCGGCGGCGGGATCGATGGTGTAGAGGTTTTTCTTGTTACTGAAGAATTGGGGGTAAAGCGTCTTGGGCGAAATGGGTAGCTGGCTGACGAACTTAGCCCCGATGGCTTTACTGTAGCGGCTCAGGATCAGGCGGGTGACTTGAGGGTTGCTTGCAGAGAGACGGACCGCTTCGGACCAGGCCTTTTGTTTGTCGCGAGTGTTGCCGTTTTGGTTCTCGAGGTACAGGGCCTTGAAAAACCAACCTTCGGCATTACCCGGTTCCTGCTTGAATAGGGTGGTCAGGAGAGTTTGCAGCTCTTCCCAGTTTTCTTCTTCAACGAGTTTGCCGGCCTGTCTTGCCGTGAGTTCCGATTGAAGGATTTTCTTGCCGTAATAGTGGGGCGAAAGGGCGGTCAGCTTATGTTCACCGAAGTCCAGGTAAATATTGCCATTGGTATGAATGGGGGCGTGCTCGATAGGCTTGGTGAAATTGAAATGCCACAGTGGTACAAGCATCGTGTCAACCGCGATAATTGTTCCTTCGCTGGAAAATAGGCCGAGGGTTCCCTTGGCGAGGGGGTAAATGGCCGTGGCGTCGCTCTGTGCAGAAACTAGTGGGTAACCGTTCTTCTTGCTTATGAAGGTAATCTTGCCCGAAGCTTCGAGAATCGCAATGTTCTTTTCGAAGGGTTCTATGCTTTCGACATTGTTGATGGAAACCTTCCACAGGGGGGAAGTCCTTTGTTTGGGATTATATCCATAGAGGTAGTTCCCCGAAACTAGGTATATCAGCGACTTGTCGACAAGGACCTTCTTGATGACATCGAACTGGGCGATGGTCTTGCGGTCAGAACCGTCTTCGGGAGAAATGAAATGGAGCGCATTGTCGGTACAGTTGAGAACGAACTCGGATGTAGGCGCGTAGAACCCTTCGGCGATGCAACCGCTGTATTTGTCCGAAATTTGCGCCTTGATCCCCTTGCTGTTCAGGAGCGTGAGTTGGTTGTTTCCTTGGGCGAGTGCCTTGTCCTCGTGGACAAGGAATTGGATAATCCCACCCAGGAGGTATTTGCGGTCAGGTCTGTTCGCGTAGAAGGATTTGAAAACGAGGCTGTCATTTTCGGGGGACTGGTACCAGACTCCCTGCGGCGTTACTGTCAGAACCTGAGCGTTTGCGGGGAGCTCCTGAGAAACCTTGACTAATCGATCGTCTTCGATTTTGTGGATGCTTCCGTCGCGAAGTTGGATGAACGTCGGGGATTCGCCGAAAGTTCTGCTGATGGAAGTCTTTAGCGAAATCGGGGAACGGAGCAGGTTCTCGGCTTGGCTGCTGGTAGCGCTCTCGCGTTCCGATAGCCAGTAGGCCTTGCCTGTTTCGGTGGTGCGGTTCAGGCTCTGGTTGTAGTAAAAATTGGCCGAGGCTTTGTTGCCTGAGAGTTCCTGGATTTTCCCGAGATAGAAATAGGCTTTTTCCTTGTCGTCTTCGTCACCGTTGTTGGCTGCGTCTTCAAGCAATTTGATGGCAGTCGAGGATTCCCCCTTCATCTCAAAGATGTAGATGGCTTCCTGGATGGACGTCTCCATCTTCTCGCCGCTCGCGGTGGATACAAGGCAGCATAACCACACGATTGCAAGCACCATGTGTAGGTTATGAAACTTATGGAAAACGTTAAGGCTCATTTTCTTTCAATTAAGTCATTCTCGACCGAAGGGAGGGAATCCAGTGCTGGATCCCGTCCCCTCTTTGAGAGTCCAGGATGACTCTCCTATCTACTTCCTATTAAATTATGCGTCGAACTTGTATCCTGCACCCCGGACTGAAATGATTATTTTCGGGTCGGCGAGATCGTCTTCGATTTTGCGACGCAAGTTCGCGATGTGGTTGTCTACGGTGCGGGTCGAGGGCATGTTCTCGTCGGTGTATCCCCAGATTTCCTTGAGGATGTCTTCGCGCAAGACGACTTCCCCGCGGTGCGCCCAGAAGTACTTGAGAATCAGGTATTCGCGGGTCGTGAGGTCGAGAGGGACTCCGCCCTTGGTCGCCTCGAACTTCTTTACATCGACCTTTATGTTTGCAAATTCCAGGATGTCGGGAACCGCGGCGGTGTTTGCGCTGGCTTGCGGCTCTATTCGGCGCTTGAAAGCCTTTACGCGGGCGAGCAATTCCAGGATGGAGAACGGCTTGGTCACGTAGTCGTCGGCCCCCATTTCAAGCCCTGCCACCTTGCTTGTTTCTTCGGTTTTTGCCGTGAGCATAATGATATAGGTTTCGGGATGCTTGTTCCTGATGTAGCGGCAGACTTCGAATCCGCTCTTTTTCGGAATCATCAAATCCAGAAGTACCAGGTGCGGCTGGTAGGAGTCGGATTTCGCAATGGCTTCCTCGCCGTCGCAGGCTGTTTCCACTTCGTAGCCTTCCATTTCGAAGTTGTCTTGGAGGCCGAGGCGGATGATTTCTTCATCCTCTACGATCAGTATTTTGAAGTTTTGTGCCATGAGTTATTCTGCCCTTTTAAACTTGACGGTGAATGTTGATCCTTTTCCTGGCTTGCTGACAAGTGAAATCGTCGCCTTGTGCGTCTCTGCGACTCTCTTGACGGTGGCAAGTCCGAGCCCGGATCCCTTGGTGCTTCGGGTCATTTCGTCACCGACTCTATAAAAATCATTAAATATATTTTTTTGTTCCGAAGAGGCGATGCCGATACCCGTGTCGGCAACGGAGAAAACGATCCAATCGTCTTCGCTCTTGACATCGACGGTGATATCGCCCGGAGCTTCGGTGTATTTGATGGCGTTATCGATCAGGTTCTGGACAAGGCTGTAAAGAGCTGTGTAGTCGCCCATCACGAAAACGTTCGGCTCGAAGTGCGTATAGAAGGTGAGTCCCTTTTCGACACCGATGTCTTCGACCGCATCAAAAACTTTCTTGGCGCAAATGGAGAAATCCAGTCGTTCCCACTTGAAGGCTCCCGTTCCGTGTTCCATACGCGTGTAGTTGAGAATGGCGCCGATCAGGTTTTCAAGTCTCGACGCTTCCTTGCCGATGAGGGTTGAGTATTCTTGTACCTTTTCCGCTTTCTGGAGCCTTCCGCGGGCCATCATCTCGGCGAACATCTTGATGGAAGTCAGGGGGGTCTTCAGCTCGTGCGACACGCTCGACAAGAAGTTCGCCTTCATGGCGAGCAATTTGCGTTCCTGCGTGATGAATCGGAACATGAAGAAGGAACCGAAAATGACGGTGATGAGTGCGAACAGCATCAGTCCGTACATCAGGAACATCCGGTGGCGCGTTTCCTTGCGAATATCCTGCATGTCCTTTTCGTACAAGGTAAATTCCCAGTCAAGGGCTTCTGAAATTTCGCGCTGACCGATAATGGGGGCGTCCTTCGGAATGCTTCCTAGAATGAGACTGTCGTTTTTCTCGGTGATGGAGAAGGGAATGTTCTTGAAACTTTGGGTGACTGTCTTGAGACGGTTCAGGAGTCGAGTCCTGTAGGCATTGCGGTCCAGTTTCGCAATGACGACCTGGTCGCCGGACAGGTAGGGGTAGGACATTTTGAATAGGGTCGCGTCATCGGTGTTGCGGTAGAGAATGCCTTCCTTGGAAGATACAACATCATTCAGAATTTCTTGGAACTGGTCCTTGTGGTGGTGCAGAATGTCCATATAGCCCAGTTGTCGGTTGAAGTTCTCTCGCAGGTTCCAGAAGGCTTCACGTTTGTCTTGGGCCAATTTTTCGAAGGAGAGGATTTGTGTAAAGGCTGTTTCGAAGAAGAACTTGGATGAGGATATGTCGTCAATGTCCTGTTTCTCTAGGAACTGGACCAGTACAGAAAGACAGTAGTCTTGCGCTTCCTGGTGCTTGCGCTGCTTTACGAGAATTTCGAAATGGAGCAGGTTGACCGCTCTGGTCAGGTCGGCGTGCAGGTAGCCTTGCTGGTGGGGCGAATTTTCTAGAATCGATAGCAGTTTTAGGGCTTCGTCATAGTTCTTCTGCTTGTAGTAGAACCGGATGAGTCCTAGCAAATTCTGTATCTGGTCGTCGTGGGATTCGAAAAAGAAACTGGTGGGCTTCAGACTCTTGGATCGCTTGGCAAGGTAAATCCTCTGCGAAAGGCTATCCTTGAAACCGGCAGATTCTTCCTGGTAGAGATTGATGGATTGCGGGGTCGCTACGCTGCTCGAAAAATCGGGGGATTTGAAGAAGTTCCTCGACGACAGGTCGGGGTAGATGAGAGTCCCCTTGTTAAATAGGAAAATGGCTTCGATGCCTTCGACGGACTTGAATTCGGTAGCGTGCCCAAAGTCAAGGAGGCCCTGCGGTTGTTCATATAGGAAAAGCGACGCCGCTTTTGTTTCCTGGTAAATCTTGGCATGCTCTTTTTCTATAGCGTCTTCGACTTCGTTTTGAAACGCGGAGAGGGTCTCGTCGAAGTTCTTCTGGGCCAGGTAAACTTCGTTTTGGATGTTCCTGAAACTCAGGTAAGACAAAATAGCGGTGGGTAGAATGATACCCCCCGCAAATAATAGGACGAACAGCAGATTATTTCGTGAAACCTGCATTGCCGATCCGTTTGCCTACTTTACGATTTGGGCTCGGTGGGTAACCGACACCTTGTGACCGATTTCGATATGGCGGCTATTGGAGTAAAGCTCGCGGATCAAGACGGACGACTCGTTTTTGGTCGCCCTGACGATCAGGCCGCGTCCGAGGAGGCGGGGCGGAAGGGTCGCATCGGAGTGGTCTTCTGCCCAAATGGCAACGCCGTCACCGGTGTTGTACGCCTGGGCGGAACCTTTATCGATCAGGACATAGGAGTAAGCTCCGATCAGCAACATGGGATCCATGGCGTAACGGATCCTGGCAAGGGAATCCATCCTGGCCACGCTGTCGGGGGTGTAGCCCGAAACGTTGATGGCCTGCAGAGGCTGTTTCATTCTGGCCTTGGACTGGTTAATCTTGATTTCGCGGAAGGCCGTCACGACCTTGGCTCGGGAAAGCGTATCGCCGATGGCGGTAATCTTGGCAATGCCGCTCAGGCGGAGCAGGGCGTACTTGGTAAAATCGGTTCCTTTTGTTGCAGGAACGTTAATGGGTTTTGCGTCGATGATTTCGACGAGGTCACCTCTCTTGAGCTTGCTGTTGGTCTTTTTACCCACGCCGACAACGACTTCGTTTTCGGGCATGTGGATAATGGGTTCCTTCTTTTCGCCGGAGCGGATCGAAATGAAGCGCTCGTCATTCTTGAGGGAATCTAGCGTGTAGATTTCGGGGGCGTGCAACTGATAGTAACCGTTGAAAATCTTCGGAGTCGGACGCTGCTGGTAATAATAGGTGTCTTCCGGCTTGCGTTTCTTTTGGCTCTTCTTGTCCTTGTCGCGAAGGTTGCCGAGGAGGTTCTCGAATTCGGCGTTGCGTTCGTCGTTCTCGTCGCAACCGGCGTTCTTTACATAATAGCCTTTGCCCTTGGGGAGTGCTGAATCCGAAATGGCTGCGTTACAGGGATACTTGGTCTTTTCGACCTCCATAACGTTCCCGTTCCCTTCTTGAATGCTATCTCCCAGATAGATAGAATCGCCCGGATAAATCCAATGCGGGTCCTGGATGTGGCGGTTGTTTTCCCAAAGGTCCGGCCAGGCAAAGGGGTCCTTAAGGAATTCGTCACTCAGGTCCCAGAGGGTATCTCCTTCCTTGACGATGTAGGCGGATGCCAACAAGGCGGAAAGTCCAAGACAGATGGATGCACATTTTAAAAATCGCATAATAATCCTTTACAGGCTGATTACGTCAATAATTTAACCTTTTCTTTGCCTGAAAGTCGGGCTACTCTGGCTAAAATGCGGAATTTCGCTTGTTTTTTGCCTAGAGATGCGCTCCTGGGGGCGCTGGACATTACGGGAACGGGACTTCTGCACCGGATTCTGGCCTAAAATACCAGCGCGGTCTGGCACGAATAGGAACAGCACTTCGAACTTGCCGCTACCGGGTTCCAGGTAAAGCGGGATGCTCTTGCGGAGCATGTAGTTCTCGTTGCGGAACTGTTTGATGGTTCGTGCGGCAACCTCGAGGTTGGAGGTCTGCAGCAAAATTCTTTCGGGTCTCGAAAGCGCAGCAGCCTGGGCGACTCCCTGGGCGAGTGGTTCATCGCCGGGCAGGTTGAAATAGAATGTCCACCGGCCTTCGTTTTCGTCTTTGGCGAAGAACTTGCCGAAGAATTCCTGGTCCACGTGGCTGCGGATGAATTTCATGTTTTCGTCGATGGCGCTGCGGGCGTTCAGTCGCGAAGACTGCATAGCGTATTCGCGACAGTCCATCGATACGACTTTTTTGAATAAATTAGCGAGCGAGGCGCTGACGAAGGAACTGCCGGAGTAGAATTCAAAGAAACAGTCTTCGCGGTTGGGGTGGATAGCTTTTTCGATACGTCCGGGAAGTCCAAGCCAGGAATCGCGCATGCGGGGGGCCCAGTCCAAGACGTGCATGCTGATACCGGAATCTCCAATCGGCATGAAGTCGCTACCGAAGGCGCATTTTGCCTCGACCTTCATGGGCGTTGTTCCGGCGGGGTCAAACGGCTGGTCCGGCAGGCATTGGATGTGATGGCAGCTGATGACTTCGGGGAAATTCCTCTGGATAAACTCGACGAAGGTCTTGTAGCTGTGAGCGGAAATTTTTCCCTTGAGGTTGACCTGGACGAGCAGGGCGTAGTTGCCGTTGCCTACGGCACGGAACCAGATTTCGCGGAGCGCCTTGCTAAAGATATGCAGGTGTTCTTTCTTGAGTTGTTCAAAGACACGAGTGACAAGTTCCGGAGCCTTCATGTCGCGGGCGGGAGAATCTATCGTAAGCGATTCCTGCTTGCCGCGGTAGGTCTTGATAATGCGCCAGTCTGAGTGTTCGGGAAGGGTTTCGGCCGTGTACCAGGCTTGGATCTTTCCGGGAATGCGGTTCGTTTCTGCCCAGGCCTCAAGTTGTTTCTTGATGTCGTCGAAAGTCGGAATCGTGCGTACGACCGGCTTCACCGGCTTTTCGGCTTTCGGTGCTTCCGTTTGTTCCTTGCCGCGACGTACGGAATTTCCGCGTGCGCGATTGTTTGTACTTCTGAAATCTTTTTTCATTCTTTCGTTTTTCATTACACATTACTCAATACTAATTCACTAACCACTGTCTACTTCCTACTTCCATCTACACCAGGAATCTCGGGTAAATCCACGAACATTCGCGTGCAAGAGTTTTCGGGAACTCGCGGAAGTTTCCGTTAATCTGGTACAGGTTCAGGCTACCTTCGACGGGCAACAGCTTAATGACGGAGTCCGCTCTTGATTCCAGGTAAGGATATTCATCGAGGTTACAGGACGACACGACTGCGCAGCCTGTTAAGGCGATAATGGTATCGATCATCTGCATCAGAATCTGGTGCGGAGCCCCGTTCAGTCGGGTGGACTTGGGGTTGTGAAGCACAGCGGAAATCGGGTCGATGACGACGACTCGATAGTCGTGGTTTTCCAGTCGCTTGGCGCCTTGAATACGTTTTGCGATCAGTTGTGCGGTTTCAATCGGCGAAAGTGCCGTTCCGCGCAGGTTCAGGAAGCCGAACTTGGGGGTGCTTGCGTTCAGGTTGCGCTTGGCGCCCAGCAGGTAAAGGCGGTTCAGGAATACGGACTTGGTGAGTTCGAAATTGATGAACAGCACATCGCTCGAGGAAGTGGCGTTGCCGAACCAGTCCTCACCGTAACAGATAGAAAGGCCGAGGTCCATAAGCGCGAGTGACTTTCCGCTCTTCGGGGGCGCCGTGAACAAGAAAAATTCTCCTGCGCGGAGCATATTCTCGACGATGGTCTGGTCTTTCTTGGGGGCTTCTTCGGTATCGCTTGCAAGTTCGATGAGCGGCTTGCCGTCCAGGGAATATTCCACCCATTCCTGCCATTCCTTGAAGTTCTTGGCACCTTGTTCAAGGCCAATCAGGTACTGTTGTTTTCCGCCACGGAGAACGCCGGGCATACGCACCATCATGTGGGCGTTTCGGTTGCTCGGGTCGACCTTGAATCCCTGGGAGTCGAGAGTCTTGAAAAGGAAGTCTACGCGTTCGTTGTATTCCTCTTCGTCGTTTGCAAAAATCTTGACCCACGCCTGCACGGAGTTCGCGCCCGTGTTCACGAGGGCGGCGCAGGGGAGGTTAAGAGCCTTGTAGTAGGCGAGTTGCTTGGCCAAGGACATCTTGGGATTGTCTACCACCACGTAGCGGTAGTGCCAAGATTCGTCCGAGGAGTCTTCGCCGCCCTTGACGGCGTTGATGCAGAGAAGGGCGCCTTCGGGGCTGTCGAGGCTCTTCATGATTTTCTTGATGGAGTCGTCCTGCCCGATGATGTTCGAGACGAGTTCCTCGCTGCTTTCGGGAGTGTTCGATACCTTAAAGGCGATTGTCTCGTCGGGGTCGAAGGTGGCTTCCAAAAGTTTGGCAAGGTCCTTGCGCCAGTCTGCGGCGGGCCAGGGAATGGAGAGCGCTTCGGGGTCAATCTTGAAGTTCTGCAACAGTTCCAGGGACTGTGTGTCGAGACCCATGGCAAGCATCTGCTCCATGGAAATCATACCGGCCGAAAGTGGGTTGATAATCGGCATGGCCACCGTCTGCGGAGGGGCGGTGGTCTGGGGCTGTGCAGGGAACCCCTCCGCAGACGGTGCCGCGTTCTGCGCCGCCGGTGCGGGTTTTTCTTCGGGGCGTTCCGAGGAACGCTTTTGGGCGGAGAACGCGCGGCGAAGAGTCTGTTCGACCTCTTCGCCATCCATGCCGTCGTCGCGGGCCTTGCCGCCGAGCTGGAAACTGGCGTCCATGAAGGTCCAGCCTTCTTCCATGGCGGCGACACCCGCCTTGTAGAGCTCGGCTTTGAGTTCGTTCGGACTATACTTGTTCTTCATGAACAGGTTGATGGTCTTTTTTGCGTTTTCCATAAGCGCCTCGAATGCTTTATCGTATTGAATGTAGCTTTTTTATTTACAAAAGGGTGCTTAAAAGTGTAAAATGCACTAAAAAACGCCCCGGATTTGCTCCGAAGCGTTTTTGTTAATTTGTTTATAACGCTGTGTGGACTCGTAATTTGAATTTACTTCGTTGGATTGAAGCTATCCTTCAAGCCCACCGTTCTGTTGAACACCAGGTGGCCCGGCTTGGAATCAACGCTATCGAGGCAGAAGTAGCCCTGGCGCATGAACTGGAAGCGGTCTTCGAGTTTCGCGTTTGCAAGGCTCGGTTCCACCTTGGCCTGCTTGATGACCATGGATTCCGGGTTCAGGTAGTCGTGCCAGTCTTCGCCTTCGGGAACTGCCGAGGGGTCTTCGAGCGTGAAGAGATTGTCAATCAGGCGCACTTCGGCATCCACGGCGTGAGCGGCGGAAACCCAGTGGATGGTGCCCTTGACCTTACGGCCATCGGGAGTCTCGCCGCCCTGGCTCTGCGGGTCGTATTCGCAGTGAATCACCGTCACCTTGCCGCTTGCATCCTTCTCGACGCTCTTGCAGGTCACGAAGTAGGCGCCCTTCAGGCGGACTTCGCCATCCGGCTTGAGGCGGAAGTACTTCTTGGGCGGCTCTTCCATGAAGTCGTCGGCCTCGATGTAAAGTTCCTTGCCAAAGGGGACTTCGCGGGTACCGGCGGCGGGATCGTTGGGGTTGTTTTCCACTTCGATCATTTCGACCTTGTCCGCTTCCCAGTTGTCAATCACGAGCTTGACTGGATCAATCACGGCCATCACGCGGTTCGCGGTCTGGTTCAATTCTTCGCGAATGCAGAAGTAGAGCAAGTTCACATCGACCATGGAGTCGGCCTTGGAAACGCCGATGCGGTCGCAGAACTCGCGGATGGAACTCGGGGTAAATCCGCGGCGGCGGTAACCGCAAACCGTCGGCATACGCGGGTCGTTCCAGCCCATTACGGCCTTCGTCTGCACCAGTTCCAGGAGCTTACGCTTGCTCATCATGGTGTAGGTCAGGTTCAGGCGGGCAAATTCAATCTGCTGCGGGCGGTTGTCGAGGCCCAGTTCAATCAAGAACCAGTCGTACAGCGGGCGGTGCGCTTCGAATTCCAGCGTACAGATGGAGTGGGTAATGCCTTCGATCCAGTCGCTAAGCGGGTGCGCAAAGTCATACATCGGGTAGATGCACCACTTGTCACCGGTGCGGTGGTGGGTGCAGTGCTTGATGCGGTAGATGACCGGGTCGCGCATGTTCATGTTCGGGCTCGAAAGATCCACCTTGGCGCGGAGACACTTCTCGCCGTCGGCGTACTTGCCGTCGCGCATCTCGCGGAACAGCTTCATGTTCTCTTCGACGCTGCGGTCGCGGTAAGGGCTCGGGCGGCTGGGCTTGCCGGCGTCGTTGCCGCGGTATTCCTGCATCTCGTCGCGGGTCAGGTCTTCCACGTAGGCCTTGCCCATCTCGATAAGCTTTTCGGCAAAGGCGTAAATCTGGTCGTAGTAGTCGCTGGCGAAGTATTCGCCGCCCTTCCATTCAAAGCCGAGCCACTTCACGTCTTCACGGATGGAGTCCACGTATTCCACGTCTTCCTTGGAGGGGTTCGTGTCGTCAAAGCGCAGGTTCGTAATGCCGCCGAAATCCTTGTACTTGTTTGCCGTACCGAAATTCAGGCAGATGGACTTGGCGTGTCCGATGTGGATGTAACCGTTCGGCTCGGGCGGAAAACGGGTGTGCACGCTCTTGCGCTTGCCCGTGGAGAGGTCGTTAACGATAATGTCCTGTACAAAATTCGAGGATTCGGGAATATCCATGGTTTTAACCTTTCTGTTTTACGGGGCTAAATGTAGAAAAAATTGTTTCTTTGCCAAGTTTAGGCTCACTTTTCTATCTTTATGGACATGGAATTTAAGCGTTTTGAGGCCTTGATCGAAATGTTCCCGCAGGTGCAGATTTTTAGCACCGAGGGCGAGGACCTGGACCGGGTCATTACCCATTTTTTGAACCAACAGAAGAATGTCTCCACGATGTCGGAAGCGATGCAGCGTAAAATCCAGCATGCGCTAGCTCCGTTTTTTCAGCAGCGCTTTATCAGCCTGCACGATGAAGAAGCTCCGCTGGTTCGTCATCTCCTGCTGAAAAAGAAGTTCTTCTTGCAGACGGACCGCTATATCGACGACATGGCGTGGCCGGAGACCGATCCCGATAAATTGGATGAGGCGCTAAAGATTGCCGACTTGTCCGAAGAAGTCCTGGACCGTAAGCTTCTAAGCCTTTCGAACGGGGAATTGCGCCGCGTCCTGTTGGCGCGCATGTGGATGGAAAATCCGCAATGGGTCTACTTTAACGACCTGTTTGGCGGACTTGACCCGGAATACCGCCGGTATCTGGCTTCGAGCGTGGTTCAGCTTTCGAAACGCAGTGGCCTGAAGGTGGCCGTGCGCCTCGCCCGCGAAGATGAACTACTCCCAGAAATCCCTGCGTTCGTTTATGCCGACAAGACCTTCTCGCCGTATGCAGGCAAATTGCCAACAGAAGTCGCGAAGCCGAAGTTTACGAAGGCCGAACTCAAGGATTACGAGATTGTTTTGCTCAAACCTCAAAGCGAACTTGCGAGCGACCCCGTCGCTCAAACCTCTTCGGAAATTCTCTTTGACCTCAAGAATATCAATGTGCAGTTTGGCGACACGGTTGTGCTCAAAAACTTGAACTGGACTGTCCGTAAGGGTGAACATTGGGCGGTCATGGGCGAGAACGGTGCGGGTAAGAGCACTCTCCTCGGTATGCTCACGGCGGACCACCCCCAGATTTACAAGAACGATATCACACTTTTGGGAAAGCGCCCGGGGCGTGGCCTGAATATCTGGGAACACAAGGCGGAACTCGGATTCTTCTCGCCGGAACTGGCTCTCCAGTATCGCGAGGACTTGAGCTTGTCCGAGGTGCTGTGTACGGGCTTTACGTCAAATCTCTGCAAGGCGGAAAATACCACTTGGGAAGAACGTGCAAAGGCGAAGGAATGGCTCAATTACCTTGGTTTCGATGATGTTGACGCTCGCTACCGTAGTTTGTCGCCGATCGATAAGCGCGTTGTTCTCATGGCGCGTGCGGCGATTCGGCCTCCCAAGGTTCTGCTGCTCGATGAACCGACGCAAGGTCTCAAGGGCGAATACCGCGAAAAGATATTCAACTTGTTGCAACTTCTTTCGAAGGAGACGACGATTATCTTGGTGAGCCACTACGAAGAGGAATGGCCGCCTTGCATGACGCACCTTCTCCGCATGCCGAAATTCTCGATGTAATTATTAAGCCTTAACCACCAACCGCTTCTTATTATTCTATGCAACTGAACGAACAAACGATTCTCAAAGCCCTGCAGGCGGTTCAAGACCCCGACCTGCACAAGAATATTGTCGAACTGAACTTTGTCCAGAATTTAAAGATCGATGGTGACAAGGTGAGTTTTGATTTGCGCCTGACAACTCCGGCTTGCCCGATTCGCGACAAGTTCAAGGACCAATGCATCGCAATCGTAAAGTCGCTCGGAGCTTCCGATGTGCAGGTGACGTTTACCGCTCAAGGTCGTGTGGATAACGCCAATACGGCGGCGCAGGCTCCGAAGGTTTCTTACATTGGCGATGTGGCGCATGTGGTTGCGGTTGCTAGTGGCAAGGGCGGCGTCGGTAAATCGACTGTGACGGCGAACCTCGCGATGGCGCTCAGCCTGTCCGGTGCCCGCGTGGGTATTCTGGATGCCGATATTTACGGCCCTTCGATGGGCCTCATGTTCGGTATTGACAAGGCTCCCGAGGTTTTCGAGGACAATACGATTGCTCCGGTCGAGGCAAAGGGCGGCATTAGCATCGTCAGTATGTGCATGTTCGCTGATAGCGACAAGGCGACCATCTGGCGCGGTCCGATGGTTTCGCAGATGATCCAGCACTTTATTCACCACGTGCGCTGGGGCAAACTTGATTACCTGCTGGTAGACTTTCCTCCAGGAACGGGCGACATTCAACTGACGCTTACGCAGAACTGCCCGATGGCCGGTGCCGTGGTGGTGACGACTCCGCAGGAAGTTGCCCTCGCCGACTGCCGCAAGGGCCTTGCCATGTTTGATTCTGTGGGGGTACCCGTGGTGGGCGTCGTCGAAAACATGAGTTACTTTATTTGCGACCAGTGCGGCAAGGCTCATCATATTTTCCGTGAAGGTGGTGGCGACCGCATCGCGAAAAGCTGGGGCGTCCCGGTGATTGCGAAGGTGCCTCTCGAACCCGCCGTTGCCGATTGCGGTGACCAGGGAACACCTGCGGTACTCCGTTACCCGAATTCGGAATCGGCAAAATCGTTCATGCAGGCGGCCGATGCCATGGTGCGTACTCTCTCGGTATTTAAGACCGAAGGCGATGGAGTGCTCAAGACATTCAATTATGAATTTGCAGAACTTCCCGAGGAGGATGTATGATCCAGCCCAAGAAAGTATTTAGGACAAAGGATGGGCGTCTCGGATTTGAATGGAACGATGGTACGCGTGGTGCGTGCGCCATTCGCGACTTGAGACTTGCGTGCCCCTGTGCGTTGTGCGTCGATGAACATACGGGTGAAAAGTTGCTGGACGATTCTTCTGTATCGGCGGATATCAAGCTTGTCCGTTTGCAGTCTATCGGTCGCTATGCGGCGGGCCTTTCATTTGATGACGGACACAATTCAGGAATTTACCCTTACGACAAGTTGTATAACTTGACGAAAACAAAGTAAAAAGACATATTTGGATTGTCTTCTTGGAAATGTTCCTTGAAGGATCGAAGGTATGTGTTTCTATGAGTGATGCAAACGAAGCGCTTTATTTCAGGGACCTGAACAGGTTTCCTACCCTGAGTCCTCAGGAAGAGGAGGCTCTTCTTGCGATTATCAAGAGTGAACAGTCGGAAGAGATTCGCAAGTCGGCCTTACAGCGCCTGATTCGAGGCAACCTCCGTTTTGTCGTGAGTGTTGCGCGTAAGTACCAGGGCCGTGGACTTTCTTTGTTGGATTTGATCAATGAAGGAAACATCGGCTTGTTCAAGGCGGCAAAACGCTTTGACATGGGTAAAGACGTCAAGTTTATCTCCTATGCCGTGTGGTGGATTCGCCAGTCGATCCAGAAGGCGTTGTTTGAACAGGTGGGGGCGGTCCGGATTCCTCCCAACAAACTTGCCCTGGTGAACCGCTTCAAGCGTGCCTTGATGCAGAACGACGGTGACTACGATCGTACCATTGCGATGGACGAATTCGCTCCGTTCGAAAAGGACATTGTCGAGGTCATGGAAAAAATCGTGGACATTTCGCTCGACGCTCCCATTGGCGATGCGACGAATGTCTCTGGAAACGGCGATACGGTCAGCACCCTGATGGATGTTCTCGGTTCCGATGGAAACCAGGACGAGGACATGGAAAAGGATGAACGCCGTAAGCTCATCCAGGAAACCTTGTCGGCTCTTCCGCAGCGCGAAGAAGAAATCCTTCGTATGTTCTATGGACTGGATACCGTGGAAGATACCACGCTCAAGGACATTGGCGAAGACTTGAAACTCAGCCGTGAACGTGTGCGCCAGATCAAGAACAAGACGCTCCGCCGTTTGCAGAAGAGTAAAGAACATAAAGAAAAACTGGCTGATTTTTTGGAAAAATAATGACGAATTCGTCTTCGGCGGCCCGTAGGGCGGCATACCTCTTTTTGGCTTTGTGTTGTGGGGCATTGCTTGCTTTTGTGGGCTTTCGCCTTTATGATGTTCACGGACCCAGCAAGATTGTTGTGGGGGGAGACCCTTATGGTCTACCGGCCGGATCGACGGTCATCCGTGGCGATATTCCTGACATGACCGAGGCCCTGGCCACCGTGCCTGCCCAGGTGCAGACGGAACTTCGTCGTGCGATGGAATTGTTCCGTTCGGGCGCCTATAGTTCCGCTTATGACATCTACGATGGAATCGTGGTGCTGTATCCGGATTTGCTGCCGGCTCTCCTGGGACAGCTTAATACTTTGTTTGAACTTGATTCGCTTTCGAGCCTGCAACAGGACCGTCTTTCTCTACTCACTGAAAAACTTCAGGGGCGTTACCCCGGTTCTGGCCTGTCGGCCTATTTGGAAAGTCGCAAGATTTATAGGGCTGGTAACTCCACGGCAGCATTGGAATTGGCCCGAGTCGCATCGGAAAAGGCCCCCGCCTTTTACCAGACGAGGTTGTGGTATGGCCGCCTGCTGATGGACGGCGGCCGCTCGATCCAGGCGACGAACGAACTGAAGACGGTCGTGAGCCTTTCGAACGGGGACGAGCCGAGAGCCTATGAATTGCTGGCGGAACTGTATCGCCGCAGTGGCCAGTTGGATAGTTGCTCTGCCTTGGTGGAATACGCCCTTTCCCAGTTTCCAGTCAATGCAAACCTGCTATTGTTGCAGGGATACCTGAATGAATACCAGGGGCATTTTGATGCTGCGGAGAAACTTTACCAGCGCATTCTTGCGTTTAATCCCGATTTTGTCCAGGCTCGCGAAGCCATATCGACCTTGGGCGAAAAGTCTCCTCCGGGTTCCGGTTCTGGTGTAGTCCTTTCTCCGCAGGACCGTGCGCAGACAGCATGCGACATCCTGGAGCCGCTGGTCGAAAAGTATCCGGAAAATTTGCCCTTGAAAGAAGCTCTTGGACGCGCTTACTTGAAGGGACGCCAGTTTGATCGTGCCCGTTCTCAGTTCCAGGACATTCAGAAGGTGGATCCTGAATATCCTGATATCCAGCAGCGTATCCAGGAAGCAAATGTCACGAGACCCGCTCCGATTTCTAGAGGTGACGGCTTGACGGCCAACCTGAACCGTGCGGTCGACAGTTTGCGCGAATCCATTGAACCTGCGACAACGCATGACTTTACGACGATGCTTGGACATTACGTTGTTCGTTATGGAGCGACTCCGCGTGAATTCTTCAAGAAGTATTCCATTGGCAATTTCAGGCCTGTTGCCAACAATGTCTGGCAGGAATCGTTCTACATTGCGCCCTACATGCATACTTATACAGTCATCTTTGATTCCCTCAGCCATTTCCGCGAAGTTCATGTGGTGGTTTACGATTCGACCTCTTCTTCGAATCACATGGGGATGGCTCCTGAAATTTATACGAGGCTGCTCAAGCAGAATTCGAGAATTTCCGGCATAGGCAATAGTACGGGTGAAACGGATTGCGGCGATGGTATCGTTTTGGATGCCGCCGTCTGGGAAACCCAGGACAACTTTGAGATGCTTGCCCGCGTGGTCGGAAAACCGGCCGAAGTGCGCATGGTGCGTTTCGACAAGAGCGTGCTCCCGGCGGGACTCAAGCTCTGCGATTACACGAAATACCTGAATGAGTTCTAGATTTTAGTTGGTCGAGCTTAGACCGCTTCGCTCTCAGAACTTAGCAGAATATATCTATGCTCTAAATTCTAGGTTCTAAGCTCTTTTTTTTGTATCTTTACACTATGATGTTCCGTTTTCTGGCATTGGCTTTTGTTGCCCTCGTATTTGAGGGGTGTACCTGCTGTGCCTACTTGAATCACATGTTCAATGCGGAACGGTTGGATGAGCAGGCCGGTGAAATGCGCGCCGCCCGACTGGACAGTATTTCCGATAGTGAAAATTCCCTGCCCGGAACCGAGGAACGCCAAAAATACGACAAGATTATCGAGAAGGGCTCCCGAGTCTTGGAACGTTTCCCTGACAACAAGAAACGTACTGCCGAAGCGGTCTTTTTGATTGGAGAGTCGTTCCGCCACAAGCATGAGTGGGGCAAGGCGATTACCAAGTACGATGAATTTGAACGCTACTTTGCCGACCATGATTCAATGAAGGCGGTGGAATATCAGCGGGCCTACTGTCTGTATAGGAATCATGAGTATAACATTAGCCGATTTGCGTTGGAACCGGTGGTGGCGTCCAAGGAACATCCTTATTATTTCCAGGGACTGAACCTACTCTCGCTTTTGGACGAACAGTCCGAGGCTCCGGACCAGGCGATTGCTTCTTTGGAAGCCTTGCTTGCCGATACGGCGGGAACTCCTTTTATGCGGGGCAAGGCTCACTTTAGACTTGCCGGGCTTTATTTCAAGAAAGAAAACTGGGACAAGTCCCGAGAACATTACACGGCCAAGGAAATCAAGGAACTGAATCCGCGAGAACAGCAAACGGCGGGGGAGCAGGCCGCAGAATGCCTTGTGAACCGTAAGGAATATCTGCAGGCGGCGGATGAATACAAGGAACTTTACAAGAATCCCGACTATGACTCCAAACAACCGGATTACCTGGTGCGTATCGGAGAACTGACGATGCTCGCCGGTCGACATGCTGATGCGATTGTCATCTTGCAGAAGGTGAATACGGAGTATCCGCGTACCGAAGTTGCGTCTCGAAGTTATTTCTGCCTAGGAGATTACGAACAGCACCAAAAAATTGATTACGACAAGGCGGTCGTCTATTATGACAGCAGCTTTATTTCTCGCACAATCTGTAAGTGGGGACAGGAAAGCCGCGAACGCCGTGATGCATTGAAGCGTCTGATCGCCATGCGCAACCAGAATGATAAGGAACGCAAGGATTCCATTCCCAATGTGGATAATTTTTTCCGGTCCGAGTTCCTGATAGCGGAATTGTTCCTGTTCAAGTTATCTGAGGTGGATAGCGCCATTACGCGCCTCGATAACGTGATCAAGGATTCCGGGGACAGCGCCAAGGTCTTGCGTGCTATTTATGCGAAGGCTTTTGTCTACGACGAATATCTGCACGATCCCGATGCTGCCGAAGAAATCTATAAGGAAATTATCGAAAAGTACCCGGACACCGAATATGCCAAGCAGGCGCAAGCCAACCTTGGTATGCGGGTGACCTTGAAGACGCGTGAAGATGTTGCGAAGGACCGCTACATGGAAGCGGAAAGCCTTTGGACGGTTGCTTCAGAAATGCCTTTGGATCAGATGGAATTGGTGGATTCCGCATATACGCACGCCTTCGTGTACTTTGACAGTTTGTATCGGGAATTCCCGGAAACCCAGGCCGGAATACAGGCGCTTTACATGAAGGCAATCTATTTCCAGATGAATCCTGAACGTGTTGACAGCGCCTTTGCTACCTACAAGCAGCTCCGTGACCAGTACGGTCAGACTCCATGGGGAAAACAGGCGGCAAAAATGATGAATTCCCGCTTGACGATGTCGGATAAGGATCTGGAACGCTTGAGAAAACGAGTGAAGTCCAGCGAGGAACATATCAACAAACAGTCGGCGCAGTACTATGAAGCGTTGAACAAGGCTCCCGAAGAAAAACAGGCCGAAGTCAAGAGCAAGGAAGATGAAATCCTTGAAAACACCTACAACAGCATGTATGATTTTGAGTAAGGGCAAGCTTGCCGTTGTTGCGGTGTTGTCTGCCACCATGCTGTTGTCTGGATGTGCCGCTGCAAACGCAAAGATTGCCTCGCGTAAGGGGTATGTGCGATTTCCAGGCAAACATTATGCTTCGGGTGAAAAAGCTGAAATCGGGACTAAAATTGAAGGCGAGGCGAGCTACTATGGCCCCGGTTTCGATGGTAAGCAGACCGCCAGTGGTGAAATTTTTGACCAGGATGATTATACCTGTGCCCATAAGACGCTTCCGTTTGGCACCAAGCTGAAGGTTGTTCGCAAGGACAATGGCGAAAGTGTTGAAGTCCGCGTCAATGATCGTGGCCCTTATGTGGGTGACCGAATTTTGGACCTAAGTGCTGCCGCGGGCAAGAAGATTGGTCTAGACAAGGTGGGGCATGCCACTGTGACGGCTACTGTCATAGAATGAAAAATGTCATCTTTTGACATCTAAATATACCTATATTTACTACTGAACAGAAAAGCACTTATTTGTTTGTGTGCTTTTTTAGAAAAGAGGTAAATATGTCGTATAAGCATGATTATAAAAACGCCAGTTATGCGGTGGAACCGGAAAAATGCAATCTTTGGAATTCAGGATTTTCCTCGTTTAAGCGCCGTATCGATGAACAGCTCCAGCTGAATGGTTTTGACGGTTCGGTGGTGGATGACGAAACGTTGCTGCCCTTTTACCGAATGGGCGAAAGCGAGACGTATGTGCTGAGTGCCCTTGGCTGTACCGTAGGTATGTAGGAATGGGTGGAGCCGGTTGGCTTGAGGGTATAAAAAAAGAACTCATCCTTAGATGAGTTCTTTATACCCCCAAGCGGTTTCGAACCGCTGTTGCGGGAATGAAAATCCCGAGTCCTGGGCCACTAGACGATAGGGGCGATTTGTGAGACCAAATATAAGAAAGTTTTTGATTTCGTCAAGGGTATTTTTGAGAAAAAAGAGTGGCTGCGTTGGCTTGAGGGTATAAAAAAAGACACAACAAAAGCTGTGTCTTTTATACCCCTTGACGCGGTTGGCTTGAGGGTATAAAAAAAGAACTCATCCTTAGATGAGTTCTTTATACCCCCAAGCGGTTTCGAACCGCTGTTGCGGGAATGAAAATCCCGAGTCCTGGGCCACTAGACGATAGGGGCGTTTAGTAGGGCCAAATATAGGTTAATAATTAAAATCCGTCAAGGGTGGTTGATGAAAAAAAATTAATTTTTCTTCGTGACTTTGAAAAAATGGCTAAAAAAGTCCCTTAAGGGGGGTGTCGCTCGCTTTTTACCGGTGGCTATTCTTGCAAGTGCCGCCGATGCGGGGGTATTGTGGGGTGTGCGCTCCTTCATCGAGATTATCGGGGGCAAAACGGATATCCCGTTGCTGGCTTGGCTCGCCGGGATGGTCGCGCTTGCGCTACTGCGTTTTTTTTTCCTGTTGGGCAAGTCAAGGATTTCGGAAAACTGGCTTTACAGGGTGTCGTCGCGGGTGCAGGCATTCTTCCTGCACCGCCTGCGTAGCTTGCCTCCGAGAATGTTCCATACGCCGAAGGGGGAGCGCGAGGTTGAATCGGCTTACGAGGCGACTGTCGTGTTGCAGAATAACGGCAGTGTCTTTTTTCAGGCGGTGCAGGCTGTGCTCCAGCTTGTGGTGTTTTTGCCGGTACTGTTCTACATTTCGTGGCCGCTGACGTTGTTCCTTTTTGTGGTAATCGTTCCTTTCGTGGCATTACTGCAGCGGAAATTGCACAGGCTCGGTCCTGCCGAGGAATCCCTGATGCGTCTGCGTTCCGATTTTCGGGGAGACCTGACGCTTGCCCGACGGCTGTTTAGGCAGTGGAGTAGTCGCGATGAACGGAGCGGCATTTCGGATGGACTGCTGAAGAGTGTACGTCGTATGCGAGACGAAGGGGCGTCGGCGGCAATCAAGAAATCGCAACTTTCGCTATGGGCCGAAACGGTCTCGGTTGTTGCAATGGTGTTTGTTCTTGCCTTCTGCGCGCTCCTGATGGGGCGCGGTTACATGGATGCTTCGGGGCTCGTCCTCTTTGCTTCGGCGGTTTTGCTTTGCTACAAGCCGGTCAAGGAGTGTGCTCGAGTTATGCCGCAGTTTCGTGCGGCGATGAGCGCGCTGGATATCCTGGAAAAATTTGAATCGCTCGGAGTTGAGGGGAGCGTTCCTGCAAGAGGCTTCGTTTCTGTGATGCCTGCGGGAGATGAAGTCATGGTCTGTGATGGGCGTTTCCGTTACGAGGGGGCGGATCAAGATGTGTTTAGTGACCTTGAAGTCCGCTGGTCTCGTGAAAAGCCTGTTCTTGTCCGGGGCAGGAACGGTGTCGGCAAGTCTACTTTTTTACGCTTGCTGGCGGGGCTTGAGCGGTGGAACTCGGCCAAGGTGTCTGCTCCCCGCGATGTGTTTTTCGTGGCACAGGACTTGGAACTTCCGCCTCGGTGGATGCTTTTGCGTTTGATGAATCGGTTAAAGGCGGATGAAAAGGATAAATCGATTGTTCTCGAAAAGTTTATGACTGCGGCGGGGACTGCTCCGTTGCTTGAAAAACCGGGGCTGTCCGGGGGCGAGCGGGCGCGGGTGGCTTTGCTATGGGCGCTAGCCTCGGCGGCTTCGACGGTGCTCTTGGATGAACCGTTTGCCTCGGTATCGCTGGGCGACAGGGAACCGTTGCTTGTTGCCTATTTAGATGCGGCGAAAAAAATGGGGAAATGGACAATAATTGTGAGTCACGATGTACTTTCTGCCGAAGTTGAATGTATATTTAAAACAGAGTGTTTTTAAAAGCAGGGTGTTTTTTGGCGGAGGCTTTTTTGGAAGAACAGTTGAATACTCAGCCGAATGAATCTAAGAGTCAAGTAGAATCAGTCAAGGAGAATTGTTCGGCTCCGGAGCAGGCTCCGCAGAATCCTGCGTCTCAAGCTGGGACTAAAACGGTCGATTTTCCCGAAGAGGACAATCGTCCTCCGCGTCCATTCCTTTACCGCTACCGTGGAATTATACTCGCTGTTCTTGCCGTGGTGGCTTTGGCTTTCCCGGCGGGAGATCTCGAGATTGTCCCGTTCTTGATTTTTATCAACATCTTTATCATTGCCATCTATCTGCGAGTCAAGGCGCGATGCTGCATTGGAGAGCATAGCCGTGGCAAAGCGCAGGACGCTCCTGTGCTTGTTACCTGGGGGGCTTATGGCCGGATGCGTCATCCGCTTTACGTATCTAACATGGCCATTGGTGTATCCCTGATTGTTCTTCATTTTGGACTCAGCCTGTTCGTTCTTCCGTTCGTGGCGATTTTGCTTGCAATCGGATTCAGGCTTGCGAAACTGGATGACCGTTATCTCGAAAAGCGCTACGGTGATCAGTGGAAGCTCTGGGCGATGCATACTCCTGCTTTTATTCCTCGCGTAATTCATGTCCCGGGACCGAGGCGCAGCGGAAAGGAAGCGATTCTTGCCGACATGGCCTCGTGGGTTAGTCTTGCGCTGATGGTGGGGCTTGCCTTGTTTAGGAAGGTTGATTTCTTGATATGGGCTTAGGCATACGCTTAGGCAAGACGGTGTGGAATGTTGCCGTCGGTTCGGTGGCTCGTGCCGCTTGCTTGTTGCCGGGTATAGACCGGGAATATCGAATAGAGGAACGCTTATCGGGACCGTGGCCTGTCGGCCCTTATCTGTGGCTGCACGGAGCGAGCTTGGGTGAGTGCCGCATGTTGCTGAATCTGGCCTGTGCCCTTCGCGAGGACTTGGTCGATTGTCCGAAAATCTTGATTACGTCTCAGAAAGCCGAGGTCGTCTCTTATTTGAACGAGGCCTGCGCCGGCATCGCGAATGTGTCAATTGCGCCGGCGGACATTCCTTCTACGTTGGATTCTTTCGTGAAGGCGGTGCAACCCCTGGGGCTGGTTCTTGCAGAAAATGAACTTTGGCCGGGTTATCTTTCGACCCTTTCTAGGATTTCGACAAGGAAAAATATTGCGCTTGTGTCGGGGCGTTATCGACGCTCGTTGCCGTTCCTTGATTTTTCGGGAATGGGGATTGCGTGCCTGCAGACTGCTGCCGACCTGGGGCGTTTTTCCTATGCGAGCAAGGGCGCCGTTCCCTGTACTATGGGCGGCGACTGGAAACTTTTGAACTGGGCTCGCGACGGGGGACTTGTCTGCGTTCCTGAAAACCCTGTCGTTGACGTGGTCTTTCTCTCGTTTCATCTGGAAGAATCCGAGGCGCTTTTGTGTATGGCGAAGGATTCTGTTGACAAGGGGGAAGCTCCGGTGCTGATGCCCCGTCGGCTAGCCGAACTGAACCAGTTCCGTAGGTTGTTGCTGGATGCTGGACTGCCTGTGGTGGACTATCCTGTCGTGCGGAAGGGGTGCGTTTCGCTGGTGTCTCGTTTTGGACTTTCCCGAGAAATTCTGTTGAAAAGCAGGAGTGCTGTCGTTGGTGGGTCGTTTGTGCGGACGCTTGGCGTCCATGATTTTTGGGAGCCGCTACGGATGGGTGTTGCGACTTGCGTGGGGCCTTACGCCAAGGGGCACGAAGATATTGTGGCAAAACTCGTGTCGGCGCATGTGCTGGCACAGATCCATTCGCCGGTTGATTTCTTGCGCCGTCGGTTTCCGTCGGTCGATACGGTGCGCTTGAGCCTTGCGCAGGAAAAGAAGAAGGTTTTAGATTCCTATTTTTTGTTGCTGAATTTTATAAAGGGCCTTAAATGAAAAAAGTGATTCTTGCGACCCCCAGAGGATTCTGTGCCGGCGTAGACCGAGCCATTCATGTGGTGGAACGCGCCATCGAAAAATTCGGGACTCCTATTTATGTGCGTCACGAGATAGTGCATAACAAGTTCGTGGTCGATACGCTCAAGTCGAAAGGCGTCGTTTTTGTCGATGAACTGGACGAAGTCCCTGCCGGTTCGGTGGTGATTTTTTCGGCCCATGGAGTTGCCGAAGAAATTTATGCCGATGCCGAAAAACGCGGACTGCAGGTGCTGGATGCGAGCTGCCCGCTGGTGCTCAAGGTCCATTTCAGTGCTAAGCGTCATTATGCCGCCGGTCGTCATATCATCTTGATTGGTCATGCGGGACATGCCGAGGTAATTGGTACCTTGGGACAGCTTCCGCCGGGGGCGATTACGCTGATCAAGAACGAAAAAGATGCACGGACGGTGCAAGTCCCCGAAGGAAAGGAGCTCGCCTACATTACGCAGACGACTCTTTCCGTAGCCGAGACTCGCAAGATTATCGAGGCGCTCAAGGAACGTTTCCCTGAAATTATCGGACCCGATGCGGGGGATCTCTGCTATGCGACGGGTAACCGCCAGGCGGCGGTCCTCGATCTCTGCTCCAAGGTGGACATGCTTTTGGTCGTTGGCGCCAAGAATTCCTCCAATTCGAGCCGTCTGATGGAGCTTGGACTTGAACAGGGAATCCAGAGTCATTTGATTGCCTCGGTTGACGACCTGCAGGCAGAATGGTTCGAAAATATTGAATCGGTTGGCATTTCGAGCGGTGCCAGCGCACCTGAAGTGCTTGTTCAGGGGGTTGTCGACTGGATTAAGGCGAAATTTGCCCCTGTGGAAATTGAAAATTTTGTAAAATTAGTGGAATCGACCAAGTTTAATTTGCCAAAGGCATTGCAAGATTGATAATTTAACCTTGACGGAACGCCGTTTTTTTTCTAAAATTGCGTCCGTTATAAAACAACGGAGTTTATTATGAGCCGCATTTGTGAAGTTACCGGCAAGGCCGGCCTCGTGGGCAACATGGTTTCCCACTCTAACCGCAAGAAGTTGATGAAGCAGCTGCCGAACCTCCAGAAAAAGCGCTTCTACATTCCTGAAGAAGACCGTTGGGTCACGCTTCGCGTGAGCGCCGCTGGTCTCCGCACGATCAACAAGCTTGGCATCCAGGCTGTTGCTCAGGAACTCGGCATCTAATTTTAGATAACGAATTTGCTTTAAAAGCCGCCAAGGTCTACCTTGGCGGTATTTTGTGCAGTTTAAATAACGTCTGAAAGGGCGAAAAAGGCAAAGTAAAAGCACCGGTGCGTGCCGATGCTTTTGAAGTAGCTCTAAGTAGCGTTCGTCTTATTTCAGGGCGATTTTCTTTGCCCCGAGGCCGTCGACCTTTACCAGGTAGATTCCGCTCTGAACCTTGTCGAGGTTGAAGGTTGCCTTGCCCTTGTTTAGGTGGGTCGAGACGACCTTGGTTCCATCAAGCTGGAGGACGCTGACAGGCGTGTTCCCTTGAGCGTTTACGATGATTGTCCGGTTCTGTGTTTGTACGGTAAACTTGGCGTATTCGCGTGCCTTAGGCTGGATTGCCGTAAGGTCGGAAATGATGGATGCGGGAGCTTCGTCGTAGCGGGCGACGAGAGCGTTCAGGAACCAGGTCGTGTGGGGGAGCCATTGCTCGATCCAACGCCAGTTGTGCCAATGTTCGTTGTAGGGGAAACCGACTGCAGAAACGCCGTCGTCGTCCCAGGCGATTCCGGAACCGTCGTTGTTCTTGCCGGTAATGCCGTTTGCGATACCGCCTTCGAGTGTGGCATCGTATTTCGATTGTCCGTCGTACTTGGCGGGGTTCTTTTTGCCGATGCCGTACATCATGCTGGTGCCGTAGGGGTTTTTGCCGAGAATCCAGTCAAGCTGGTCGGTGGCGTATTTGTCGGCATCCCTGGTGTCGTTAATTTTAAGGGCGTGGGCTGCGTAAGTGACGGCGGCGGCGAGACTTGCGATTCTAGCGTCTTCTCCTTGCCACCAGTAGCCGCTTTCGTTGTCGTGCGGTATGAAGAAACCGTCCTTAATTTTGTTTCCGGTAATGTAGGTTTGACGGGCGTACCCGAAGGGGTTCTCGACGCTGTTCGTGATACTGATAAGCCAGTTGTAGTGCTCCTTGATGGCGTTGTTTACCGTAGATAAGAACGGGTGCATGCAGGTAGATCCGTTGAGGGATGTTGTGCATGTCCATTGATTCTTGGATTCGGCGTTTTCAATTTCGGCATAACGGATGAGAGCAATCAGCGGAAGACCTGCGTCGCTGGCGTGCCAGAAGGGGCGCGTCTTGGCGTCGTCGCTCCAGAAGTATCCCGCGTCGCCGAGACGGTTCGCGAGATTGACTGCTCGGGTTCTGGCGTCGTTCAGATAGGATGTATTTTTTGTAGCTGCGTAGAGTTCCGTGGCGGCAAGAAGGGCCGTGTAGTCATCGATAATGTTTTCCTTGCCGTCGTCGCAATAGGCGCACGGCTGGCCGATACCCTGTTTGGCGGAAAGATGGGCGTAAGCGGCCTCGGCTGTAGCAAGGTATTGTTCGCTGGTGAAATCGCCGTTTGCCTTGAGGGCGGCAACGCGGGCGAGGCCTGCAATCGCCATGCCGCCACCTTCGCGGAAGGCCGTCTGGTAGTCGCTGCTCTTGATGCCGTCTTCTCCGCTAAAGGCGCAGAGATAACGGCTAGAGCCCATTCCCCAGTTGTCGAATACGGTCATGTAGAAAAATCCCTGCTCGTCGAACATACGAACCAGGAAGTCAGCGCCGTAGGCGGCTTCTTCTACGGCCGTAGTCGCTGTTTTAGTCGACGCCAACAGGGCGGGAATGTGTTCTGCCGCAAAGGCGAGCGACCATACGGTCAGGGGAATTTGCTGAGGACTCAGGTAATTGGCGTAAGAAAGGTGTGAAAGGTACTTACTCACGTCGCCACTTGCATCGTACCAACCGCCGTGAACATCTCGCGTGACACCGGTTTTACCGTAAACGGGGGCTTTTTGGTCCCAGCTCACAATTTGCGCGTTGGTAGCTCGGTCGTTGAAGAAATAGTTCATGACCATGCCGAGCGTGCTGACCGCAAGGGCGTTCTCGCGAATGTAAAATTCTCCGGATGTGGAGGGACTTCCGGTGCTGACACTTACATAGAATTTGCCGGAATAGGGCAAAAGCTTAGATCCAAGATCGATTGTGTAGTATTTGCCTGTCTTGGCCCACTTGTCAGGATCCTCGCCTTTACCGAAAGTTCCGCTAGTAACTGTGGCTCCAGTTATTTCGCCATCGGGCGCATAGAAAAGCGTCCAGTCGGTACCTTCTAGGTTGTCGGTGCTTTGCACAACGATAGAAATGGGCTTGCCCTGGTCGTAGCCCGCCTCGTTAAAAAAGAATGTGTTTGCGGCAAAGGTGGATGCCGCAAACGCAAGAGGGAAAAGTCTGCAAATGGTATTCATGAGAACTAATATAATTTATTAGTTCCTGGAATTCAAGAATAGACTTCTAAAGTGTGTTTTTCGTCAAATAAATAGGCGGAAAACTTTATTTTTCGCTACGCAATTTGCTCCGGCGTCATTAGCCACAAGCTCAACGGTCGAAACATTATCGCGAGACACCTCGATGTTCACGATAAAATGACCATCGGCTATGTGATGCGAAAAGGCGTAACGCCATCGCGCTATGCCAAAGCCTACATCGCGGCACTCCTGCGACACTGCAAATAAGTTATTTATCAATAATTGCCGAAGCGACGACGCCATCGCCCGCGTAAAGCACCAAAACTTGGCCGGGGGCGGCAGCGAATTGCGGCGTTTCGAATTCAACGCGAATGCTGCCAGACTCCAAATCCAGAATCCTTGCCGGAGAACCCTTGTGGCCCAAGCGAATGTGGGCGTCTAGCGGCCCCTTGAGCAGCGGCGAATTTTCGCTGACCATCAAGTTCAAGTCGATGGCAGAAACTTGAATACAAGAAAGCGCGCTGCGGGGCCCGAGAACCACCTGATTCTTGGCGGCATCAATCGCCACCACAAAAAGCGGTTCCTTTTGACCGCCAATGTTCAGACCCTTGCGCTGGCCCACCGTGTAATTCACGATGCCCTTATGGTGACCAAGCACCTTGCCGCTCACATCTACAAAGTCGCCCTGCACCTGGTCCGATTCCTCGAACAGCACCGAGTAATCGCCGCATTCAATAAAATCCTGGCTTTCGCGCTTGGTCGCAAAATCTTCCCAGCCGATTTCAGCGGCGAGCGCCTTGACGTCTTGCTTACGCATGTTTCCCAGCGGGAACAACACCGTCGAAAGTTGTTCCGCCGAAAGTCTTGACAAAAAATAAGTCTGGTCTTTGCCCGCATCTAAGGCGCGGTACAAAAAGGGTTCATTCTCGTTTTTGAAATCGAGGCGCGCATAATGTCCGGTAGCAAAATAATCAAACTCGATTCCCATTTTGCGTGCTGCCAAATGCAACGCGCCAAACTTGATGGACTGATTGCAACGCACGCATGGGTTAGGAGTTCGGCCAGCACGGTATTCGGCACGAAAATAATCCAGCACCTTGGTCTTGTATTCGCTAGCGACAGGAACCACGTAATGCGGAATTCCCAGGCGATCTGCCACCAGTTTCGCTTCTTCGATATTCTTGTCCTCACTCGGGCCGTAGCAACCTTCGCGACCTTCTACGGCGGGCATATTCACCGAACCATCCCACGTTGCCATGGTAAGCCCCACAACATCGTACCCTTGCTTTTGCAACAGATACGCCGAAAGGGCTGAATCTACACCGCCAGAAAGTCCTACTGCCACACGCTTCATTATTTACCTTACGATTATTGCGACAAGCCTTTCTCAAATTCTGCCAAGAATGCACGGCCCTGTTCCCATTCACCTAGATTCGAGTCGGAATTGATGTGTCCCAGCGCACCCGCGTTAAACAGCTTTGCGCCCCACGCCTCAGCAAAGAACTTAGTGCGCTCGGGTGTCATGTACGGGTCGTTTTCGCTACCGACGATGCAAGCTTGCACCGGGAGCCTTTCGGTAGGCATCGGAGAAAAGTTCTTGATGATGTCGACCGTGTCAGCATCGGCTGGGGCTACAAGGAACGCTCCCTTGATATTTGCTGGAAGACGCTTTTGTTGTTGCGCACGCAAAAGCCAAAGGGCTGTCGTAACGACGCCTAGACTGTGCGAAACAAGAATGGTGTCGTCTTTCAACTGACGAATGGCCTCGTCAAGAGTTGCTATCCAATCTTCTTTTTGCGGCTTATCCCAACAATGCTGGTAAACGCGGCTCGCGCACGGCAGGCTCCGCGTCCAAAAAGTCTGCCAATGGCTCGGGCCAGAATTATTCAAACCGGGAACAATTAAGTAATGCATTTATGAAGTCCTTTTCTTTTCCTACAAAAATAGTATAAAAACAAAGGCTCCGCAAATCGTTATTGCCGTTTTGCCTACTTTTTTGCCGCAATCAAACGCACTGAATCAAAAGTTTAAGGATAAGAAATTCGCCGCCAAGTGCAACCGTGACTACATTCTGGAAGGCTGCGCACTGCTCGGCATGGACGTGAAAGACTTCGCCGCCATCTGCATCGAGGGCATGCGCGAACACGCCGCAGAAATCGGCCTGGCAGGGCACGCCGCGTAATTACGATGTTGTTCAAAATCCGTAAAGATTTTCAAAAAATGTAATAAAAATGTCAGAATCTCTTGCGAAAGAGCTTTGGCATATTTTTTGCATTCTATGGGGCGCAGGATTTAATATGATTTCTTTGAACGATTACTTGTTTTCTGGAAATACGGTGCTGAAAATTTTGCACCAGTATTCAAACGACCTCAGAAACGGGGCGAAGGTGACGCGCAACAGCATTGACCTTGCGCACGCGAATTTCTTGACGCAGATTATCGAACTGCTGGAGCACAACGACTTCTTGACTTCGCAATCCCAGCGGATCAAGGAATTCTACAAGTACATGACGAGGGAGTATCCTTTTCTGGCCTTTACCTTTAAGGGGCGCATCAAGTCGCTCATTCGTGCCGAAGAAAAATTCAACGGCTACATCCTTGAATACATTAGCAACTATTATCAAAAGAATGGCGCGTTCCCGTCTGAAGCGGAACTGAAAAGCGTGCTGAATTTTCGCGACCTGATTGCCTACCGTATCGTTATTTCGATGCCGGTTTGCCACATTAAAAAAGGCGAAGATCGCAGCGAAGTCGAGCGTAAATACCT
Organism: uncultured Fibrobacter sp.; assembly: GCF_946062555.1. Taxonomy (GTDB): domain Bacteria; phylum Fibrobacterota; class Fibrobacteria; order Fibrobacterales; family Fibrobacteraceae; genus Fibrobacter. Next base: position 79,606 of record NZ_CAMGVQ010000009.1, read on the forward strand.
GTACGAAATCGCGAACATTGTGCCGGAGTTCCTTGAAGAGCGGGGGTTCACTCCAGAGATTTCGAAACATCTGGATGGCGGGCATTCCGACTTGCTTGCAGATCCCGTTCGGCCATATTACCACGATTCTGTGGCGACTCCGAGAAACTCGGGCTACCAGTCGTTGCATATAACTTTTTATGACAACTTGGCACGTTGCTATACGGAGCTGCAGCTCAGAACCAAGGACATGGACGATTTTGCCGAGATTGGCGAAGCGAATCATTTTGGCTACGAAAAGACGCAAGAGACCAGGCGCTCCAAACACGATCAGATTCCTAGTGGTGAGAGCATCTATTTTGACGAGGCCTATGAGCGTCTTATGAATTTGCAGGCACTCGAACTTGCCAAAATAGACGTGAACATGTTCAAGGCGATAAATAATCAACTGATTAATGACGGTTGCGGCTTATTCCGCGGTCGGCAGATTTTGCCGTTCGAACATCTGTCGCGATTCCAAAACGACTTGATTGACTGATCTAATTTCTATACGATAAAAATATCCGAAGACAAAAAATTTCTTGCAAAAAAAATTCTACAAGATTGATTTCCCAAATTCAACGCAGCTCGGTTCCACTGAAAAATCCGACTTGACCTATTTTATCTAGACGACCCCTGCGGTATGTATATGTATCAGTGATGATGCGAATGGTCGTGCATGGAATGATTCATCTCGACGGATTGTTTTGCCGGCTGGTAGCCTGCAATGGACGGATCTACCGTGCCAAAAATCATGGCGACGTGCGAAAGAACCAGGAATGCAGCCAGCAAAGAAATGCGGATGATGCCGAGAAACGCAACTGCACGCAGAACTGCGCCTATTGCGCCCAGTCACGCGATTCCGAAGCACCGATTGAAAAGTATCGTTATGTAGAAGACAAAAAGCTGTATGGCGACAACGATCTCGTTGACGAAATGCATTTGGCGAGACACTGCATCGGGCTCAGCGGCATCCGGTTTGCAGACGACGATATCGAAAAACTCGCCGAACGCATCCGCAAGATGAAAAAGAACGACACGCAAATCTGCTGTTCCATCGGATTCCTGACCGAAAAACAGGCGTTGATTCTTAAGGAAGCTGGCCTCAATCGCATCAATCACAACCTGAACAGCAGTCGTCGTTTTTACCCGAGCATTTGCACCACGCACACTTACCAAGAACGAATCGACAACCTGAAAATGCTGAAGGGCCTCGGCTTTGAAATTTGCTCCGGCGGCATCATCGGCATGGGCGAAACGCCCGAAGATGTCGTCGATATGCTTTTCGAACTGTTGGAGATTAATCCCGACTCGGTGCCTATCAACTTCTTGCTACCGGTAGAAGGCACGCGCCTTGCGACGCGAGATATTTCGGTGCTGACGCCCGAATACTGTATCAAGGTGCTTTGCCTTGCGCGCCTGATGCTTCCGAAATCGGACATCCGCTGCGCCGCCGGCCGCGAAGTGTATTTCAAGGGGCACGAAAAGACGCTTTTCAAGGTGGCCGATTCCATATTCGCGGCGGGCTACCTCACCGAAGGCGGCCAGAGTCTCGAAGAAACATTCCGTAGCATCGAGGCGGCTGGCTTCACCTGGCAAGTGGAAAGCGAATCATCCTACTAGCTTCAAAAAATACCGGTGAATGCTCGTGTCGTTATTGAGTTCCGGGTGAAACGAAAGTGCAATCTGGTTCTTGTAGCGAACGGCAACGATTTGCTCGGGAGCATCTGTAGTATTCGAACTTGCCGTACGCGAAAGGACTTCGACGCCTTCGCCGACCGATTCAAAGAAGGGCGCGCGAATAAAGGTCTGCGGGACCTTTCCGACATGCGCGACTTCGTTTTCCGTAAAGAAACTGCCAAGCTGCCTTCCGTAAGCATTCCTGCGAATAATGGCGGGGAGTGTTGCGAAATGCGCCTTGTTTTCGCCTGCAATTTTTTCGGCAAGGAGGATTGCGCCGGCACATGTTGCAAGCACGGGCAGGCCTTCGACAATTTTTTTTCGAAGAGGCTCGAAAAGTCCCAAATCGTGGAGCAGCTTCCCTTGCACGGTACTTTCTCCACCAGGTAGCACGAGACCGTCTAAATGGCGGTCAAGGTCGCGTAACTGCCTGATTTCGAATACTTCGGCGCCCAGCGATTTGAGGATGCGTTCATGTTCAATGAACGCCCCCTGCACCGCGAGTACGCCAATTTGCGGTTTGTTAATTCCCATTACTTTCCCCTTTCGGCCATCAGCAACGCGATTTCCTGTTCGTTGATACCGACCATGGCTTCGCCCAAGTCTTCAGAAAGTTTGGCGATAAGCTTTGCATCAGTGTAGTTTGTGACAGCCTGTACGATGGCGGCGGCACGCTTGGCGGGGTTACCTGACTTGAAAATTCCGGAGCCTACGAAAACGCCTTCGGCACCGAGTTGCATCATGAGGGCGGCATCGGCGGGGGTGGCAACACCACCGGCAGCGAAGTTCACCACAGGGAGTTTCTTGTTGTCGTGAACGAAGCGCACCAGGTCGTACGACACCTGGAGTTCCTTGGCTCGGTTAAAGAGCTCGTCTTCGCGCATGCTCGAAATGCGGGCGATTTCCTGGTTCATCAGGCGCATGTGTCGTACGGCCTGGACGATGTCGCCCGTACCCGGCTCGCCCTTGGTGCGAATCATTGACGCGCCTTCTTCGATACGGCGCAGCGCCTCGCCCAAGTCCTTCGCGCCGCAGACAAACGGCACGTCGAAATCGCGCTTGTTGATGTGGAAAATGTCGTCGGCAGGAGAAAGTACCTCGCTTTCGTCGATATAGTCAATTTCGATGGCCTGCAAAATTTGTGCTTCGGCAAAGTGACCAATACGGCATTTGGCCATGACGGGGATAGAGACTGCATCCTGAATACCCTTAATCATCTTGGGGTCGCTCATGCGCGATACACCGCCCGCGGCACGGATGTCGGCAGGAATGCGTTCCAAGGCCATCACGGCGGCGGCACCTGCGGCTTCGGCGATTTTGGCCTGTTCAGGGGTTGTCACATCCATAATCACGCCGCCTTTGAGCATCTGGGCAAGATTCTTATTGAGTTCGTAACGATTCTGGTCAGACATGTAAATCTCCTTGGTTGTGGAATGGTTTAATTTCAGGTTGTAATTTAAAACATTCGCTTGACCTGCACAATATTCAGTTTTTTACTATTTTTATAAGGTCAGTTAAATATCAGATTAGCAATACTAATAAGGTCAGTTTCATGTTCACTTACGATATGTCCAAAGCGGGAGCAAACAGCCTCTACCATTACCTTTACCAATGCATCAAAAAAGATATCGTAAGCGGAAACGTCCTTGCCGAAGAACAGCTCCCTTCCAAACGAAACCTCGCGCAGAATCTCGGCATTAGCGTCGTGACGGTTGAAAATGCTTATGCACAGCTCCTCGCCGAAGGCTACATCTACTCGCTCCCTAAAAAAGGCTTCTTTGTTGCAGACATAAATGCCGTGGCAAATGCGCAAGTCCATCGGATTCGCAAGAAATCTCGCACACGCAGGCTCTTCGCAGAACCATCCGATGAATCAGAACATATCAACCCGAAATATATCGCCGACTTTGCAAGCAACGGTGCCGACATCGAGGCGTTTCCCTTTACCACATGGGCGAAAATCACTCGGGAGATCCTTTGCGAAAGGCAAAATGATTTGTTGCAAGTTTCTCCGGGAATGGGCGCGCTAGAACTTCGCCGAGCCATTGTTCGCATGCTTCGCGAATTCAGAAATATCCAGGTACTGCCCGAACAAATTGTCATTGGTGCCGGGACTGATTACCTTTATAGCTTGCTAGTACAATTGCTCGGATTTGACAAGTGCTATGGCGTAGAAGACCCGGGATGGAGTAAAATATCAAAACTGTACAGCCAATACGGCGTCAAGGTGTGTCATATTCCCATTGCGGCAGAAAGTTTCGTAGACTCCGTCAAGAAATCAGACGTCGATGTCGTACATATTTCCCCAGCGCACCATTTTCCGACCGGGATGGTGATGCCTGTCGGCGAACGCTATCGCCTGCTCAGCTGGGCGGCCGAATCCCCAAATCGCTACATCATCGAAGATGACTATGACAGCGAATTCCGCATGACTGGAAAACCTATTCCTGCACTACAGAATATTGATGTTACTGAAAAGGTGATTTACCTGAATACCTTTTCCAAGACGATGACTTCTGCGATTCGCCTCAGTTATATGGTGCTCCCGCCGCATCTTGCCGAGAAATTCCATAACAAACTTTCGTTCTATTCGTGTACGGTTTCGAACCTTGATCAGTATGTAATGGCCAAGTTTGTTGATCTCGGTTACTATGAGACGCACATCAACCGCATGCGCAACCTGTACCGTGCCAAGCGCGATATGCTCCTGTCGGCTATCCGCAAGAGCAGGCTTTCGAATGTCGCTCAAATTTACGAAGAAGACGCTGGCCTCCACTTTATCTTGGAAGTGAACACGAAATGTTCCGATATAGAATTCTGCAATCGCGCCCGATTCCGTGGGGTAAACATCCGCGCCCTTTCGGAGTATTATTTTGAGGCGAAGCCGTCGCAGCACAAGTTTGTCGTGAACTATTCGTCGGTAGATAAAGCGAACATGCAAAAAGCGGTGGAGATACTTGCGGGCCTGTGCAACTAAATCGTTTTTTTAGCAAGAAAGCAATCAGGAATCCTGAAATCGTCAGTACAAAATTATTCTGTCTCCGTGAAAAGGTTCAAAAAAAAGACGCCCCTGAAAATGGACTTCGAATATTTCCAGGAGCGCCAGGTTGTACGGAGAGTACAAATTACTTGATATTTTCTCTCCAAGTAGCGGGCTTGAACTGTTCCTTCAAAGGCAGAAGACGCTTGTCAATGTCAACACCCAAGACAGAGTTGAAGTTGTTCGTCGCCTGCATCTGAGCGCCAAAGCCCACGATGATGATAATCTGTTCGTCGGTATAGAACTTGCGCAGTCCTTCGAAAAGTTCGTCGGGAACCTTTGTCGGATCCTTCACAATCTGCTGGCCCAGCTGCTGCAAAAGCTTCTCGTTTTCCGAAGTTTCGAAGTTGTTCGGATCGAGGCCCAGAGCCTTCAGGTCGCTAATGAAGAACAGCGAGCAAAGAAGGCAGCCGTTCGTCGTAGAAACCGAGTGTGCAAAAATCGTTGCCGCACGTAGGCCAACCGCCTTTTCGAGGCTTTCCCAAGCGTCGTACCAGCCCATGAAAGCCTTGTAGATGCCGTAATCCTGGAGCATCACCAACTTCATATTGGTCACCTTGCCTGCAGCTTCCAGTTTTTCGTAAGCAGCCTTTGCTTCGGCAGTCAATTCGTTCGGTTGTTTTAAATGTACTCTTGCCATTGTTTATGCTCTCCTTGTGGTGCATTCGCACCGTTTTAGTTTTTGATTTTTGTTGCAGTTTTCTGTTATAACGCGATTTTCAAGATATCCTTGATTGCTGTGGCATCCAGCGGAACATAGTGCCCGACCTTGCCGTTACGCGTTGCGCGTGCTGCCATCGCATCAAAGTCCTTGTCGCCAATCTTCAAGTCAGCAAGCTTTGTCGCTAGGCCAAGTTTCTTGAAAAATTCAGCCAGTTTTTCTGATAAAATATAAGCGCGTTCCGTTTCGCTGTAGTTGAACGAATCTACTCCGAAAACCCTGCTTGCCAAAAGCGCAAGCCTCCAGGGCTTTTTCTCGGCCATGTACTTGGTCCAGGCGACGGTGACAACGGCCATGCCTTCGCCGTGAGTGATGTTGTACTGCGCCGAAAGTTCATGCTCGATTCGGTGTGAGCCCCAGTCCGCGCGGCGCCCTGCGTCCAGGAATCCGCCGTGAGCCACACTGGCGAGCCACTGGATTTCGCCACGGGCGTTTACATCCTTCTGGTCTTTCAAGAGCTTGTTCGCATTCACGAGCAACGCGCGAATCGCGCCTTCTATCAAGTAATCCGTGGTGTCGGAATTTTTCTCGTCAGAGAAATAGCGTTCCAGCAAGTGAGAAAGCACGTCCGCGATTCCCACGAAAGTCTGGTATGCCGGCAGCCCCACCGTGTATTCCGGGTTCATGATGGCAAATTTCGGAATGATGCGGTCATCTTCAAAACCGAGTTTCCATTCACCACTCGAAAGAATCGCCGCGTTCGAAGTCTCGGAACCGCTCGAGGCTGTCGTTGCAATCACGCCAATCGGCAAAACCTGCTTGGGCGAGATGCCTTTTTCAAAGAAATCCCACACGTCGCCATCGTACGGAATGCCGAGTGCCACTGCCTTTGCCGTATCAATCGAACTTCCGCCACCGACCGCGAGCACAAAGTCCACCTGGTTTTCCTTGCCCTGCTTCACGAGTTCGCGCACCAGGTCAATGGTCGGGTTCGGAACCACGTTTCCGTTTTCGGAAAAACGAATCCCGAGTTCCTTGACTGCATCCCTGATGACGTCGTAAATGCCGAGCGCCTTGATAAAGTCTCCGCTGTAAACAAGCTGAAGCGACTTCACGCCGTACGCAGCCAAAAGTTCGCGAAGTTTCTGTTCGCTGTGTTCGCCAAAAACAATCTTTGCTGGATTATAATATTCGAAGTCAATCATTTAATACTCTCCGTTTTCGCCAATGCGGCGTTCAAAAAAGAATCCAGTCCAACAAACGTTTCCTAATGGTGAAAACGCCGTCGGAACTGGAAACTCAATGCAATCAATTAGATTGCGGCAAAGCCGTTTTCGAGGTCAGCGATAATGTCTTCGTAATGTTCCGTACCGATAGACACGCGGATCGTTGCCGGGGTAATTTCGGCGGCTGCCAACTCTTCTGGAGAAAGTTCGGCGTGCGTGGTGGTGTACGGGTGAATCACGAGGCTCTTCACATCGGCAACGTTTGCAAGCAGGCTAAAGATCTTCAGGCTATCGATGAACTTGAAGGCTTCTTCCTGGCCGCCCTTGATGTCGAAGGTGAAAATGGAACCGCCACCGTTCGGGAAGTACTTCTTGTAAAGTTCGTGGTCCGGATGGCTCGGGAAGCTCGGGTGGCTCACGCGGGTAACCTTCGGGTGCTTGGAAAGGAATTCCAGAACCTTCTTGGTGTTTTCCACATGGCGGTCGAGACGGAGAGAAAGCGTTTCAACACCCTGCAACAGGAGGAATGCGTTGAACGGGGAAATGGCTGCACCTTCGTCGCGGAGCAAAATCGTACGCACGTAGATGGCGTAGGCTGCGGGGCCGGCGGCCACAAACGGGAATCCGTAGCTCGGGTTCTTTTCGGTGAACTGCGGGAACTTGCCGCTCTTGGTCCAGTCGAACTTGCCGCTATCCACAATCACGCCGCCGAGAGTCGTTCCATGACCACCGATGAACTTGGTGGCAGAATGCACCACGATATCGGCACCGTGTTCAATCGGGCGAATCAAGTAAGGCGTACCGAAGGTGTTGTCGATCACCAGAGGAATCTTGTTCTTGTGGGCGATTTCAGCGATGGCATCGATATCCGGAATGTCGGAATGCGGGTTGCCGAGTGTTTCGATAAAGATGAGCTTCGTGTTTTCCTTGACAGCGGCTTCAACAGCCTTCAGGTCATGGGTATCTACGAAGGTCGATTCGATACCGAAGTCGCGGAGCGTGTGCTGCAACAAGTTGAAAGTACCACCGTAAACAGTGCGCTGGACAACCACGTGGTCTCCGCTGCGAGCAAGAGCCGTGATGGCGTAAGTGATGGCTGCGGCACCGGAAGCGACGGCGAGAGCGGCAACGCCACCTTCGAGGGCAGCGATACGTTCTTCGAGAACGCCCTGGGTCGTATTGGTGATGCGGCCGTAGACGTTACCACCGGTCTTCAGGGCAAAACGATTTGCAGCATCCTGGGCGTTGTGGAAAACATAAGAGGTGGTCTGGTAAATAGGTACTGCGCGGGCGTCGCTAGTGGGGTCTGCGTGTTCCTGGCCAACGTGAACCTGGAGAGTTTCAAAATGGAGCTTGTTCTGTGTCGTCATGGTTAAAATTCCTTTTAGGTTGCAGCAAGCAACGGGGTTTTTCGCTGACCCTTGCTCGCTAAAATTTTTTCTGGGGTGTCCTTTCGACTTGTTTTTCTAACCTGCAAAGCCTTAAGGACGTAAGACTTTCGGCTAGTTCGTTTTCAGAATGCCTCTCGGCATTCGACAGTCACTTATCATAGGCGCTCCTTCGAATGCTTAGGAATCGCAAAACATTTTGTTATTCCTACCAATCTTGTGTGAAATAAAATAGAATTTGAAATCGGCCCTGTCAAGGCATAAATACATACTATTTAATTATACTTGGTAATAGGATTTGACTATAACAGAAAAAAGAAAAAATGGGCGTTTCCCGCGCCACTGCGCGGGCCGGGCTATATTTTAGCGGCAACCGTCTTCGCTTCGCTCGCCGCTTACCTGCTAAAACGGCGCCACAGCGCCGCCAAGGGTCACTATCCCTAACGCAAAAAGCTTGAGCAGAATGCTTATAATTTCCCCAAAGTCATCTTTTTTATGTGATTTGGGAATTTATCTCGCTTTTTTTCGCAGAGAATGAGGTAAATTGTCAAAAAATGCCATAGGATTGGATTTATATTTACTGTTGTAGAAACACTGCTTTATCAAAAGGAGATGACGGATGAAAAAGGTATTTTTACTGTGCGTATTGCTTTGCATGAACTCAATTGCTTTTGCAGAATCGTCGATTTCGGAATCCCAAGCTCGATACAGATTATTTCCTACAAAAAATATGTGGACTTTTTTAAAACTTGATACAATGACTGGGAAAATATGGCAGGTTCAGTATTCCATTGAAGGCGCCGATTATCGCTTTGAGACAGTGCTTAATCCACATGCCATTATAAAACTTCTAGACCAGAAAAAAATTATAGGACGTTATACTTTATATCCGACGCAAAATACATATAATTTTATTTTACTTGATCAAATTGATGGACACACTTATCAAGTTCAATGGAGCGGCGAAAAAGAAAATCGCCTTGTAGTACCGATTTCGGATTAAGCTGATTATTCCGGGGTATGTTGAGCCACGAGTCCGGTGTCAGAGAGCCAGGGTTC
>NZ_CAMGVQ010000010.1:0-84566 GCF_946062555.1 uncultured Fibrobacter sp.
AAATCAAGACACAACAGGTCGAGAAAAAACACAAGAGTATTGAAAACGAAATTCTTCGCTCTGAACAGGCTTATGAAGTTTTGAGCGAAAAGTTTACGAATAACGAACTGTATGTTTGGCTTGAAAAGGAACTCGGAAAAGTATTCAAGCAATACGTAAAACTGTTGCTTGATGTAGCCAAAATGGCAGAAAGAGTATATCATTTTGAGATAGATGGCAAAATAACTCCTGTTTGCGACTTTATACAAAATGATTACTGGGATAATTTCCGTAAGGGCCTGCTCGCACCAGAACGAATATTGCTTGATTTAAGGCGGATGGAAAAGGCCTATCTTGAAAATGATGTGCATGAAATGGAAATAACTAGACCGATAAGTTTAAAAGAACTGCAGGAAAAGGCTGACGATTATGAAATTGATGACACACTCTATGTTAATCCTTTGAATAAAATCCGAGAGGATGGAGCTTGTAATTTCCAATTAACCGAAAAATTTTTTGAGAATGAATTCTCGAATTTGTCGTTCTTGCGTATAAAAGATGTTCAAATACATGTAAAATTAACCGAAAACGCGTCTTTGAATTATCTTAATGCGAAACTTACACTTACTGCTGCATCCATATATGGATATTCTGTTTTATCGTCAGGCTCTTTAAGCGCCTCAATGGTAGCTAGTTTAGTACATCAGGAGCCAAATAACTTCACAACGCCATTTAGTTCGGAAAAGTTAGGCGTCTTTGAGGGTTATGGCACGGTTTCAAAATGGACGCTAGTGCTAAATGGTCTAAAACAAGAAAAAGAAGCAGATGATTATCCTATAGATGATGTAATTGTTTATTTGACATATACGGCAAGAGAAGGGGGCGAAAATGCATAAAAGAATTAAGCCATTATTGCTTCTTCTTGGAATTCTTGTTGGCTGTTCTGAAAACGTCTCGTCACCGCAAGATTCTCAAGAATATAGCTCAGTTAACGACTCAACTCAAATATTTTTTTCTTCGAGTTCTATAAGGATCGAGGAATCATCTAGTTCCGAAAAAGCAATAGAATCCAGTAGTAGTGAAAAAAAAGATAATAAATCTTCAAGTTCTGCAAAGAGTGAGGAATCTTCAAGTTCGGAAAAACATGTAGAATCCAGCAGCAGCGAAAAGAATGAAAATAAATCTTCGAGTTCTGCAAAGAGTGAGGAATCTTCAAGTTCGGAAAAACATGTAGAATCCAGCAGCAGCGAAAAGAATGAAAATAAATCTTCGAGTTCTGCAAAGAGTGAGGTGTCATCAAGTTCGGAAAAACATGTAGAATCCAGCAGCAGCGAAAAGGTTGTAGAAAGTTCTTCAAGCGACAGCATCGCCGAATCGAGTGCTAGCGAGTATTATAAATTAAGTTGGGATTACCTGAATCCATCTATTCCCTATGACACGATTATTGATTCAAGAGATGGCCAGGTGTATAAAGTTGTAACTGTAGGTAGTTTAATTTGGATGGCAGAAAATTTGAATTATTATGATACAATTCAAATACCGGAATTAACTGCTCATTCGTGGTGTTTTAACAATGATGTGAATTATTGCGAACGGCGAGGAAGGCTTTATGATAATCCGGTTGCTTTGGATTATGACTCAACCCAAACAACAGTGTATAAACGATATCAAAACGAAGAAGGTGGTTATGACTCTTTAAGTGTTGTGGGAATTTGCCCGGGCGGATGGCGAATTCCTACGCGAACGGAGTGGCTGCAATTAAATTCATCTTGTTCTGTAAGGTCAGAACAATGGGGCGGGGATAATTCATGTGGTGTGTCTATAAATTCAACTGGATACAGGTATGCGTATAGAGATTCTACTGATTTCATTGCGGGTGCTGCTTTATATTGGACTTCATCATACAACTCGGCGAGTAGACCTTTTATGATTAGGTTTGAAAGAAATAAATTGGGCGAGTATGACATAATTTGGCGATCTAGCGGTTTGTCAATTCGTTGTGTCAAGGATAAATAACTTTTTAGAGGTGCTATATGGCAGACAAGAAAAAAATCCTCTTCTGGCCCGATGTCTATAAAGAACAGGGTCACTGGCTTCCGACTCTTGCATGGGCGGATTTTTTGAATTCGATGAGTAATTCAAAAAATGAAAAATTGTATGACATAAGTTATATGGGAATAGCCGATTGTGAAGAGATTGTTCGTAAATTTCAAGCGACATTCGCTGTTAGTGAAGATAATAGGACCTTTTTTTATAAAACTATTTTTGCGAAGACCTATCCGTATGGCTATACCAATGAAATTCAGACTACTCCGAGTAATAGGTGGAAACCAGACCATATCTGGAATCTCGCTTTTGCGGGTTTCAATAATGATGAACTGAAAAAATTCGATCTCTCAGACAAAACATTAATTGATTCTAAAGATATAAGAGATTTTTTCAATTCGAAAAAGCCGGATATGGTTGTGTCGGGGTATTTTACAGCACTGGAAACTTTGATTCTTTATTATCACGGGAAAAAATCAAATTATTTTAAATCTTTAAAGAATTTCGTTTTTTCAACAACCTATCTAAGGCATCCGAAAGAAGATCTTGCCACGCATGCTTTGCAAAACTTAATGGCTTTTACCGAAGAAGAACAAAATAAGCTAATCAATATTGTTCTGAACCACGAGAAAAATCCTGATTTGTGGAATACTTTTTGTAAATGTTCTCTCGATGATTTTGTAGCTCCATTAAAGACGATGTTTGAATTTATTCCCTGTGCAAAAAAGTTTGATTATACAAATTATTCTAAATATCATGGAAACTTAGTTCAATATGGAGAACCTTGTATTACGAGGGAGCTGGATACTATAGATGATGGCTCTAAAATACCATGGTCATATATACTTGAAAAACCGAAATTGATCTATGTTACTGCAGGCTCGCAGGTCCTTGATTATGGTGATAGTGCTTTATCTTTGTTCTTGTCTATGATAAGTGCTATGCAATCTTCTGATATGAAAGATTATCATTTGATACTGTGCGTTGGTTCCACTCTTATTCAAAAACATTGGGATGAATATGACAATGTAACTGTATGCGGGTGGGCTCCACAAAGACGTATTCTTAAAGCCATTGCCGCAAAGGAGGATCGGTCTAGTTGCGCTGTTATTCACGGTGGTCTAGCAACGATTAAAGAATGTATTTACTATGAGGTGCCCTTTCTCGTGTTGCCTTTAGGCAAAGATCAGATGGATAATGCCTTAAGACTTGAAGATTGCGGAATAAAAAATAGGTTTCATATAGAATATATTAAACCCAAATGTCTCCGTTATTTTATTAATCAGGTTTTGCAGGATTATCAGTCCTTGCAGAATTTGAAGAAGATGAGCAGTGAATTCCGGCTGGCGGAAAAGGCGCATTTAAGTGCGAGAAAAATAGCTCATTTGGTTGAAAATGATAATCTCAATAATTTCAATGAACATGACTCTGCTGCTAAAAATTGGTGCTCTACATATAATGCAGAGTATAATGCTTTAGATGTTTAAAAAATCCGCTTGCAGCGGTATTTTTAAACAAATTAATTATTGCCGGTCGCATTTTTCATACTTAGTTAAATCAATAGAGCTAAAACTTGACAGAAAGCGCAAAAGTGTCTAAGTTTTCAAAGAAAGAGTTCGAGGCTTATCGGAATATGTACCACAAGATCTGGGATCACAATGCCCTGAGAAAGGGTTTCTTCAAGGAATTCGCGGAAGACATCAATGCGAAGATTGAAGATCGTACTCGTGAAATTGCGAAAAATCTGATAAAGCTCGGTGATTCTGACGAGAAAGTTGTCGCGGCCACGGGACTTTCTTTGGAAGACGTCGTTGTTCTTCGTAGCCAACTCGAAATGTAAAGATGATGCCCGCAGTTATGACTGCTGATGAAATCCTGCAGTTCAAGATTTAACATTTTCTACACAAATGTTCACTAAAAATTAGACGGCAGGGCCGTCTTTTTCTATATTGCGCGGCATGACAAAGTCTATCGAAATCCGCGATGCGCACGAGCACAATTTACGCCATGTGAACCTTTCCATTCCCCGCGATTCCATCGTGGTGGTGACCGGCGTTTCCGGTTCGGGCAAGTCGAGTCTTGCCTTCGATACGGTGTTCCAGGAGGGCCAGAGGCGCTTCGTGGAGTCGCTTTCGGCGTATGCGCGCCAGTTTATCGGCCGCATGAAACATCCTGAGGTGGAGAGCGTGCGCGGCATTTCGCCGACGATTTCGATTGACCAGAAGACGGTGAACCGTAACCCGCGTTCCACAGTGGGTACGGTGGTGGAAATCTTGGACCATTACCGCTTGCTTTTTGCGCGCTTGGGCGTGCCGCACTGCCCCGATTGCGGGCGCGTGATCCAGGCGCAGACGGTGGACCAGATTGTCGATAATTTGTATGTGAGTGACGAAGGCAAGCAGATTACGGTGATGGCGCCGATTGTGCAGGAGCGCAAGGGCGAATACCGCAAGGAACTGGCCGAACTCAAGGAAAACGGATTTGTGCGTGCCCGCGTGGACGGCACGATTTATCGCCTGGAAGATGTCCCAGCGCTCGTGCGTTACGAGAAGCACACGATTGAAGCGGTGATTGACCGCCTGACGCTGGAACGCAAGAACATGAGCCGCCTGCGCGAGGCGCTGGAAGGCGCGCTGAAACTGACCGACGGAAAACTGGTGAGTTTCTTGCTGGCTGCGGGCGGTTCTGCAGGTGCGGGGGATGCGTCGCAGTCTGGAAATGCGGCGGCCAAGGAAGAATATCGCTTGCAGGGAACGCTGCTCGCTTGTCCCAAGTGCGGCATCTCTATTCCGGAACTGGAACCGCGGTTCTTCAGCTTTAACGACCCGAAGGGACGCTGCCCCGCCTGTAAGGGCATGGGCGAAAGCTACAAGTTCGACCTGGACTTGATTATCCCGGACAAGACGAAGTCTATTAAAGAAGGCTGCATCGCGACCATCAAGAAAGATGACGGTACGCTGATTTTCAGCGACTTCGGCCGCCGCAACTTGAGGAACATCGCGAACGAGATGCATTTTTCGCTGGATACGCCGTGGAACAAGCTCAAGAAGGCTCAACAGGATGCCGTCTTGTACGGCACGCCCAGCGGGAGTGAACGGGGAATCATGCCCATCATGGAAGAACTGTGGGATATGTGGCATATTTACCACTTCCGCAAGTACATGCAGATTGGCGTTTGCCCTGAATGCCACGGCACGCGCATCAACCGTACGGCGAATGCGGTCACGTTCCATGGCGTGAACCTGACCGAGATGACGGAATGGTCCGTCGAGAAGTCGGTGGAATTTTTCAATAAGATTGACTTGTCCGAAAAGGAAAAGCGAATCGGCAAGGAAATTCTGAAAGAGATTCGCGGGCGACTTTCGTTCCTCAATGCGGTGGGGCTGGGTTACCTGGCCATCAACCGCAAGGCTTCTACTTTGAGTGGCGGCGAGGCTCAACGCATACGCTTGGCAAGCGCCGTGGGCGCCGGCCTGCAGGGCGTGCTTTACGTGCTTGACGAGCCGAGCATCGGGCTTCACCCCCGCGATAACGATAAACTGCTCGGGATGCTGGAACATTTGCGCGCGCAGGGCAACTCTCTGATTATCGTGGAACACGACGAAGACACCATGCGCCATGCGGACTGCGTGATTGACGTGGGGCCGGGTGCCGGTGTGGAAGGCGGTCGCGTAATTGCGGCAGGAACCGTCGAAGAACTCGAGAAGAACAAGGCGTCGCTGACGGGCGCGTACTTGAGCGGTCGCAAGGCCATTGAAATTCCCGAAAAGCGCAAGAAGATTGACAAGAATACGCCGAAACTCAAGATTTGCGGTGCCGCCGAGAATAACCTCAAGAACATCGATGTGGAAATCCCGCTGGATGGTGCGTTGACGGTGGTGACGGGCGTTTCTGGCTCCGGCAAGAGTACGCTGATTAACCAGATTCTGCGCCGCGAATTGGCCCGCGTGTTCTACAATTCCGAAGAACCGGTGGGCAAGTTCGACCATTTGGAAGGCCTCGAGAATATCGACAAGGTGATTGAAATCGACCAGACGCCCATTGGCCGCACGCCGCGAAGCAACCCGGCGACGTACACGAAGATTTGGGACGACGTGCGCGACCTTTTCGCCAGCATGGAAGAAAGCAAGATTCGCGGTTACAGTAAGAGCCGCTTCAGCTTTAACGTGAAGGGCGGCCGCTGCGATGCCTGCGAAGGTGCGGGCGTGAAAATCGTGGACATGCATATTCTTCCGAGTGTGCAGGTGACTTGCGATGTGTGCGGCGGCAAGCGCTTTAACGATGCAACCCGCGAAGTGTATTTCAAGGGCAAGAACGTCTCCGAAATTCTCGACATGAGCATCGCCGATGCGGCGGAATTTTTCAAGGATATCCCGAAGATTGCAGAACCGCTGAATTTGCTTGTGGAAGTGGGCCTCGGCTACCTCACTCTGGGCCAGCCTTCGACAACGCTGAGCGGGGGAGAGGCGCAGCGCATTAAAATTGCTTCTGAACTGCGTCGCCCGGGTACAGGCAAGACGCTTTACCTGCTCGACGAACCGACGACGGGCTTGCACTTTGAAGATATCCGCAAGCTCATGGATTGCCTGAACCGCTTGCGCAGTCTCGGCAACAGCGTCGTGATTATCGAACACAACCTGGATGTGATCAAGTGCGCCGACTGGATTATTGATTTGGGCCCGGATGCGGGTATTCACGGCGGGCGAGTGATTGCGACAGGAACGCCGGAACAGATTGCGAAATGCAAGAAATCCGAAACGGGCAAGTACCTCGCGCCGGTGCTTGCGAAAAAGCACGGCGAAAATCAGCATTTTGACCGCACGCTCAAGGGCGGCGAAGACTTGTCGCTGGATATCGAGGTGCATGGCGCCCGCAAGCATAACCTCAAGAACATCGACGTGACGATTCCGCGGCACAAGCTTACGGTGGTCACAGGCGTTTCGGGCTCTGGCAAGTCGAGCCTCGCTTTCCATACGCTGTTTAGCGAAGGCCAGCGCCGCTTTGTTGAAACTTTAAGTACTTATGCCCGCCGATTCCTCGGTCGCCCCGATCACGGAAGCATTGATTCTATTTCGGGCCTCGCGCCGGCGATCGCCATCGACCAGAAGAGTGCGAGCAAGAGTCCGCGCAGTACGGTGGCGACCCTCACCGAAATTTATGACTACTTCCGCATTTTCTGGGCGAGGGTCGGCACCCCGCATTGCTTGAAATGCGGGAAGCCCGTGTCTTCGTACAGCGTGGGCGACCTGATGCAATACGCCTTCGACCGCGACTTGAACAAAAAAGTCACGGTGCTTGCCCCGTTCGAAATCAAGGATGTGCTCAAACTTTCGAAAATCCTTACCGAGAAGGGTTACCGCAAGGTTTACCTCGGCGATAAGCTGGTGGAACTGCCGCTGCCGAAAATTCCGACCCGCGAAAAGCAACTGTTCGCCGTCGTTGATACGGTGGTGGTCAAGGAAGAAAACCGCGCCCGCCTGGTAGAAGCCTTTGAACGCGGCTACCGCGACGGTAACGGAATTCTCTACGTGGAAGACGAGAAGGGCGGTCGCTTGGCCTGCTCCGAAAAGCCGGGCTGCCCCGATTGCGGCTGGTACATGGATTCGGCGCTGAACCCGAAACACTTCAGTTTCAACACGCACTGGGGCGCCTGCGAAACCTGCCTTGGCCTCGGTCACTTTAAGGACGGCGAAGTCTGCCCCGATTGCCACGGCGAACGTTTGAAACCGGAATATCTGGCGGTCCGCATCGGCGACAAGAACATCATGGATGTGAACCACATGAGCATCGCCCAGGCGCTCGATTGGTTCAGCAACGAAAACTTTAAGCGAGATAATTTCGGGAAAGACAAGAATCCCGACGGCAAGATGACGGTCGCCGAACCTCTGCTCCGCGAAATTGTGGGCCGCTTGAACTTCCTCAAGGGTGTAGGCCTCGGTTACATCGGTCTTGATCGTGCGGGCGACACGCTTTCAGGCGGTGAATCCCAGCGTATTCGCCTGGCGAGCCAGATCGGTAGTGGTCTCGAAGGCGTGCTCTATGTGCTTGACGAACCCACGGTGGGCTTGCACGAAAGCGATACCGCCATGCTCCTCAATACGCTTTACCGCCTGCGCGACCTCGGCAATACGCTCGTCGTGGTGGAACACGACATGAAGATGATGCAGGCGGCAGACCATATTATCGATATGGGCCCTGCGGCGGGTGAGTTCGGCGGTGAAGTCGTCGCCGAAGGTTCTCCGGAACAGCTTTCTAAGCCTTATGCCCTGCAACAGTTCCCGCGCAGCGAAACGGTCAAGTATTTGACGCACACCATCCCGATGGCGAACGAGATTGCGGCAAAGCCCATTACCGATTCCACGGAATTCTACGAATTCGAAAAACTGAATCATAACAATCTTAAGAATTTGTCTGTAAAGTTCCCGAAGGGAGCCATTAGCGTGGTCTGCGGTGTGTCTGGCTCGGGTAAGAGTTCCATGGTCATGGACGAAATCTACCCGCGCCTCAAGAAGAAATTCCAGGCCCGCGGTCGCAAAAAACAGAGCGGCGAAGTGTTGCTGGTGGACCAGAGCCCGATTTCGGGGACTCCTCGCAGCACGCCCGCCAGTTTTACGGGCGTGTTTGACGACATCCGTAAGCTGTTCGCCAAACTGCCGCAAGCCAAGTTGAAGGGCTTCGACTACGGGCGCTTCAGTTACAACTTGGCCCGCGGCCGCTGCGAGGCCTGCGAAGGCCGCGGCGCTATCTCGGTGGAAATGCACTTCCTTTCGGACGTGTGGGAAGTCTGCGATGTCTGCGGCGGCAAGCGCTACAATCAGGAGACTCTTACCGTCACATTCAAGGGCAAGAACATCGCCGACGTGCTCGACATGCGCGTCGCCGAAGCCTGCGAATTTTTCAAGGACCAGCCGAAAATCCTCCCGAAGCTGGAATGTCTGCGCGATGTGGGCCTCCCGTACGTAAAACTTGGCCAGTCCGTGACTACCCTCAGCGGGGGCGAATCCCAGCGCCTCAAACTTGCTGCGGAACTTGCCCGCAAGCCCGCCCAGGAAATGGTCTACTTGCTTGACGAACCGACCACGGGACTCCACCTCAGGGATATCCAAATCCTCTGGAATATGCTCCGCAAGCTGTCTGCCCGTGGCGATACCGTGATTGTCATCGAACACCATCCGGACATTATCCGGCTTTCGGATTGGAAGGTGGAATTAGGCCCGGTTGGGGGCTCCGAAGGCGGTTATTTGCTCAAAATGGGGGCGAATGATTGAGTCTTTTTAGCAAAAATGTTATCTTTATGTGAGAAAAATGGAACATTTTGTGTGTTCTGGTGGATTTGAATATAGGAGTTGATATGTCCTTAAAACGATTGCTTCCGTTCTTGCTGTTGCTCCCGATTCTTGCGCTGGCTGACAGCGACAAGAACTTTAGGGTCGCCCCGGTGATGTTCAAGGAAGGCGTTTCCCTTCAGCCGATTGCCAATATGGCGATTATCAAGGAAGGCAATATGATCCTCTCGGAACCACCCATGGTTCCGCTTAAGCCGAGTATCATGTTCCTGCGTCATAAGAAGGGCCCGAAGGAATACCTCTGGTTCTCCGGTCCGGTCAATGTTGAAAACTTCGAAAAACTCCATGCGTTCAGTATGGCGGATAACTACCTGAAACCAGCCGAAGTAATGCTGATGCGTTTCTATGCGACGCAGAATTCTAGAGCGTTCCAGGACGAAGCCGATATCTATTTCGACAAGGACTATATCTATTCTCCGCGTGTTCCCAAGCTCTTTTTCAAGAAGAACGGCCAGTGGCAGGTGCTGCAGGAAACGAGTCGCCCCGGTATCTTGACGATTGAATCTCCGGTTCCCAATTTGCAGGTGACATCCATTTCTGCCCGTATGAAGAATGTCCCGCCGCGCATTTACCCTCTGTCCCGTGGAATGTACGCCTTCATTTTCGAGGCTCCTAATTACCTTCCGTATGTCGATGCCGTTTCCGTAGAGGATTCCGAAGTCAAACTCCAACCGCAAATGGTGGTTGCCGATACGGTTTCCAAGGTGAAGGTGACGACTTCGGTGACCATGGAGGCTGTTGCCAACGCGAAAACCCTGGAAGAAACTGAATCCCTGTTCGATATCCTTTCCAAGGAAATCCAGAGCTCGATTCCCAAGGTTGATACCAATGATTTCGGAAAAAACTATCCGTCGCTGCGTAAGCCCCTTTCTTTGGGTGTTGCTGCGGATGACAGCGTCTATATCAAGTATCGCAACCGCTACAACAATAAGCGCGAAGAATCCCTGTTGATGTGGCGCATGAACAAGATGGGTTCCGCAAGCATCGTAAACAGGGCCCTGCGCCATAAGCTGGATAGCTTGCAGAGTCTTCCGTTGCAAGTTTCGCTGGTCCCGACAAAGATTGAACCTGTTTATGAAGACGAGACTTGCCCCGAGGAGCCGGCTCCGGCTCCCGTTGATTCTGCTGTTAAAGCTGATTCTGTGAAGGCCGATACTACGGCTCAGACTGATTCTACTGCCCATGCGGCGGATTCCGCTGTGGTGACAGACTCTTCTGCGACGAAGAATGCAACGGCTGCGGCGGATTCTGCTGCGGCAGATTCCTCCAAGCAGGCTCCCGCACCGGCTGCGGCTGAACCTGCTCCTGCCAAGGTTTGCAAGCTCAAGGCCGTCCGTCTGGTATTCGGCAAGCAGGGTGAACGCTTTGATGTGTCCTGGAGCGGTAATGCCAAGGAATACACGGCGGATTCTCTCTACGCGCTCCTTTCTTCGGGTGTTGCCGTGCGCGCGTTCATTAGCCTCGAGAATAACAAACCGGTGTGGCTTTATAACGGCGCCGACTTGGTCGGCCGTCACCATTACCGTTATGTGAAACTTGAACTCTCCATAAACAATGCGAAGGTTCCCTGCCGCGGTGCCTTTGAATTGCCGGGTTACATCTTTGATCATCAGGAAGTCCAGGAATGGCTGAACCGTCCAGTCGAAGAAATACCGCACCTGCTCACTGAAACTCCTGAAAAGGTCAAGCAGCAGGAAGACGACGGTCTTGTTCTTGACATGGCTTTGCGTGTCCCTCGCGTGATTCGCGACAAGATGCACGGCAATGTCGCCCTAATCGATTCCGGTTCGTTCCGTTACAAGGGTAAGGTCGTGGCGATGTCCGGCTTTGGTATTCAGACGACCGAAGTGACGCAACAGTACTTCAAGGATGTGATGTCTCATCTCGATTCGACGAAACAGGTGAAGGACCGCTCCACTTTCAAGGGCGCCCGTATTCCGGTGCACAACATTACATGGAGCGATGCCCGAGCGTTCTGCAAGGCTATTGGTGGCGACCTGCCGACCGAGGCCCAGTGGGAATTTGCCGGCCGTGCCGATAACAACGAAGGCGCCTTGTGGAACCTGGACGAAGATCCGAACCCGGGACTTTATGCCATTTACAAGGCAAATTCCTATAGCTTGGGCAAGAAAAATCCTGCGTATGGTCCGCAGCCGGTCAGCAGCAAGAAGTCCAACGCCTGGGGTATTTTCGATATGTCGGGTAACGTGGCCGAATGGACTCAGGATTCCTACTTCATGTTCTCTGTCTGGGTAGAATCCTCTAACCCGACGGGTTCCTTCTTCGGTTCGTCCAAGGTCTATAAGGGCGGCTCCTGGAAAGACAAGGAAGAAGACTTGAACCTGACCGAAAGCGACGATGAAGATCCACGCTACTGGTCCGACAGGCTTGGTTTCCGTTGCGCCTTCCCGCGTAACATCTTTGAGGGACAGCAGAAGTAATGACTGATATTGCTAAAAACGATATACCTACAGGCATACGCGAAAAGAGGCTTTTCAAGAAGTTGACGGCAATTCCCTATTTGCTGGTCCTTTTGGCTCTGTTGATGCCGTTAGCCAATGTTTCTTGTAACGATGAAAAGGTCGTTGCCGAGCCGAACCTGTATGAACTTGTTTCTGGTTTGAATCTGGAAACATCCTTGAAGGAACCTGCGCTGGGCATTCTCCATAAAATGCAGTCCGGCAATCCGGCAGCTCTGGAAAAATTCAAGGAAGCTATGCCCCATTTCCCGAAAATGGAACCTGTCTCGGCGCTTTATGCAGTGTTGATCGGTACTGTAATCGCGGCGGTCTTCGCCCTGTTTACGCCGCTCGGATCAATCGCCATGGGGATGATTACGATGGTCGCAATGTGGTTTTTCCTGGCTCAGCTAGGACAAGTTAATGCGAGCATGGGAATTCCGCTCTTGAAGGTGGAACCCGGCCCCGGAATCCATGCGGCGTCGTTCATGATTCTGATTGGAACGGCGATGAACCTCGCAAGTATCATCCGCCCGATTGTCGAAGAAATCAAGGCCCGTCGTAAAAAAGACTAGGGAAGGCTCCGCCCTCCCTAAGCCCCTCCCTGCACTTAATAATCCGCTCTGCCTTGGTGAAAACTCTAGAGTGAAAGCAGATTATTTTCGTGAGCGCCTAATAGAGACTAGGGAAGGCTCCGCCCTCCCTAAGACCCTCCCTGCACTTAATAATCCGCTCTGCCTTGGTGAAAACTCTAGAGTGAAAGCGGATTATTTTCGTGAGCGCCTATGGCGCATTTTGTCGCAACTAGATGCGACTTTCTCTATTTACACGTTGAACAGGAAGTACATGATGTCGCCATCCTGTACCACGTAGTCCTTGCCTTCGGTGCGGACGAGGCCTGCTTCCTTGGCGGCGTTCCAGCTGCCGTGCTTCAGGAAGTCTTCGTAGCTTAATGTTTCGGCGCGAATGAAGCCGCGTTCGAAGTCGGTGTGAATCACGCCTGCGCACTGCGGGGCCTTGTAGCCTGCATGGAACGTCCAGGCGCGGCATTCCTTTTCACCGGCGGTAAAGAAGGTGCGGAGTCCGAGGATTTCGTAGCCCTTGCGCACCACGGCGTCGAGGCCC
Source organism: uncultured Fibrobacter sp. (assembly GCF_946062555.1). Lineage (GTDB taxonomy): Bacteria > Fibrobacterota > Fibrobacteria > Fibrobacterales > Fibrobacteraceae > Fibrobacter. The sequence continues at coordinate 12,956 of NZ_CAMGVQ010000010.1, forward strand.
GATTCCTTCATGCCGAGTTCCTTCAAAAATTCGGCCTTTTCGTCGGGTTCCATGGCAGAAAGTTCTTCTTCGATCTTGCCGCTGATCATGATGACTTCGTGACCGTTTGCGGCTGCGTATTCCTTCAGCTTTTCGACGTAGGCGTTACCGGTCAGGATATCGTCTTCCTTGACGTTTGCACAGTAGAAGAGCGGCTTTGCAGTCAGCAGGGCCAAATCCTTCACGATGAGTTCCATTTCTTCGCTGTCGTGCATCACGGTGCGGGCTGCCTTACCTTCCTGGAAGGCGTCGCGGAGCTTTTCGCAAGCGGCGAGGCGGGCCTTGGCTTCGGCACCACCCATGCGGGCGGCCTTGGCTTCGGTAGCGAGGCGTTTTTCGACAGAGTCGAGGTCCTTCAAAATCAGTTCGGTTTCGATGATTTCCACGTCGCGGACCGGGTCAACGGAACCGTGCACGTGCACGATGTTTTCGTCGTCGAAGCAGCGGATGACTTCCATGATGGCTTCGCATTCACGGATGTGAGTCAGAAACTGGTTGCCGAGGCCTTCGCCCTGGGCGGCACCCTTTACAAGACCTGCAATGTCTACAAATTCTGTAACGGCGGGAACGATGGATTTCGGATTGTAGACCTTGACCAGCTCGTCGAGGCGGCTGTCAGGCACGCTCACCATGCCCACGTTCGGTTCAATGGTGCAGAAGGGGTAGTTGGCCGCTTCGGCGCCGGCGTTGGTGATGGCGTTAAAGATGGTGGACTTGCCCACGTTGGGGAGGCCTACGATACCGCATTTAAAACCCATGATAATCTCCGTTTGATGGCGACCCGGAAAAATGTGGGCCGCTCTAATTTTTTTGCGTAGTAAAGGTAGAAAAATGCCCTTGTGGGCGGCTGCGTGAAAATCTAAATTTACGCCCGATTTTAAGGTGAGTATGGCAAAGACCAATGTAGATATGTTGAATGGCCCCCTGGGGAGAAAGATCCTGTGGTTTGCCATTCCGATTGCCTTGAGCAGCATTTTCCAGCAGCTGTTCAACTTGACGGATGTTGCCGTAGTGGGGCAGTTCGCTGGCGACAAGGCGCTGGCGGCGGTCGGTGCGAACACTTTCGTCATCAATTTGCTCATCAACCTGTTCGTGGGAATTTCGGTCGGGGCGAATGTGGTGGTTGCCAATTCCATCGGTGAACGCAGTTACCGCTCCGTGACCCGCAGTGTACACACTTCGGTGATGGTATCGTTCTTTAGCGGAATTTTCCTTTCGTTCGTGGGAGTCTTATTCGCGCATCCCATTCTTTCGGCCATCTCGACTCCGGCAGACATTCTGGACGACGCCGTGCTTTACCTGCAAATCTACTTTGTGGGAATGCCTTTTGCCATGGTCTATAACTTTATCGCGGCGATCCTGCGCGGAAAGGGCGATACCAAGCGTCCGCTCTATGTGCTCATGGTGGCAGGTGCTGTGAATGTGGTGCTGAACCTGGTTCTGGTGGCGGGTTTTGGGCTGGGCGTGTCGGGCGTGGCGATTGCGACGGTCATTGCCAATGCTATCAGTGGCGTTACTTTGTTCTACCTCCTGCTGCATGAGGTGGGCCCCTTCAAATTGGAGCTCTGGAAGTTGCGCGTGACGCCCTTCTTCTTGAGCCGCATTCTGCGCGTAGGGATTCCGACAGGGCTTCGCGGCGTCGTATTCTCGTTTAGCAATGTGTGCCTGCAGTCGGCTATCAATAGCCTCGGTTCTGCAACGGTGGCGGCTTCGTCGATTGCCCTCAATTACGAATTCGTGGTGTACTATTGGCTGAGTTCTTTTTCGCAGGCGTGCGTGACATTCGTGGGGCAGAATTACGGTGCCAAGAATTTGGAACGTTGCCGCCGTACGGTCCGCTGGTCGCTTTTGCTGGGGTGTTGCTCTACAGTTGTCTTGAACGCGCTTTGCTGCATTTTCGCCTATCCGATGCTTTCGGTGTTTACGTCGAATACCGAAATTATTGAAATAGCCTCCATCCGCATGTATGTGGTGGTGGGACTCTTGTTCATTAATGTTTTCCTGGATGTGTTTTCCGGGGCGCTTTCGGGAATGGGCAAGTCCCTGGCGCCTGCGCTTACCTGCATGGCGGGGGTGTGCGGAATCCGAATCCTCTGGGTGATTTTCGTGTTCCCCAGGTACAAATCCTTTGCCTCGTTGATGGTGGTTTACCCGATAAGCTGGGTTCTTACGATTTCTGTGATTATGGGAATCTACTTCTACCACATAAAACGGGTTAAGTTTTAGTATATTTCGGTTGATGCGATATTTAAGCCTTACAGCCTTATCTTTAATGTTCGCCCTTTCGGCATGCGTTTACGAACCGGAACAGTTCGTGGAATCTGAAAAAGGGGAAAATTCGAATTCCAACAATTCGGTGACCGATATGGGGACGCTTTATGCGGTGAACGACGGAAAGCAAATTTGCAATCCCTCGGTCTCTCAAGATCCTAAAAACTACCCGGCTTCGATGCTGTGGTTGAATTTTGGCGGTACGCTCAAGGTTAAGGCTCCGGATTCCGTTTACACGACGTCGAAGGTGGTGCAGCATGATCGCCTTTCGGTGTCCGATACGTCGGGCAAGGTGCTCTGGTACCTGATGCGCGATACCGAGGCGGGCGATTGCCAGTTCCAAGATCCTGAATGGAGTACGCATCCGAATTATATCGTTGCTCTCCGCGCCTTCAATTCCAAGGGAGAAAGTGGCTGTAAGGAAAGCGATATGGATTACGGCATGTTTGCAGTCCGTATGTCCGACAAGAAAAAGTTCTTTTTCTACAACAAGGAAATGAGCGAGTTTGCGACGCCTCACCTGTGGGTAGAAACTGGTGCCGAACCCGATACGGCTGCCGCGGATAGCACGGTGGAAGATTTCTTCGGTACGAATCAGGTGCGCCTGGTTTATGTGAACAAGAAAGATGAAATTGTATTTGTGGATTATGCGAACGGCGGAACCAAGGGGGCAAAGACGCTCAAGAAGCCGTCGGGAGTCGATGGCTGGATGATGGACAGCCCCATGATTTCGCCTGATGGAAATTATGTGGTCTACAACATGATCAATTCTTCGATGACGGGGTGGAAATCCTTTATTCAGGAATTGTCCGGAAATTCGAAGCCTATTGAAATTGAAAAGTCTCCGGGTATGATTTCGGAACCGGTTCAACCGCGCTGGTTTACCTATGCGGAACGCCTGTTCGTGATGTGGACGGAATTCCCGCAGGGATCGCAGTTTGTGAACAAGAATGACCTGTCCGAAGTTTCGGTGCAAGATGGGAGTGCTGGTCGTACGGTGATGCGCGAAGTCTCGGTTGCGACGGGTGCTCCTGCCGACCTTGCTTTTGCCTGGGCCGGGGATATGATTGAAATTGCCCCGATTCCGATGATTGGCGGACGTTCTCCTGATGGCCGCTTTGTGGCGACCGGTACAAACTTGGGCTTTTTGCTTGAACTCCCGTGAGGTGAATCGTGAAGAAGAGTTTATTTAGCGGGATTTTGTCGGGAGCTGCCGTGGCGGCTCTTTCGGGCGTTGCTTTTTATGCTGGTTTGAATTCGCCTGTCGAAGTGGCGACTCCGTGGGAGTCTATTGGCGGTTGCGGTGCCGGTGGTTCGGGTGGCGGCTCGGGAGATGGTATCAAGTGGATTGGTCAGGGTGTTTCGGGTGGATACCTTGAAACCGAAGTCTTTACCAAGTACAGCGTCGGGCAAAATTTTTCGGGTGTGACATTTACTCCGCATTTTTCGATTAAGCCGACATGGTCCACCAAGCTAGGCGTGTCCATTCCGTGGATGAGCCACAGTGGCGAAGTGCAGTACCGCAGCAACCAGATTCCGACCGACCGTACGACGGGCGGTATGGGCGATATCAGCTTTGACTTCAGCAAGACAATCGGTAGCGGTGGTGCCGCATCTCTTTCGGCGAGTCTCACCATTCCTACGGGGCAGTACGACATCAAGCGCGGTACTGATGCCGCCGAAGAAATTTTGCCGAGTAGTTTCCAAAAGGGCTCGGGCCTGTATTCGCTCACTCTCGGCTGGGATTACAGCCGAGATACCGACCAGGGAATTTGGCTTTACGGTCTTAGCTACACGCATCCGTTTGCCATGCACCTGATTTCGGGTGAAAACGAATTCAACGATTCCTACTGGAAGGATATGGACCATAAGGGCGATCGCTTCGAGTACCGCTTCAAGCCGTATGGCGAAAACGACCTTGGCGCCTACACTCCTCCTTCTGTCGGTGGTTCTATCGCTTATGGTTACCGTGGCCGTCCGGGAATCGTGCAGAGCTTCGGCGTGAATTTCTCGATTCCGCTCGGAGTCGCCTGGATCAACTCCGAAAAGGTCGGTACCTACGATCCGCGTCCGGATCCTGATCATCAGGCGTGGTCTGTGGCTTTCGCTTATGGCATCGAGTTCTCGAATGCGGATTTCCCGGTGTTCCTCGCCGTTTCGCTGCCGCTGCACGACAAGGCCAATGCGGCTGACCCGAGCGACGAATACGATGAAAGCCCCATGCGTAAGTGGGACGCTCCCGACTGGAGTGACTTTGGCCAGCAGTGGACCATCGCCGTCGGCATCAAGGGAAGCTTCTTCTAATTCGGTTTTCGGAATTCAGAATTATTTTTCAACTCAGAACTTTGATTTAACTCCGAACACTGAATTCTGAACTCGTCTAAGCTCTTGGGTGCGTCTTCTTGAAGGCGGCGCGCAGGCGTTCTGCATTTACATGAGTATAAACTTGAGTGGTGGAGATATTCGAATGACCGAGCATCTCCTTGACGCTCATAATTTCGGCGCCGTTCTCGAGCAGGTGCGTGGCGAAGCTGTGTCGCAGCACGTGCGGGCTTGCCTTGCCTTCCCAGCCGATTTCGCGAAGCAGGTGCTGGATGTCGTTCCGGAGTGTGCGCAGGCCGAAAGGCTTTCCGTCTTCGCTTAAGAAAACGTAGCCGGTGGCGGTGGGAACGTGTCCCACCGCAAGTTGCATTTGTTTGTAATTTGCGATGCGACTTACGAAACTTTCCGTAAGCGGTACGATGCGTTCCTTGTTGCCCTTGCCGAGTACACGGACCAGGAATTCCTTTTCGTTGATGCGGTCCCAGGTGAGCATCTGGCATTCCGAAATACGCAGGCCTGAACCGTAGATGAGTTCGAGCAGGATGCGGGCGCGCACCTGGGGAAGCGTTGCGTTTTCGGGCAATTCGGGAAATTTTTCTTCGGCGAGGTCCTTTTGCCCGAGCACGTTCACGAGGCGTTTGGGGCGCTTGGGCATCGGCACGCTTTCGGCAGGATTCTTCTCGGTGATTTTACTCTTGACCAGGTACTTGCCGAAACTTTTTAAGGCGGCCAGGTGCTCGCAGATGCTTGTCGGGGCAAGCTTCTGTTTCATCTTCAGGTCCCAAACGAAGGCCTTGACGTTCATATCCGAAAATGCGGAGAGTTCCGGAGCGTTCTCGAACGGTGGAAACGATTCCTGCGGGGAGTCCTGTACGGGGGTTGCGCCCAGATGCTCCAGAAATTTCGTCAGCGACTTGCGGTAAGTGTCCACCGTGCGCGGCGAAAAACGCCGCCTGTCCGCGATGTACTGCAAAAAATGTCCGATGTGTTCCGAAAGGTTCATCTAAAACATGTTCCTGGTGGTCTTCACCCTAAAAATAATTCTATTTTGAGAATCAAAGTATGGCGTTTGCAAAAAAATATGTGGGTATTGCTCTGGTTGCCGTGTCGAGTGCATGGGCTGCCGACCGTGTCGTGGGAGCAAATGCGACTCTCGATATCGAACCGGGGGCGCGCTCGGCGGCGCTCGGTTCTGCGACCATGGCGGTAGACGGTGACTACCTGGGGCTGATGTCGAACCCCTACCAGCTTGCAAACGTGAACTATGCCTGGGCCTCCTTTTCTCATACGGAATATTACGAGGACACCAAGTACGATTTCGCATCGGCGGTCGTTCCGCTGGGCGAGGGGCAGGGCCTCGGTATCTCGTTCTCCCGTTTCGGTGCAGACGATATTCCCTATATCAAGGAAGGAGAACCGCTTCCCGAAGGCTCTAACTATAACACGCTTTCGATTGCCGACTGGGTTTTCTCGCTGACTTTTGGCCGACGCATTACGGATAGGCTCGAACTGGGTATCGGCTTCCACGGGCTCTATCGCGAAATGGACCAGACCGGTTGGGGCTTCCGTGGCGATGCGGGACTGCGCTACCGCCTTGTCGATGAACTATTCGTATCGACCCTCTTGAAGGGGTGGACTTCTTCGGCGGCGTCCTGGGAATCGGGCGAGTTCGAGTATTCCTCTCCTGAACTTTATCTGGCCGCAAGTTACGGTCTCCCGATACCGTACCTGTACGGCAAATTGAACCTGTACTGGCAGGGAGCGGAACTCTTGCATCGCGAAGCCCGCGACATGGATTACGAAACGGACGAGTCCCGTGGCAAGCGCGTCTGGGAAAATCCCCTGGACTGGCTCTCGGGTGGCCGCGGCGGTATCGAGTTCGCCTTTGACTTCGGCCTTAGCCTGCGTGCGGGCCTTTCAAGCTTTACCACCTTCCAGAGCGTGACTGCGGGTGCGGGTCTAACCATTGCGAAGTTCGTGAAGGTTGACTACGCATTTGAATCGCATCCCGTGCTTTCGCCGGTGCACCGCGTGAGCGTGAGCATCAGCCCGTATCTGTTTTCTCATTCGCCTAGGCCGGGGACGACCGAGGCGACCGTCCGTACGACCAAGGTGCTTACCGAGGAATCCGAAGAGACGGATGCCTACGAAGAAATGGAACGCGTACCGGATGAACCTGTGGAAAAATCCGTCCAGGAAATGCCTGCCGAATCCGCTCCGAAAGTCACTGCGACTGAATCGTCTACGCCCGAAAAGGAACCTGTGCAGGCAGCCCCCGCTGCTACCCAGACCTCGGTTCCTGCCCCTGCACCGATTATCGAGACAGATGACGAGGTGCTTGAATAAATGGGAGTTTTTTTGACTTTTTTCGTGGTCAATCGCACAACTTGCATTTTTTAGGTTATATTTAAGGTATGTCGCAATTAAAGAACTATCGCGAAGTTGGTGTTTTCGATTTGATTTCAGCCCCCTTGAATCCTATCGGGGCTTTTGATGCTGAACAGTTTAAGAAAGACGTTCGCGCGCTCCTTGCCGAAAAGAAGGACGAACAGTTCTTGGCCGTTGACTTGACCGGACTTGACTTTGTCTATAGCGATGCCTACAACGCTTTTATCCAGTTTCAACAGGAAATGGAAGATCGTGGGGGTATGTTCGCTGTCCTGACCAATAATAAGACCATTGTCGATGGACTCCGCAAGGCGGGGCTCGACAAGAACATCAAGGTTTTCGCCCTGGAAGCGGACATGATGTCGTTCTCGCTGCATGCCCAGTCGCCCGAGGGCGAATCTGCTACGGAATCTGCTGGCGAACCCGCCGCGGTTGCCTCGCAGAATGTCAGCGCTGTTTCCGAGCCCGCTCCCTCGCCGCATCTGGATCGTCGCACCACGGGTCAGCATCGTCGCTTTACCAAGAGCTTCAACGCCATTGCGAAAGAGGAACCGGGCTCCAAGAAAAAAGGCCTGGATGTCCCGTTCGACGATGAACCGTCTTCGGCAAAGACCGTGATTATCGTGGTCCTGCTGTTGCTCGCGGCTGTGGGCGGAACGCTCGCGTTCTTCTACATCTAGTCCGATGTCGTTCGAAGTCCAAGAATACAAGGGAAAGAGAAAAAACTACAATCCCCAACATAAGTTTCCGCTGATCCGGCTATTGTTGCTGGCGTTGGCGGCTTTCTTTGCTTATTGGTCCGGTCTGACATCCAAGATTGCCGATGCGCTCCCGTTGCCGGGAAACTCCGATGAGGTCCCGATTGAAACTTGGGAATCCCGTTGCCAGTTGTACGGGGGAACTCCGTTTGAGTTGCCGCGTGGGTTGGCCCAGTGTTCGTGGATTTTGGATGATTCCGTTCCGGTGGTACGCCTGCCCAATCCTTTTTTGCGCTACGTGGCGTCGCTCCGCAAGGGCGAAAAATCCAAGTTGCACTGGGTCGCCCCTGTCGAAGATTTCAAGGACGCGATTCTCGTGGTGCACGAGGATTCTGCGAGAGCCGTTTACCTGCGTTACATGAACGAGGATTCGACCCGTTTCTGGATTTCCAAGAATACCGGCTGCAAGTTCCCGGGCGTGTGCCCGCAGCTTCCGCTGGAATGGTCCGCCCTCCCGATTAGCGAAGGTTTCGACTTCGAGGGGCAGGAATCCCTCCTGGCCATGGACGTGTTTTACGGAATAGGCGAGGCCCCGATTTATCCGGTGCTTCCGGGCCGAGTTATCGAGATTGGGCGCGATTCCCTGGGTTTCTTTGTCGAACTGGATCATGGCTACAATGTCGCGAGCAAGACTTCCGGAATGGGGGCTATCGGTGATTCCCTGTCTGTCGGTGATTCTGTCGGCATCGGTTCTGTGCTGGGACGGCTTTTGCCTAGGGACAGTGCCATGTTTTTCTTGACGGTCCGTCAGAACGGTCAGTTTGTTCGCTGGACCGATTTTTACGCTTTGACTCACCCTGTATTGCCAGACTCGCTTTCTTCTTTTGAAAAGTCGATCGGTTTTTAATACTTTTGGTCTTATGAAGTTTTGCCTTAAGTCTCTATCCGGTCTCTTGACGATACTTGCCTGCATGGCCTTGTTCCTTGCGGGTTGCGAAAAGGATAGCGATGGCCCAATGGAAGTGTCCGTCGATCATTTCAGCTACCGTGGCGAGGGTTTTTTCAAGGCGGCTAAACTAGATTCGGGCAGGACAATCCATCTGTCGAAGGATACCCTGTTCCTGAACATGGGGCAGATGTGGACCTTTTCTAACTGCGCTCTGGAATCGATCGACCTGCAACTCCATAAGGAAGATTCCGTCCTTTGGATTTCACCGGTGCTAAAAATCCACGCTACCTCTGAAGATTGCCCCGCGCCTTATTACCGCCCCGATACGGTTCTCAAGTTGTTGCTTTCAAATTCGCAGATGGATGGTGTCGGGCTCATCAAGGTGAAAAACGATACGGATTCCCTTCTGGATTCAATCCTGCTTCGTCGTGGGAGCTTTACGAAGGATACTTTCGATATCTACCTAGATTCCTCCTTTGCGGATGTGCACGCCTATCCGCTCCGTACCAAGGAGAAGAAGAATGGCAAGACCGTTCCGACCGTTATGCGTGTGCTGGATTCACTGACGCCGCGCGTGTTCTACTGGCGTACGATGAAGTCCATTTGTACCTATCGCGTCGATAACTGCGTCAACACGGTTGCCGATACGATTTATCCGAGCCGCTGGAATGTTAATGATACGAATCTGGTTCCCGTGCATTACGCCTGTGCCGATTCCGATTCCGTTTACTGCATCAATTCCAAGTGGGAAAACGATTCTACCGAATTGGGAAGTGTTCAGGAACGCCCCGATACGATTTGGCATTACAGCACTTACTATATGGAAAACATCCCTGAATGTGGAAGCTACGATTCGATTGCGGTCAGCAATTACGGCATTGGCAACCGGGTGCGTTTTATCCGTAAGCTATTGACTCCCGATGGCGATGAAACCTTCTGTGGTCCGTCATCGCAGAAAAATTGGATGGTGTATAATTTGTCTGGAACAGTGATGGTCGTGGATTCGGATTCGCTAAAAGTACTTGATAGCTTGTCTGCAACTTGGAAAAAGGCGACCGTCGCTCCGGATACGTTGATTCAGAAAGAAAAATGATCGAATATACCTATTCTCCCGAAATTGCCGAGGCGGACCGCCCGGTTATCCTGGAATCCCGCATTTACAAGGATTGGCTCGAAGCCTCCCAGAAAAAATTTGTCGTCAATAAGGTGCATTTTGCATCGGTGGACTTTTTGCGTAAGGGCCGTCAGCCGCTGTTTATCAAGCTAGCCGCCACGGCGACTCTCCCCGACGGTCGCCCGGTGCACGGGATTGTCCTGGTGCGCGGTAATGCGGTCGGTGTTCTGGTGGTACTCCGTTGCGAAGGCAAAAAGTACTTGCTGCTCGTGCGCCAGCCGCGCTTTGCCATCGGCGAACAGGCTTCCCTAGAGATTCCCGCAGGAATCCTCGACTGGACGGGGGACTACCGCAAGGTGGCGCTTTCTGAACTGGAAGAAGAAGCTCAGATCAAGGCGGAAGATTCCGAACTGATTGACCTGATGGATTTTTGGTACAGGGGAAAGAGCGACGGATTTGCGGCGAGTTGCGGCCTGTTGGACGAACGCATTCGTTTGTATGCCATCGAACGTGACGTGACTCCCGAACAGCTGAAAGCCATGGATGGCCGCGACCAGGAATACACCGAAGAAATCGAATGGATCAAGACTGTGGTGATGCCTTACGAAGAGGCCGCCCACGAATTTGTCGATGGAAAGAACTTGATCGCGCTCTTCTTGTACGAACGCTGGCTACGAGAAAATTCGGAATCATGATTTCAGATTTCAGAATTTGAATAATCGCGGCGGAGCCGCCAGAAGAAAATAATTCCGAACTCCGAATTCTGAAATCCGAATGAACTACCAGTTGCCTAGGTTATTGATGGTCAGGCCTAGGAAAAATATTGTCAGGTAACCATACCAAAGGCCCGTGAGCACGTAGTTCAGCTTGCGCTTGTAGGCCTTGGGTTCATTCTTGTTCTTTTCTCGGATTACAAGAATGTTCTTGCGCAGAAAATAAGCGCAACCTGCAAGACCAATCAACGAAGCGAGAATCAAAAGAACGTAAGCCATGCGCGAAATATAGCAATTACGGAACGAGCTGGAAAACTTTCTCGCCCTTGCGGCTCATACCGTAGCGAGTACGAAGGAGGCTTTCCTTGTAGAGCGAATCGTTTTTGAGACGTTCGATTTCGATATTGCAAGAATCGATGGCATGCTTCAGCGAGTCGATTCTGGCCTGGTAGAGCTCGATGTCCTGGGCGACCTTGTTCTGTTGGTTGATGCTGTTTTTACCGAACAGCAACTGAGACGCCACCACCGCGATGGCGATGACGACTGCGAGCAAGGTTAACCAGAATCGTTTGTTCAAGTCAGGGTGTCCCGTTAAAGTAGAAATGAAAATTGTCGGGGGTGCTTGCCAATCCGGCAAGTTCCAGCTCCGTTAATATAGCTAATATATTGACTGGCTTGAGGTTACATTCCCGCTGAAGGTCGGAAAAAGTCTTGCGGAATCCGTTGAACTGCTTGAAAAGACGGAGCGCGTCGGGTGAAAGGGTGCATCCGGTGGCGGCAACCTGCGCAAGGCTAGGAGCTGTTCCTTGAGAACCGTTCGTTTTGACTTGCGGAAGCCCGGCAACCAGACGCAGACTTTCGGGGATGAAGACGGGGATTGCCTTTCCCTGGTCTAAGTAGAAATTCGGGCCGCTGGCGACTTCGCTGTCAAAATCTCCGGGGACGGCGAGCAGAGGCTTGTTCTCTTGCAGGCAGTTGTCAGCGGTAATCAGGGCTCCGCCCTTGAGTTTACTTTGTACTAAAACCGTTCCCTGAGAGAGTCCGCTGATGATACGGTTTCGTGCAGGGAAGTTACCCTTGTAGGCGGGGAAGTCTTTTTCGTATTCAGTAAGAATGCAGCCTCCTTTGTCGATGATCTGCCTAGCGAGTGTGGCGCGGTCTCCGGGAATGGGGACGTCGAGCCCCTGTGCAATCACGGCGATGGTCGGAATCTCGTATTCAATGGCAGCCTCGTGGCAGTAGCTGTCGATGCCCTGGGCGAGTCCCGAGACGACGACGGCGTTCGTTCCGATGAGCGACTTGACGAGCCTGCGGCAGAGTTCCTTGGCGGAGCTGCTCGGACGGCGTGTGCCGACCATGGCGATTCCGACGGCTTCCTTTTCGGGGAGTGTTCCGATGCCGTACAGGCATTTCGGCATGAACTTGGATTGGGAAAGGGAGAGGGGAAAATCCTCGGGCGCAAGTTCCATATACTTTCTATCTTTGTGGGTCATGAAATACTCCTTTCAAGACTTGTTGAATATCATGTCCACCCTCCGTTCGCCCGAAGGGTGCCCTTGGGACCGTCAGCAGACGCACCAGTCCCTGTTGCCGTATCTTGTCGAAGAATCCCACGAATACATTGACGCCGCGCAGGCGGACGACAAGGTCCACATGGCGGAGGAACTGGGCGATGTCCTGTTCCAAGTGGTATTCCATTCCCAGGTCGCAAAGGAAAATGGGGATTTCTCAATCGACGACGTGGTGCAGGGAATCTGCGAAAAGATGATCCGACGCCATCCTCACGTTTTTGGGGACGCGAAAGTCGATGATTCGAAAGGCGTTGTTCGCCAGTGGGAACGCATCAAGGCGCAGGAAAAGAATAATCTACCAATGGCGGGCAAGTCTGCTATGGACAAAGTAAGCAAGAGCTTGCCGACGCTCGCACGTGCCCAGGAACTTCAGCGCCGTGCAGCCAAAGTGAGCTTTGACTGGACCGAGGCTGAACCTGTCTTTGACAAGGCTGTAGAAGAATTTAGTGAATTTCGCACCGAAATGCAAGCGGCCTCTCCAGAAAATCGCAATATTGAGCGTATGGAAGATGAATTTGGCGACATCATGTTCAGCCTGGTGAATGTGGCGCGCCACTGCGGCTTCAATGCGGCCCTTGCGCTGGAACGCGCAAACTCCAAGTTTGAACGCCGTTTCCGTGTTGTCGAGCAGATGGCCCGCGATCAGGGCAAGGAAATGAAGGACATTGGCCTCGAGGGCCTGCAAGAATTGTGGAAGATTGCTAAGTGATTATTCCGGTGCGGCGGAGCCGCCAGTCCGGAAAAATGGGAGCCACCATTCCAGACCTAGAGAGCCACCTATTTATAGTTCTTTTGTTTGGTCAAATTCAGCGTGTTGTTGTCGCGCGGGATTTCATAAGCCTGTTCGCGCGAGCCGCCTGCCTACAAGCAGCTTAGAGGCACACGCAATGCTGTGAACAGCAGTTTCTGGTTTTATCCAGCCATAAGCAGCCCCCATTAAGAGGGCCGGCTCTCTTTCTTCGGAACCCTGGCTCTCTGACACCGGACTCGTGGCTCAACATACTCCGGAATAATCAGCTAAGAGTAGATAGAGCTTAGACTGTTGTTTTTTCAAGTTCTACCATCTGCCAATTAAGTTCTAATTTGGAGCATTCCACTTTGGAATAAGACTTTTACGAAATTTTTTTCCGCAAGTAAATTTTTTGCGGTATATTAGGTAATGTGCTTCCAGTCCATTCTGGTTTAGCGAAGGGATGCTGGAGCAAATCACGGGGTAGAATAGACCGGAAGCACGCTTGTTTTCTTCTAATTCCACTCGTCCCGCAGGGTAAAACCTGCGGGATTTTTTTTTGTGGATCCCGTCGCGATTTTCAATCGCTCCAGGATGACTAGCAAAAAAAGAACCCGATGCGATGCACCGAGTTCTTTAAACTTCTAAGAAGTTGCGTGCGAGCGGTCTTCCGTGAGCAAAAAGCGACCGGTATTAACCGGTCGCGATTGCGAGAGAAACGGCTGTAGAGTAAATAACTACTTAAATCTAGCCGTTTCGGTCGTCTGTGAACGACGAAGCCCCGGTTATTAAACCGGGGCGGTCGTGAGAGGTTTGACTGAAGAGTAAGAAACTACTTAAGTCTAGTCAAACCGGTCTGTTTAGGCTCTAGCCTTGGCCTTGTCGCCGTACTTCTTGATGAGTTCTTCCTGGATGTTCTTCGGAACCGGGAGGTACTTGCAGAATTCCATGGTGAATTCAGCCTTACCCTGGGTCATAGAACGCAGGTCAGTAGCGTAGCCGAACATTTCGGACAGCGGGACTTCGGCGGTGATGGTGGTCATGCCCAGTTCTTCGTTCGTACCGGTGATGGTACCACGACGCTGGGAAACGTTACCCACGACAGAACCCTGGAATTCGGTCGGAGTCTGGATTTCGACCTTCATGATCGGTTCGAGAATCTGAGCGCCAGCCTTTTCGAAAGCTTCGCGGAAGGCCATACGGGCTGCAACCTGGAACGCCATATCAGAAGAGTCAACCGGGTGGTATGCACCATCCTGGACTTCCATTTCGATACCCACAACCGGGAAGCCGATCAAGGAACCAGCTTCCATGCAGCTCTGGAAACCCTTGTCGCAAGACGGGATGTATTCCTTCGGAATACGGCCACCCACGACGGAGTTCACGAAGTTGTAAACCTTTTCCTGGTCGCCTTCGACAGCCATCGGACGCATTTCGCCGACAACCTTAGCGTACTGACCAGAACCACCGGTCTGCTTCTTGTGAGTGTAGTCGAACTTGGAAGCGCGAGTGATGGTTTCGCGGTAAGCCACCTGCGGAGCACCGGTCGTCACGTCGCACTTGTATTCGCGGCGCATACGTTCGATGTAAACGTCGAGGTGAAGTTCGCCCATACCCTTGATGATGGTCTGGCCGGATTCTTTGTCGACTTCCACCTGGAACGTCGGGTCTTCCTTGGTGAAGCGGTTCAGAGCCTTGGACATGTTGTCCAGGTCGTCGCGGTTCTTGGCTTCGATCACGAGTTCGATCACCGGATTCGGCACGTGCATAGAAGTCATGTTGTAGTGGTTCTTGCCATCGGTAAAGGTCGTACCGGAGGCGCAGTCGATACCGAACAGGGCAACAATGTCGCCTGCACCGGCTTCGGTGATATCCACCATTTCGTCAGCGTGCATACGCACGAGACGGCCCACGGACACCTTCTTGCCGGTGGCCATGTTGGTAATCATGTCGCCCTTCTTGAGGGTACCCTGGTAAATACGGATGTAGGTGAGCTGGCCATAGCGGTCGTTCACGAGCTTGAATGCGTAGCAGACGAGCGGCTGGTTGTCTTCGGACTTCAGCACGACTTCGGCTTCGTTGTTGTCGAGGTCGAGGGCCTTGTTTTCAACTTCGGTCGGGTTCGGGAGGTAGTCGATAACGCCGTCGAGGAGCTTCTGGACACCAACGTTCTTGTGAGCGGAACCCATGAACACCGGGGTCACTTCGAGGCTGATGGTAGCCTTGCGGATGGTGGCCTTGATGAGGTTCTTGTCGATTTCGTCGACGCCATACTGGCCTTCCATAGCCTTTTCCATGATTTCGTCGCTGTAGTCTGCGCAGCAGTCGATCAGCTTTTCACGGTATTCGTTAGCCTGGTCAACGAGTTCGGCCGGGATTTCCTTTTCGATCATGTCGTCGCCGTTAGCGCCTTCGAAGTAGTAGGCCTTCATTTCGACGAGGTCGACCACGCCCTTCAGTTGGTCTTCGAGACCGATAGGAATCTGCATGACGCAGGGCTTGTGGTTGAGCTTTTCCTTGAGCATGACAGCCACGCGGAGCGGGTTTGCACCGGAGCGGTCGCACTTGTTCACGAACACGACGCGCGGCACATGGTAGCGCTTCATCTGGCGGTCAACGGTAATAGACTGGGACTGAACACCTTCCACGCCGGTGAGCACGAGGATAGCACCGTCGAGCACGCGGAGAGAACGTTCCACTTCGATCGTGAAGTCCACGTGCCCCGGGGTATCGATGATGTTGATGGAGTCGGCTTCGCCGGTCTTGGTGTGGGTCCAGTTTGCAAACGTGGCTGCAGACTGAATCGTGATGCCGCGTTCGCGTTCAAGTTCCATGGAGTCCATCGTGGCACCGACGCCGTCTTTACCACGAACTTCGTGGATAGCGTGGATACGCTTTGTGAAGTAGAGGATACGTTCGGTAAGGGTGGTCTTACCGGAGTCGATGTGGGCAGAAATACCAATATTTCTGTGCTTTTCAATGTTTTTCATATTTTATTCCACAAATGGAGTTGATGTTTGTTTGAGTTGCGCCCAAAGATAGAAAAAAAAAGCCCCCTTTCAAGGGCTTAATTTTGGAGAGGAGGGCGTTTTAGGCTTGAATTTCGGCGTCTTCGACTACCGGTTCCTCGGGGTTGTCCGCCAGGGCCTTGAAATAGGCGGCGGCCGTTTTCCCGACTTCGTAGGTGTCGTAGAAGGAGTACGCCCCGTTCCCGATTGCCCCGATGGCCGGGATGGCGCGGAGGGCGATCTTGCCGAGGAGCTTTTTCGAAATCTTCAGACCTATCTTTTTGAGCAGTACTTCAAGGGCGGCAAGCGAGAGCTTCTGGACCACGATGCGGCTTCCGGTACGGACGGCAATGTCGCGAACCAGCTGCGCTGCACTGTGGCGGAAAAGGCACCAGACCATGGCTTCTCGGCTGAGTTGGGCGAACTTGCCGTAGGTAGCGGCGATATCGGATACGAGCTGCGCCTGGATGCGCCAGATGGCGGCAATGTCGGGAATGGAGGTCAGAACGCCCGTGACGCCCGCCGGAACCGAAAGGGTGGCACTGACCATGGAGGCCTTGACTGCCGCTTGACGGATCAGTTTGTTAATCTTGTCATCCGACTTCTCGGTGGGGGAGTACAGGGACTCCGGAATGTCCGTTATCAGCTCGAACAGCAGCGAACTCAGTTTTTCCTTGATTTTTTCCATCTTTTCGTCGGTGCAATCGCTCATAAGAAACTCCTTACGAGACTAATATATAATATTAGACGAGAGACTAGAGACGAGGGACGAAAGAAAATGCTGAAAAAGTTGTCAGAACTTAGAAAAACGGAATTCCTAGAATATAATTTTTGCGAGGCCGCCGGCGAGTCCGGGGAGGGTGTAGCGGAAGGTCTTGCCTTCGAGCCAGTACGAAAGCGCCTGGTCTATCCATTCGCGTTCGCTGGTAATCTTGCGGATGACGATGTCGGTACCTTTGTCGGTGTCGTCGAAGTAATAGTATCCGCGGAACTTGATCGGGAAAATTTCACCGTGCAGAAGTACGCTTACGTCGGCGGTGCCGTTGTCCGAATCAATAGAGATGGACTGGACATCGCCGAAGCGCTTGACCAGTTCGTGATTCTTGACGAAGGCTTCGACCGCCTTGTTGCGTAAGTTACCTAACAGCGACATAATCAATTATGAGTTCGGATTTCAGAATTCAGAGTTAATATTAAGTTAAAATTTAACTCCGAAATCCGAATTCCGAAGTCCGAATTATATTAGCGAGGGAGCGTTAAAATTTCAATTCCGTTCTTCGTGCGGGCCACGGTGTGTTCCCACTGGGCGCTCAAAGAGCCGTCGCGGGTCACTGCGGTCCAGCCGTCGCTGAGTGTCTTGGTGCCCGGGCGACCCACGTTAATCATGGGTTCCACGGTAAACACGTTGCCGACTTCGATGAACTGCTTGAGCACGTTGTTGCGGAAGTGGTACAGGGTCGGTTCTTCGTGGAAACCGCGACCGATACCGTGACCGCAGTAGTCTTCGACCACGCTGAATCCGTGTTCGTCGGCGATGTCCTGGATGGCGTTACCGATGTCATAGTAGCGAGCACCCTGTTCGCCAGCGGCGCGGATACCTTCTTCCATGCAGAACTTGGCCGTGTCCACCAGTTCCTGGGCGAGGTTACTGACGCGGCCGACGCAGAACATGGCGGATGTGTCGCCATGGTAACCCGAAAGAATCGTCGTGATGTCAATGTTCACGATATCGCCGTCTTTCAGGATGGTATTTGCGCTCGGGATGCCGTGGCACACGACTTCGTTGATGCTGATGCAGGCGTAGCGCGGGTAACCGTGGTAGCCCATGCAAGCGGAAATACCCTTGTGTTTGCGGGTATAGTCGCCGATGAATTCGTCGATTTCGAGTGTGGAGATGCCGGGTTTGCACATTTCGCCCGCGCGGATCAGCGTTTCGGCGGCAAGGGCGCCGGCATCGCGAATCAGTTCGATTTCTTTTGCAGATTTAATTTTAATCTTAGCCATTTGAGGTTTTGAGCTCGCGCTTCGCGCTTTGAGGTTAATTCTTAGTGGTTCGTGATTGGTGGTTTGTGGTTAGGGATTAAATTAAAAATGAATAATTAAGAATTAAAAATCGTATTACCATTTTTAATCTTTCACTTTTAATTTTTCGTTTTATTATCCTGTTTACGGCCTGACGGCCTAACCACTGTCTACTGTTTACTTTTTCCACTCGTAGCGGTCAACAAGGTAGGCGAGCAGCATCTGGTCTTCTTCGGTGCCGTTAGCGAGTTCTTTCACCAGCGGAATCACGCGGCTGATACGTTCGCGGGCTTTCTGACCACCGAAGTGGTTCTTTTCCTGTTCGAGCTTGGCGCGGACGCGTTCGCTTACTTTCTTCGCAATTTCTTCGTTTGTCGGTACTTCCATCTTGATGAAGTTGATGCCGAAGTCGGCGGCAGTCTGCTTCATGTCGATTTCTTCGACCGGTGTAATCAGCGAAATGCAAAGACCGCTGCGGCCCGCACGGGCGGTACGTCCGCTACGGTGCACATACACTTCGTGGTCGTCGGGGTGGTCGTACACAATCACATGCGTCACGTGGTCCACGTCAATGCCGCGGGCCGCCACGTCGGTGCAGATGAGAATGCGGAGCTTCTTGTCGCGGAAGGCGTTCAAGGTCTTTTCGCGCATGCTCTGGGCGACATCGCCACTCAGGGCACCCACGTTGAATCCGTAGCCCGAAAGCACCTGTTCCAGGTAGCTCACGTCGCTCTTCTTGTTGCAGAAAATCATGCAACTTTCGGGGTTGTAGTATTCCAGCACCTTGATGGTCATGGAATCCTTGTCCATCACGTCGCAGGGGTACCAGCGGTGTTCCAGGTTGTTCGCGATGACCTTGTCGTAGCTGAGCGAAAGGAACTCGGCGCTCGGACGCTGGAATTCGCGGGCGAGGCTCTTCACCGTCTGCGGAATCGTGGCGCTGAACATGGTGCAGGCTATCTGCTTGGGCAGGTAGCGGCGAATCTTCTGCATGTCGGGGTAGAAACCCATCGAGAGCATTTCGTCGGCTTCGTCCAGAATCAGGTCGCGGATATCGAGGAAGTCCACATTGCCGCGCTGCACATGGTCCATCAGTCGGCCTGGAGTTGCGACAATGATGTGCACGCCGTTCTTGAGAGCCTTCAGCTGCGGTTCGTAACTCACGCCACCGAAAATCGCGACGGAGCGGATGCCTGTTCCGGCAGAAAGTTTCTCAATTTCGTCTTGAACCTGCAAGCAGAGTTCGCGAGTCGGCACCAGAATGAGGGCCTGCGGGAAAATATGGTCGCGTACAATCACCTGCAAAAGCGGGAGCACGTAGGCGCCGGTCTTTCCCGAACCGGTCTTGGACTGCACCAGCATATCGCGGGCGGCCAGCATGTAAGGAATCGTCTTGCGCTGCACCGGCATCAAGTCGGTCCAGCCGTGCTGTGCGAGAACAGCCTTCTGCTCTTCGGGCAGCATGTCAAAAGTGTAGTCGGGGAGCTTGTGCTCGGGCTCAATAATCTTAACGGGAGTCAGGAACGGATTGACTTTATCTTCTTTCTTTTCTTCTTTAACTTCTTCGCTCATAGTGCGAGCAAATTTAGCAAATAGACGAGAGGCGAAAGACGAGAGACGAAAGAAATGCTCCCTAAAATGTCATTCTCGCCTAAGCTATCCGAGTCAGACTATCTCCGATACCTCCATCACCCCTACTGCGGGGGACACCCCCGCAACGCCCCCGGTTGCTGTGATAATGAAAAATCCCGCTTTCGCGGGATGATGTGTGTTAGGTTTCTTTAACGGCTATTTATTAAGGAATGTTGTTGGGGGTGATGCCATTAAGGCGTGCTACCGGGGTATCAAGGCGTTCATCGACAGATATAACGACCGTCGCAGGCACTCATCCCTTGACAACCACACCCCTCGGAGGTATATTTTAACCATGTGGTCCTGAAACCGGCCGCATAAGGAAAAAAGTTCAATTAAGAAACCGGTTTTTCTGTCGGAAAAAAAAAGACTACTTTATATAACCATCAGCGTTCGCCATGCGAACAAGGAGTAAATATGAGAAGTTATACAACATTCAGCCTGCAGTACGCCCACCGTTTTTACGGTTTCAAGGGAGAGGCCCAGTACCTTCACGGCCACACGGGAGTCCTGACCATCGAAGTGGAGGATTCCATCGACGCGGGGGTGAACATGGTGTTCCCCTGCAACGAAATCCAGAAGACGGCCTGGGATATTCTGCGGAATTTCGACCACGCCCTTATTTTGCGAGAAGACGATCCGCTGCTCCCCGCGATTCTGGACGTTTACGAAAAGCAGGGCATCAAAAACGGCCACCCGCAAAACAAGATGAAGGGGCCTGCATTCAAGACGGATCTTGCTACGGCTTACCCGGATTGCCGCCTGGTAGTGACGAAGGAGACCATGACGGTGGAAGGCATGATCAAGATTGTCTATGACCTTCTGAAAACGAAGCTGAACATCGCAAAGATCACCTTCACCAGCGGAGTGAATGCCGCTTCCCAGGAATTCCCTGTTGCAGGCACGGTCAAGCGCTGCCCTCTCTGCGGAATTGCCCTGAACGAAAACGGCGTTTGTCCCAAGTGCGGATACAAGGAAAAGGCGTAAATTACGTTTTGCTACTTATCGCAACTAAGGCGGTCGGAAATTTTTTGACGGTAAAAGCGCGGTTCCTTAGTTGAACAACCATTTGGCTGTGTGCCCCCAAATGGTTGCTGACCGGTAAAATAGCATAAAACCGCCATTATTTGGTCATCTAATATATAAACTGCTGGTACTAACCGGCAGTTTTCGTATATGGATGCGTTTGAACGATATTTAGAGGACTTGGGGTAGGCGGAATTCCCATCTATCGGCTCTAGTCGAGGCTGTGTCCAATGAATTCATGAACGCTGTTCGCGATAATTTGCGGCACGACTTTATAATCTGCGCCAGTTGCATCTGCGTTTCCGACGCTGTTCGCGTTTGCAATCCCGTCAATGTCCGGGCTTTCCAAATCCCGCAGGTCCTTTTCGCGAGGCTGGCCGTTTTCTATCCGCAAAAACGGAGCGTAATAAGCGTCGACTCCGCCAAAAATTTTGGCATGGGCCTTGCGGTAGGGGGCTGTCGTATAACCTTGTAGCGGAGCGAATAGGATTTTAATCTTTAAATCTCCGAGTTACTTGAACGGAGTCCAATGGTATTCCAAACCGACACTGATGAACCAGTCGACAGTGGAGGCGCCGATGGTCGTGGGCTCGGCGGCGGCATCGGGCGAGGGCTCGGTGTAGATGTCCTTGCCGCGGCTCGAAATGCCGGTGCGAACGCTTAAGCCGTAGTGCTGCAGGAATACGCTTTGAAAGCCGAATCCGAGAAGTGCGCCCTTGTAAGGGTCTTCGGTCTTGAAACGGGTCTCGTATTCCTTGGAGGGCTTTTTCTTGGAACTCTTGAGTTCGATGTCTTCGGAGTAGAAACTATACTGGAATCCGAGGAAGGCGAACAAATGGAGGTCCATCCACTTGAAGGGCGAATAGCTCCTGGAAAACATGACGTTCAGGCCGATTTCGTGCTGGGTGAAATCCCAGTGATCAAGTTCCTCGTATACGGAGTCGCGTTCGTCGATCTTGACTTCGTGATTGGAATAGCGGTAGAAAATTTCACCACCGATAAAACCGAACCAGATTCCGCCTGCGTACAAAGTAAATAACGGAGTGGAATCGTCCATAAAGTTCCAAAGGCTTACGGAGTCGCGGGTGGCGCGGTAGTTTCCGACGCGGCTCTTGATATGGCTCCGGTACCAACTGTCGGGGGTGAATGGAATTTGCGCCTGGGCGTACCCTGCCGAAATTCCGACCCACGATCTGAAAGTTGGGGATTCCTTGTAGAGCTCATCGGGCTCGGTTTCCATCTTGAGGCGCTCTTCCTTGGTCAGACGACGCTTGGTATGACGGTCGAACAGGACGCTGGCGATTTCGTCGCCGAGGGCGATTTTGTCGGCTTTTTTAGTAACGGTGCCCGCCGCCTTGGGCTCGCTGGAGGTCTCGTCGAAAATAGCGACTAGAAGGTTGTTCCCTTTGTCGGCGATGTAGAGGACGATCTTGTCTTCGAGAGTCTGGAACTTTGCCATCATGGCCGGGTGGCGGGCCTTGAGGTAGTGGGCGTCCAGCCCCGGCTCCATGTTGTTTGAAAGCCAGGTGGCGTATCGCGAGGCGACCGTATCGCGTTCCCATTCACCGAATAGTCTGCACTTGGGTTCGCCGATTCCCGTGTTATTGCGCCGCAGCGATAGGCAGAATTCCTTGGGATCGATTGGCGGTTCCTTGTCGGGCGTCCAGATGAGAATATCTGCATTTTGCCACAAGATCCAGTGGGAATCAAAGTAGATGTCCTTGGCTTGGACACCGCTCGCAAGTAGCGCATGTGCCGCCAGCACGAACATAAAAGTAATCAGGGCGAGCTGAGGAAAACGTCTCATTTACCCACCCCCTGGTACAGGTTCTTGCGAATCTGTTGGACGGCCTGCCGCATCAGCTGCTCCAGGTCAATCAGTCCGAACTGGATGACCGGATGCTGGATTTCATCGACGGCGCTGAAGAGGGGACGCTGCTTGATGTTGTCCCAGAGCGTGTAAGAGATGACGGCGCTAATGTTTTTGACTTCGCGTTTTTCCTCGGATTCATTGTGGATGAGGGCGTAGTCGAAAAAGTTCTCACGCTCGAGGTCGGTGCCGATGATGACTTCGTGGATCAGGAGGATCTGTTCGGGAATGGTGCCGTCGGGGGCCTTGACGACAACGCCTTGCTCCGGGAGTTTTCCCTTCATGAAAATGCGGTCGTCGAGTTTCTGGCTTTCCTCGGGGGCGCTGTCGAGAACGGAATCCGGTAATACGGTCAGTTTTGCGTAGCTGCCGTGAAATTCTTTTTCCATTGCCTTGGCGCAGAATTCGGTCGCCTTGATCTGCGTACTGTCGCCGAAGTCGAGGCGGTTCGCGAACCACTTGGTCCGCGTGAGTACGAACGCCTTCTGGAGTCCTGTCACCGTCAGTTCCCCGTAGGGGGCCTTGTTATAGGCGGGGTGACTTTTTGACCATTGGTAAGAACCGGCGCATCCCGAAAAGAGAAGCGCCGCCATTATGAACAATGTCCAGAGGCGTTGCCGCATGAGTCCTGTTTACTTCGCTCCCCACTTTTCGCGGTAGGCGTACACCTTTTCGAGGATTCCTTCGGGGGCGTTGATTTTCTTACGGTTCTCTTCGCTTTCCAGGAAGGCGATGATGTCGTTGATGTTCACGATGGAATGCGCCTCGATGCCGTATTCGTCTTGCACGGTTTGGAGTGCGGACTTGCCGTTTTCGAGTTTTTCCTTGCGGTCAACGGAAATGAGGAGGCCGATGACATTTGCGTTTTCAATCTTCGAAAGCGCCTGCATCGTCTCGTTCACGCTGGTTCCCGCGGTAATCACGTCTTCGATAATCACGACGTTCGTCTTCTCGGTGTACTTGTAGCCGACGAGCATGCCGCCTTCGCCGTGGTCCTTCGCTTCTTTGCGGTTGTAGGTGAAGGTCAGGTTCTGGGCGTACACGTCGCTTAATTTCATGGCGGTGGCAGCGCACAGCGGAATGCCCTTGTAGGCCGGACCGTAGAGGTTTTGAGCCTTGCCGTCAAAATGCATCATGAAAGCGCTTGCGTAGTATTCGGCGAGTTTCGAAAGTGTGGCCCCAGTGCGGAACTCTCCGGTGTTGATGAAATACGGGGTCTCGCGACCGCTCTTGGTCACGAAGTTGCCGAACTTGAGGGCGCCGGCTTCGACGAGGAAATGGACAAATTGATCTTTGATGTTGTTCATTGTTATGCACCCGCTCCGCAGAGCATGCTGAAGATTCTAGAGAATACGTTCGTTTCTTCGGTCAACACTTCGATGACCGTCAGAAGAATAAACACGAGGACGCAGAGCCCGATGTAGAAGTAGAAGGACTTCTTGAAACCCTTGATTTTCAACTTGAAAATCACCCAGGCGATAATGCTGAAGATGGCGCTGAATGTCCAGGCGGCGATAGCTCCGAGTGAAATGCCCGGAATGAGGCTGATCGCGAAGGTGAGAGCGATGCCCGGCATAAAATAGAACGCGATGCAGAGAACGCAGAGGAGCGCAAATCCCACGTAGTGGGCGAAACCTCTTTCCTGCTGCACGATAACCTGCGGTTGCAGGGCGGGTTCTGCGGCGGGAATGGGCTCCGGTGCCGGTTCGGTGGAGGTCTGTTCGACGGGGGCCGTAGGCTGGATCTCGTCCTGGGGGGCGGATTCCATCGCCGGGGCGCTTGTCGGAGTTTCAACCTGCGGCTCGGCGCTGTTCTGGTTGTTCAATTCTTCGGACATATTGTTGTCTCCTACAGTTCAAAAATTTTTTATTCCTAATTCCGAAATTTGAATTCAGAATTACAAAATAAACGTTCTGCCGGCGTACACGAATACGCGGTGTTCCAGCCAAAGCTTGAGGGCTGCCGACAGGGTGCGCTTTTCGATGTCCTTGCCGAGTTCCACGAGTTCGTCGATGCTTGCGGTTTCGGGCACGCGCTGGATGTCCTGGCAAATGATCGGTCCCTGGTCAAGGTCTTCGGTGGCGAAGTGGGCTGTTGCGCCGATAATCTTCACACCCTTGTGCCATGCCTGGTGGTAGGGCTTTGCTCCCTTGAATGCGGGCAGGAATCCGTGGTGGATGTTGATAATGCGGTACTTGAATTCTTCGGTGAACGATTCGCTCAGGATCTGCATGTAGCGGGCGAGAACGACCGTGTCGGTCTTGGTTTCGGCAATGATTTCGCGGAAACGGTTCTCGGGAATGCTCTTGTCCGGGTTGGACGGCACGTAGTAGAACGGCACGCCGAAAGTCCCGCCTACGGGGCCGAGGTCGGGGTGGTTCCCCACAATGCAGCTGAACTCGCAGGGGAGGTCTCCGTCGCGTCGCTTCAGGAGCAGGTCGTAAAGGCAATGGTCCGTCTTCGAGACGAAAATGGCGACGCGTTCGATTTTCGTGGTGTCGAAAAGTTTCCAGTTCAGGTGGAGGTGACCTTCCAGGGTTTCCAGATGTTTACGGACTTCTTCGATGTTTTCGGAATCCGCCTCAAAAACGGCTCGGAGGAAGAAAGTCTCGATATCCTTTGCCGTATGCTGCTGAAGGTCAACAATGTTTGCGCCCGCCTTGGCGAGCACCTGTGTAGTTCCGGCAATAAGGCCCTTCTGGTCGGGGCAATGAATCTGCAAAATGTAACGGGTAATAGCCATAGCCCAAAATTATAAAATCGTGGGGATAAAGTCTTTGTTCTCTTTCCGAAAATCTAAAATATTCTAACTTTAAAACCGAAAATTTTAAGCGAGAAGGAAAAATGAAACACGTATTCTCTCTAAAGCCCCTGTTTGCCTTGGTCTGTGGTATGGTTGCGGTCCAAACGCTTGCCGCTCCCCAAAAGACCTGGGATGCCATTTACAATGCCGAAGGCGAAGGCGATTACGCCGCCGCCAAGATTGAAGGCAACATTCGTTTCGGTAAGTATACGCACTATAAGGAAGTTCAGCCGGTATCCTTCAAGGTGAAAGACAGTTTGTTCGTGTTCTCGGTTGCGGGTAACATGACTGTTCCTGCCGCCAAGATCGAGAAGGAACATTTCTACGAAAAGTGTAATGAAACCATGGAAGCTTGGGTTTCCTACTTCAACAAGCCTCGTGATTTCGGTGGAGAAGAACTGATTATCAATATTGCGGGTGTCGACCTTGCCTGTGGCGATGAACTCTTCGCCGTGGGTGACTTGCGCATCAAGTTTGCGAATGCCAAGGCTCAGGAATCTTGGGTGAACACCTTGGAAGGCCGCGAAAAGTACAAGCGTGAAAAGGTGGTGGAATACCGCAAGGCCGAACAGGAACACCGTGCATCTCTCCGCGATGTGTCGGGGATGGTCAAGGACCCTCGCGACGGTCAGGTCTACCGCACGATCAAGGTGGAAGGTCGCGAATGGTTTGCCCAGAATGTGAACTATAATGTGGAAGGCCACTCCTGGTGCTACGACGACAAGGATTCTTACTGCGCCCGCGGCGGTCGACTCTACGATCTGGAGGGCGCCCGCAAGGCCTGCCCCGAAGGCTGGCACCTGCCGCGTGACCGCGAATGGATGGATTTGCTCGTTGGCCTGACCCACTGCTACGATGGCGTGGACAAGTGCGAAAAGTTTGCCAACAAGATGAAAGCTACCACCGGTTGGCAGGGCGGTGGCGGTACCGATGAATACGGCTTCTCCGTTTTCTCTTCGGGTTACCGCAAGATGGTGGGCAAGTCCATTGTCCGCTACGAAGATATGGGTGAATATGCCGGTTTCTGGTCTGCACAGAATGGCCGCAACGAAACGATCTGGATTTGGGCCATGGGCCGTATGAGTGACCAGATGGTGCGCCAGCTCGTGCCGAGCAAGACCAATGCCTATTCTGTCCGTTGCATCAACGGAAACTAATAGACGGTAGACCGTAAGCAGTCGGTCGCGAATAGGTTTGCGTCATCCTCGAAAAACAAGAATGTCATCCCCGAACGATTAAACTGTCATCCCCGACTTGGTCGGGGATCTCTTTTTTTAATTGAAGAAGTTGGTGTCCAGTTCCGTCTTCTTTCTACCGGCGGGCTCGATGACGGCGGCGGAGAATTTGGCGGCGCTGAACAGTTTGTTGGTGGTTTCGACCACTTCTTCTTCGGGCATGGCGTTGATGAGTTTTTCGGAATGCTCCATAGAGTAGAATTCGCCCAAGTGCAGCACTTGCTCGGCCATACGCACGACGCGCTTTTCGGGACTGTCGGCTCCCAAGTACATTGCTCCCAAAATGTTTGTCTTGGTGCGTTCGTATTCGCCTTTGTTGAATCCGCGTTTCAAGAAATTGTGGACTTCGGCGAGGGAAAGGTCGAGGGCCGTTTTCAACTGGTGCGGCTCCGTTGCAAGGGATATGCCCCAGTCGGTACAGTCGAGGTAAACGTCGGCGGTCGAATACACGGAGTAGGCAAGCCCTTTGTCTTCGCGGATTTTCTGGAACAGGCGGCTGGCCATCCCTGCTCCCATTGCTACGTTAAAGAGCGAAAGGGCGCAGCGGGCGCGTTCGTCCATCAGGCTACGGTCAAAACTTAAGCCCCAGAAAAGGTTCGATTGCGCAATGTCTTGCTTCTGTACGACTTTGACACTGTTGCTTGCCTTGTAAATGTCGGTTGGTGTAGTGCCGTTCACTTTCTTTTGTGCGAATATTTCTGCACAAAGTTCTACCAGTTCTTCGTGGTTCACTTTGCCCGAGGCGCAAATCAAAAGCGGAATCTCGCTAATTACCTGCTCCTTGTACTTGAGCATCTGTTTGTGGGTGAGCGCCTTGACCTGCTTGATGTTACCGGTAATGGAATGTGCGATGCCGCAGCCTTTGAAGTGGATGGCGTTAAAGACGTCGCCCACGATTTCTTCGGGAATGTCGTCATAGCTGTGGATTTCTTCGATAATCACGCGGCGTTCTTTTTCCATTTCCTTCTTGTCCATGCGCGGGTGCATGAGCATGTCGGCAATCACGTCGATAGCGAGCGGTAAATGGCTGCGTTCAATTTGTGCGTAGAATCCCGTTTCCTGGCGGGTGGTATAGGCTTCCAAATTTCCGCCCTTGTCTTCGATAGCGCGGGCGATTTCAAGTGCGCTACGATTTTCGGTTCCCTTGAATACCAGGTGCTCGTAAAAGTGACTCAGGCCAAATTCGTCTTTCGTTTCGTGTCGCGATCCGCGCGGCATCCAGACTCCAACCGCAACCGAATAAGCGTGCGGCATGTAATCCGTTAAAATCGTGATTCCGTTATCGAGAATTGTTTTCTTTACAATCTGTTTCATAGCTTATTCTTTACTCTAGTCTCTCGTCTGTAGGACCGCAGGTCCGTTCTCTCGTCTTTTTGCGTATTCCCTGTGCTTTGCCTTCACTTCTTCGCTCACGTTCATGCAGCCTTGCAGTTTATAATAAAAGTCTTCAAGTTGTTGCATGCTATAAATGGTCTTGCGGCCCATTATGCGCTTGAGTAGAGCGTCTTGCAATTCGCTGCAGTGGACGATGCTCCAGAAATCGTTGTCTTTGGGAACTTTTCGCAGGGTGCACCGGTCGCTGAAAACAACGAACGAAATAAAGTGCGCCTGCTCGTGACGAATCTTGAGGAAATGTTCCAATGCCAAGATGTGTCCGATATTTTGACGAATCGGGTTGTGGAATGTATGCTCGGTGCTTGCGTTCAGGTGTTGGTTCCACCGCTCGCTTTCGAGGTCGCCTGCGATTTCTCCCGAAAGGTTCTTGCTTTCAAGAACGTAGATTCCTGACTGGTGCAAAAGCAGCGCGTCGATTTCGGTGTAGCCCGCGCGTGCGGGAATGTACAGATTTCGCATCAGCACATACCTGCGCTTGTCGGTGTCGCAAACGCGTGCGGTGAGCGCCATCATGGCCGCTTCGCCAAAGATTCCGCGTGGATCGTTTGCGATGCGCTCATCGTTGAATTTCGGATTCGGCTTGAAAAAGTTCTCGCTGCGGGTGGGCGCATGCGTAATGCCGTAGCCGCCCAGTTCAAAGGGCTTGTCGAAACCAGGTGCGCCACGGTCGCTGAAATTCCGTCGGCGTTCCTGCTCAAAATCGCGGAATGTTTTGCGACGGCCGTCTCCATGGTACATTTTCGGATTCTTCTTCGGCGATTTGCCCTTAAGCTTAAAAAAGACAAGGGCGAGCAACAGAATGATGCCGATGAGAGTCGAAAAAGTCATGCCGCAAGTATAGAAAAAAAGAGGCTCGCCGGAGCGAACCTCTTGCGTTTACTTAAACTCTTCCGAAACGACGCGTCTTGCGGAAGGGCTTGTCGCCAAAGCTGCGCTCGTCGTGGTCCTTGCGGAACGGGCGGTCTTCGAACTTGCCCGGCTTACGGTCCGCAAACATCTTTTCGCGGCGGGCCTTACGGTTTTCGAAAGGCTTGTCGTCACCGAACTTTTTGCCGTGGCGGTCGCCAAAATCCTTGCGGCCTTCGCCGCGGTGGAAACTGCGGCGGTCTTCGCGGCTCGCGCGCGGGCGGGTTCCCGGAGCGGGGCCGGTAGGCGGTTCGTCGGTCATTAGGCGGAATCTGGATTCGTTTCCGCGAATCGTCATGTCGGCGAGAATGTCGAGGACTTCTTGCGGCATGGTTTCGGGGAGTTCTACAGTGCTGAACTTGTCGAACAGCTTGATGCGCCCGATGTTGGAACTGCTGATGTTGCCTTCGCCGGCGATGGCGCCTACGATGTCTCGCGGTGTCACGTGATCGCGGCGGCCGACTCCCAGGTAATAGCGCAAGTAGCCTTCTTCGACGCCGTTCGCGCCTTCGTTGCGTTCCTTGCGGAGGCGGCTCTTTTCTTCGCGGTCAAGGCCAAAGTTGTCGTGGCTGCGGTCGCGGCGTTCACGCGGAGCGTCAAGCGGCTTGAGTTCCGGGAAGAGCGGCTGCTTTTTCTGCCAAATCTTAATGACGGCGGCAGCGATGTCGATGGCGGTTAATTCAGTCACTTCGGCAGGCTCAGTGACCTTGTTGTTGTCGGTCGGAGAGCTTGTCGAACCGTCGGCGACCATGCTTTCCACGAGTTCCCTGAATTTGTCGAGTTCGCCAGTGGTAATGACGCTCTTGATTTTATCCTTGAAGGCGGCGACGCGTTTCGCGCTGATGACTTCTGCCGTCGGCAATTCCATCGTTTCGATCGGCTGGCGGGTTGCCTTTTCGATAATCTTGAGCATCTTCTTTTCGCGCGGGGTGATAAAGAGGATGGCGTTTCCGCTGCGGCCTGCGCGGCCCGTACGGCCGATGCGGTGTACATAAGATTCGGTGTCGAAGGGAATGTCGTAGTTCACCACGTGCGTAATGCGGTCCACGTCGATTCCGCGGGCGGCCACGTCGGTGGCGACGACAATGTCGAGCTTGCCCATCTTCAGACGGTTGATGGTGCGTTCGCGCATGGACTGGGCGAGGTCGCCGTTCAGCGGAGCCACATTGAAACCGCGGCTTTCGAGCTTTTCGGCGACTTCGGTGGTGTTCTGCTTGGTGCGCACGAAAATCAGTACACCGTCAAAATCTTCGCCTTCGAGCACGCGGGCGAGCGCCTCGATCTTATGTTCGTTCTTTACAAGTAAGTAGCGCTGGCGGATGTTTTCCACCGTCGTCGTCTTGCCTTCGATGCAGGCTTCTTCGTATTCGCCCAAGTGCTGTTCAATAATCTTCTTGACTTCTTTAGGCATGGTGGCGCTAAAGAGGGCGCGCTGGGCGCTTGCCGGGATTTCCTTGAGGATGGTTTCCACATCTTCCATGAATCCCATGTCGAGCATTTCGTCGGCTTCGTCGAGGACGATCGCTTTCACGCCCGAAAGCACGATGGAGCCGCGCTTGATGTGGTCAATCAGGCGGCCCGGGGTGGCGACCACGATGTTCGCCTGGCGCTTGAGGGCTCGCAACTGCACGGCGATGTCCTGACCGCCGTAAACCGGAACCACATGCACCTTCGGCATCTTGGCGGCGTACTGCTGAATCGCTTCGGCCACCTGGATGGCGAGCTCGCGTGTCGGCGTGAGCACGAGCATCGAGGTTTCGTGACCGTTAAATTCAAGCCTCGAAAGGAGCGGAAGCGAAAATGCGGCGGTCTTGCCGGTACCGGTCTGGGCGGTGCCGAGCAAGTTTGCTCCCTGCAACAGGGCGGGAATCGCCTTCGCCTGAATGGGGGAGGGCGTCTCGTAGTTCAATGCCTTGATGGCTTCAAGAACTTCGTCTGCAAGTCCGAGGTCTTCGAAGGTCACCAAAGCTTCGTCGGCGGGTTCCGCATCTTCGGTCAGTTCATTGTCAGAATCGACTTCTTCTGCTGTTTTTTCTTCGTTTTCTACGATGCTGTCATTCTCGACCCCGAATTCAGTTCGGGGGAGGGAATCCATTGTAGCTTCTGAATCCTCGGCGCCGTCCTTCTTGGATTCGGCATAGTCTTCGTCGCTGTCTTCTTCGGGCTGTTCGACTTCACCTTCTTCAATTTCGACCTTCGTGCCGACTTCGATGGCGGATTTCTTGCCCTTCTTGAGCACGTCGCCATCTTCGTCCACGACAACGCCGTTCGGGTTCACTTCGAGGAATGCGGCTTCATCCGCTTCGTCTTCGTCGGCTCCGCCAGCAATGGCGTTCAAGAACGCGTCTGCTTCGCGGGCAATCTTGGATTTGGGGTCAATAGATTCTTCGGGAATACGTTCTTCAGTATTCTTCGTCATAATGCACCTTCAGGACCCGTAAACTTCATCTGCGGCCCATGCCGCACTATCGAATGGTTCTGGCGCCGGCTGTCCGGCTGAACCTTGAAAAGCCCCGAAGCGCACTCGCGCTTATAAACCTGAAGTTTTTTGGATCCATTTTGTTGGATTTGGCGCCAAATGTAGAAATAAGCCCCTCTATTTCAAAGGGTTGGAAGATTTTATTAAGATTTGAACCCTGTTATATATAGACAATTTTGAAATTATTTGCTAAATTGTGCAAACCTCGGAGAGATGCCAGAGTGGTCGAATGGGCCGGTCTCGAAATCCGGAGTCTGTCACAGGACCGAGGGTTCGAATCCCTCTCTCTCCTTGAAACAAAAAGCGGAGCCGTAAGGCCCCGTTTTTTGTTTCACTGAAAATAGGATGAGAACCCTCGGAGAAGGTTCGATTAACTGCGCGAGAGCGAAGCGAACTCAGTGCAGTTAAGGATTACGGCCAAAGGCCGTAACCCGAAGGGCGACGAAGGAAACGAAGTGACTGAGTCGTCCCATCCCTCTCTCCTTGAGAGGGGAATGTCAAGCGAAATGAAATGAGCTTGCTGTCCCATCCCTCTCTCTAAACATACCTTGACAAAACCAACTGTTATTTCTATATATGAAAATATGAATAGTTGTTCATATATCAAAAATAAGGCTTTTGCTCATCAAAACCATGAAAAGGCCCTCCCGGCGCAGGATATCCCCCTAGATACCCTTTTTGAACTTTCTGAGTTTTTCAAGTTCTTTGGTGACACGACTCGCATCCGCATTATCCATCTGATGCTTTCGGGCGAAATCTCTGTAAATGATATCGCTGAAAAACTGAATCTGGAACAGTCGGTGGTCAGTCATCAGTTGCGTATTTTGCGTACGGCGAACCTGGTAAAGCCTCGCCGCGAAGGTCGCAAGATGTTCTATTCGCTCGACGACGAACATATCGGTCTTATTTTCAATACAGGTCTCACGCATATTCTGCACAAGAAGGGTAAGTAAAATGTCCGCGCTTGTTGAAATTCTTGAAAAGTTTGTCTGGCAATTTGTCACGCTGTTTTCGGAGATGGCTCCGTTCCTGCTGCTCGGCTTTTTGCTGGCGGGCATTCTGCACGTGTGGGTGCCGAATCATTTTTATGTTCCCAAAATTTCGAAACCGAACTTTAAGTCGGTGCTTTGGTCGGCTTTGTTTGGCATCCCGCTCCCGATTTGCAGCTGCGGTGTGATTCCGACGTCGATTGCGCTCCGTAAAGAGGGTGCAAGCAAGGGCGCGAGTGTGAGCTTCTTGATTTCGACGCCTGCGACGGGCGTGGATTCCATTTTGGCGACGTATTCTCTGCTGGGTGGACCATTTGCGATTTTGCGCCCGGTAGCTGCTTTCATGACGGCGATGCTTGGTGGATTGTTTACGAATGTAGTTACAAAAAATGAACCGGAAACAGGCGTTGCCGTTGTGGGCGAAACGCACGAACATCATGAACATCACCATGAACACGAACATTGTGATTGCGAAGGCGATCATTGCTCATGCAGTCAAGAGGGCCACGATGAACATTCGAAAAAATCCTTTGCCCAAAAGGTTCGGGAAACTCTCGAATACGGCTTCGTGAACATGATTGGCGATGTGAGCAAGTGGCTCATCATTGGACTTCTGCTGGGGGCGCTGATTGCAGCCTTTGTTCCGGACGATTTCTTCTTGTTCCTGCACGAATACCCGCTGCTTTGCATGGTGGTTGTGTTGGTGCTTGCGATGCCGATGTACACCTGCGCGACGGGTTCCATTCCGCTTGCGCTTGCCTTGGTAGAAAAGGGAATTACGCCGGGGGCCGCTCTCGTACTCTTGATGGCAGGCCCTGCAACGAGTATTGCGAGCATGCTCGTGGTAGGAAAGGCTTTTGGTAAGCGTGCTTTGGCCGCATACCTGACCTCCATTGCACTTGGAGCATTGTTCTTCGGGTTCATCATCGATACGTTCTTTATGGATACATTCCTTGCGTCTATGCTTCCTCACGCTTCAGCCGAATGTCACGGCCATGGAGCTTTAGGTGTATTTGATTATATCTGTGCCGTGCTGTTTGCCGTGCTGATTATTTATGCCAAGTTTGCACACAAGGGCTGCGACGGACATTGTGGCTGCGGTTGCGAAAATCACGATTGCTGCTGCGAATGCAGCGACGGTCACGAGCATTGTGAATGCGGCGAGCATGACGAACATCATCACCATGAAGGCGAATGTCATTGCAACGGACATCACCATGAACACGAGGAACCTGTAGTAGTGACGTATCGTGTTCTCGGCATGAGTTGTAGCCACTGTAAGGCTTGCGTCGAAAAGGCGACCTTACGCTTGGACGGAGTTCTTTCCGCAGAAGCGGATGTCGCTAATAAGGAACTCCGCGTGCAATGGCACGGAGACGATGACGTTGATGAAACCGCCCTTAAGAATGCGGTTGAAGAGGCTGGCTTCGAATTTGGCGGAAAAAAGTAGGTGCTATAAACCTATATTTGTCCTATGCAAATTTCCCCGATAGGCAAATTTTACGGTGACGCCGTATACAAATACGATGCTCCTCGACAAGGGCGACTGTTTGCGGGGCATCCTGGCCGTATCGAACTTGCTGCGGGGCAGAATTTCGAAATGGCGTTGCGGGATCTGGAAGGTTTTGAGCGCATCTGGGTGATTTTTCAGTTCCATGAAAACGAGGGCTGGCGTCCGACGACACGCCCGCCCGTTCCTCCCAAGGGAAAAGACCGTGTTGGAACCTTTGCGAGTCGCAGCCCTTACCGTCCGAATCCGATTGGGCTTAGCTGTGTGCGCCTGCTGAAGGTGGAAGGCCTTACGTTATTTGTAGACGAGGCGGACTTGCTTAACGGGACCCCGGTGCTTGATATCAAGCCGTACATCCCGATGGCAGACGCTTTCCCCGATGCCAAAGCGGGCTGGGTCGAAGAACAGGTGGGCGACCTATGGACGGTCGAAATGTCCGATGATTTTTCGGCGCAGCATCGCTGGATTGTAGAACATAGCGATTTCGATCTCGAAAGTTTTGCGCAGGTGCAGCTTTCCCGCGGAAATTTCTCGAAGGATGTGTTCGACAGTTCCCGTCGCCGCTTGACCGTCGACACTTCCGCACATACAGGCGTGCTTGCGTATCGCACTTTCCGTATCCATTTTAGCTACGACGAACCGGCCCGCTGCGTTCTCCTGCAACGCATTGGCAGCGGCTATTCAGCCGAAGATTTAAAGCTCGGTGCCGAAGACAAGTACGGCGACAAGGATCTTCATCGCGCATTTAATTTAAACTTCAAGTAGCCAGCCATCTGGAGCGGGTGATTGAACGAACCGTCTGCCATTTTGGCCTGCAGGGCTTCGTCACTCAGCAGTAGGCTTTCAATTTCTTCGGTGCTGTCGAAATGCGTGCAGCCGTTCTTGACGACATTGTCTATGAAAACGACATGGAATCTGCCGCGGTGCCTGTCCGGATTCACGGGAAAAGAGCCGAGGTAACTGATTGTGTCATTCTGAGCGGAACGAAGTGGAGCCGAAGAATCTAGACCCGTTCGACTTCGCATCTTCGATGCTTCGCTCAGGGTGACACATTGTTTCTCAATGCCATATCCGCTTTCTTCTTGCAATTCCCGCAGAGCGGCCTGTTCCGGAGTTTCGCCCTTGTCAATAATCCCGGCGGGGAATTCTAGGGCGATTTTGCCTGTTCCGTGGCGGTATTGTTCCGTCATGACCCATTCGCCTTTGGAGGTCCGGGCCAAGATCAATACCCAGTCGGGTTGCCATAAAGTGTAAAAGTCGTCAATTACCTTTCCGTTCGGCAATTCGCATTTTTCTTTGGCGACTTTTAGCCATGGGGCGTCTACCAGGTATTCCGTATCCAAGAGTTTCCAGGGTTTCATGCTCTGTAATTTAGAAATTTTTGACTTTTGAATGAAATTTTGTATATTTCTTGGTATGAGCGAGTTAGGATTTTATGCGGAAGTGTGTGTGGGGTGCGCATGTGTCCTGTTGATTCTTTTGTATAGCATCAAAAGACTTCCGACGCCGCAGCTGAAGTTTGGGCTGTTTTCTAAACTCGTTTTTTGGCATATCATCTATTTTTTCAGCGACGCACTTTGGGCTTTGGTCAATGATGGTGTCATTGCTAAAAATTTCATATCGGTTTTGGCGGCAAATTATTCGAATGCCGTTATCATATCAATCCTTTTTTACAGTTGTTTTGTTTTTGCCGAAATTAGTTCTCGGCCAGAAATGACTCGCGTTCAAATTCAAAGTCTTCAGACGAAATTGAGAATTCCGATTGTTATTGAAGCGGTTTTCTTGCTGGTGTCGTTTGTGGCAGTTCCCAAATTCTGGTTGAAAGAAAATCTTGAACCGAATGATCTTTATTACGTTGTTTTGCTGTTCCTTCCTTTTGTGTACATCATGACTCCGACGTTTCGTTGTTTTAGCCGCGTGCTTAAACCACAAAATCGGAAAAATTTGAAGACTTATCTGGTTGTAGCAAGCTATGTTCCGTGCAGTATTGTTGCTGCGTCCTTGCAGGTGTTCTACTCCCTGAATACACCGATATTCTGTTTTGGCTGCACTCTGATTATTTTGTTCGTCTATTTGAATTTGCAGAGCCAACTCATTTCGACGGATTCGCTGACATCCCTTAATAACCGTAACCAGTTGGAGGTTTTTCTGCAGCAGCAAAGCGAACAGAAATCTTATTATGTGGTGATGGTTGATATTGACCACTTTAAGCAAATCAACGACACTTACGGACATATCGAAGGAGATAATGCACTTGTCCTCGTTTCCTCGGCGCTCAAGAAAGCGTGTGATCGCCTGGGAAAGTCGGTGTTTCTCTGCCGTTACGGAGGCGATGAATTCCTGCTGGTGGTTCCGACAGATATGCCTGGATACGCGGTCCGCGAAATTCAGGAATGCCTGCGCGAAGAACTTTCTACCCGTCAGGGACCGCAGTACTATGCAATAGAAGTGAGCATCGGGTATGCCGGTTGGGATGGCCGTGTATCCAGTTTTAAGGATAGCGTTGTTAACGCGGACCAGATGATGTATGTCGAAAAGTGTTCCGCCTAAGCAAACTTTTTGCTAGGATTTGTCAAGGTTCGCTTTATCTTGCGTAGCGAAAGCTCGCTTAACCTTCCAATTTGTTCTTCAGGTAATGCCTTGATGTCCAGGTGAAATACAGGACGTCTGCGATGACGAGTGCTATTCCACAGGCGAGGAATACAGGTTGGTGCATTCCGAAGTGCCCGGCCATTGAGCCGCCTATCAAAATGCCGGTACCGATACCGATGTCCCAACCGCTCAGGTAGGTGCTGTTGGCCGTGCCGCGCTGGTCGTGTCGGGCTAGGTTCACGCACATGGTCTGGTAGCCCGGGAAAATCAGGCCGAGGCTTGTCCCGATCAGGAAAGCGGATATAAAGAAGGTGATGGGCGAGTGGCTGAAGGCGAGGATAAAGTAGGCAATCACGTTCAACGTCATACCGGTGCCCACCAGGTGAATCAAGTAACCGCGGTCGATCAAGCGTCCCGTCATAACGCGGTTCAGAATCAAGCCCGCTGCAATCAAGGCGTAGAACCAGCCGGTGCCGCCAATGCCGAGTTCCTTGGCATAAAGGGCGATGTAGTTGGTAACCGGACCGTAGGCGAATCCTACGAAAATGAAGTTGGCGAACTGCGGAATGGCGCGAGTGAGGAAGAACCGGTCAAGCGAAAGCGGTGCATGCGATTTTTTCTCTTTGCGCGGCACATTCAACGTCTGCACAAGAATCAGGCCGATAACGCACAAAATAATCGAAATCGCAAAGACGATGGTGTCGCCGAACGCCTCGTACAGGAACATGCCGGTCATGGGGCCTGTCGCGAACGCCAGGTTCACGCTGATGCCGAAGTAGCCGATGCCTTCACCGCGGCGGCTTGCGGGCAAGGCGTCGATGGCGACCGTGTTGCTCGCCGTGCTCGAAATTCCGAAGAACAAACCATGCGCAAATCGCACC
The DNA here is from genome assembly GCF_946062555.1 of uncultured Fibrobacter sp. Classification (GTDB taxonomy): domain Bacteria; phylum Fibrobacterota; class Fibrobacteria; order Fibrobacterales; family Fibrobacteraceae; genus Fibrobacter. The sequence goes on from NZ_CAMGVQ010000010.1 coordinate 50,099, forward strand.
GCGGCAAGAATCGGCAATATGCCGACCGTCTTGTAGCCTAAGAAACATACGGTAAATCCGAAGAAAGTCCAGAAGTACAAGGGCTTGCGGGAGAGAGTATCTACGAGGAATCCGGCGAAGGGCCTGCAGGCAAGCGCGCCGATTGTATAAAGCGAAATAATGAATCCGGCGGTCGCATTGTCGGTCGCGAATTTTTCGATAATGTAGAGCGGTAAAATCGGCAGCAGCTGGTAAAAGCTGAAGAACAGCAGAAAGTTCGCGGCGGCGACCGTCACGAAATTCCGCGTCCACAGCGCGGGTTTACTTGAGGAGACTTTTTCAGAATATATCATCTTTCGTCTCTCGTCTTTCGTCTGTAGGGTCGAAGGCCCGTTCTAAAATCTATTTCCTCTCCAGCATGACGATGGTTTCCAGGTGCGGGGTGCCGGGGAACAGGTCGAGCGGCTGCACCTCGCGCACGCGGTAGCCGTAGCGTTCCCATTCCTTGAGCGAGGCGGGAATTTCGTCGGTGCCGCAGAACACGTGGCATACGCGGATTGGCTTTCTCATCGCGAGTGCGTGAATCACGCCGGGTTCGCAGCCCTTGCGCGGCGGGTCCAGCAGGATTTTTTCCGGTTCGCCGGGAATAGGACGGGGCAGGCGCATCTGGACGAACATTTCGTCGATTTTACCGGCGATAAAACGGTAGGATTTTTTGAGGTGCTTGGCCGAAGCCTTTGCGCAATCAATCGACGGACCTTCCCATTCCACGCCCAGTACGGACTTGGCGGCTTCTCCCAGGGCAAAGCTGAACAGGCCGTAACCGCAGTACAGGTCCAGGAAATGGTCTTCCTTGCTTAAGCTCAGGAGGCGGCTTGCGGCCTTGATCAAGTTGTGAATCTGGCTTTCGTTAATCTGGCTGAATCCCGTGACGGGATACTTCAGACGGAAGTGTCCCAGGTCCAGGGACATTTCGCGGGGGCCGTAAAGCTGCTTGAAGTTCAGGCCTTCGGTGGGGCGCTTCGATTCCAGGTAGTAATCGGATTCCGTGGTGTCCACATAGGCGTGAGCTGCAGTTACGTTCAGCTCGGATTTTTGAAGAACTTCGGAAATCTGTTTCAGCTTACGTACGATAGTGGCGTCAATCTTCTTGATATTGAAAATCACCACACGGTAGCGGTAGGTGCCGCGAATGATAATCCAGTTCAAGGCGTAAGCCAACGGCTTGTAGGCCGGAGTAATCAGCTTTTCGAACAGCAGGTTGTAAATCTTGTTGTGTTCTTCCGGTTCCAGCATGGAATCCTGGCGGTCGAACTGCAGGTTGCCCGGCTGCATGAACACGCGACGCTTGCTGGTGGTGCGGTATTCACGGGGCATGGGACTTGCGATGACTTTCTGCGGGTTCCCGGCAAGGCGGTTCACTTCCCAGAATTCCTTGATGGCCTGGTTCTTGATTTTCAGTTCGTCCTTGTAGTCGAACATGGCGAGCGATTCGCCGTGGGCGGAGTCGGCTTCTCGGGTGTAGCCCGGAACCTGGAGTGCAATGGCTTGTTCAAAGAACATGGGAACCTCTATTTTTCAATTCCAAATTTAGAAATAAATCACTTGATGGGAATAGCAATTCTTTGCCGATTTTACTTCTACAGGAAAAACCTTAAAATTTGTCTTGCTGTATCGCCCATATAACACTTGACCGAAGATTCGTTCTTGCTGAGAGCGAATCCGACATTTGGGTCGTTGCATTTGTAGCACAGGTTGCAAATCATTGAGTCATCAAGCCAGAATAAAGGCTCGTCATACTTGGAGAATGTTGCTGCGTTGGAATCGTCAATTTCGTAAAGTACGATTTTCTTTTCGTGCGAAGAGAGACTGCCGGGAATGTTTTCAAATACTGCAGAAACCTTAGAACTGTAGCGCTTGGTGGTTTTCTTGATGTCGTCCCGATAAAGGTCTAGAAAATTTTTTTCCACGCCACAAAGCGGTCATAAGCTTTTCTCTGAATTTCCATAAACTTTCCCCTGTTTCTGTAATGCGCAGAGTATTCTAATTTTGATATTTTCCCTTGATGCGTATGCTTGTGAACCAGATGCGAAAATGGTGACCCGTCCTGAAAAAAACTTCAAAATTGGCGCTTTTAAAAAAAAAACTTGACAATGTACTTTTTTTTTACATTTGAGAGCGTATGCTGAAAAAAGAACTTATTAGTCTCGCCTTAAAGTGGCAAGAAAAATTTGGTGTTCCTCCACAGATAATTACTGCTATATCAGAATACGATGCTGCCATGATGGTTGGAATGAGCGAAACGGCGTATTCCGACTATATGCAAACTTTGACCGCGGTAAACAAGGGCTTTGATTTTGAATTTAAAAGAGTCCATTACCAAGTAAAATCGAATCATCCGAGCGGCAAACCGGGAAGTCGAGTCACAATGGTTTCTAAGGTTAAGAATTATGATTGGGATAAGCTGATTTGGATTCTCTATGATGAAAAATACAATATGCAAGAAGCCTGGATTTGGGATAAGAAGGATTATAAAGTGGCTTTTGAAAATAAGAACCGACTTTCTCCTAACGATATGAGAAAAGGAATGTGTCTGTACCCAAAGAAAAATAAAGGAAAGAGATAATTAAGTTGTATGTAGGAATTTGTGCCTTGCTAAAGCAAATGTTTTTTATTGTGTTTCTATTGGGTTTCTTGAGCGTATATGCTCAAGAGGATGATTTGATTGTTCTCGAAGATGACGATCGGAGCGAGACTGATATCGAAAAACTGCTGGATGCCGATCAGAATGAAAAAAATGTTGAAGTGAACGACAATAATGACCGGGTTGTAAAAGATCTATTTGTCGAATCAGAAGTTTATGATACCGTAAAAGTAAAGAACATGTCTCCGTTTTCAGAGACGAATATGCATTGGGGAGGGAGTGTTCACTTGGGGGGCGCTTCGCTAAATGGACTCTATGGTCCCAAGGGGGAGGTGGGTTTTGCCTTTAGCTATTTCTTTTATAAGAAAATGGCTATTCAGTGCGGGCTTGATTTTTATGCGTTGGTATTGCGTGATTTCAAAAATACGGACAAAGTTATATATTCAAAATTCAGCTTATATGACGAAGAATGGGAAAAAGGAATTTCAAAAACAGAGGTTTCCGATTACACAGTTATATTTATGGGATTTTCTTTGCCATTAGCATTACGTATTGGAAACCCTTTGTGGGGCGAATTGGGCATTTTATTTGATTACGTATATAGAGAGACATTTTTCACGTTACAAGAAGAAATTGCAACGGATGTTTATGGAGATCCGTTTAAGCCAGAATGGGTTCTTTATCCGAAATTACTTGTTGGTTTGGGAATCAATAAGCCCATGGACAATTGGTTCTTGGATATGGGACTACAATTTACGTTATGTTTGAAAAAAGTTGAAACGGATTTTGAACAATCTATTTCCCCATTATTATCCATAGAATTTATTTTTAACATCTGGAGAAAAAATGAAAAAGGTAATCCTGTTGTTGATTAGTGTATTTCTGTTGGCAGCTTGCACTACAACGCATCCAAATACTCCTGCTGTGGGTGAGCCTATCCCAGTGGTGTCGCTCAAAATCAAGCAGATGAAGTCTTTATCATATAGTTACAAGTCGGCTAAAGTTGGCTGTAGTGAAATAGAATTTTTGAAAAAATTTGTAGGAAAAAAGGTAAAGACCGATAATGGCACCCTTAATGTTGATAACATAATGGATATTCATATGGATGTATCCTCTTCGCAACAATGGTTTTTGGGAATCAAGGCTGATGAAGAGTTTGAATGTTCCTTCTGGGGATTGGCTGTGGAGTATGAACATTAGACCCGCTATGTTAAAGTGCTTTTGGCTAGCTGTATTCTTTGTATTTTTTGCGTGTGGTGAGCATCCATTAGAATATGTGGATATATCTGGAAGTCGGGAAGAGAAAAAGGCCGCAGATGAAGCAAAAAAGGCTGCAGATGAAGCCGCGCAAAAAACAGAAAAAGAGGCTAAGGAGTCTGCAATAAAAACTGCAGAAGAAACTGCTCGGGCGAGTCTTACCACATTCGTAGATTCTCGGGATGGCCAGGTGTATAAGCAGGTGTCAATAGGCTCTCAGACTTGGATGGCGCAAAATTTGAACTATCTCGCAGAGAGTAGTTTCTGCTACGATAATAATCCTGCCTATTGCACCGAGTATGGTCGTCTTTATACTTGGAGCGCTGCAATGGAGGCATGTCCTAGTGGTTGGCATCTGCCCTCTAGAGATGAATGGGAAACTTTATTCTCTGTAGTTGCATTGAGTGGTTCTAAAGCCGTGCTTTTGTATACGGATTTCTTGAATGATGGACGTTGTCTCGATGATGCTGGGAATGTTTTTGGGGATGGCTCTTGTCCTGATTCTTATGCGTTCTCGGTATTGCCTGCAGGTTTTTTAACCTACGATTTTTTCTATGGCGCGGGTTCTTGTAGCGCTTTCTGGACGGCGACCGAAAGATCTCCAGCATCAGCTGACTTGATTACTTTTGGTCTCGGTTGTGCTTATCATAGCCATAAATCCAATGCTGCTAACTCCGTTCGTTGCCTTAAGAATTAGTTTCATTTGTTGTTAATCCGAATCGCCAGCCCACTCTTGGGCTGGCTTTTTGTATACAGAAAACCACCCGCTAGGCGGGTGGTTCCAGAGAGCCTACGGCTTTACACCCCTGAGGAAAGCAGAAATCCTTTGATTAAATTTGCCAAGCGGTCTGACCACCTGCATAACAAATAACCAAAGGATTTTGCAATGCAAAATAGAAATAATCATACGTTGGCACACACCACCTGGAACTGTAAGTATCACATCGTGTTCGCACCTAAATTCAGGAGAAAAGTTTTTTACGGAGAAAAACGGCTTGAAATAGGAGCGATACTCCGCAAGCTTTGCGGGTGGGTCCCTTTTTTTTCTTAGTATAAAAAATCCGTAGAACTAAAGTCCTAGCTAGGTCTTGTAATACTTTTCGCCAAAAGTCAAAAAGAGTTGAGTTTTGCGGTAAAGTCCGTGCAAAAACGCGTGGAGTCCCAAAGCAGTAGAGTGGAAAGTGAAGTAAAAAGACCCCTCAAAGAGGGGTCTAAGAGCGGCGGACCGGGATCGAACCGGCAACCATTAGCTTGGAAGGCTAAGGCTCTACCATTGAGCTACCGCCGCGAGCAAGTCCAATTATACAAAATTTTGCCCATTTTCAAAGGGGTTCGTTAAAAAGTTCTTGCATTTTTTTGTAAAAAAACTATATTTACCGCCACAATAACCATTTACCTAGAGGTAGCTTAACTTGGCGTTACAAAATCCCCGCGACCGCCGCATGCCGAACAGACAGAGCGACGGAACCCGCATTAACGAAGACATTCGCATTTCCCCGATCCGTCTTGTGAAAGACGATGGCGAGGCCGTCATCATGGATACCAAACAGGCTCTCCAGATGGCCAAGGACGCCGGACTGGACCTGGTGGAAGTGTCTCCCAATGCTAAGCCGCCTGTATGCCGTATCATCAACTACGGCAAGTACAAGTTTGAACAGATCAAGAAGGCCAAGGCCGCAAAGGCCAAGCAGCACGTGGTGAAGCTTAAGGAAATCAAGATGCACCCGAAGACTGCCGAGAACGACTACCAGTACAGGATCAAGCAGGCAGCCGAGTTCTTGCAGGATGGCATGAAGGTCAAGCTTATTATGCAGTTCCGTGGGCGCGAAATGGCGCACATGGACTACGGCAAACGCCTGATGGAGCGCGCTAAAGAAGACTTGCTCCAGTACGGCGACCTGGAAATGGATTCGCGAGTTGAAGGCAATACAATGCTCTCGATTTACGGTCCGAAACGCGGTGCAGGTACTGCCAAAAAGCAGCCCCAGGCACCAAAGCCCGTAACCGAGCCCATGGCAGCAGGTGAGGCTTCAACTTAATAACCTAAAGAGGTAAAAATGCCTAAGATGAAAACACACAGCGGTGCTAAGAAGCGCTTCCGCCTGACTGGCTCCGGCCACGTCAAGTTCAAGCGTGCTGGCATGCGCCACATTCTTGCCAAGATGTCCACGAAGCGTAAGCGTAACCTGCGTAAGGGCGCTCTCGTTAAGAAAGTCGATGTTTACCATGTCAAGCGTCTGCTTGTCGTTGCATAAGGAGTGTAAGAATGCCACGCGCTAAAACCAGAGTTCCTTCCCGCGAACGCCGCAAAAAAATCCTCAAGGCCGCCAAGGGTTTCTATGGCCGTCGCAAGAGCAACCTTCGCCTTGCCATTGACGCCGTAGCCCACGCCGGTCAGTATGCCTACGCTCACCGCCGCGACAAGAAGGGTGACTTCCGCTCTCTGTGGATTGTCCGCCTCAATGCCGCTGTCCGTGAACATGGCATCAGCTACAGCCAGTTCATTTACAAGCTTTCCAAGGCCAACATCCAGATGAACCGCAAGGTTCTCGCCGATATGGCCGTCGCCGATCCGGAAGCATTCGCCAAGGTCGTCGAAGTCGTGAAGGCTGCTTAATTGAACTGAAGCCTAGCTTCATCTTCACGCGAGAAAAAGCACCCTGCTTCTGCAGGGTGTTTTTCGTTATAAGGCATCGGCAAAGGCCATGGTGAGCATTCACGACTTGTATTGACAAGCCGTGAATGCGAGAGTGAGGCGGAGTCGTAGTGCCTAGCAACAATAGAGCCGAACGGTCGTCATATTGCCGTCGCCGATCCGGAAGCATTCGCCAAGGTCGTCGAAGTCGTGAAGGCTGCTTAATTGAACTGAAGCCTAGCTTCATCTTCACGCGAGAAAAAGCACCCTGCTTCTGCAGGGTGTTTTTCGTTATAAGGCATCGGCAAAGGCCATGGTGAGCATTCACGACTTGTATTGACAAGCCGTGAATGCGAGAGTGAGGCGGAGTCGTAGTGCCTAGCAACAATAGAGCCGAACGGTCGTCATATTGCCGTCGCCGATCCGGAAGCATTCGCCAAGGTCGTCGAAACTGTGAAGGCTGCCTAATTGAGCTGAAGCCTAGCTTCATCTTCACGCGAGAAAAAGCACCCTGCTCCAATCGGGCGGGGTGCTTTTTATTTCTGAAAGGGAGTTTTGACGGGGTGTACAGGCTAAAAGAAGTGCTTAGATGGAATTAGCCTGTACGCATTTTTTTTAGTTCAAATTAAAATGTAGACAAACAAAAAAATACAGGCTGAACAGACATATTTGGCCTGTTAGCCTGTACGAAATATATGGAACACTAAGGTTTACAAAAGTTCTGCTTAAACAACTTGCACCAAGAGTCCCTTGAGGTATTGCCCTTCAGGAAATGCCGTATTCACGGGGTGGTCGGCGGGTTGGCCGAAGCGTTCAATGATTTGAACGCGCCGATGGGCATCGGCGGCGGCATCCGCGATAATCTTCTGGAACAAGTCCATTTCCATGAGTCCCGAGCAGCTGAATGTGGCGAGCATGCCGCCTTCGGCCAAGAGCTTCATGGCAAGCAGGTTGATATCCTTATAGCCGCGGGCGCCTTTCTGCAGGTTGTCCTTGCTTTCAACGAACTTCGGCGGATCAAGTACGATGAGGTCGAAGGTCTCGGCCTTGTCGCGGCACTTGCGCAGGTACTGGAACACGTCGGCTTCCACATGAGTTGCGTGGGCGGTGCTGAGTTTGTTACGCATGATGCCTTCCTTGGCGAGCTTGAGCGCGTCTTTGGAAACATCCACCTGGTAAACTTTTTCGCAACCGCCGCGGAGAGCGTAAAGTCCGAAACCGCCGGTATAGCAGAAGCAGTTCAGGACCTTCTTGCCCTTGGAAAGTTCTCCAATGCGGCGGCGGGCATCGCGCTGGTCCAAATAGTAGCCTGTTTTGTGGCCGTTCTTCACATCGATGGGGAAGAGGATTCCGTTTTCGTTGATGATGACGGGGGCGTCGCTCACTTCGCCGTATACGCAACCGGTGCGCAGCTGCAGGCCTTCTTTTTTTCGCACATCGGAATCGCAGCGTTCGTAAATGCCGCGGCAGTGCGTCTTTTCGGCGAGCAGTTCGTAAATCGTTTCGCGGTGGACTTCGGCGCCGGCAGCCAGGATTTCGACAGAATAGATGTCGGCATACTTGTCGATGATGCAGCCTGGGATGCCGTCGTTTTCGGCGTTGATCAGGCGGAATGCCGATTCCTTGTCTTCGATGTCAAAACTGCGGCTCTTGCGTGCGGCGATGGCGTGGTCGAGCAAGTCGCTAAAGAATTCGCGGTCAATGTTCGCCTTTTCGCCGAACGTCCAGAAACGCCCGCGGATCTGAGACTTGGGCGAGTACGCCGCAAGACCCAGAAAATCGCTCTTGTAGCTGTAAACTTCAACGGTGTCGCCCAGTTCCGGGTCGCCGATGACTTCGTCAACGGCTCCGCTAAAAATCCAGGGGTGGTAACGCAATGCGGACTTTTCGCGTCCGGCTTTCAAGGTGATTGCTTTCATGGATTCAAATTTAGAAATAATATAGACTTTTGAAGATGTTCTCTTTTTCTATCTTTAGGCCCATACCTCATTCCCCAAAGCGCCAAAGGCGCGACCTCGTACCTAATATGTTTGAATCGCTTTTTCAAAAGTACCCGTTTTTCCGAGCAGTTCCTTGCGTGCTCTGCATGGCGATTATCTTTAAACTGTCTTCGATGACGATGGACCAGCTAGAAGATTTTCCGCACATCTGGGATAAGCTTGCCCACTTTTGTGAATATGCAACGCTTGCCGGCTGCTACGCCATGCTTTGGACTCGTAACGAATGGTCCAAACGGCAGTGGCTGCGTGTATTGGTCGTGGGCGGACTTGCGCTCCTTTACGGATGTACCGATGAATATCACCAGAGCTTTGTGGAAACTCGCGACAGCAGTGTGTTTGACTTGGTGGCTGACTTGACCGGTGGACTCACGGGCGGCATTGTTTATGCCATCGTCACGCGAATCCTGAATCGCTACGACCCCGTGCCGGAAGAGAAAGTAGACGGTAGGCAGTAGGAAGTTTATAGTGATGAGTGGTTAGGAGTCAGGTCCCTGAGCCTGCCGAAGGGCCACGAATCTGTCATCCTGGAGCGAAGCGACGGGATCTAGGTGTAAGATTTTTGATGGATCCCCTCCCGCGTTTTACTTGGTCGAGAATGACTTTGGTTGAAACTCTACTAAAATTCCCCTAGCAGGATTATTTCTCTCTTCAGTTGAATGCCGAATTTCTCGGCGACTTTATTTTGTACGAACTCGCTGAGTTCCATAATGTCGTTTGCCGTGGCGCCGCCTGCGTTCACGATGAAGTTTGCGTGTACGGTGCTGACTTCGGCGCCACCGATGCGATGGCCCTTGAGTCCGGCTTGTTCAATGTAGTATCCCGGTGCAATTTGCGTGGGAGTGCCGACCGCTCCGACCTCAAGCCTTTTAAAGGTTGATCCAGCGTTCGGCAAATTCAGCGGTTGTGTCGCCTTGCGCTTCGCCATGCATTCGGCGTGTTCTGCTTCGAGTTCGGCGACAGTTTTGCATTCTGCACTTGCGGCGGGCAGTTGGAACATCGCTGACAAGATTGTCATAAAGGTTGGTGAGATTGCCGAACCAACAGTGGACGATTTGTTATCTTGGAAAATACTTTGTCTGTAGCCGAAGGCGCAGCCGGCATTAGAAAACTCGCGGATGTTTCCGTCGCTGTCAAGTACGGTGACTTGTGTGCAGCAGGTTCCGATTTCTTGACCGTAGGCACCCGCGTTCATGTAGATGGCTCCGCCCAGTGTTCCCGGAATTCCGGCGAGTTTATGGATGCCTGCAAAGCCGAGTTTCATCGCTGTTCGTGCGAATCTGCCGAGCGGGGTCGCCGCCCCGACTTTGAAAGCCCCGTTTCCGAGGTTCTGTATTTCTGAAAATTCTCCGGCAAGCGTGATGACAATGCCGTCAAAGCCCCTGTCCGAGACAAGCAGGTTTGTGCCGTTCCCTAAAATGAAGTAGGGAAGTCCCTTTTCGCAGGCCATGTTCAAAGCTTTTTTGAGGTCCTCCAGACATTCTGCCTTTGCAAAATAGCGCGCTGCTCCACCCACCTTAAAGGAGGTGTGCTTGCTCATCGGTTCGTTTTCGAGAATCTGCATAGCAGAAAATATAGCATACCTTCTTAATATATACTGTCGAAATCTGAATTCCGAAATCTGAATTACTATTATTATACTCACCATGACCAACGAGGAACTGAAACAATTCAAGGCGGCGATTTCGATAACATCTGTCGCGCAGAGTCTGGGAATATCGGTTTCTCATGGTCGATTCAGATGCTTTTTCCCGCAACGTCACACGCACGGCGACCGCACTCCCTCCGTTTCTGTTTCCGAAGAACGGGGCTTTTTCCGTTGCTGGGTCTGTGACGATGTCCGTGGCGACGTGATAACGCTTGTGCAACTTGTAAAGGATTGCAGTTTTACCGAGGCGCTCAGCTGGCTGATGGAGCAGTACCCGTTTCTGGTACCGCCTACTGCCCGCAAAGAAATGGAACGCCTGTCGCAACGAACGCAACCTGTTGCCGCAGGGCGTCAGCGACCCTCGGTGCAGGGGAACGCTCCGCAGAATTTATCTTCTCCGCAAAGTCGTCCGGAACCCGAGATGGTTCGGCCGCCCGAACCCGAGGATCCTCCGCTGGTATCCGAAGACGAACGTAAGAAAATTATCCTTTCGTTCCTTAAGCGCTTGAGTCCCGTCGATAACACTCCCGCGGCCAAGTGGCTTGCCCGCCGTCGCATCTACAAGCCCGTGTGGGACAAGATGCTGCTCCGCACCATTACCAACTACGAAGAGGTGAACAACAGCCTCAAGGCGGACTTTGGCGAAGAGGTCTTGAAGTATGTGGGTCTCTTTAATGAAAAGGGCCACTTGCGCTACTACAAGCATCCGTTGATTTTCCCGTATCTCGACACGAAACGCCGCGCTTTCTATTTCCAGTCGCGGGCGATCGATAAAACGGTCGTGCCCAAGGAACTTAACCTGCGTGGCACGGTGCCGTATCCGTACAACATGTCTGTGCTCGACAATAAGCCTGGCTGGGTCTACCTGTGCGAGGGCGTGGTCGATACGCTCACGTTTTTAGGACAAAAGATCAATGCGGTGGGGATTCCCGGTGTGCGGAGTTTCAAGGTGGAATGGCTGAATTTGTTCAAAAGTAAGAATGTGGTTCTTTGTTTGGATCACGACGAGGCGGGTCGCTCTGGAATGGAATATATCGGCAACCTGTTTACGCAAGCGGGCGTTCATAATGTAATTTTGGGAGAAGGAATGGAAAACTTGCCCACGGCCATGAAAGAGGGTGAAGACATCAATGACTGGTTCGGAGGAAAAAAATAATGGATAAGGTGAAGTTGTATTTTGGTAAGGTCAGGGATTTTTTCAAGTGGTTCACGAATACCACGTTTGCGAAGGTAACTGGATTCATTATCAAGTGGCTTTACCGGACGATTAATTTCGTCATCCGCCAGGCGTTGCTGATTTTGATTATTTATTCGGCCGTGTTCTCGGTGGCTGCCTCGTATGCCCTGTACCGTGCGTTCATTTATGGTTACGAAATTTACGAAGGTGTTGAGGAACTCAAGGACTCACAGCCCGAAATTAGCAAGTACATGAAGGCCTTGCGCGATTCGAGTCCGAACCTGCAAATCAAGCATACCTATGTTCCCCTTGATTCCATCAGTCCGTACCTGCGGAAGGCGGTCATTGCAAGTGAAGATGCCGGCTTCTATTTCCATCCGGGCTTTGACGTCCGCGCCATCGCCGAGGCGCTTGATGCAAATCAGGTGGCTGGGAAGACCAAGTTCGGCGGCTCCACGATTACGCAGCAGCTTGCGAAGAACCTCTTCTTGAGTGGCGAACGTTCTTTCAACCGCAAGTTCAAGGAATTGGCGTACGCGCTCTTGATGGAACATGAACTCGGCAAGGATCGCATTCTGGAACTCTACCTGAATTATGCCCAGTGGGGTAAGGATATTTTCGGTTGCCAGGAAGCGTGTCTCGCATACTACAAGAAGAGCTGTTCCAAGCTGAGTGTGGATCAGGCGATTAATCTTGCAGCCATGCTCGCAAGCCCGGGTAAGCACCATCCGAATATGCGCGAAAGTCAGTTCATGGCCAAGCGTCGTGCCGTCATTTACCAGAACATGTTCCCCAAGAAGGACAGCGTGCTGGTGGATTCGCTCCGGCAGTTGATGGCGCCGCCTCCTAAGGATTCTAGTAAGGTCTCTCCGTAGTTTTTTTATCATTTTTCTAAAAAAATTCTTTCGTCTTTCGTCTCTCGTCTCTCGTCTATTTCTATATTTCAATCGTCTAAAATTTTCTTAAAGGACGCTAAAAATGGCTAAGAAAGAATCCAAGAAGAAGGTTGTCCTCGCTTATAGCGGTGGACTCGATACTTCCATCATCATCCCCTGGCTCAAGGAAAACTACGACTGCGAAGTAATCGCTTTCGCCGCCGACCTCGGTCAGAACGACTTCCCGGACGCTAAGGCCCTCGAAGACAAGGCTTTGAAGACTGGCGCTTCCAAGTGCTACGTTCTCGACCTCAAGAAGGAATTCCTCGAAGACTACGTTTGGCCCACCGTTCGTGCCGGTGCCAAGTACGAAGGAACCTACCTCCTGGGTACCTCTTTCGCCCGTCCGCTCATCGCCAAGTACCAGGTGAAGATTGCCGAAAAGGAAGGCGCCTACGCTGTTGCTCACGGTGCTACCGGTAAGGGTAACGACCAGGTCCGTTTCGAACTGACCTACGCCGCACTCAACCCGAAGCTCGAAGTCATTGCTCCGTGGAAGGACCCGAAGTGGACGTTCCACAGCCGCGAAGACGCTATCGACTACGCTGCCGCTCACAAGATTCCGCTCAACGGCATCAGCAAGAAGAAGATTTACTCCGAAGACGGTAACCTGTGGCACCTCTCTCACGAAGGTGGCGTCCTGGAATTCCCGGAACAGGAACACAAGTACGAATTCCTCAAGCATACCAACACGTATGAAAAGGCCCCGAACAAGGCTGATCACGTGACGATTACCTTCGATAAGGGTAATCCGGTGGCTATCGACGGCAAGAAGATGGGCGCTGTCGAACTCCTCGAATACCTGAATAAGATTGGCGGCAAGAACGCTTGCGGTCTCTTGGACATCGTCGAAAACCGCCTCGTTGGCCTCAAGAGCCGCGGCGTGTACGAAACTCCGGGTGGCACGCTCCTGTACAAGGCTCACGAATGCCTGCAGCAGCTCGTGCTCGACAAGGAAACTTTGTTCGAAGCCCAGAAGATGTCTATGACGTACGCGAACCTCGTGTACAATGGCCAGTGGTTCACTCCGCTCCGCCAGGCTATGGACGCCTTCTTCGCCGAAGTGAACAAGGTTGTTACCGGTGACGTGACCCTCAAGCTTTACAAGGGCAACATCATCCCGGCCGGCATCAAGAGCCCCTACAGCCTCTACGACATGGGCCTCGGCGGATTCACCGACGTCGACATGTACGACCAGAAGGACGCTACTGGCTTCATCCGCTGCTACGGTCTGCCGCTCAAGACGCGCGCCCTGTTGCTCGGCAACAAGACGAACGTGGACTTCGGCAAGCCGGTCGTGCTCCCGAAGAAAAAATGAGACCGAACCGACTAAATTCACCAGAATCCTTATTCTGAAGTCGGTTCTCTCACAACCACGCCTGGTTTATACCAGGCGTTTGTTGCTCACGGGATACCGGAACGGCTAGAAATAAGTCTGTTCTTACTCTACGGCCGTTGCTCTCGCGAACACGCTCGGTTAATACCGGGCGTTTTTTCGCTCACGAAGTCATTAAAGTCATCCTGGAGCGCGTAGCGCGACGGGATCCATCCCTCGGTTTCATATTCGTGAACGGGGGATTTCTTCATAATGGTTCAGTGGCTCTGAAAAAATGTGCTGAATTTCACGATAGCGCATTTTTTACTTGACAATGTATTGTTTTTTTTACATTTCGTCATTATACAATCCAGCAACACGAGGAAATTATGAATATCAAGCAGCTGCTTTTAGGGAGTGCTTTGGCGTCGATGGTGTTTGTCGCCTGTTCGTCTGATGATTCCGGAACGGGAGCGTCGTCCGGTTCTTGTGATGTTTCAGCCTTGCCTGCATCGTCCCTTTCTTTCGAAAAAATGGACAGTGGCTGCTATGCGCAGGGGACCATGGATGCGGTTGCGTTTGCAACCTATGTTGCCAATTATACGAATGCGGGCTGGCTTCCGGTTACGGCGAATCCATCGCCGGATGGTTTGGGTGGCGAGTATGTTTTTTCCAAGATCGAAGGGACCGTCTCGCATACGGTAACTTTGACGGGCGCAAGTGGTGCTGTCTCGGTAGTTTATGTGAAAACGGGTGACGCCTCTTCCGATGGCGACGCGTTAGATATTCCGGTGAATAATGCTTCGACCTGCGACCTGGCAACAGCAATGCTGCCTCCGTCTGAACTCGCCTGGAAACCGACCTTTGGTGGCAGCTGCGAAGTTTCCCAGACGATTTCGCTTGCGAGCCTGCAGAAGTTCGATACCCTCCTGATTGCGGCTGGTTACGAACAAAAGAAGTTGACTACGGAGTCATTCAGGTATACGATCGAAAAGCCGAATATGGTAGCCTCTACAATCGATAGGGATACCTTGCTTTTTACCTATTCGATGGAAACTTTCGTCGGAACTTTTTCCGGTGTAACAGAACCGATGACGGAAACACAAAAATTAGGCTATGAACTGACCGAAGTGGCTAGAGCGAACTTGCCCGCGGATGTCTTTGCTAAAGGTAGAATAAGCAACAATGGTGATGCATTTCAGGCGAGCGGTATTCCAAGTGCGGTGAATCGCACCTACGTTATATCCCTGTTGAATAAATTTGGCTGGAACTTGAAAGAGGGTGCCTCTTCTTATTCGTCTATCTATGGTTCTATTACTTATAATGGATCCGTGTATACAATGGAATTGATTTACTACGATTATACGGCTGGGGATGAATATTCCATTTATATCCGTAAAAAGTAACCCTGTAATACGAATGTTAGAATTCCACCATGTATCCGGCTCCCCAGAGTAGTTTTGGGGGGTCGTGTTCTATGAACCGGTAGGCGGGTACACTAATTTGTGTGTAGAATCCGTATAGGTGCGCCCAAAGTTCGAGTGAAATGTCGGCCTCTTCTTTGTAATTGTAGGGGCGAAGGAGCATGGCGTTGTTTGCCTTGTTGAATGCCTGGTGCATTTTGTTCGGGGCTTCGGCAAATTCGTAGCCGCCACCGATGCCTACATCGAAATTAAAGGGAAGGTCCCTGAAAAATGTATAGAGCAGGCTTCCGCGGAATCCGCACCAGAAATCGTTCGCGCCTTGGTGCCAGCCCATTCCCTGCACGCGCAAGATGACGTTGTCGTAGCCTATTCCACCGATGGCGATAACTGGAGTCTGGTTTCGGATTCCGACGCCTAGGTTGAATCGAAAATGCTCCTGGCGCTCCCGGTCGCCTGCATGGCAGAAAACCACCGCAAAAAGGAAAATCAGTATCGGAAGTTGGGAAAAACGGACGCGTCGCATGGCCTAAATATAGACATTTTGACATTTTATACTCGCAAAAATGTGTTTTTATTCCTATATTGATTTGACAAATCACGGCTTGGGGTTGACCGGGCCAAAAAAAAGGAAAGAGAAATGAAGTTGAAATCTTTAATCATGGCATGCGCCGCGGCTTGCGCATTTGCCGCACCTGCAATGGCCGAAGGTGGCATGTTCGAAGGGGCTCTCCCCGAAAACTGGACTGCCGACGTGGTCGCCGCCGTTCGTTACAACTGGTACAATTTCAGCAACTGGCAGAAAGACGGTTCCTCTAACTATACCTGGCTCGTGACTTACGATGCCGATGTGCAAGGTAAGTGGAAAATCGCCAACTGGCGTAACCTCATCGATATCGACTTCGGTCAGACCTGGACCAAGGGCGTTGGCAAGCGCAAGTCCGCTGACCGCCTCTTCTGGGAATCGATGATCGACTTCAACATGACCGAAGTCCTGAAACCCTATATCGGTAACCGTTTCGAAACCCAGTTCATGAAGGGTTTCGAATATAGTGAAGACGAAGACGGCAATGAAATCAAGACTCCCATTTCGAGTTTCATGGATCCCGCCTACGAAACTCAGCTGGCAGGTCTTGCTTATATTCCGAACGACAACTTTTCCCAGCGCCTCGGCTTTGCTAACCGCATGACTATTTCTAATGGTTACGGTTACGCCGACGACAAGGATACCGAAAAGTTTGAAAAGTTCCGTGATGAACCCGGTCTCGAATCTATCACCGAAGTCAAATATGCTTTCTCTGACATCGTGAGCTTCAAGAGCCGTCTGTGGGCATTCTGCAATTTCGAAGGTGTCGAAAAGATCGACGGCCTCTGGGAAAACCTCCTCTCCGTGATGATTGCACCGCTCGTTGAACTTCAGGTCGGCTTCGACATGGCCTACGACTGGGATCTTGACGAAGATGCGCAGTACAAGAATATGGTGCTCTTCGGCCTGACCTGGCGCTGGTTTTAATCGCAGAACCTAAAGTATCAAAAAAAGAACCCGACTTTTTGTCGGGTTTCTTTTTTTTGCAAAATCAACTAAGTTCTAAGCTCTGCTAACTAAGTTCTGCCGTCTAGATCCGCTTTCATGGTGCGGATAGCGTTTCCGCGGTGGCTGATGCCTTTCTTTTCCGCAAGTTCCATCTGCGCGAAGGTGCGGTCGAATCCGTCAGGGATGAATAGCGGGTCGTAGCCGAATCCCATGTCGCCAACGGGCGCGAAGTTGATTTGCCCGCGGCATTCCCCTTCGTAAATCTTCGGTTCGCTCACGGTCCACTTGCCGTTTACCTCGGCGACCTTCTGGTAGGAGAGTGCGCAGAAATAGCGGGCGCTGCGGTCTTTGACACCTTCGAGCTTTTGCATCAGCTTGTCGTTGTTGGCTTGGTCGTTGCCGTGGTAGCCGCAGTAGCGGGCGCTGTAAATGCCCGGTTCGCCGTTCAATGCGAATACTTCGAGGCCGGAATCGTCGGCAAGGACGCTTGCCTCGATATGTTTTTCGCAAAGCCACCGTGCCACCGTGCTTGACTTGATGATGGCGTTTGCTTCGAAGGAGTCGCCGTCTTCGACGATATCGTCTGTAAAGCCGATGTCCTTGAGCGTCTTGAATTCCTTGTTCTCGGTTCCGAGAATGTGCGCGAAGTCCCTGATTTTTCCGGGGTTGCCCGTCGCGATTACGAATAAATGTTTCATGTGTAATTTGATTCCCGATACTTAGTTCTAGAATTTTTAATTCCGAACTCTGGATTCCGAACTCTGAATTAGTAATGTTCCGGCTTCATCACGATGAGAATCGCGTCAATGACAACGCCGACTCCGCAGAGTCCGCCGGTGCAAAGCCAGAGAATACCCGTCCAGATTTTACCTTCGTAAAAACGATGAATTCCTAGGTATCCGAGCAAAATGCAAAGGGCGAGGGCAATCCATTTATTGTGTTCACCTTGTGCTGGCATGGTAACTCCTTTTATTAGGCGCAAATATAGAAAATGTGATATTGGAATGCGAGGAATTTGTAAAAGCTATCATTGTCGCGCAGATATATAAGGCTCTCGGCATTCTCGAGAAGGGGCGCTTGGTGGAGTGTGACCGGTCTTCCCTAGTGGCGGGGTATGCCGGACAGACGGCAATCAAGACGAAAGAAGTTGTTGCCCGAAGACTTGCCGACGGATTGTTAGGAAACCTCGCTAGAAAGATTCCCTCAGGTCGATGGTGATGCCAAGGTGTTTCCCGTCTACGAGTGAGAGGTCGCCGCGGGCGTGCAGCTTTTCGCTGCGGTTCAGGGCGAGGCGTCCGCCGAAACCTACGGCGTAATGGACCTGCCGTTTGAACAGCTCGCTGAAGTAAGGGGCCGATTGCAGAGCTTCTCCGAAGATGACTCCGGCGAATCTCCAGAACAGCGGCCTGCGCAATTCGATTTGCCAGATGGCGGCCTGCGTGTCGCTCCAGATTCCCGATTCTACGCCACGGAATCGTTTGGTGCCGTCGGGGCCAGCGAGGCATCCGAGCGGAACGTTGTCACCGCGGCTCTGCTTGGCGTATAGTCCCAGCGCGATTGAAGTTTCCCAGAACAGGGGTGCATAGAGTCTGACGTCGATGGTTTCGGTGTGGTAACTGAAATCGCCGCCGAAAAAGACCTCTTCGAAGCTGGCGTAGTATCCCTTGGTCGGCCAGTTGTCGTTGTCTTTTTGGTCGAGAATGAATAGGTAACCGCCGCCTAGATAGTAACCGTCTTGATAACTTTGGGGAGTATCATCGCCGAGTTCGTTGTTGCGAGCTTCGCCTTCTAATACAACACCGTAGCGGAAAGGAATGTTGTTCGGAATGCCGAAATTCATCTCGAAGGGAATCCGGCCGTAAACGAAGGAGCTCTTGTATTCGTCGATAGCTTCAAAATCGCCACGGGCTCCACGTTCGAAAAGTGAATATTGCCACTTGTTCAGGTTCAGCTTGGCGGGAATGTGCAGGTGGTCGCCGAGAAGCCACAGGTTTGGTGCGTGCTGGAATTGGAATTGACCGCGTGTGGTGCCGCGGGCGATAAAGTCCATCGAAGAGATGTTTTCGCCTTCTTGGAAGGGCCTGAAAAACAGGACGAAGATGGCGCCGTATTGGATTTTTGTTTCTTCGGTGTAGGCTCCGAAGGGGAGCGCCGAATACCGTTGGAAATTTTCCTGCGCAAGGCACGAACTCGTGAGGCTTGCGAGTAGCGAGCAGAATAAGAAAAATACCTTGAGGGGGTGAATCGACATACCATCGCAATTATATAATAATTTCGGTATCTTGTTTTGCGAAAAAAGTGGTGGCGACCGGGTTTTTTAGTAAATCGCGTCAATAGGTCGCTCTGATAGAAACGAAAGCTTTGCTCGGTGCGGGGCTTTTGTTATATTTACTAAGTTCAGAATTCGGATTTCGGAATTCAGAAAAGGTTTGCAAAAACACTCACCTTAAAGGCACGAAGTGCCGACTTCACCTCCTCGGAGCTCTTATGGCCGAACAGAATAAAGCAGAAAAATTCGTTTTCTACATGTACAAGATGACCAAGTCCTATCCGCCTAACAAAGAGGTGCTGAAGGACATTTCTTTGAGCTTCTACTATGGCGCAAAGATTGGTATTATCGGCCAGAACGGTGCCGGTAAGTCGACGCTCCTGCGCATCATGGCGGGCATCGACAAGGAATTCCAGGGCGAAGCGTGGATTGAACCGGGCCGCACCGCGGGCTACCTGCCGCAGGAACCGCAGCTGGACCCGAACCTGACCGTCAAGGAAAACGTGATGCAGGCTGTGGCCAAGAAGCAGGCCATTCTGGACCGTTTCAACGAAATCTCCATGAAGTTCGCCGAACCCATGGAAGACGACGAGATGAACAAGCTCCTGGACGAACAGGCAAAGCTCCAGGACATCATCGACGCGCAGGACCTGTGGAGCCTTGACCGCAATATCGAAATTGCGATGGATGCTCTCCGCTGCCCGCCGGGCGACTGGCCGGTGACGAACCTCTCCGGCGGTGAAAAGCGCCGCGTGGCTCTCTGCCGCCTGCTCCTCGAAGAACCGGATCTGTTGCTCCTTGACGAACCGACGAACCACTTGGATGCCGAAACGGTTGCTTGGCTCGAACGCCACCTCCGCGAATACAAGGGCTCCGTCATTCTCGTGACCCATGACCGTTACTTCCTTGACAACGTAACGAACTGGATTTTGGAAATTGACCGCGGTCGCGGCATTCCTTGGGAAGGCAATTACGCCCAGTGGCTGGACCAGAAGCTTGAACGCATGAAGAACGAAGAGAAGGGCGAATCTGACCGTCAGAAACGCCTCGCTCGCGAACAGGAATGGGTCAAGCAGAGCCCGAAGGCCCGCCAGGCCAAGAGCAAGGCCCGTCTCAAGGCTTACGAAGACTTGCTCGCCGAAGATTCCCGCGAACAGATCAAGGTGGCGCAGATTCACATCGCAAACGGCAAGCGCCTGGGCGATATCGTCATTCAGGCGGAACACTTGCAGAAGGCCTTTGGCGACAAGGTGCTGTTCGACGATTTGAACTTCAACCTGCCGCGCTCCGGCATCGTGGGCATTATCGGCCCGAACGGTGCGGGTAAGACGACTTTATTCAAGATGATTATGGGCCAGGAAAAGCCCGATGGCGGTACGCTCAAGATTGGCGAGACCGTGGAAATCATCAGCATGGAACAGGGCCGAGACAGCCTCGACGACAGCAAGACCGTGTGGGAAGAAATCACCGGCGGCAACGACGAGATTATGGTGGGCGACCGCAAGATGAACGGCCGCGCCTACTGCGGACTCTTCAACTTTACCGGTGCTGCCCAGCAGAAAAAGCTCACCACGCTTTCGGGCGGTGAACGCAACCGCGTGCTCATGGCAAAGAACCTGCAGAAGCCGGGTAACCTCTTGTTCCTCGACGAACCGACCAACGACTTGGACATCGAAACGTTGCAGGCTCTGGAACAGGCCATCCTCAAGTTTGCAGGCTGCGCCGTGATTATCTCCCATGACCGCTGGTTCCTGGACCGCATCGCAACCCACATCCTCGCTTACGAAGGCGATTCCAAGGTGGTGTGGTTCGAAGGCAACTGGAGCGAGTACGAAGCCGATCGCCGCAAACGCCTCGGCGAAGATGCCGACAATCCGAAGCCCATCAGGTACAAGACGCTCACGAGACAGTAATTTTTAGAGTGTCACCCCGGCCACAGTGCCGGGGTCTCCTTTTTTTTGCGGTTTTATTCCGTCCCTAAAACGCCCACCAAATGCCGAGCCCTCCTAAAGCAGCCATGCCTAAGCCACCTCCAATCATTGCTCCTGCTTTATCGTGATTGTCTTCATCGTATCTTTTATCAAGTCCGATGCCTGCGAAGTCCATTCCCAAAGAAAATAATCCAACCGAATATATGCCAACTAAGAACTTTATTGGGCCCCAATCGTGCTCTGGAGTTTCTTCAGTAGTGAAGTCCGAGGTCGCCATGCTTCGGTCTTCTTGCATCTTTAGAACCGTCGGTGGAGTAAGTGACTCCGCAAAAGAACTGGAAACAAGCAAAGAGAGGCTTAGAATAAATACTGCCAAAAATTTCACAATCTGTAATATACTCAATTTCGCGCCATTCCACAAGCGAAAACAAATGTTTTTGGCGCACGTTAGCCCGCTCTTTGCACGAATAATTGTATTTTTGTGATAAACATCTCGTAACCTGAGTCAACTAATAACTACTAACTATTGACTAATAACTGCGGCGAAGCCGCTATACCCATGCTCCACGTCTTTAGGCACGAACTTCGCCTGATTTTTAGGGATCCGCGTTTCTGGATTCCCTTCATTATCCCGCCGGTGATTCTCGCGGCGAGTCAGACGATTGCCGTGTCGCGATTCGGTGGGCAGATTATGGAAGGCATGGAAGGCTACATGATGCTCCTGCTTGGTTGCCTCATGGCGCCGATGGGTTCGCCCTTGGCGGGGGATTCCTTTGCGGGGGAGCGCGAGCGCAATTCCCTGGAACTCTTGCAGCTTTCTCCGATTGCACCAGCAAAGCTCTTCTGGGGCAAGCTTCTCGCGATTCTTCCGTTCCCGGTGATGTTTGCGCTGCTGGCGCAGCTCGGCTACTGGATCTCGCATCCTGAAATTTCGACGATGTCTGCAGTGGCGTCTGTTCTGGGAGCGCTTTCAGCGGTGCTTCTGACGACCTCTTTTGCGCTGATTGTCTCGTTACGGGTAAAGACGGTGCGGGCGGCGACGCACGTTACCTTATTTTTGATCGTGCCGCTTCTCCTGATGGTGCAACTTGGTCACGAAATCTTCTTGA
The DNA here is from genome assembly GCF_946062555.1 of uncultured Fibrobacter sp. GTDB lineage: Bacteria > Fibrobacterota > Fibrobacteria > Fibrobacterales > Fibrobacteraceae > Fibrobacter. The sequence goes on from NZ_CAMGVQ010000010.1 coordinate 71,950, forward strand.
ACGGCCTCTTTGTGCCGCTAGCGACGCTTGCCGTATCGATTCTTTTGAGCATTGCGGCGACCTTTGTGAGTATGCGCAAGTTTGTCAGCTTGTAATTTCTCTATTTTTAAATTGTAAAATAAAATTTTGAGAACATTTTGGAATTGGCGATTTTTTGTAAAATTCGCCTTTTTTTGTTGGTTTATACTGAAAAATTGGTCTCTGAAGGTGTTTTAAATAAAAATTTCTATTGACTTTTGCGTTTTTAGAATATAAATTTTGAGAAGAAATTTTGAGAACATTTTGAATGATGTTGTTCAGAATCTCAAAATATGGGATGGATGTTATGGAATCGAAAAACGCAAAATGGTCAAAGATGCTCGCTGCGGGTGTTGTGCTCGGGGCAACTCTTGTGACTTCCTCGTTTGCAGTGACTTCGCCGGACTTTCCGATGGCGGGATTTGCCACGCAGAATGGCGGCACCACGGGCGGCAAGGGATATTCCGAGGTCACGGTGGACAATGTGACTGACCTTAAGGCTTATGCCAAGGCGGGCAACAAGATTATCTACGTGAAGCCGGGGACGTACATGGGCCCGGTGGAAGTCGGTAGCAACGTGACGATTTACGGTTACCAGGGCGCCATTATCGCGCAGCCCAGCTCGGGTAGCGCTATGAAGCTGAGCGGCTCGAAGAACGTCATCATCCGCAACCTGAAATTCAAGGGTGTGGGTGCACACGACGATGATGATGAGGATTGCCTGCAGGTGAATCACGAGTCGAAGAATGTGTGGATTGACCACGTGGATGTTTACGATGGTCACGACGGCAACCTAGACATTACCAATGCCTCGGACTATGTGACGATTTCGTGGACTAAGTTCAGCTACACTTCGGCGTCAACCGGCCACCAGTTCAGCAACCTGATTGGCAACAGCAAGACGAAGACGAGCGATCGCGGGCACCTGAATGTGACGTTTCACCATACATGGTGGGCAGACGGTGTGGTCGAACGCATGCCTCGTGTGCGTTTTGGCAAGGTCCATGTGGCGAACAACCTCTTTGACAGCAAGAATGCAAGCTACTGCGTGCGTGCGGCCATAGAGGCGGATATTCGCATCGAAAGGAACGTGTTCATTGGCGTGCAGAAGGCGCTTGACTTGTATACGAGCGATGGCGCTATCACGGCGGCGCAGATGATCGAAAATTACGAAGAAAATGTGAAAAAACCGCAGTCGGGTACGGGCACGGCGTTCAAGCCTAGCTATTCCATGAGCCTCACCGACGTGAGTACGCAGGCGAAGGCTTATGCCCTGCGCGATTCCATTAAGTTGTATGCAGGTGCGACTCTCCCGGATCCGGGTGCATCGGGTACGGTGACTCCGGTAAGTTCCAGCAGTAAGGTCACTGAGCCTGCCGAAGTGACGTCCAGTAGCAGTGTCGCGAAGTCTAGTTCGTCGCAGGGGAGTGTTGCGGGCGAGGCTAGCCTCACCAAGCACGGCTCGGGCAGCACCACGCAGACGGTTGCCGCGGGCGAATCAATCGCGGAATTCTACTACACGATTGCGGGCGCGACGGGTGCCACGGTGACGGGTCTTCCTGATGGCGTGACGGGTACGCTTAAGGGTTCTGACTATTACATCTCGGGAACGGTTTCCGCGACGGCGGCGGCAGGTGCGTACAAGTTCACCGTCACCACGACGGGCGCTACGACGAATGCCTCCAAGAGCGGAACAATTACCGTGACGTCTGCGAATGGCGAGGCTCCGGCGTCGAGTTCCTCTGCAATGTCCAGCAGTAGCAAGGTCAACGAGCCCGTCGAAACGTCCAGTTCGTCTCAGGGGACTATTGTCGACGAGTCCAGCAGTTCTGTGGAATCTCCGAATTCTAGCGACTCCTCCGAGTCCAGCATGGTGTTGTCTCCGGCTAATTTCGGTCAGCGTATCCAGGTGTCTGTCGAAGGTCGACTGGTGTCAGTCCACGGAGTGGCGCATACGGCCTATCTCCTTGATGCGCAGGGAAAAATCGTAGCCAAGGCTGTCGCAAACGCAGAAAATCTGACCCTCTCGGTTCCGCGTGCGGGAACGTACCTTCTGCGGGTCGGCCACGAAACTCGTCGCGTGGTTGTTCGCTAGTCGCCTTTCCTAACCCAAATACCGACGCTCCTTTGACGGGGGCGTCTTTTCTTGTGCGTGCGTAAGCTCAAAAAAATGCTAAATTTTATTGGAACGAACTTATGTTTCATGTCTTTAAACACGAACTTCGCCTTATCTTTAGGGATCCCAAATTTTGGATACCCTTCGTCATTCCGCCTGTGATTCTGGCGGCTAGCCAGGGCATTGCCGTGTCGCGGTACGGCGGGCAGATTATGGAAGGTATGGAAGGCTACATGATGCTCCTGCTCGGTTGCCTCATGGCGCCCATGGGTTCGCCGTTGGCCGGAGATTCGTTTGCGGGCGAGCGTTAGCGTAATTCGCTTGAACTGTTGCAGCTTTCGCCTATTGCTCCGACGCGACTTTTTTGGGGAAAGCTCTTGGCGACAGTGCCGTTCCCTGTGGTGTTCGCCCTTCTGGCTCAAGTTATTTACTGGGTCACGCATCCCGAAATTTCTACGGTTTCGGCCCTCGCCTCCATTCTCGGGGCACTTTCGGCAGTGCTGCTTACGACGTCTTTTGCGTTGATTGTGTCGCTCCGCGTGCGTACGGTACGTGCGGCGACCCATATGTCGCTTTTTATGGTCGTGCCGATTCTTCTTCTGGTACAGCTTGGCCATGAATCCTTTTTGAGCGGGCTTTTCGTTTCCGTAACGACTCTTGCCATCTCGGTCTTGCTGACCATATTGGCGACTGTTATGAGCATGCGCAAGTTTGCAATCTTGTAATTTTTTCCTGAAAATATATTAAGCTCCAACATGGAACGGACTGTTACGCGGCCCATTGAAAGCATGAGTAAAATAGCGAAGTCGTTTGGCGAAAATATGGATATCGACGACCGCATCCACGGCATTCCTTGTTTATGCCAATGCGGGACACGAAAAACCGTTCATTAAACATAAATACGGAAATTTCGAATTGGCAAAAATCAAGAGCGGGTTTGTCTTGGCCGGCTTTCCCGGCTACAGGTACCAGGATTTTGAAGTCCAACTGCAACCGGGCGACACTATCTTTACCTATACGGATGGCATCCCAGAGGCGATTAACGACAAGAACGAAGAATTCGGCTTGGATCGCCTGCAAAAAGTCCTAAATGACTCCAAGGATTCTCCAGTGCGGTTAATGTGCAGGAAAGTTCGTATGGTTTTGCAAAGCCGAATCGATACTCCAACTTGGAATGGTATTGGCAAATTTGGGGCAAATAATGTATATTGAATCCAAGAGAGGTTCAAACATGTCGGAAACAGCCTTTGCAGAACTTGAATCACAGGTGGAAGAACTCCCCCTGTTCCAGATTGTTGTCCTACGCCAAAAGTTGGACCGCATTCTGGAACGCAAGAAGTCCGCGACCAATGTGGCCGCGGGGCTGGCCCTGCTTGACGAGTTCGCCGGTTCTGTGGACCGTGAAATTGACTACAAGAAAGAACGCGAAGAAAGCAGGGATTTCCGATGAACCTGCTGGTAGACTCGAACGTCATCCTTGACATGGTCCAACGCCGCGAACCGTTCTTCCGCGAGTCAAAAAAGGTAATCGCGGAATGTATCAGGCAGAGCCATTTTGGCTTCGTAACGGCACACTCGCTCTGCGACATCTACTACATACTCCGCAAGGACATGCCCGCCGAGCAAAGGCTGAAACTGGTAAACATGTTCTGCCAGTTCTTCACGGTCATTCCCGAGAACGTTTCGGATTTTTTCGCTGTCACGGAAAACCCAGACACGGAGGACTTGGAAGACGGCCTGCAACAGCAATGCGCCAACCGGTTAAGTCTTGATTTTATAGTTACGCGCAACGTGGAAGACTTTGAAAAATCCGCTGTTCCCGCCATAGAACCCGGCGAATTTCTGTTGAAACACCTTTAAAGCGGCATATTCATTTACAAGAAAAGACAGGAGACTGAACATCGCCCGACTTTTCGCATTCGCTCCGGCATGACTACTTTTCAGGAAATGCGATTTTGTAATGAAACCAACGAATTTGGCGCAAATTGTAAACCCAAACCAGAACTCCAACTTGGAATGGTATTGGCAAATAAAGTCACAGAAAACACGCGACATTTCTGGTTTGAAGAAGTATCTCGGCAACACCGACCTGGATATTGATCTTGACGCCCTGCGAGGTAGAAATGACCCTCGCTGATACTTCTGTATAGGTTGATGCAAAAAAGAGGTGCCATGGGGCACCTCTTTCTAATAACGTCATTGCGAGCCCCGAAGGGGCGCGGCAATCCAGACTTGATTTACTTCAGCTTTTTCAATGCCGTTTCATTTTTGGCAATGATATCTTGCTGTGTAGCCAACTTTACTCGTTTAGCGTTGACTACCGCCTCGGGAGCTCCTGAGACAAACTTTTGGTTAGAAAGCTTTTTCTCAATCGAAGCGGCGAATGCCTTGGCCTTCTCGATTTGCACTTCGTGCCAAATGCTAGCCTCGGCCATGCCCAAGCTTGCTTGGGCGCGGCTCTCGACTTACACATTTGTCCTTTTCGAGGCGGGCGATTTCTGCAGCCGGGTCGAGGATACCTTCCAGCGGGATGTAGAGTTCGCCACCGGGTACCACGGCGCTGGCGCTGAACTTCGGCTTCACGGCCTTCACGGCGACGCTCAGGTCAGAAAGACCCGAAAGTTCGGTGATGATAGCCATGCAGTCTTTCACGCTTGCTTCCGTTGCGGCGTCGTCCACGCTCACCACGGCGTTCAGCTTGGTAGCGGGGCTCACGTTGTAGCGGCCACGCACGCCACGCACGCTTTCCACCACGGCAAATGCCTGGTCGAATGCGGCTTCGATCTTTGCGTCAATGAGCGATTCGTCGGCCTTGGGCCATGCGCGGCTGATCACCATTTCGCTACCCTGGAACAGGATACTGTTGAGCTCTTCGGTAATGAACGGCATCACCGGGTGGAGCAAGTCAAGCACGTTCTTCAGCACGTAGCTGAGGATAGCCATGGCGTTCTTCTTCTCGGCGGTGAGGGTCTCGCTGTTGATCACGGCCTTCTTGATTTGCGCAAGCGCCAAATGCTGGTCTCGGTCATGCCCACGCAAGCGTGGTCGCGACTCTCGACCTACGCATTTGTCCAAGTAGCTGGAGCAGACGTCGTCCCACACGAAGCGGTACAGGAACCCGGCGAGTTCGGCGAAGTGGTATTCTTCGAGCATGCGGGTGGCGTCCTTGATGGTCGTCTGCAGGCGGGAGAGAATCCACTTGTCTTCCAGGGCGAACAAGTTCTTGTCCATCGGGAGCTCGTTGTCAAGCGCACCGGCCTGTTCGAGCTGCGGGTAAAGGAAGCGGCAGGCGTTCCACAGCTTGTTGCTGAAGTTACGGCCGATTTCGAACTTCTGCACTTCGTGCCAAATGCTGGTCTCGGTCATGCCCAAGCAAGCTTGGGCGCGACGCTCAACCTATGCATTTGTCGCTGGTGTTGATTTCGCGGCCATCCGGCTGCTTTTCCTTCTTCCATCGGGTCAACGCAAATAATCATTTGGGCGTTCCCGCACATATATGTGCGGTCGGGCTATATTCTGGGGGCAATCGGCTGCGCTTGCGCTTGTCGCTTACCTCCCAGAACCAAGCCCCGCTTCGCGAGTCTCGGCCCCAAGGGGTCTCTATCCCTAACGCAACGCGGGGTGAGCAATCGACAATAAATTGGAGAAACGTATCTGTATTTGCCATAATTTACGTAGATTTGCCGAATATTGCCGTTCTAGGTATAGTGGATTTATCTATATTCCTATTGACATAGTTTGATTGCGATAATCCGCAAGGCTGGTTGCAATCGGACGTTTGGAAATTACGTAGAGTATAGCTCTCGTTCTCAAGTCTGAAATCTGGTAAATTTCAAAATCCACGAGAATGAGGCGAACACTCACGTCCAGCAATGGGCGTGGGTCGTTTTGCGCTTATTGTGGATAGGTTTACCAGAGCCTCAGACTTGATATGCGCAATCGACACCACGCTTTTTTTATGCTTGCCTGTCGTTTAGTCCTTGAACATGAGCTAACGCTTTTTGGTCAAGGAACTATAGAATGGCAGCAACGAAGAATGCTAAGCGAGCGAAAAAAAAGGTAAAGGTTATCCATTTTATCGATTTGTTTGCGGGTATCGGGGGAATTAGACTTCCTTTTGATGAGTTCCCGAATTACAAGTGCGTCTTTTCTTCAGAATGGGACAAGGCTGCGCAAGTAGAATATGAGGCGAATTTCGGTCACAAACCTTTTGGTGATATCACAAAGATAGCTACTGAAGATATTTCGGACCATGATCTATTGCTTGCCGGATTTCCTTGTCAGGCATTCTCCATCATGGGGAAGATGAGGGGCTTTGGCGATACTCGAGGAACCATGTTTTTTGAAATCCAAAGAATTCTCGAATACCATAAGCCAAAGGCAATCCTTCTCGAAAATGTGAAACAGTTGACGACTCATGATGGTGGGAAGACTTTTTCTGTCATTCTTAAAATTTTGGATAAACTAGGATACCATGTAAAGTACAAGGTGTTGAATGCCATGGATTTTGGCTTGCCACAAAAAAGAGAGCGTATCATAATTGTTGGTTTCCGTGATGCCAAAATCTGTGAATCATTTTCACTTGATTTTGATAAAATACCTTATAATCTCAAAAAAATTCTTGAGAATGATAAAGATGTGGATAAGAGCCTTTTTGCGTCTCCGATGATTCTTGAAAAGAGAAAGGCCAGGACGGCAGGAAAGGAAATTTTTTATCCTTCTATATGGCACGAGAACAAGTCTGGAAACATTTCTATTCTTGATCACGCATGCGCTTTGCGAACAGGGGCCTCTTACAATTACCAGCTGATAAATGGTGTTAGACGTCCTTCGTCTAGGGAACTTTTGCGATTACAGGGGTTCCCGGATTCATTCAAAATAGCTGTTTCACATCAGGAAATTAGACGGCAAACAGGCAATTCTGTTGCGGTTCCGATGATTCGGGCTATAGCAGAAAGAATGCGGGAGGTTTTATGAGTGAATTTTCGTCCTATCCAAAACTTCGAGATATAAGGAAACTTTATTGTGCGACTCCTTATGAGTTGAGCCATATCCCCGACGATGTCATTCGCAACATTGGAAGGCACTTGATATATCTATTGCATACCGGGCGTACAGATGTTTCAGGGGATGACTGGGGAGACATCTTTGCGAAGGTGCTGAACGGAACGCATTTTGCGAGTCCTGTTGGAATAGCGGATGTGGCTGTGGGTAAATCTGCATGGTCCTTGAAGACTGTGAAAAGTTCCAATGTCTTTGGAACAAAGTCTGTTCGTCTGATTAGCGGTAGGTGTTCTCCTGATTATTCGTTTGGTATCAGCAATCCCCATGAGGACATACAGCGAACGGGACAAGCTGTTTTGGCTGTCTGGAACGCACGTATAGATATTGCCTATGAATCGTACAATCCTGTACGTGTCAATGTCCTTATTCGAAGCGATGATATGACTAAGTTCCGTATTTTCGAAGAGCATATTGAACGTTATCGAACGACCGATTACGAATGGAAGGAAAATCGAAATGGCAACTTGGAGGGGTACCACAAAGTTCGGGGGACTAAATGTTTCACATGGCAACCCCACGGGGCGCAATTTACGATACATACGGATGTTCCCGACGATGCAAGAAAATTCAGGATTAGAAAACCTCCGGTTGCTCCAATAGATGAGGTCCTTAAAATGCTGAAGTATGACGATTCTTGGGTGGATTTGTTGTAATGCTATGGAATTTTTATACCGAGTTCCTAGAAATGCGGCGAAAAGTCCTTTCAGGTCGAACTGGAAAGTTTTTTTATAAACGATTTGTGAAGACTTGTGTTTTAGTTGAATAATTATTCAAATTCGATAAATTTTTGCGGTTTTCTTCAAAAAATAGCTCTTAAAGCATTGACTTTTGTTGAAAAATATGTATATTTTGTTTTGAAATGAGGTTTTGAATGTTTGAAAAATCACTTCTGGCACAAAATATCCAGTATTTGGCGAATAAAACTGGGAAAAAAATTGGTGAGCTAGAGAAGTCGGCAGGCGTGAGCGCTGGATATACTTCGCGCTTGCTAAAAAGCGAAGAAAAGACCTCGTTCCCGATTATGGATCTGGCACTGGAAGCGTCTAAACAATTCGAAATGCCGGTAGATTTACTCTTAACGAAGAGGGTTGATGAGGTTCATCCCAATGAACTGTATCTTATTGAGTTTTTCAATAAATTGCGCGACGATACCCTTGCGGGAATAATTTCTTGGACTGTGGAAACTAAAGAAATGTTGGAACAATCTTCGGGGCAATATCGACATCCAAGGTTTTTTCCCGATGATCCGCAAGATATTTACACGGATTTCCATTATAGCTCACTATTTTCAACGAGTAATGAACTTGATGAAAAGAGTATTTGTACATTGGTTCAGGACCATTTCTTGTACATAGTTCAAGTTAAACAGGATGAAAAAAAGGGTTTTGAAATTTACTTTTCTGATAATGCGAAGAAAAAAACTAGCCCGATTGTGTGTGTGTGGACTGATGACGGGCTGTTCAGAAAAGCACGGGAGCTATTCTCGCTCGCATCAGAAACTAGAAATCAGATTAACTTGTCTTACATGACAAGAAAAACAATTGACAGCTACATGGGTAAGTTACAGGAACCTGAATCCGGTGACGATTTACCATTCTAAACAAGGAGGTCAAATGTAGATGAATCAGAAAAAATGGGTGTCAAAAAAGCCGCAGAACTTCTAGGAAAAGTCCTGCGGCCCGCTGAGAAATCTCTAATAGAGAACCCAAAGCATTCTCTAAAATAGAAAATCCTCGGTGTTTTGACCACCCCCGACAAGGCGAAAAAAGGAGCGTTTTTCGCCGGTGGGGGATTTTTACCCCCAAATAGGTGTTAATGCGTTTTTGCTAGTGCGGAAACGTTCTTTGAAGCTTTAACCAAGGATTTTTTTATGAAGAGGTTGTCTCGAAAAGAGGAGAAAAAGCTGTTCAATCTGGGATATCTGGATTTACTTGAGGGAAATCCGTGCCCTGGCAAGTGGCAATTGCCCCAGATGATTTCCAAATCCAAGACTTGTCCTGATTACATAGCCTTGTATTCGCAACCGGGGGATTACTCCCACACGCCAAATGCCGCGGTCTGTTTTGCTCAATACGATAATGTTATTGATGGCCTTAATGGGATCTTCAATGCCATAAAATATGAAAGGATGGCATGTCTTGAAAAATTTAGGCGTCGGTTCAAGGATGTTACGTTCATCATTATTCCGGATTATTCCCAATATGGGGGAGGGCCGAATTGGGTGAATGCGGGAAACCTGGGGAAGGGGCGTATAGTTGGCCTGTGGTTCCAGAAAGTGATGCGCAAAATAGTCATTCCGTTAATAACATTCCCGGATTTGGAGTGGCTTGACGAGGTTTTGATTGGACTAATGAAATGCGATATAGTGGCGTTTCATACAAAGTGTTATGTTCGCAATTTGGCAGAGAGGAAAATTTTGATAAAGGCTGTAATAAAGACTGTGGATACATTGCCCTTATTGAAGACGATTGTGGTTTATGATGTGTGTGGCAAAGACGATGCGGTTGACTCTATTTTTCTTTATGCGCGTGAGAAAAACATACGAGTTGTCGTTCCTGACAATATGCTCAAGTGTAGGAACTGCAATCGTAGCAAGAAAAGGATGATAGACCAGTGAGGCGTACTTATACAAGTCCCTTTACGGGAGTAACATCAATCGTGTATATGAATCTTGCCGAGCTGGAGTATGAAAAACTTGTTGAAGAAATTGACAATGAAAAATTCGAGATGGAACAACGGCGTCAGCAAGAAAAGACTTATCCCCCGGCGGCCCTAGAATCCTTGTCAGGGACGGAGAACTTTACAGAAGGTGCGATAAAACATATATTTAACGGAGAAATCAATACACGAGGAAAGGCTGTCGGATATCACTATGAAGGTATTGAGCCAACAGATGGGTGCACCATACTCGGAACGAAAACGGTTCCCGATAGAAACGGTGTCTATGAAGCCCAAGTTTCGGTCAATGGTGTCGCCAAGAGAGGTGGAAGTACGTTCTTCCCCCGAGAGTGGTCTCCGCAGCAAGTGGTCAATGCGGTTAATAAGGCTTACGAAAATCGTTATCATGTACCGCCGCAACCGAATCGCTATGAAGGAACCCTGCCTTCAGGCTTGAAAATTCAGATGTATCTGAATGATGGTCGTCCCCCAAAAATTAGAAGTGCATTTCCAATAAAGGAGCCAACATGAGATATTCTGTTGAATACATTGGTAAAAACGGCGAACGGAACAACATTGTTTTCGTTTTTGACGATCCGTACAGCCATGTAGGGGCGTTTCTATGGGCCGAAGTCAGTAGCTTGGAATGGTATGTCAAGTATATTGATGACGTTCTTGATGGAAAACGGGACTCTGATGAAGTTGATGGAAACGCCTATTGTGTTTACATAAAAAAGGATTTTTCTGTTATCGAAGATATGCTTGCTGAGAAAGACGACGAATCCGTTAGGTGTACCGTAGATACAATGGAATTGAAAAAAATAATTTTGGCGTACATTCAAAAACGAAAAGAGTTTCTAAAAACAAAGGAGGACTCCTAATGGATGGTTTTTCAACATTCTTCCCGAAACACTGGGCTCCGCAGAAAGTCATTGACTCCATTAACGAAGCCTTTGCAAATAAGCTCTTGCAGCCTGGGTCAAAAAATGTTTATGTGGGCGTATGTTCCGAAGGAGTAAAAATCAAGATGCGTTTGAGCACCGAGGGTAAAATCGCAATGGCATTCCCGATGATGGAGGAAAAATGAATTACAAAATCGAATATATGGATTTTGGCAACGGCAATCGGATGCCGTGCGCTGTTTTTGAAGATGACAATGGCGTTCTTGGTGTATTCGTCAACGGAGACATTAGGGAATTTCACGATTCAATTCGTCAGCAGGTAGAGCAGGTACTTATCGGGAAACGAAAAAGTATTGAGTCCTTCGGGAATGAATGCTCATGGCTTATCCGCCCAGATTTCACCTTCGTAAGGGACAATTACGCCCTTGACGACAATAGCCGCGAAATGATGATTGATACGCAGGAACTTCGTCTGTTGATTGATGACTGGGTTGCAAAAACAGGAGCCCGAGAGGGACTCCTGTCTTGATTTTTTAAGGTTTATCGCGACTAACGCAATTCTTCGAGAGCCTTCTCGTTTTTAGCAATAATATCCATCTGCGTAGCAAGCTTCGTCCTTTCGGCGTTTACCACAGCTTCGGGGGCGCCGCTCACGAACTTTTCGTTCGAGAGCTTGCGTTCGATGCTGGCGGCGAATGCCTTGGCCTTCTCGATTTCCTTTTCGAGACGGGCGATTTCTGCAGCCGGGTCGAGGATACCTTCCAGCGGGATGTAGAGTTCGCCACCGGGAACCACGGCGCTGGCGCTGAACTTCGGCTTGGCGGCCTTCACGGCGACGCTCAGGTCAGAAAGACCCGAGAGCTCGGTGATGATTGCCATGCAGTCCTTCACGCTTGCTTCCGTCGCGACATCGTCCACGCTCACCACGGCGTTCAGCTTGGTGGCGGGGCTCACGTTGTAGCGGCCACGCACGCCACGCACGCTTTCCACCACGGCGAATGCCTGGTCGAATGCGGCTTCGATCTTGGCGTCGATGAGCGATTCGTCGGCCTTGGGCCATGCGCGGCCAATCACCATTTCGCTGCCCTGGAACAAAATGCTGTTGAGTTCTTCGGTAATGAACGGCATCACCGGGTGGAGCAAGTCAAGCACGTTCTTCAGCACGTAGCTGAGGATAGCCATCGCGTTTTTCTTTTCGGCGGTGAGGGCCTCGCTGTTGATCACGGCCTTCCTGATTTCCAAGTAGCTGGAACACACGTCGTCCCACACGAAGCGGTACAGGAACCCGGCGAGTTCGGCGAAGTGGTATTCTTCGAGCATGCGGGTGGCGTCCTTGATGGTCGTCTGCAGGCGGGAGAGAATCCACTTGTCTTCCAGGGCGAACAAGCTCTTGTCCATCGGGAGTTCGGCGGCAAGAGCGCCGGCCTGTTCAAGCTGCGGGTAAAGGAAACGGCAGGCGTTCCACAGCTTGTTGCTGAAGTTACGGCCGATTTCGAACTTTTGCACTTCGTGCCAAATGCTGGTCTCGGTCATGCCCAAGCAAGCTTGGGTGCGACGCTCAACCTATGCATTTGTCGCTGGTGTTGATTTCGCGGTTATGTTTCTAAAAGAATCATTTGGGCGTTCCCCGCTGGTGCGGGTCGGGCTATATTTTAGGGGCTGCCGCCGTCGCTTCGCTCGTCGTCCGCCTCCTAAAACGGAGTCCTGCTACGCAGGTCTCCGCCCCAAGGGGTCACTATCCCTAACGCAAATGCGAAAATGCATACAGAAAAAAAGCCCCGACTCGTCATCAATGAAGTCAGGGTAAGCCGGTCGGAAATTTTTAGACGGTAAAAGCGCGGTTCCTTAGTTGAAAAAAA
>NZ_CAMGVQ010000011.1:0-83293 GCF_946062555.1 uncultured Fibrobacter sp.
AGCCAAAGATAGGAATCGAACCTACGACCGGCTGATTACAAATCAGCTGCTCTACCAGCTGAGCTACTTTGGCGTATCCTATTTTCATTACTGTAGATAGGAGTGAGCCAAATTTAATAAGATTTCCCCCGTCTTGTCAACGAAAAACCGCATTTTTTTCAAAAAAAAATCAAATTTTTCAAATTTTATGTACACACAATACACAAAAGAGTGTTTATAGATTGTTGATAAAGTTTAAAGTTCCTAAAAAAGGCCCTCTCCCTACCGGAGAAGGCCTCGATACTAATAAAACTTCCCTATCTGGTATTATTCGAAATCATCGAACCACATTTCCCCAAGAGTGAGGTTTCCACTCAAGAAGGCCGGGCACACGCCGTCCCTATAGAAAGAAACAATCGATTCCAGCGGAGCACCTTCCGTAAGCTGCGTCGAGGTAATCGCCGCACCGTCGCAAACGACATCCATCTGTTCCGCATCAGACTTGTAGGTATCGCATACAGCCTGCAGGGTCGCCGCGTCAACACCGGTATAGGATTCCGTGATAGTGAGGTAATCGCCCCTGTACTCGCCCACGACAGTCGCCGTCCTACTCGGGAAGACGACTTTCTGGGTCACGATATTTCCCGCGACATCGACATCGCAAGAAACCGCCCACTCCGCGGAAACATCCCCCGGGGTTGCACTAAACTTATCAGCCACTTTCTGCATTTCTTCGCGGAAATCATCGCAGCTTTTCTTCAGACCCTCGACTATTTCCTGAATCAACTCATCATCCAGAGGACGCGCAGCGTCTTTCGAAATACTGCGATCCACACTGACGCGGTCTTCGGAACACACGACATAGTCGGCACCGAACCTGTCCTTCATACATTCGCACGCATCGTCAACCTCCATCAAGAACAGCCCCGACATGCGTTCGTCTACCAAGACACGATAAGACCCGTCTGCATTCCAGGTTCCCGATTCTTCCACTCTAATCGTCGAGCCGAACGCTTCCGCGCTGGCAATCTTAGTCACCGACGAGGACGTCGCATAGACATCGCAACGCCCCGTCACGTTCCCCTGTTTTACAGGGACGCTGTACTTTGTTGCACCTTACGGGGAACCGCCGTCCGACGAGGTCGAAGAATCGCAAGCGACGAGAGCCACTGCAACAGCAAACGCAGACATATACTTGAGGGTGTTTTTCATTTGTTCTCCTTTTTCAGGCAATTTGTATGAGAAATGTAATAAACTGAATCAAAAAAACAAGGTTCGCAGCGAAGTTTCGCCCCTTTTTTATATATTTAGGCCATGGAAATTTGCACATTCAAGCACACCGCGCGGATTGACGTCCGCTACGCAGAAACCGACCAGATGGGAATCGTCCACCACGCCGTTTATCCCGTATGGTTTGAACAGGCCCGCACCGAGTTTTTCCGCGCCGTAGGCGCAGGTTACGCCGAAATGGAAGCCGAGGGCTTTGCCGCTCCAGTTCTGGAACTCTCCGTGCGCTACAGACAACCTACCCACTACGGGGAATTCGTGGATATCGAGACGACCATGGTCCGCGAAGGGAGCCTCAAGTTCCGTTTCGAATACAAGGCTTACGTGAACGGGACGCTCTGCACCACGGGTTCAACGCTCCACTGCATGACCAAGGGCGGTCGCCCCACCCGCGAACTACCGAGTGGATTTCACAAGCTCGAATTCGTGACCGAATAAAAATCTTAACGATCTTATGCGGATTTCCTCATTTTGAAGCTGAAGATTCTAAAAGATTTAGCTTGACAGAGCCATTCAAATAGTGTACATTTGCGCATAATAAAAAGAGATTTTGACTTATGGACCAGCCGCTCGCCGAAAGATTACGCCCCAGGAACCTCGATGAGTTCTTAGGCCAGAACAAGATTCTGGGCGAGCAGAGCCTGTTGCGCAAGAGTCTCGAAAACGACAGCGTGCCGAGCATGATTTTCTGGGGCCCGCCGGGCTGCGGAAAGACGAGCCTCGCCCATGTGATTCGCCAGCACACCAAGAAGGCATTCGTGGCACTTTCGGCGGTAGCAAGCGGCGTGAAAGAAGTCAAGGAAGTCCTAGCGGATGCCCGCAAGATGAAGGCGATGTTCAAGGACACAATCCTCTTTATCGACGAAATCCACCGCTTTAACAAGGGGCAGCAGGATGCGCTGTTGGGTGCCGTCGAGGACGGCACGGTGACGCTCATAGGCGCCACCACCGAGAACCCGGGGTTCGAGGTCAACAGCGCCTTGCTCAGCCGTTGCCAGCTGATTTTATTTGCGCCCTTAAGCAAAGACGACTTGCGCACGCTGATTTTTAGCGCGCTCCGCGACCACCCTCGCGGTTTGCAACTTAAAGATGTAGAAGTCGAAGAAGCTGTTGTAGACAAGTTAATCGCGCAATCCGATGGTGACGCACGATTCCTGCTGAATCAGATTGAATGGATCGGCAAGAATCTGGGCGACAAGAAAGTCATCGACGAAAAACTCCTCGAAGAATTCCAGTACAAGAAGCCCCTGCGCTACGACAAGGGCGGCGAAGAACATTACAATTTAATTTCCGCTTTGCATAAATCCGTTCGCGGCTCAGACCCCGACGCGGCCCTCTATTGGCTGCACCGCATGCTGCAAGGCGGCGAAGACCCGCGATTCATTCTGCGCAGACTCATGCGCATGAGCATGGAAGACATCGGCCTTGCCGACCCGAACGCATTACTGCTCGCCACTTCGGCACGAGAGGCCTACGATTTTATGGGAATCCCCGAAGGACTCATCGCCCTCGACGAACTCGCCATTTACCTTTCGCTTGCGCCCAAGAGCAACAGCGTGGAACTCGCCGGAATGAAAGCCGATTCCATCGTGAAGCAGACGGGCACGCTCCCTGTACCACGCGCCTTCCGCAATTCGGTCACGAAGGTCGGCGAAAAATTGGGCTACGGAATCGACTACCAGTACGATCACGACAGCCCCGGCGCCTACTCCGCCCAGGAACATTTGCCCAAGCAGCTCGAAGGCGTCGAAATCTATGAGCCCAAGCCCTACGGCAAGGAAAAGCAACTCGGCGAAAGGCTTGCGCAATTAAAGCAGATCAAGCGGGAAAAGAATCAGAAGTAACATGCCGACGCTGGTCCTGAAACAAGTTCAGGGAAACCAGCAGTATGAAACGCAGCGCTTAGTCGCGATGATTGCGTTCGTATATCTGGTCGATCGCCGCCCCGATAGGACTGTGCTGCACCTTGTCGATTGCTTTCAGGCTCTTTTCCTCGGCACCATCCAAAAAGTTCATTACCTTGTTGAAGATGCGGTCGCAGCCCGCCTCCCACGAGGGCGTGATGTTTTCAATGTAGTTTGCGGCGCCTTCCAGCAGGTCGCCCACCTTCCTGTGGAACCTTTCGGTCGCATCGGGGAAAATGTCATGGGCGATGTCGTAGATGTCGTCGAGAATGCTCGACGATTCTTCGGTTTCAAATTCGATTTCTTCTTTCTTTGCCATAACGGCCTCCTTGTCATTCCCGCAACCTGTGCTGAGCGTTGTCGAAGCAAGGCGGGATTCCCTACTAATTTAGCCTCGGATGGCGATTGCTCAAACAGGCATTATTTTTTTGTTCTACAGGCCGGAACTTTTATGGATTCGTGGACTAGCGAAAACAACGAAATTTCGCAATATTACAAGATAAACGGCCCGTTTTCTGGAACTTCCGTTTTTGAGGCGCTGGGGTTCCCTTTGTGCGTTTTGAAATGTATCTTTATGACATGATCAATGTATCGCAGAAAATAAAAGTCGCCGTATCGCACCTGCTGCGTTCGCAAATGGAACTCGATGCCGAAGATTACGGACTCAAGAGCCTGAGCGACCTGTGCAACAGGATACTCGCCCGCTATGCGGAATTTGCGCCGCCCGACCCGACCAGAATCGGCGCCGACGATACTTTGTACAAAAATGTGCCGCCGTTGCAGTTCTCGCTGAACCAGGCAGGCGAAAGCTTTGCGAACTTCGCGAATTCCTTCGCCAAGAACGCGGGCACCAAAATCGCGACCCTCTGCCGCTACTACTTTGAATGCTACGTGAACATGCCCCGCGGCAAGCGGGAATGCTTTATATTCCGCGATGAACTGGACAAGCTGAATGCCGCCGCGAAGGCTCGCACCAACGTTTCGCTCACCTACCGCGGAGAACGAAAGTGCGTTTCGCCCTGCTTCTTGGCGTTCTCGCCGTCGCAGGTGCGGGCATACGTGGTGGTGTGCGATGACAAAGTAGAGTGTGCCGCTGCCGGCGAGCGATTCCATTCACTACGGCTCTGCCACATCCGAGGAGTCGCCCCCGATACCGCAAGCAAGGCGTTCCACTGCGAAAACTTTGAACTCTCGCACCAGGCGGAAGTGTTCCGCGAACACTTCGACCCGTTCCTGTGTTACGGACAAAGCGTCAAAGTGAAACTCACCGAAGAAGGTGCCAAGCGCTACAACAAGCTCACCACCAACCGCCCGAAAGTGATTGCCAAAGAAAGAACCGATGTGGATGTTACCGCAACCGAGACGAGTTGCAACAACAGGATGTCCGCAGGGACCACCGCAAATTGTATCAGCAACAGAATGCCCGCGGGAAATAATGCCCGCCCGGATTGCGCAGAAGTAAACGGCTCCGGCACCTACACCTTCGAGTGCTCCGAAAAGCTCGCTAAGGTATACTTTCCGCAGTTCCTGAACGACGCCGAGGTCCTCGCCCCGCGAGAACTGCGCCTCTGGTTCAAGGAACAGTTCGAGAAGGCTGCGGGAGTGTATAAGGGCATTTAACATTTTGTATACTACAAAATGTTAAATGGATTTCGTTATTCCGCATCCTTGATCAGACGGACAGACGCATAAGCCGGATAATCCTCGTCGTCAATTTCATCAACACCATCTTCGAAACGCACACACGTATAGAATTTTTCGCGACCAATCGCGTGACTTATTGGATCAACCGTTTTTTCGACGCACCAAAAATGAGCCGAAAATTCGATCAGTTCAAAATCATCGTTGTCATCGCGCCTTCCGCCAGGTACCATCGAAAAGCCGTACTTGTCGGAACTCGAATCGATCCATTCTTCCGAGGCGATGACGCTCAGAACGTCCTTGCAACGGGAATCCTTTTTGGCAAAGCGGATCATCGTTTCCCATTCCTTTTTGCTCGGCAAGTGCCAACCCTCGGGAATCGCCTCTTTCAAGCCTTTTTCGCTATACAGATAACCGTACTTGTCAAAATACTGATAATCCTCATCGTAGGCGACGCAGTCGTCTGAATCCAGCTCAAATTTCAGGTTTTCAGCGAGCCAGACCTGGTTGCCGATTTTGCAGGTCTTGTATTCAGTACCGTCGCGCGTGTCGACGAATGTTCCCATTTCGGCGGCGGTTCTCTTTGCAGTCTTTTCGCCCTCGGCCTGGGGCTGAGCGGTTTTCTTGGCCATAACCATAATGGACATAAGCATTCCTTTTTTAAGTGATTTACCTTTTGCTTTAAGGCAAATCTAGGTAAAAAAGGGTGCTTCAGACGCGAATTATTATTCGGGCAAATTTTTCGGAACTTTAGAGAGGTGATAAATGTTCCGGTATTTGGAACCTGAAAAAATTTTTATGGGTAACTCCGACGGGCTTCAAAATCACCTATACCGAAGGCACACTTGGAAAATCCCTGAACCGCACATGCCTAAATACATGCGTCATCTGCACACCGTTTTCGCTATGAACCTCAGTCGCCTCGCGCTTAGTCGTGGCATAGACACAGCGCAGCCCATGAGCGTGGCACCACAAGACTACAGTGAGCACCGCACCCCATTCGCCCTGCACCCACACAATATCGCCTTTTGTTACTTGAGAGGCAAGCCAGTCAACCGCTGGCTGAACATAGTCGCAAACGGAGTCGAGCTCCGGCGGCACGGTTCCCCAGCAACGAGCGATATCGGGCGGCATATCGACAACATCACCAATGCCGAGCGATACAATTGCATCTGCCCGTTGGTCATCGGTAATGGCGTGGTTCGTAATGTTGAAAAGGCGGGGCATGGTGTTAAATCCCCTAACACTTATAGTCAGCACCAAACCATTTTTTGACTTCAGCTATAGCCGCATCCTTTGCAAAATCCTTGTTTTTACTCCCCCACTTTTTTTCTGGGCGAGCAAACATACGAACAACAAAGTTTTCAATACACTGTCTTGCTTCATCGGGAACAAGATCAAGCACTTCTGGCGTTATCGGGATCAAATCAAGTTGCTTAAAGTTCCCTTCAATTCTACTTTTTCCTTCCTTGAAGGTCGTGATTCCGTTCAAGAAGGAAAGATCCATACTTGCCTTTTTCGCAGCCTTCTTCTGTTCTTCAGCTTGCCGTTCCTGTTCAACAGCGGCTCGTTCCGCAGCACGCTCTGCTTCCTTGGCAAGGCTTTTCTGGATACGCATTTCCATATCTGCAAGAACTTTTTCTTTTTCGTCGCTAGGCATATTCACGATGGATTTTGGTTCGGCCATCTGCCAATTGTTCCACTTTTTCAATGAAGCAATTTTCCTGAAACGATCTAGATTCTCGTAACGAGCAGGTTGTTTGTTAAACTCGTTCACGCCACCATTATCGAGTTTCATATACTCAAAAGTACTATTCGCCTCTGTCGGTATCGGCGTCGCCATAGCACAGAGTTCCTTAACACCCGCATCATCAACCCAAGCGGACCCCAGAAAATCATCCATGGCGTTTTCAAATTCGCCCATATACTTGAGACAATCTTTTTCGCGTTCACCTTCGACAACCAACTCCTCAATTTCAAACGACGTTGCACCCCAGCCAAAAGGTTTTCCTTGACCAATGGAATGTAGGCACTTTGCATTATTATGGAATGTCAAAGCAGAAAGCAAAGCTCCCAATTCAATATGTTTAAGATTATGGAAGGTAATAGTTTCTTCGAATATGGCGCCGGCATTTAGTACATTCGCCATAGACTTCATGTTGTCAGTTCCAACAGAATCCGCAACTCCGTATTCACCAGTTCTTACAACATATCGTTTACGCCCAGCAATAGATTTCGCATCATCCCAGCTTCCGTCAATTGCGTAAAGCGGATAATACGAAGCCTTCGGATTAGCAAGAACAAATTCAACATCTTTCTTGCAGCCCGTAGTAGATTTGCTAAAGGCATGGCCGAACTGAACACGTCCTTTTAAAGAAGGATTATCCTTTTCTTTTGCGATATAGCCAAAAATACTCTCGGCTAAATCGTGATTATTAGAATTATGGGCAGAAGGAATCCAATCAGCAGGGGATTTTGTAAATGGTTGCTTATACATATAGGCGAGACCACAATCCACAAGTTTCGCTCTATCACCAAAACCTTCTTCTCTAAAGAAGACGGGAATACCCTTGGTCTCTAAATTCTTTGCATGGTACGCCCATTCAGGATTATCCTTGTAAATGTAGGCGAGATCCTTGAACATCTCTTCAGAAATTGGGTAGTTCTTTTCGGGCTTGTCCTGAAAAACGAACTCATAAAATTTACCGTCACCCTGTTTGCGATCGATAAAACCAGAAACATCCGGTTGTCCTGTCAAGACTATACTTCCCACCATTTCGCCATTTTCATCTATGCGAACTTTCCGCTTATCAGGCTTACCTTTAGACGGAATCTTTGCAAAATGTATACCATCTCGAGTCTTTTTCAAGTCATCAAAAAAACGGTATTTAAACATCGCCGACTTAGGATCATCTTCGGGGCGATTGGCTTTTTTCGCATCTTTTTGAGCGACATTCAAATCAGCAGATTTCTTATTTGCCTTTGAAAAATTTTGTTCAAATAGATTTTTTCCAAGATACTTGTCCAAATCCTTGAAACTGATACGCCATGGTTTGCCACAGCTTTGAACACTGTATGTTCCATCGGATTTTTTCCTGAGCCAGCCGCACCCTAATTTCGAACCCTTTATCTGGTACAGACAAACAGATCCATTATTGCCGTCATAATCCCATTCGCGATGTGCATACTTATGCGTTTCTTGCGTGGTCATCTTTCCGAAGCTCATGATTTCAAGCACGCTGCGTACAGCCCCCTTGACGGAGGTTCCCGGAATATAGTACTTGCCATCCACATTTGAAAACTGCTTATAAGCATCTGACATTTCGTCGGCATCCCCTTGAGTATGGCCATTGTGGACAAAGATGGGAGACCTCGCCGTAATTTTCACCTTGATGCGTCCGCTTACGCCGTCTTCAAAAGGAATATCGTGCGATATATAACTAGCCCATTCCGGGAAATAAACCTTGTCAGAGACAGGAACAAAATTAAAAGGAGCTTTCACCGTCATTATTCGCCCACCTTTTTAAAGCCTGCAAAAACAATCTCAGCAGGAGTTAATGTTTCAAAACCATTGCACAACTTATCAGGAGTTTTTTTCCAAAACTGTTTCAGCTTAAGCTCAGGAATGCCCTCCATACGGTTCGGCAAAACAGATATTTCAGTAACATCATCGAACTTATTGAATAAATTATACTCCTGAACAAGATGACGACCATCTACATACTTGATCATATAGGAGTCCTGCGTCTGAGCGTCATAAAGCATCGCCTCCAGAACAAAGGGATTCGCAGAATCATCTAGCACGAGATTGCAAGCGCAATCATTAAAGACCTGCGGCTTGTCCGCATCACTTTTCCAGATATAGCCTTGGCACTGTTCAATATTTATCGTCCTGCTCATTACAATACCTCGCCATTTTTATAAACTTTGCCTTCAAAAATGCCATGTCCGCGATTGACGCCGCCACCCAAGGGAAGCATACCCTTGGCTATATCCTTGAGAGCATCTTCAAACGCACCAAGAACATCTGCATCAACCTCTCCTGGTTCCAACAAGAATTCCAATGCATAAGGTTTCTCCGAAGACTCCTTCGACCAGACCCTTTCAGAGAAAAGTGCTCCTGCAACGGCACCGCCCGTAAAGCGATCAACAGAAACATGGTTAAGCATCTTAGTACTGGACTTTTGCTGAATCACGTCCGATACAAGAACTCGACCGCGGCAAGAATAATCCTTGTCCTGAGAACCGAACAAAGTCTGCACAGCCTTATTTTTGCAGCCGGTATATTCCTTGACTAAATCGAAAATATCCTTGTTCGTTGCATCGGCAATTTCTTTCAGCGTTTCAAGAGTCACTCCCATGCGCTTGTTATAGCGGTAAGCCACACGATGCGAAATGGCTCCTTTTACAGAACTTCCAGGAATCAACAACAAGTTCGGCGTAAAGACGGGCTTACCATCATTCCACTCTATCTGAGAAGCACGAACGGCACATATATCGGCATCGTTTTCGCCAGACCCCGCCGCGAACAAGAAAAAGTCACGTGGAGTAAGCTCCAGCTTGTAGCTAGTCCAACCATCCGTATTCAAAACCTGATTACGTTCCTTCGGAACATCCTTCCAAAAACCAGTCGGATCAAAAAGATCCGATGACTTGGCGATATATTTTTCCAAATTTTCACCGTTCGTCAGATCGAGAGTCATCTTTTTAAGTTCGACAATCTTAACCTTGCCAAAGCCTGAACGAGAACCAGCTCCTATACGGAATTCCGAATGCATCATCTGTTCCAGCAGCGTATCAAAATACTGGGCATCATTGGACTCGCCCACTAACTCAATCTCAAAGCAAAAACGTGAGCCCTTGAACACAATCTCTTCGTCAAACTTTCCCGTTTTTTCAGCAGCACCATGATGCGAAATACGGACATGATCGCGAACGGGCAACGTGGCAAACCGGCTAAAGAAAGCATCCGTATCGAAATTGATATTTTGAATGCCATCAACAACGCCATTAGGGCCAACCAAACGGCCATCGGTAAATATGACACGAGAGCCCTGACCATCGTCAGACTTTTGATAACCGAAAACTCGTTCCAATTCTTTGACATCCAACTTCGATGCAAACGCATGGCGAAGGCATCCCGCCACAGACGACGCCGGAATATACGGAAGTCCGTTTACATCTTTTTGCACAAGGGAATCCGTAAGGGAATCTTTATCTCCGCTCCCGATAACCACTGGCGTTTCAGCCTGCAAAACAACACGAGCCAAATAACGGAAGTTATTACTTCTAGCAAAGCTTTTCATTATACACCTCCCTGAATCTTTTTAGCCATCTCGGACGCCAAATTGACAACAAGCGACTTGAATTCCATATCGGAGAAGCCATACTGCTTTGCCGTACTATCAAGGAAATCCTTCAAAAGTGTCTTGCGCGAATTTTCATCCCACTTTTTAGTAGCGACGCCATGCTCTAGGTAACCCTTTTCGGGCTCAAACAGTTCACCAATAATCTCGGTGCGGCGAGAAAGGCGTGAAGCGATACTGCGGATAGTTCCCCATTGGCTTGCAAACGATTCTTCGCCAGTCCAGTAAATCGACTTCTTTGAAATAAACTCGTTTACGCTAGCATAAATGATTGATTGAATGTTAAACTTTCGTTGTTCGCGTTTTAAATAACTCAACAGTACGCTGTCGCAAGCAGGTTGCCAGTCATTCAAAGTCTGATTCAGAGCCTCTGGTTCCGAGGCTTTTTCATAAGCATAACTTGCAGCACCCTGCCCATCGTAACTCAAGAATTTCGGATTGTAAATTACCTTTCCGAAACCTTCGTTTTTGAATTCTCCTACATAACATGATGTGCCTGAAAAATCTTTCACACCGCGCACTACAAATACAGAACCCTTCTCAATACCGCAACGGTCCATATCTCTAGACTGGCGCTTGAAATTCCACGGAGAATACTGGAATGTGCGCACCTGCGACTTTTCCCACACAATTTCTCCACCTGCACAACCCAACTGGTCTGCCGTTGGCGTAAACGTAGGCATTCCGTATTCATCGAAAAAGATAAGACGGGCATCCGCATATACAATTATGTAATCATCGTTGCGCTTTTCCACAACGGGTTCAGCATAGTCAACCGTTTCAATTTCAACAAGGCCGTACTGAGCGGTCTTGGAACGGCCCACGCGTTTTTTCCCAACAAGCAATGAGCTAACAAGTTCTTTGACATCTGTGGCCAAGGAGTCATCTACTTCCACCTCGAAAAACAGTTCCAAGCCTTTTCGTAATGACTCGTAGCCATACATCTGGCTATCCTTGGAACGGAACTTCTCCCTGTCGTGCGCTGACTTTATCGCAAAGAATTTTTCTGGAACGACATCCGTAAACGAGCTCTTAGAATCGTTAAATGCGAGGAATCCGTTACGGCACTGTTTTAAATGCTTTTTCTTGAGGTCATCGCTAGCAAGGTTAGGGATACCATGATGGACATAGCATTCCTCCTTATAGCTGCCAAGCTTTGGATAAAAGAAACAAGACGGTACACGTAACGAGCGCACGCCATTCAAGGCCGGATGCGCATCGCCAAAACGAACTTTTCCGCTATGCAAAATATCCAAAGCAAGGTCACGATGTTCCGCATAGACATTCCCTGCCACAATTCCAAGGAAGTTGTTTCCAGGAATAAAGTCAAGTGTTGACTGGTTGCCCTCAGTAGCAGCGTGCTGGTTGAGGATTACATCGGTCAGCAAGGTGCATTTAAATTTCAAAGTAGACATTATTAGCAACCCTCGCATTTAAAAGTGCAACGACCAAGGCCACGGTTTCTCCAGGAACCCAATCGTTTGATAAGCCCCATACTCTTTTTCAAGACTTCAACAAAGTCCTCGGGGACATCAAGAATTTTCCCCTGCAACTTGCACGGGACAACAACTTCAATACGACGAAGGCTATGGTCCTTTGCGACACCATTTTCGCCAATCGCCGTAGCCGAAAGTCTCTTGTACAAGAACTGCTGCAATTTGTCGCTCTTTATAGCTTTAACTTCGTCATTACTCAAAGTGGCATTGCCAAAAAAGGCAACCCCTCGTGAAAATTTCTCTTTTAAATCAAACGAACCGAAAACAGCATCTATGCGTTCAGTAGAAACTTCATTCGTCAATGCTGCGTAATCTTCAACGGCCTCACGCAAAAGGCCCTTAATCGTTTTGCCAGGAACAAAAGGTAGGCCATCATCATCCTTGACAACCAAAGTATCCACATCGGCACCTGCCGAAAGTCCGGAGCCACAATGCCAGCCCGAAAAAAACTGTATCGTATAATTGATGTTCACGTCAATACTCCTTATTTTGCGGACCTGGTTTCTTGATAGCGGACCGAATGCAACGACAAGACATCGTACGCAGGGAAACTCTTCTTACCATCGCGCAGCACTTCGTTCTGCACCAATTCTTCAGCAATAGAACGCAAGTCGCTATTTTCCAAAATGCTCACGAGACGCTTCGCCTTCTGTTTTGCCATATCTGCATCTTGAGACTGCAACGTAAGCCACTGACGGACATTTGATTTTAACGCGTTACCATCTTCGCCATCCAGCAAGTCGCACACATCCATCAGCTTATTCACCGTCCAGCGATTCGGAGTTTCAGCGAGATAATAAGGGCCAAATACATACGAACAACCCGATGCAGCCAGCTCTTTATCGACAATTTTGTCAAAGCTTTCAACAAAGCTACTCTGTACCTTGTGGAACATCAAGCAAGAAGGAGCCAAATAACGCGGGTTTTCCGGTTTCTTGGCATCTTTTTTAGCCAGGGAACATAGCGATTCCGCAAGATCATAGGCATAGTAGAACGGATACGAGGACTTGACAAACGCAATACCTGCGCAAGCCGTCAGCTTGTTTCCGTTTTCGAATACGGCATTCTTTTTGAGCAGTTCTGCAATAACGCCTTCGCCAGTGCGTTTTTCAAAAGATTCCAAAAACTTTTGTACATACTCAACAGCAAATTCAGCACGGCAAATCACTGTAAAGTCGTCACCACCAAGCACCACCGGGCGAATCGGAATCAATTTTGACTTGTCCTGTACATCGAAATACCCGTGTTCAACAAGAGCATTGAAGGCATCGACCGCAGCACCGACAGTCGCTTCATCCAGCGCTTTGGAAAACGCCTTGAACTCGTCCGTTTTCTTGCCGACTTTCTGCACAACCTGACCAAGACCATTTCCATCGGCATGAATTACGGCAATCCAGTCGTTCTTGCCGGTAATCTGGTCAATTTCAAAAGCAACCTGCTTTGTGAGAACATCAAACCCAAAAGCTTTTTTGGAGAGCGCCTGCGTTTCGGATGCATCACGCTTTTTTTGAGTAGCCTTGTCAAGAAACTCATCCTGTCCGTTTTTATTCTTACGCACTTCAACAGCCGGGAAACCCGTAGAACGAGAACGGAGAACGCCCGTAAACCCCAAATTGATAGGACGCATCTGCCTGTTGCGCTGCACCCTGAGCGAGGCTTCCAATTTGTCAATAGCGTCTGCAATGTCCGTACCATCTTCAACAGGAACAACCGCCTGGCTAATCGTTATGCCGGGAGCGTTCTCGACCACCTTCTTAGGGAACTTGAGCACAGCCTTTTTACAAGCATCTTCGCTTTCGAACAAATACTTGATATTACCTGCTGCTCGTAGAATAGACCTTGGGTCATTCGCCCCGTTATGCGATTCCGTAAAATCATCAAAGTCGGTGGTACAAATCCGTTCCACCAGTTCGCTTGCACCGACAATATCCCGCAACTTGTTCGTCTGAAAAATAAAGCCTTGGATGCCCTGCACTGCAGCACCGTACAAATACTTAGCCATTGTCGTCTCCTATCTTTTCTACAATTTTTTCCAATATCGTCATCGCGTTGTTGAATTTTTCCTTTAAATCTTTGGGAGCACCCTTGCGATGAACCCCTGTCCAGCCATGGTTAAACCCATTGCGGATTTTTTTTGACTGATCCAACAATTCCTTAATTTCTGCAAGAGTCGTATATTTTTCAAATAACGTCTTATAGGCTTCATCTAACGAAGCTTTAAGGTTTACATCATCTTCGCTTTTAGCCTTAAAATCGTCAGGATGTTGCAACATATTCAAAAAGACCGCAGCGTAGCGACGAGCCGAAGTTTCTCTCTCACGCGACGTAAACCTATACTTGTTCCCCCGTTTCATAAGGAACACGCCAAGTGACCCCAGCCATTCATTCATGGCCGTAAACGCCTGCATGTACAAATTGTATTCTGCAAACATCTTAATGAGGCGAAGCTGAAGCTTCAGATAATCCAACGAATAGGAGCCATCAAGAGGCGGTTCACTTACTAACGGTTGGAACTTGTCCACAATCATCTGAAGCACTTGTCTTTCTAAATCACCACCTGATTGCTTTTTGAATTTTTCGATCAAATCAAGGGAATTACGCGCCTTACTTTCAATATTCTGCAATTCGACATTCCTGAATGCGGATGTCAAATCTTCGATGCTGTCCAACAATTCCTTATTGTTCAAGCCGGCAAAGCTACCATTAGACTCCTTCTCTGCCGTTTTCCTCAAGAAAGAAGCATCCGCTGTATCCACCAAGCGCCCAACGCCCTCGGTCCAGTCGCTTATGGTGTAGAAATCCTTTAGCTCAACGATTGGATGTCCAGAAATTTCAAATGCTCCATACAAAACCGACTCAAGGTGAACATTTTTCACCCTTTTCAAATATGCAACTGCAGCCGAGAATACGACAGGCACCATTCTGAAGCCGTGAGTGACATCCAAAACGAGAGAGTCACCATTGTTGAACTTGCTTTGGAGCGATTCAAACCATTTCCAGGTCAAGGACAGATTTGAAACATCTGCAGAAATCTCTTCCATCTCGATTTTTTCAGGTTCTACGCCCAATTCTTTAAGATCTTCCAAAAGAGCTTTCTCGTTTTTTTCCCGCGATTCTTTGGTTACAAAAATGACTATTTTGTCCAGATCAGTCTTGGGATACAATTCGACAATCGCCTTTTGCACAAAACGCGTTTCTTTCTTGGAGTCGCATCCATCCTTACGCCATGATTTATAAATGGCAGGCGTATAGCCATCCTTACCACCGATCCCAAGAAAACTTACAAAGATTCTTCTGCTCATATTTCTCCTATTTTCAAGGGAAAATATACTCTTATTTTGGCTAAAATGAGCAAGAAAAACAAATTTTTTGAAAAACGTCTTGTTTTTAGCAGGAAACGTTCGGGGGAGTAGGGATATCGCCCCAAGGAAGAGTCCAAACGCTTTGCTGATCGTGTTTCATATTTTACCTCTCTTTTTTTCGAACGCCCCATGCGCCCGTCAACCTTTATATCTCTTTGAAAAAGATGAATGTCAACCACATAAAATAAAAAACGGCCCCGATTTAACCGGAGCCGCCAAACAACGGAGATATATGTACCTGCCGAGCTCAATCATCACCCGACACTTACTATATCAACAAATACAACAAAAGTGTCAACCAGAATTTTGAAAAAAAATCTCTCTTGCGAGAGTATGGATTCTATCGCCTTCGGCTCCAGAATGATATCTTGGTCTTACTGCGCACGAAGGCGAGCGAAGCGGACAAACTCGTTTGTCCATTTCCGAGCCGACAAGCAGGCAACCGTTAGGTTGCCATCTCTCTTGCGAGAGTAATGCTTTTCAGGGGGTAATCCGTAATCGGGTAACCATCGGCAGAAACCTGGCGTCTTAATCTCTCTTGCGAGAGTAATGCTTTTCAGGGGCAAAAAGATGAATGGTGAAGAACTCAACCTTTATAAAGTCTTAATCTCTCTTGCGAGAGTAATGCTTTTCAGGGTGGTAACTAAATATGAATTGAATGATGTACGTGACCATGTCTTAATCTCTCTTGCGAGAGTAATGCTTTTCAGGGGACAACTTCCTCTTTGAAAATGCTCCGATCAGTATGGATAGTCTTAATCTCTCTTGCGAGAGTAATGCTTTTCAGGAGTACCCCTCTGGAACCCGCATAAATAAAGGGCTCCAGCGCGCCGTTTTAAACAACTGCACAGAAAAACACTTATTGGAATTTTAATTTTTCTTTACAAATCCCTAAAAAGCACCCGAAATTGGCGTTTTTGAGCGAATTTCGGCAATGAAACACGAATGTTGTTCGTAATAATGTCAAGCGGCAGCCCGGCCACGCGTACCGGACACCATAAATATACCCATTTTTCGCCGAAAAAGGGCATTTCACCGTGAAAATTTCAAAATACCGAGAACTTTTCTCGGCAAAAAGTCTATAAATACTTTATTTTTTTGAAACGGGTAGAGGATCTCTTTTTTCAGGTCGTTGACGCTCTACTTGACTTTTGCTCCGCCATCATTGAGTGAGGCCAGCCTCGTCCGAGCTTCCTCAATTTTTTCAGACGGTATCCCCATATCCTGCAAAACATCGAAAACGTCGTCGTGTCCAACTTCACGCGCCTTTTCCGCCCTTTGGCGCTGCTTTTCGGTTTCATTATGGGCGTCAGTGAGCTTTTTACGGAACACGTCGCCGGCACTCACGAACCCGTACTTTTGTCCTACGCTAACGAACGCCATGTCCAGCTCCTTTTGAATGTCTTCGTTGACATACTCTCCTAAATATACACTAATTTTATGCAGAAGACAAGACACCCTGTAAGGAGGAAGCTTCGCCAAGGATTCCTTGAAACTAGGCAAAATCTCAACCAGTTTCTTTCCATTAAACGCATACTTCATCGCTGCAATTCCCATTCCCACCTCGACATACTTGCAAGCGAGACATTCCCGGTCGGGTATATCCGCCATATTCACGAATGTACAACGGTAGGGCAACGACCATCCGCGAAAGTATTCGGGATACTCGTCATTAAACTCTTTGAGAGGATCCCAGTTTTCATGGCCATTGTAAAAGATGATGGCCATTGTCGGCAAGCGCATTAAGTCGCTATTCTTATCCCGCATTTTCATAAGCGAATTTGCATATTTCGTAATCTGCTCGAATACATTCGGATCACGGCCAGACTTGTGCTCGAGCAAAATCCCTACGAGAACAGGTGCACCGCTCGCAACATTTACACGGAAAGCCAGATCCGCTTCGCCCGTATCATCGACATTTGAATACGAATCGGGAATCCGCACGAGCGTATCAAGATTCACCATCGATAGGAATTTTCCGACTTCCGCGTTCACCTTCCCCGACAGCTCCAGCAGCAATCTAAGATGTTTGACTACGGCGAAAAGCCAACGGAAGAAGGGGTCGTGAAGTCGCTTTCTTTTCTTTTTCTCCATATAGTGCTCCATTTAAAAAAACATCCAAATTCTTTTGGATGTCTCGGTGCACTATTTCGAACCGCAGCAGAAATGTAGAATATGGGAAATTTTTGGCAAGTGCTATTTTGTAAAAGATTTGTAAAAACAATGCACCACTGCCGTTAATTAAAAAAAGCCCCGGTTTTCACCGGAGCCACCCTGGAGGGACACAAAACAATACCGAAACGGCCGTGGCCGAGAAACACTCTAGCCACGTTTGCCTATCGGCGGATCGGGCAGATTGCCCCATGGAAGTACGCCTATAGATTGATGAACATTTTTCATAATCGACCTCTTTGTTTGAACCGGGAGCCCCATGCGCCCGGCACTATTTATATCAGCAAATCAAACAAAAGTGTCAACCAATTTTTTGAAAATATCTCTCTTGCGAGAGTCTTTTACTTTAGATGAAATTGGCGATGCCGGAACGGTGTCCGGCATGACATGCATTCGAGTTTTGCTTTTCAAGTCTTACAAATGGATAAGGAGAGCGTCGCGACGGAATGCTTGCATTCCGGCATGACCGAACCGACCATTTGGCAGCCGTAGGCTGCAATCTCTCTTGCGAGAGTAATGCTTTTCAGGGTTATAAGAGGTAGAAAATTGGAAATCAACGTTAATGCAGTCTTAATCTCTCTTGCGAGAGTAATGCTTTTCAGGGCTTCAAAATAGCGGGAAGGTGAAGCTTCTTGCCGATGTGTCTTAATCTCTCTTGCGAGAGTAATGCTTTTCAGGGTGAAGGCGATCGACGGGAATTGGCGAGCCATCCGTGACGGTCTTAATCTCTCTTGCGAGAGTAATGCTTTTCAGGGCGATAAGTACTCTGATATCTTTGAAAAGGATCTTAGTCTTAATCTCTCTTGCGAGAGTAATGCTTTTCAGGGTTTGAAAACGATTTCGGATGAAGATTTGCTTGCACTTAGTCTTAATCTCTCTTGCGAGAGTAATGCTTTTCAGGGCAACGTCGGCACCGAGGAAGACCTCCCCTCCAACGTCAGTCTTAATCTCTCTTGCGAGAGTAATGCTTTTCAGGGAGAACGTTGCAGAGAATGAATCCTCTATTAAGCGTGTCTTAATCTCTCTTGCGAGAGTAATGCTTTTCAGGGTAAAGTTGATATGCATCAAATTGCTGGTGGTTTATGGAGTCTTAATCTCTCTTGCGAGAGTAATGCTTTTCAGGGTTCCTCAGTGACAATGAATTGTGTCCGAGTTGGGAAGTCTTAATCTCTCTTGCGAGAGTAATGCTTTTCAGGGCTACATTAAGGATGAACGTTGGAAGGAGGTAGTTAAAAGGTCTTAATCTCTCTTGCGAGAGTAATGCTTTTCAGGGAGCTCAAGAGTCTCATCTCTTGGCTGCGGGAAGCCATTTGTCTTAATCTCTCTTGCGAGAGTAATGCTTTTCAGGGAGCTCAAGAGTCTCATCTCTTGGCTGCGGGAAGCCATTTGTCTTAATCTCTCTTGCGAGAGTAATGCTTTTCAGGGCTAGGTATCCGAAGGAACTTTGGAACAGCCGTTTCGGTCTTAATCTCTCTTGCGAGAGTAATGCTTTTCAGGGTGATAAAGCAACGGATGGCTACATCATTTCGTACTACAGTCTTAATCTCTCTTGCGAGAGTAATGCTTTTCAGGGCTCTCCGAAGCCCTTAAGAGGGCAGACAGTCTTGAAGTCTTAATCTCTCTTGCGAGAGTAATGCTTTTCAGGGAAAGGCCGTAAGACCGAAAACGGTCTTGAAATCAGCGGGTCTTAATCTCTCTTGCGAGAGTAATGCTTTTCAGGGGCTTGAAAAGAACGAAGACGAAGTTAGCCGTAGCGTTCTGTCTTAATCTCTCTTGCGAGAGTAATGCTTTTCAGGGGCTTGAAAAGAACGAAGACGAAGTTAGCCGTAGCGTTCTGTCTTAATCTCTCTTGCGAGAGTAATGCTTTTCAGGGGATAATAATATGTTGACTGTAAACGATAAAGGTATGTTGAGTCTTAATCTCTCTTGCGAGAGTAATGCTTTTCAGGGTCGGGGGATACCACGATGCCGTGTAATAATAAGCTCGGTCTTAATCTCTCTTGCGAGAGTAATGCTTTTCAGGGAGTACCCCTCTGGAACCCGCATAAATAAAGGGCTCCAGCGCGCCGTCTTAAACAACTGCACAGAAAAGCACTTATTGGAATTTTAATTTTTCTTTACAAACCCCTAAAAAGCACCCGAAATTGGCGTTTTTGAGCGAATTTCGGCAATGAAACACGAATGTTGTTCGTAATAATGTCAAGCGGCAGCCCAGCCACGCGTACCGGACACCATAAATATACCCATTTTTCGCCAAAAAAGGGCTTTTCGCCGTGAAAAATCCCGCGAATAATCAAAAACGGTTCACTTCAAAGCACCTTGAAGGCGGGATTTTCGATCCGTTTGCCGTTCCCGACAATCCGCACTCCGGTGTCCGCCTGAGCGTCGATCGGGTACATCCTCACCGAATCCGTTTCCGGATCGATAATCTTTTCCATCTCGAACTCGAAGTCACCCAGCTGCCTAGCATCCATAAAAGACTCGAACACCGACTTCTGAACCCTGAACCCGACAGAGAGGCAAAGCTTTACCACCGAGCGGCGACGTCTGTTACTCGACACATCAAAAGAGACCAGATACTTCATGCCGACTCACTGTAATCGGGAGTCCACACCAGTTCCCGCATTTCGCTCCCGTCAAGTATAGCCCGGCGGAACTCTTCCACCCTGAACCGCATGACGCTCCGCCATGGCAGATTCGCCATGTCACCGTAAATTCCGTTCGGCCGTTCCATGAACTCTTCGTAATGCCGCAAGAACACCCGCAACTTGTCGGGCTTAAGATAAAGTTGTCCGTCATTACCCTCGTTCATTCGAGTCTCGAAATCCGCTCCAGCCAAAATCCGCCTATTGAACAAGAAGAGAACGAGCCTGTCCACCAAGGGGTGCCTGAATTCTTCCAGCAGGTCCTGCGCAAGTGAATTGCGTCCGTACACGGGTTCGTGCAGGTAGCCGACCATCGGATCCATGCCGTAGGATTCCAGCAGCGAATCCAGCGACCGTGCCGTCAGGGTGTACCCAAAAGAAAGCAGAGCGTTTATCGGGTCTGTACTTGGACGATACTTGCGCCCCGGGAAATTCAAACCGCATGTAATGCAGTGGGCAAAATTCTTGAAATAAATCCGAGCACCATTCCCTTCGTACCCTCGGAGCGCATCGCGGTCGTCGCCTTGCAAGTTACGGGCCATTTCAAGATTTTTTATGTATTCGTTACGATTTTCAAAGCGGAAGGGATTGTGTCTGCTCCTGGCGTAGGCATCTAAAACACACAGGCCGTTTTCGAGTTTTCGCACCACGCAGCCCTTGGCCAACGCGAAAGCCCGTTCCCTGTCGCGGTAGGCGTCGTATTGCCCGAGCCGCAGAGTGACATTTTTCCCGACCGCAGAAATCAGGCGCCCCCTGTAATGTCCACCGCTGCTCAGGAAAGCGATGTCGGCCCCCTTGTCAAGCAGCGCGAGCATCGCATCGGTTGTCGGGTGGACCGCACCAAAGAGCGAAAGCGAATCCACTTCCGACAGCAGGATGTCGTCGATGGTGCAGCCGTCACGCTGAACCACTAGATGCCCGCCGTTTTTGCCCAGGCGGGTTCCCTGTTCGGTTACATACAAATGCATAGCATAGATTCCCCATTTTTTGAGTTGAGTCCGGGGCTTTGCGCCCCTACAACCTTTATGTCTTTTCGTTTCGGAAAAATGTCAACCACCAAAAACACGAACGGCCCCGGTTTTCACCGGAGCCACTCAACACATACTATATCGCTACGCACAACAAAAGTGTCAACTAAGATAAAAAAATTCTCTCTTGCAAAAGAAGTCACGATACGTGAAAAGCCCCAGTTTTTAATACCAGGGTTTATTGCTTTTGATTGAAATAATATTCGGTGATTAGCAGTGATTTGCAAGGATTTCGATTTCAGTTTCGTCGACAGATGCGATAATCGGACTCATTGAGGTATCCTCCGTTAAGGTTCGAGAGTGCACCATTGCACCCATCCATCTTTTTATTGCCTTTTCAAATGGAAATGTCAACCAAAATTTTGAAAAAATTCTCTTGCGAGAGTGACTTGTGGATCCCCTCCCTTCGGTCGAGGATGACTTGGGCGTGAACGAGTCTTACTGCGACAGAGGCGAGCGAAGCGGGACCGCTTGCGGGACCATTTCCGAGCCGAGAAGCAGGCAGCCGTTAGGTTGCACAAATGCCCAGGGCGAGAGTCGCGGGGGTGCTCGCGCACCCATGACCGAGCCCAGCATTTGCTGTACCGCAGGCACAGAATCTCTCTTGCGAGAGTCTTATTCTTTAAATGAAATTGGCGATGCCGGAACGGTGTCCGGCATGACATGCACTCATTTAACGCTTTCCCTGTCTTACAAGTGTCCAAGGCGAACGCTGCGACGGGGTGCTTGCACACCGGCATAGCTGAACCTCACACTTGGGCTGCGAGCAGCCAATCTCTCTTGCGAGAGTGACTTGTGGATCCCCTCCCTTCGGTCGAGGATGACTTGGGCGTGAACGAGTCTTACTGCGACAGAGGCGAGTGAAGCGGGACCGCTTGCGGGACCATTTCCGAGCCGACAAGCAGGCAACCGATAGGTTGCCATCTCTCTTGCGAGAGTAATGCTTTTCAGGGTTGAAAAAATTGCGGCTTTCATTGATGCTGCGAAGAAGGCGTCTTAATCTCTCTTGCGAGAGTAATGCTTTTCAGGGCGAAGATGCTCTCAATGCCCGTGACGAAGTTAAGGTCGTCTTAATCTCTCTTGCGAGAGTAATGCTTTTCAGGGGGGATGACGGCGGCGTCTTGTATCTACTACCGAATGGGTCTTAATCTCTCTTGCGAGAGTAATGCTTTTCAGGGGGAAAAGGTTGCGAAACAATTCTTGACCTTTGTAAAAAGTCTTAATCTCTCTTGCGAGAGTAATGCTTTTCAGGGTGAACGACGCCAAAACCTTCGTGAACGAATGTGTCGAGTCTTAATCTCTCTTGCGAGAGTAATGCTTTTCAGGGAACAAATCTTCCGGAGGTAATACCATGGAAATAAACTGTCTTAATCTCTCTTGCGAGAGTAATGCTTTTCAGGGGGTACCCCTCTGGAAGCCGCATAAATAAAGGGCTCCAGCGCGCCGTTTTAAACAACTGCACAGAAAAACACTTATTGGAATTTTAATTTTTCTTTACAAATCCCTAAAAAGCACCCGAAATTGGCGTTTTTGAGCGAATTTCGGCAATGAAACACGAATGTTGTTCGTAATAATGTCAAGCGGCAGCCCGGCCACGCGTACCGGACACCATAAATATACCCATTTTTCGCCAAAAAAGGGGCAAATCTTGCAGAAAAAACAGATTCCTTTAGTTATTCGAACCTCGATGCCCCAAAAACACAAACGGCCCCGGCTTTCACCGGGACCGCCCAGCCACAACACAAGGGGCCGTAAGTCTTTTGCGCAGGAGCGCTACCAGCCGAAGATGCCGCCGAAGAACGACTTCGCGATGCTCTTGATCGCACCGAAGGCGCTTCCGACAACCCGGCCCGCGACACGCCCCACAGCACGCCCCGCACTGCCGAACAGACCTCCAAGGCTTTCACCGATATCGGCACCGACATCGGCGCAGTCCGAAATCGATTCAACAATATCGTCCAGGATGCTGTTGCGGTAGTCCTTGAGGTCATCGTCGTCCTTCCACATTTCGCGATCGCGGTTGATGTTGTTCACGTAAATCGTGCGCTTTTGCTTGGGGGTGTAGTGAACAATCTGGTACAGCAGCTTGGTCAAGTTGTAGGGACGCTGCGGCTTGTCGCCGTCCTTGTAGCCTGCGCTATAGTAGATGGGCTCCACGTCAACACCCGTACTTTCCTTGATGCGACGCCGTACCGATTCCACCTTCTCGTTCAGGAATCGCTCAAGTTCGGGCTCGGGCCTGTTATCCTCACGGTTCCAGCCGCGACCCTTCATAGCCATGTCGGCCTGGTTGATCGCCACCAGAATGCGGGACTTGTCTTCACCCAGGTTCGGAACGATCACGTTGCTAATGAGTTCGAAAGAGGTTCCCATGTCGCGGGAACTTCCGTCGAGAATCACCAGCACGAGATCGATCAGCGGGTTGCCTTCGGAATCGCGCTCCAGGAGCTTTTTCGTCAGATTTTTCGCATGACGGTTGTCGGCTTCCTTGCCGTCGCCAAGCCCCGGGCTATCCCACAGAATCAGGTTACCGAGTTCATACTTCTCGATATCCATCGTCTCGGGATCCACCCCCACACCCACCTTGGACACATCGGCGTCAAAGAGCGCGTTGATGGTCGAACTCTTGCCACAGCCCGTGGCACCCGTGATGAGGAGGTTCACTTTTTTGGCCTTGAGCAGAAGCAGGTTCGCAATCAGCTTGCGCTTGACCGCTTCGGGCAATGCCGACAATTCGATATCGTGTTCCATCTTCGAAATGAATTCCTGATTGTTCTTTGCGTTTGTCATAATTGACTCCTTTTTGAATTTGTTTACCTTTATATCAATCGATGCCATACAAGTGTCAACCAAATTTTTTCAACTTTATGCACGGCGCACATCCGGGCGTTTCCGCGGAATCTGTTCTATCACGGCATCCACCACGGCATTTACGTTGTAGCCCGACTCGGCAGAAAAGCATACCGGTTCCTGGATAGATACACCCGTGGCCTCGTAAACACGGCGACGCACCGATTCGGCCTTGTCTCGCAAAAACGATTCAAGAACCGCATCGGGCCTGTTGTACGCGTAATCCCAATGAGTCCCTTTCATGGCGATGTCCGCCTGGTTGATAGCCACTAGAATACGGTCACGATCAATGTTCGGCACAATCACCTCGTTCATAAGCGAGTAGCACGAACCCATATCGCGAATGCCGCCTTCTAGCACCACCAGCACCATGTCCATAAAACTGTGGCGCTTGCCCATGCTCTCGTATGTCATCAACAGATGGTCGACGATTTTACGCTTGTGGCGCGCATCGGCCGAGGCACTGTCGCCAAGCCCCGGGGTATCCCACACGCAAAAATGACTGTTGAGCGTGTAGCGCTTCACATCCATCGTCTCGGGGTCTACGCCCTTGCCCACCTGCGCAAACGAAGCTCCGCACAGTGCATTTACCAGCGTTGACTTGCCAGCACCTGTCGCCCCCACGATCATTACGTCGAGTGGGAGGTTGTCGCGTAGTTTGCAACTCATCTCGTATTCACGGTAATTCTGAAAATTTGTCATAATCGGTACTCCTTTTGATGATGTATATCTTTTGTCTTATGCGATGCATCAACCGTAAGGGACTCAGAATTTCGAGGCCTTTGTCGCGACAGAACTTCGGTCCGCATTCTGCCTCAACTTTTCATGGACCCTTTCGCAAAGGGTCTTGGGGCAATACGCCCTGTACGATCCGAAACACTTGGAAATTGCCTGGCGCTTAACCCCGAGCCGATCCGCCACGTCACTCATCGTGCAGTCACCTTCTTCCAAAAGAATCTGGTACATGGCCTCGGCATTCCTGCGGGCGGCGCTCTCTTCCTGCATCGACTCCAGAACCTCATTGACCATATCGGTATCGTCGGCATTGTAGGAATCACAAGCCCTGCGGGAATCGTTATCGATGTCAGACTGCGGCCCGTACTTTTTATTCTGATACAGGACACTGCCACCTTCCGAGATTTCGCGTTCTTCGCCATAGCGTATCATACGCTGGCCGTACCGAGCAGCCTTCCTTTGCAGACCGGCGAAATGCCAGCCAATCTTTCTGCTGAGCCATGTTTCAAAATTGGCGTTGCACGATTCGTCGTACGTCCTATAAGCATCCACGAAGGCGTCATAAGCGTTACTGAAGACAACCCCCTGCTTGCGTCGGTCGCTATTCGGCAACCACGCCACGTCGAAGTCGAAAGGAGTCCGTTTGAAATGGACCATTGCCGCCTTCTTGAAGGAATCTTCGTAATAGCGGTAAAGAGCCTGAATCGAGGCCTGGTCACCGTAATTACGGGCGTTTTCAATCAGCTGGTATCCGATGTTTGCGTTCTGAGTCGTCATACTTCTATCTCCTTTGGCATTGCGGCCAAAACGATACCGGGGACATCCCGATGTCGTGTGTTGACGTGACCTTTAGCGGCACCAGCCGCCATTGGCCTATGATGAGATAGAAGGCCTTTTACCGAAGGCTAACGGGCCCAAGTTTGCGCCCCGGGCAGGGCGAGGCTTATGCCTAGAGGATTTTTCCGAGGATGATTGCTATCAGTATGAGCATGGTGTTCTCTCCTATGTTGTTTGTGGACGTTATATCAGTCGAAACCTTCACGGTGTCAACCAGATTTTTTTCGCCCCAAGAGGCACGGCCCTTTACGCAGCCTTTTCGTGCATTCGGGCGATAATCGACTCCGTCGCCGTTGACGTGTAGCGGCTGAAAAAACGCTCTTCCGCAAAGTCGATTTCCTTCAAGGCTGACTCGAACGGGATATCCATCAGCGGACGGCTGTAGCGGTATTCCGCGCCACCGTTCTGGAACAGGCAACCGTTAGGGGCGATCATCAGGTAACTTTGGATCATGACCGAATTATCTTCGATAAAGATGTGGCGTACGCCATCGGCCTTACCGAAAAAATCTTCGCGGTAATTGTTACGGATGAACGTGTAGAATTGTTCGTCCGTAATACCCTTGTTGTCACCAAAGGGCATCTGACGCAGAATCTTGTACTTGCAAGCGCCAAGGGCGGCGACCTTGTCTACAAGGACTTCACCGAAGTTGTTCTGGTTGACGACAGTGTTCACCTTTATGCGGACATTCGGATTGATGGCACGGAGAGCAGTAAGTTTATCCGAAATATCTTCGAAAGAAAGCGTACGGCCATTGCACTGGCGACCAATCTTCATGTTCGTTTCATGGCTGAAGGAATCGAGCGACACCCCCACCTGCGAGAGCAGGCGGGCAAAGGGGAAAATATTTTCCAAGTGAGATCCGTTCGTGATTACCGAAACTTCGGCACCGCAAGCAACAGCCGTTTCAACCACGAACTGCGTCTTTTTCTGGAAAAGAATCGGTTCGCCGCCGACAACGCTCAGGCGCCAACGAGCAGCACCTGCACCAAAGTGTTCAGCGTGGTAACTGGCAATGTTTTCGATGACCTTGCGGACATTTTCGGGCTTATTCCAGACCTCGTCGAGACGGTTCCAGTCGCTGTAGCAGAAGGAACACTTGTAGTTACAACACTCTGTTATGTGCCAATTCACCACTATGGGGATATCCTTGGCGAAACGCACGAAACGGCTGTCGGTGTTCTGGAAATTGTTCTGGGGATTGATTGCGTTCGTCATAGGATCCATCCTTGTGGCCACGCGAACAGCTCCTAGCCGCCTAGATTTCACCCGCCAAGACGCAAAAGCAGGCCACAGCAAAGCTGTGGAATTTACGGAGCAGCCCTAATGGCCTATGTTAGATAGATTCCGTTCTGACGAACGGGTGCCTGCCGAAACAGACTGAAAAAATAGAAAGCCGAAGTCGAACCTCGACTTGGCTATAATATACCTAAATCCCAAAGGGATGTCAATAGGTTTTCGAAAAAAATTTCATTTTTTCCAATTATTCATAAAATTCCTGACATTCTCGTTCGCCATGGAATTCGCCAAGGACAAAGGCGAAACCCCGGCCCCGTTCGCGATGTTCATGTCGGCACCCTTTGTCAGGAGCTTTTCAATCAGCCCGATCTTGTCCTTCGACTTGAAAATCGCATAGAAAAGAGCCGTATTCCCGACGCCGTTCTGCCTGTTCACATCGATTGCATTTTCAAGCAGGAAGTCAACCATCCGCGGCCTTTCATGCAGAATGCAATACATCAGTGGCGTAAAACCGTTTGAATCCACCTGATCAAAACCGGTTTTTTTCACCAGTTCCACAAACCATTCAAAGTCATCTTCAATTATCGCGTTGACAATGCGTTCCATAATTCATCTCCTACTTGTTTGTTTACTCCACGGAAGCTATCGATCGTCAGCCTGACGGCTTCCCTTGCGTGGCTCCGATTCCCCGCTACGCTTTCAAGCTGGTAAATAGACGCATCACGCATTTTTTCCTTAAACGCAGATTCCGTAAGGCCGTTCATAAAGGCTCGCTGCAGTTCGTTCGTGTACTCGCGACCTGCGACATGCCCCATTTCAGGCGTACCAATGATTTCCGTGCCATCAACAGCATCAATATAGTTTCCTGTCGCGGGATTGTACTGCCCATTCGCCCTTGCAAGGCTCTTCACTTCTTCCGTCGTGTAATAGCCAGGCTGCGCCCTACTCTGCCCTTTTATAAGTGCGGGGCTATACGGATCGCAGTAAGACTGCAGTTCTCCATCCTTTACGTATCCTAGAACTCGACCCTTGTCATTGTACACAACAAAGTTGTCCTTGTACTTGGCAACTTTCGCAACTTCCGTGCCGGACTTGTCGAAAATCGATGCGGAATTTTTTCCGACATAATAGATGTCGTCGGCATTTTCCACCCCGGCAAACCGGATCGTCTTGCCGATTTCGACACCCTTCCCGTTAAATACAAGTCCGGACTTCGTGTATACATTACCTTCGACGGCAATTGCTTTCGAAAACGTTTTCACTGCCGAATACGATCCAAGGACAGCTCCCGTCACAGCGCCAATCAGGTAGCCGTCGGCAGCACCGTTTACGGTCTCATAGAGCAATTCCTCGCCACGGCTCCCTTGCGCATAGGAAATCCCCGCAGACAAAAGCCCTCCAACGGCACCACCGCTAAGCGTGGCAACGGTAGTCGTCTTGGCAATCACTAGCAGCGATACCGAAAGTACCTGCCCGCCAGGGACTACCCAGGAAACAACCCATACAGTCCCGACAATGGCTGCACCAACTCCAAACTTTGCAATAGCGGCATTGTAGCAACGCTCTACCCTTTTTTCCTGTTCGGCACGGTTCGAAGAATATGTAAGGAAATCTTCTTTTTGGGACCACTGCCAGTCCGCAAGATACCTGACAAAGTCCGCTTTTGTTTTCGGATCGGCCGCCAAGACCATCTTATGCCATTTTCCGAAAATTCCAGAAACAGATGACTCGACAATGCTGTATTCGGAACTTTCCGAAACTGACTGGGCGGTATTCTGAAAACCATTTTCAGCGACGACTTCATAAACGCCGAATTCGCCTTCACCTTTACCGAAAACCATCAAGCTTTTGTCATAGACGGAGTTTTCCGTGTCAAAAACCTTCTTGGCGGAATCATATACGGAAAGGCTTTCGTCTACAACGCTTTTCTCGGTATTAAAAATTTGGGTATAACTACTGTAGATGCTTTTCGAGGAGTCAAACAAGAACTGCGAAAAGCACTCCGAAAAGAGTAGAAAGCCCCAAAGGATGAAAAGGCGCCTAATCATTTTACTCAACCACCTGAATCGTGTAACGCTTTACGGATGTTGGCATAGGAAACGACTTGTATTCCGTCATGATACTTTCCATAACGCCTTCGCCGGAAGATATGTCCCCATCCGAAATCTTGGCCTGAACGGATTTTTTCGAAGAGAACGGGAGATAAGAGGATATCGGTCTTTCATAGCCATCGAAGGATATCTCCACAGGCAGGTCCTTGCCAACATCATCGTTCGAGAGCGTCATCTGTATTTCGATAGCGCCCTCCCAACCATCCTTGACCGGAACAAGGAATTCCACGTAGTCGCACCGATCGAAGATTAAGGGATGATGCCCATCCTCGAACTCATAGCTCTGCAGGCCATTGAACGCAAAAATGTGGAAATCCTTCTTTGAAAACCTAATAACACCGCGGATAAACTCATTCTCGCTTTCCTCATCGTCCGTATCTATTTCGAACTTGTACAGGAGATTAAGCCAACCGTTGGGAAGGGCCGAGTAATGGATTAACGCAGATGACACATCGGCAGCATACCGGCCACCAGGTATCTGGATATTCTGCGTGACACTTGCATGGTAGTCCCCGGCAATGGCTACCGCCTGAAACACGAACAGGCAAAGAGCGAGCAGAATTTTGTTGATGGACTTGTTTTTCATAATAGTGTCTCCTATTGTTTTGAGAGATTTGGGGCAACCGCGCCCTCACACGTTTCATCGTCTTTTCATATGATTGCGTCAACCGCTATTATCCATTTTTAAGAACTGATTTGTAACACCCATCCTCACGAACTAGAATAAGACTAGCCTTGGATAGGCGATTGAGAATTCTGTCAAGTTTTTTCCCTCGCCAACGCAGTCTTCGCTTAGTCATTCGATAGGAACTCCAAGATCGCAAAGCATCTAGGACATCCTCGAAACTTTTCAATCTTTTTCGAGAAGATCGTGTATCGGCAAGCCGAAGGAGTTCACATTTGTCTGCATCCGCAAAATCCACAAAGCCCCTACCCTTTGCGAGCTGCGACATCAACACCACGCTGCAGTCATCGGAGGTTTTCTGTTTGACACAATTTTCGAGCGAATCATGCAGCCCTTGCGACATGAATTCACCATCACAAATAGAAGCAAGCTTAAATAAACGAGCAAGGGAAGGAGATAGGACCTTTTTTTGTTTATTATAAAAGCTATTTTCCGAACCATCGGACATCAAGACAAAACCCGAAATCTGATTCAAGTTCCCCTTGATAAGCTTCATACCTGCAATGGCGTTATTCGATGTCGTAAAGACCGTAGTGTTCGCAAACTCACCATTTTCCGGATGAGACGCCACCAGCACCTTGCCATTCTTGAAATAACCGATGACGCCGTCACCAATGTGGCAAATCACGAACTTCCCTGCCTTCACGGCAACAAACAGGAGCGTAGAGGCAAGGTCCCTGACAGAACAGCCTTGTTCCGCACAGAGAGCATCAAGACGCTGGCCGACAACTTCAAGGATGTGCTTCTTTACAGCGACACCATTTTCTTCGTCAATGACAAAGTCAAAGTTATCTGCCATAAAGTTGCAGATTGCCCGAGTCACCGCCTCGGCACCAAAATGGGAATGGCTCGCAGAGCCCGCTCCATCGGCAAGGGCGCATACGGAGCACCCGTCCTTGACAATAGAGAAGGTCTTATCCTGACAAGGCGTACCCGAGCTTAAGTGGCCACGCCCCTGAACGGCACTTTGTACGGTAACCCAGCACATACTACAACTCTGCCCAGCCCTTGATGCCATCGACGTCCAGCTGGATTTTATCCCCCGGAGCAGACTGCGAAACCTTCGAGACGCTAGCACTAAGCCAAGCAAAAAATTCCCTGAAGTTCAGGCCCTGCAACTTGAGCGGGCGGCGCTTCGGAGAGAACGCCGCCAGAGCATTCATGTCTGCGTCTTCGCCAATGCCGATCGGGAAAAGGGTCAGCTTGCGATTGTTGATCATTTCGCAGGTACGCTGAACCGCCCTTGTGTATTCCGAACTGTCGCCATTCGGCTTCCCGTCCGTCATGAGCACAATCCACGGCTGATAATAATCCACACCGCTGGCCTTATATTCGCCCTTCCTTTTTTCGAGCAAGTCGAGCGCCATATTCATCGCCTCGCCCATAGGCGTGCCACCATGAGCGAAAAAGTTCGGCGAATCAGGCTGATGCTCGAGAGTGCTGAAATCGGTCTTGAGCACGGCAGATCCACCGAATGTCACGACGGCAATTTCTGCGGCGTACAGGGCGGTCTCGTCACTGCGCACAGCATCGTAGAAGCACCTGACTCCTTCGTTGAGTTCGCTGATCGGCTGGCCTTCCAGGGAACCGCTAGTGTCCAGAACGAGGCACACAGGCACACGGGTGGACGGGTTGTTTTCGAGGTCTTCAATGTTGAGGAGTTTATCGTTCGTCATAATGTTTTTTCCTTTTTTTGTTGTTGATTTTGTTAAACCTTTGGTTTTTAGCCGAAGAGGCGGTACAGGGAGCCAAATATTCCGCTAAACGAGGGCTGGGATAGGGATTTCCGCAATACACGCGGGCTTTCAGAACTGCGATGGTGAGCAAGCCTTCGCTTGCGCAAGCACTCAATGCAGGCACCTTTCTTGTCAATCCAACTCTGTTCAGCTTCGTTTTTACAGTATGGACATTCCACATAAACCTTGCCCTTCTGCTTCTTGAAACGAGTCGGATAAATCCACGTAGACATTTCATCCTGTTCGCCAAGCTTTCCCGAATCGAGCAGTCGCAAATACTCCTTGAATTTCTTCAGCCATTCAGAAGCACTCAAGCGCGTACCTTCGGTAGAATAGCGACCACCCTTATTGAATGTGTTGTAGAAAGCATCCTTCAATAAGAACGGAAGGTGGCTCCACAGGAATCTCCACGGGCCATTCGGAGTTTTCTTGTTCGAAGATTCTCCGAGTGGGTACGAGAAATCCATGTCGATGATATTCTGCTGGGCGCTATCGCCTCCCTTCTGATTGTACGGCATTTGCCCGGTAATCATCAGCGAAAAGAGAAGGACTGCCACGGCAAAATTCTCATTGCCAACCGTGCGGAGGTAGCGATCGTAATTGCCACGATTCTGGAGCTCCGGCGGTGTAAACGGGATTGTTCCGACAGGGCACGGATAGCCCGCCACCTGGTAAGAGTCGCAGTCCACAAAGTAAACTTCGGTTGGCTTCTTTACAAGGATGTTGTCAGGATTGATATCGCCAAGGACAATACCCATCCTATGCAAGCAATCAATTTTTTCCAGGATGTTCACGCAGAGCTCAACCAAGTCCCTCTTGGACCAATGAGGGAATTTTTTCAGAAGGAGCGGCTTTTGGTAAAGTGTACGGATTTTCACGCCATCGGCCTTCTGCATCAGGTAGCCCACAAATTCATTCCGAGAATTGTACAGCGGCACCAACGGAAGACTGATGCCTGGAAACTTTATCCCGGCAGAAGCCATCGCTTGAATTTTTACGAGCTTATGGGTCGTTGTCTTTTCGGGCTTATACACCTTAGCCACATAG
Organism: uncultured Fibrobacter sp.; assembly: GCF_946062555.1. Taxonomy (GTDB): domain Bacteria; phylum Fibrobacterota; class Fibrobacteria; order Fibrobacterales; family Fibrobacteraceae; genus Fibrobacter. The sequence goes on from NZ_CAMGVQ010000011.1 coordinate 32,121, forward strand.
GGCGTATTCGTCACATAAACAGCACCCTCGCCACCTTCGCCCAATACAGAAACCAAACGGATACTCGTACCTTTCGGCGTGTGGAGAATATCCCCAAGCCGAGTAGCCAAGGTCACTGCAAGACGTTTATCAGAATCAATCGACATCGGTTTCATCGCCATCCTCCAAAATTTTTCCGTTTTCAAGTTCGTGCGTATTCGGCTTTGCCGTGCAGAAAGTATTCATCGCAATCACATTGCCAAGCCTTCTACAATGACTCAAGGCATCGTCCGGGAATATTACGTCGTAGCATTCATTCGTAAAGTCAGCCTCGGTCGTTAAAGAATCAGGCGGCAGCTTTTTCAAATAGCGGTCATAACAGACCCTTTTTCGGTGGTTTTCGTTTTTCTTTTCGTAAAAATTTCCCGTAACCTCGAATGTATCATCACCAAAGCAGGCATTCAACACAAGTCTATAGTGGAGTAACGAATCGTCAAGTGACGTAGTAATAAAGTAACGGCAGGAATCATCACTGAACCAATCAATGATGGTGCATACGGTTCCAAATTCCTGCTGCAAATGATCGGCCCCTCTCTGATTGATGGGAGGCATCCAGTTGGATTTAAGGATCCTTTTGGCAAAAATATAAGCCTCCGTGCTTTTCGTATTGAGCGTAAGCGCGACGCTACCGTTCTGATTACGAAGGCGTAAATAGCCAAAAGGGAACAAGTCAATAAAGTCTTTAGGTTTCATCAGCGGGGACTCCTTAATCGTGCCGTTTTGACGCTCTCGCGTCGTTTTCCGACCATTATATCAGAGTCATTCCCCGATCTGACAACCACTTTTTTTGAATTTTTTCCAAAAAGCAACAAAAAAGGCCAGCCGAAGCTGACCGTGAGAAAAGAGAAAATGGGGGGGGGAGTTAATCTCCAAAATCCGCTTCCAATACCTTAATCGAATTTGAATCAATATTTCCAGATAGGTAACCATACGCAGCATACAGAAGTTCTGGAGTAGAATCACCTACAGGTCTTTCTATATTGAACGATAGGAACGATTTAATTTGAGCGTTCACTTCTTTTATTTTATTCACAATAAATTTCACATCAGGATTCGAGGATGGGGATAGCGTAGCCAACATTTTCTCCCCAGTAGATTTGCCATCCCTTGTTTTACGCAATCGACACAACGCTACTAGACATTCAAGGCAAGCAGTATAAAGCAGACGACGTTGGGATTTGTATTTTTCTTGTTCCTCTTTATTTGCTATAGACATCCAATTAATTGAATTTCTTATTGATTTAATTATAGTCTTAACATTTTTTTCATCTAATTCATAAACAAATCCATTGACGCGCCACATTGCTATTGCCATTATCCTTATCGCATATATTGACTTGTTCATTTGGCCTGACAGATTAATAACTTTCGCCAAAAGTTCCTTCTGCCAATCCATTGAGCAATCACCCAATGCATAAGCAATCCAACTAGTCGTATTCAAATTAATATTATCAAGAATATGGGTAAAGTACGGGTAAAACCAATCTGGTACATCTTTATGCATACAAGACAAAAAATGCATAAATTCATCAATAACACATTTTGGAATATTTTTATTCGGCAACATTTTTTTCAATTTATCACAAACATTCTCAGTTTGCTTACGAAACGAATCAGGACATTCAGAATCTTTAATGCTTCGCCCATTATTCCAAACCACTATTGCCGGAAAACGAAGTGACTTCATAAATTCACACGCTTTTGGGGATCCTCCAATTACATGGGGATCCAAAAGTTGCAAACCCCGCGGCACATTTCGAATATATCCCCAAACCTGATCACCAATACCCGCAGGATACTTAGCCTCGATATAACAAATTGCATTCGTTTCAAAATCCACTTGAATAAAAAATACATTTGTATCTTCAAATTTAGAATGAGCTGAACCTGTTATAGTAAAAATTCCCGAATTATCAATTTTCTTATATTCCGTTGGCAACCACGATTCAATTAAATCAGATGTCTCTTCTGAATTCTTTTTTGACACGTGATGCATGTCAGCCCAGGTATATTCACGCACAAAATTGGGTACAGGCATATCATGCACATAATCCTTATGCGACTTATTCTCCCACTTGACCGTCACGGACCTAAACGAAGGCTTGTCCGACACAGAAATAAATTCAAGGTTATACGGGAGTGGTACTCCGTATGTATAAGTCAAGTGCAAACGACATGTTTCATCTTGTTCAAGCGGGAACGAAGAGTCGCTTATATAAGCATAATACTTCGCTACCGATTTTTTATTTCCTTGTTCAAGCGGAAACTCGTAAAATGGTTTGCCTTTTGGGAAAATAAAATTCCACGAAATCGGGATAGACACAGGCTTGCCAACAACAGGACGAACTCGCACCTTGCCCGATTCAACGAGAACATGTTCCCCGTTTGAATCCATCATGTTCAGCTTCGGCAAAACATCGCACCAAAGGGGGATATCGGGACTAACATTTTGCAAGCGGTCATAAACAATCCCTCCCATAGAGGCATCACAACTTGCATCAACAACAATCTCATTGTTCCGAGCATCAACCCGTGCAAAAGAAGAACCCCATTCAAAATGGAATTTATCTACAGAAAAAGCATTCTTTAATAAAGTCGCATCCCACGCCGTCAGTGTACGTTCCATATTTTGCGGAACATTTTTTTGCCGCTGCACAGATCCTGATATACGACTATACCCTAAACGTTCAAAAAACCACCCTTTTGTTTTTGGATTTTTTTTCGCCAACTTATCATCATAGGCAATCCTAACAACCGTCTTAATTTCATAATCATCATGAATAACACGGATATATATTTTGTCATCGGGGTGGAATCGTTTTTGCAAATCTCCCAATTTTGAAAACAGAACTGCAATACTCCGAGGTAATATTTCGGCATTAGAGAATGCCGAATTCATGCAACGCTTAAAGACATTTACACTAGGTGAAAAATCATCTACATCGTCGTTCGTAATGTATATGCATTTTTGACAGGGAAATTCATCTTTTAGATTTTTTGCAAAATCTGAACACGCTCTCGCTACGGCATTTCTACTATCCTCCTCATCATCAATTGCTGAACGAAGAGTTTCGTCAAAAATAGAATGTATCGAGAATGTCTTGACCTTATCTAATTTGGTAGAAATCCATTTTGACTTCGCCGAAGAGCAAGGATATTTTCCAACCTCCTGATAAATTAGTTTTTTAGAGAACAATCCGGTTTTACCGTCATCTATATGGTACGATGGCCTGACCGAATTCAAATCGACTGACGCAACCGCATTAATCTTTCTACTAACTTGTTCATCATTCGACTTAAAACTTTCAAGAGCAGGAATATCTCCTAAAAAAGCCTTATATGACTGTTGCGCACAATCTAAAACATCGGCATAGGTTTCACGCTTTTCCGGCAGCTTCGTCACATCCAACACAGCCCTAGCCGACTGCCATATTTTTTTGTTATACAGATATTCCAGCAAGTCACCATTCTTTACAAGCAAAAGATTTTTATAGTCGGGAATCAAGACATTCTGTTTGAACCTAATTTTATCACTTTGGTTCAACAATGCCGCCTTAAGCCAGAAATAACACGATGCCGTCAATTCACGCAAACGATTCAAATCGAATTCAACTTGTTCGTTCAAGTTTTGAAGCATCAAGTGAGCTTTCCATATTTTCCGATAGTTTTTATCATTCAGAAGAGTGTTATTGGGCGGTGTATTCCTCCACGGCCCTATAGCTTCAGCCTCATCACTTTTTAACCAACTATGCACCATCATAACAAAACGTTTAAATTCGTCGCTTACGCAGACCTCTCTTTTAGCACAAGCGTTTTCTTTTTCAAGCAGCAAATCATCCAAATCCTTCATAAACGACTTGAATAAGCGATTTTCTGCAGTATCCAAGCTAGTCGTGTGAAATACGCCCATCATTCGCTGTTCCGAGGCAATTTTTTGCTTTACCGTAAAGCCAGGCTTTTTGGAAAGCCACATCATGCTCTTGCTATCTATCTCGCGTATTTTTTCGGGACGCGTAATAAGGTGCTCGCGCAGATTTTTTTCGTGAAGAGCTTCTATCAAATTCCGAATGGCGACAGATGCAAAATTCACGATATGCTGTAGTCGGTCATTCTGCCAGGCGATCTTTTTTATATCAAATGATGCAATTCCATACAAGACGTCATCAATGGTACTTGGCAACGGGTCGTCTGTAACCGGGTCAAATTCCATTACAGAAGAAAACATTCCCACTATAGAAAACAACAATTCATATTGTTTTCCGTTACCTTCGGCAATCCGCCTATATATCGAAGTCAGTTCTTCCGCCATACTCAACCGCACTTCTATTTTTTCGTCATATAAAGCACCAACTTTAATCGGTCCGGGCTATATGCCCCCCGATCTTCAAGAATGTTCTTTATCTGCACCTTATCTCTCTTGCACTCGCCTTTCTTAATGAGTTGAACACATTCTTCTACAATAGGGTCAACCGATTTTTTTTGCGCTAGTTCCTCGCGAGAAGTCTCCCCGACATCCGAACTATCGGACGCTTTATCATCCTTAGAACCATCTTCCCTTAACAAATAGCCTGATGTCGTCCAAATAAATTGTCCATAGTTCTGATTTACAGCATTGTCAAAATCGGCATGGAGTGTTTCAGGAAGAACAAGCTTGATAGAATCCAGCACTTCTTTCTGTGTACCTCGAGTCTCGAGACCACGGAGTTTTGGCATCACCTTTTGCACGAGCTGATCTTCAAAAGCACGCTCCATCGCCAGTTTACGTTCATAGTCACTTTGGGCAGCAATAACCCCAGGATACAGAGACATGTAGTTTTCAATCGATTGCCATACGCGGTGTCCTAAAGCACGGCCACCCTTTCCAAGCTGTTCATTAATTTTTTCAACTTTATCTTTATATTCAAGAATTTGTTTTTCATCAAACTTATAAGCGCCATCAACCCACAAATTCCACACAGCCTTCGGCAACAAAGCCGCCGGTTCCGCAAGATGAGACCCAGTCCTAGAGCGTATCAACGTTTTGGGACGTGGGAAATTAATAACAATGCCTCGGTCAATCACCTTATCCGAAAGAGTCTTGGTCGTTTCATCATTGTTCATAGTGCCAGTCCAAAGCACGTTACGGCCAAGACGCAGTGGGAAGTTTTCCATTTTACTCCCGATTTTCACACCAATATAGGGGAAATTGGGGTCGTTTTCTGCCAATCCACGACGAGTTTCCAATTTGCTCAAAAAATCTGCAAAATACAGTTCAACATTTGCAAGATTCATTTCGTCCAAAAGAATCATGGTTATGCAATCGTTTAGCCCATTCTGGTCTTCCGGTTTACGCTGCGACTGCGCCAAAAGGCGAAGCATATCCGTCGGTTCAAAGCAATTGTCTATCGAGTTGTAATAGCCCAGCATCGCCTCTTGACAATCCCAGTTCGGCTGAACAGGAACACTCAAAAAGTTTATGCCGCCAAAGCGAGAATAAAGACGCGGAAGTTCCGACTTACCGGTACCGCTCACACCCGCAAGCACCGTAAGGGGAGACATTTCCGAAGTCTTGAGTGCCGTATGGAATGCATCGAGAATACGGCGAGGGAAATGCAGGCCGCTATCCTCGATTTTCTTGTTAATGCAATCTAACCAAGCAATTTCACTTTCAGCGGCATTATCTTGACGCTGCATCTCTCCAGCAAACGCCTTGTTGATTTCTGCAATACGGTCTTTTCGTTCAGCGGGATTCTCGTAGGTGGAGCGCAATCGTTGAAGCTGCTCCACCACGATTTTTTTGTCACGTTCAGCATCCTCTACTTGCTGAGACAAATCTTCACATTTGGTTTGCAAACGGGCATAATCGTCATGTCTATTGGCAAAGTCCCTCTTTTCCTGTTCCAGCTGATTTTCGCGGTCCTTAAGGAGATCTTCCCTCTCCTTTAGCTCTTCTGCCGTTTTCCTCAAAACATAAGACGGGGTTTCGCTGATTTTCTGTACAGCCAATTCAAGTTCCTGCTGAACACGCTGATAATCCAACAGTACCTCTGCAGGGTTCTTGCCTCCGAGTTCAGCCTTAAGGTCATCAAACGAGGCTACGATACTCGACTTTGCAGCAAGGGCTTCACGCAATGTCTGAGTTTGTTTTTGAAGAGACACAATCTCCGCATCTTTATCGGCACAAAGTCTTTGCCAACGATTATTTACTTCAGTTTCGATATCACCTTCGCGTATATCTAGAGCATCCGCTTTATTCGCATTTCGCCGTTCGTCAAAAGAAAGCCTTTGATTTCGCTTATTCAAATCGTCTTCACGCTGGTTAAGCTCTTGCTCCCGAGCGTTCAATCCATTAATTTCATCAATGAACGTCTTGACATCCTTATTATGCAGGTTTAGCAAATCGTTCAAGCTTTTGTATGAATCCATTGTTGATTTGTAACTCGCTGCCGTTCTATTGAACTCATCCTTTTGGGAATTCTTCTCAGAAAGCAGAGCCGCATTGTCTTGAACAAGAGCTTCGTTCTGTGACCGAAGTTCCGTATTCTTTCCAGACAGTTCCGCCTTTTCGGCGATCAACTGTTCAATCTGTTTTTTTAAGGAAGCCGTATCGGACTCGGCGGCCTCCATTTTTTTTCGAGCATCATCATCGGCCTGTTTAATAATCCTATCTTTTTCAGCATCGGCTTCTTTACGAATCTGATCCGCCGCAGCATAAGCCTCTTCTCGTATTTTTTGCGCACCGATCTCTGCTTCTGCACGAGTTTTCTCCGACGATGCCTGAGCCGATTCAATAATCTTCTTGGCTTCAGATTCCACAGCCGTTAGGCGATCCTGATACAAACCCGACGCTAATTTTTCTGCTTCTTTAAATAAGTCCGCCTTTTTCTGAGCCAATTCCGCAGACGCAGCCATAAGTTTTTCCTTTATAGCATCAAAAGCCTTTTCTTGCGACTCTATAGCTATTTCGCGAGCCTCAATATCAGCCTTCGTCTGCAAGAACTTTTCTAGTTCCTCCTTATGGGTTCTTTCCTTTTGCAATAGAGCCTCTTCTCTTCCATCTATTTCTTCAGAAGACATTTTTTCTCCTTTTTTTACGAGGGCCAATTCCCAGCCAGCTCCATCAATCATTGGATTGATTTGATCGACAAATTCTTTGACTTTATCCAAGCTCATTTCAGCCATAAATTTATCTCCTATTAAGTTTCATACTCACTTACTTAAACAAGAAATCCTTCTTCTGCAAAGAAATGGATTATATCCACCACATGCTTTTTTATTTCAAAAACACGGGCAGAATCGACCTTTTCAGGAATTTCGCCATGTCCACGCTTTTTGACAATATAACTTATATCGCCAAGCATAGTTCCCCATCTTTGGGCGATTTTTTGCAACAATGCTTTCTCGGCAAGGGTACAAAAAGCAATACACGCAGCATTCATAGACGAGGGTTTTCTAGCAAGAGCCGCTCCAACCATATATTCTCGGGTCTTGACAAGAGCGGCAAAATCCGAATCATTCCGTTTTTCAGAAAAAGCTAAACCAGCCGCAACCACCTTCTTCTGCCAATCAGAATTTCGAAGAGCATTCCCCAATCGATTATTTGCCGAAACAAACAGGTATTCCAATATTCGATACAAATCAATAACAAGGGCGTTATTCAGCGTTTCAGCATCTATTCCACGCCGTTCCATATCGGTTACAAAACGGATTAAACTCGTATCCAGTGTATTGCACAATGCAAATCCGAGTTCTTCCTCCATGCGGCCTATCGCTTCGTCCCTCTCGTTTTGCAGGCTGATTTTTTCCAAAAAAGACAGGCCATGCTTTTCTTTAACCATTACACCAAGAGCGTCGTTTATAAGGTAATAAATCTGTTCATGAACTTTTTCTACGCATTCTTTAACTTTGCGCAGTTCATCTTCCAACTTTCCTGAATGAAAACTTCTGCCCCGCTTTAGGTTCAAAAAAAGAATCATGTGCAAAAAATCTGGATATTTCGCTGCAAACCCCTTAAAAAGCGACTCCTTTTCAAACGTGATTAAAAAGAGCGGGAGTAATGGCAACAGAGACGGTAAATGATGGTAGGCATTAGCAACTCTTGAAGGTTTCTGGCAAAAAGCATCCCTTTCTTTTGTAATGAGATCAAACCCCATACTCTTTGCACACCGAAAAGCCAAACTACCCACACAGTACGGAGCATCGCTATTATTCTCCATCGTGTCAAAGAAATTCATTGCGTCTGCAGCAACGTTGTCTTTGTGCAATAAATAAAACAAGACCCATTCCGAAAGCTGCGTCAAGTACAATACAGAATCTGCAACCGCCGAAAAAAGCATTTCTGCCCTATCCGGAGAATCAACAGACATTTGAAGCTCCCTCATACTTTTTTCAACAAGGTCTATTTTCTCTTTAAGCTTTGGGAACCTTCCTTCAGACGAGAGCGTTGCCGTATTCAGGGCGTTCGTCTGAATCTGCAATCGTTCCCTAAGATTTACAATATATTTTCTGTCTATCTCGTTTTTTATTTGCGACGCCGTAAAGAATGTCGAAATTTTTCCAAAGCCATCCGAAAAGACCCAGTCTCTCGAAGAGCCTTCAGGCTGCATAACGTCAATTAAAAACCATCTCAGATTTCTTTTCGCCATCTGCGACTCATCTATCTGAGCGTAGACACTGTCTTTTCCGGGGTGCAACCGATGCAACATCGCCGTCACAGTATGTCTATCAGGAACAACATTAAAAGATTCTTCGTAATGCAGCTTATACGCTTTCTGCTTTTCCTCTTTTTCCTTTCCTGCCGTCGAGTAGCCTTTGTACTCAAACATCTCCACACCCGATGTTTCGTCATATTTTTCTTTGCCGTCAGAATACTTAAAATATCTATCAGAACCTATCACATTAAAGTACGGGAGCAACCTTCCCGAAATGGCATCGACATACACATGAATATCGGTATACTGAATTTCAGATGATTCTGTTAAACGTTTGGCCCCTTCATCCGTTATCCGACGGCACGAATCAATATAATCCTGCTGTTCTAGCCGCGACAGCACAAACGAGACCAAATCTTTTTCTAGCCCCATACATGACGCAAGCTCATCTTCGCTTGTTATTTTGATCTCCACAAGGCGAAGAATAGTATCCTCGATGATATTTTTCGCATAACCATCAAGGCCCTCCGCAGATGCAACGAACTCGTAGCAGGGCCATAAAATTTTGTGGCTAATCCTCATGGGAGTTGCCGCATCAAAATCAACACCGCCAATTATCTTTTCCATGTCAAAACCGCCCCAAATCCTTCATCATTTTTTCCATTGCACAAATCGTAATATTCAGACAAGGCCGGAATCTTTTGACTTCGTGCTGCATCGGATGTTGCAAACTTAGCACACCCCACCGCAATCAGAACCCTCTTTTGACGAGACATGCTTACACACAGACGATTCGGAGTCAAAAAGTCTATCGCCCCTTTCGACCGAACAATCGAAAGGAACACAACATCAAATTCCATTCCCTGAAATGCATCTACCGTACCAATCTTATACGAGACATCCTTTAATTCTTCCTTATGTTCTCTTAATTTGCTTTGTATAAGATCCCGTTGAGCACTATAAAACGCAATAATGCCCAAAGTCAGCTTTTTCTCCTTGGGAACGTCTTGCTGAAACCGAACGAATTCCAAAAACTTTTCTACAATACAATCCGCTTCGCATTCACGAATTCGGCTAGAGCCCTGCCGTTTTTCCGCTCCCGCTTCAGGAGGCACGTCAATCCATACCGCAGCCTTGTTCTCGATTCCGGGGAGATCATGAGCAAAATCCTCTGCAGGTCGTGGAGATTCATATCCTTCACCATACGGCTCATAGAACAAGCGCGATCCAAATTTCCCTAAAACGGGATGAGTACGGTACTGTTTGTCAAGAGTTATAGTCCGCTTACGTCCATCTCTTTCTTCAAGATCTTTTAGCTTTTTGAACAACAGCTCAAAAAGACTGAGCTCAAAGGCATCTTCATAAGTCGAGAGAAGATCCTTTGTACCGACAGACGACTCCTCTTCTGCGGATTTATCGTTATTTTTCAGGGCATCATACACTTCGTTGCACAGGTCATCATCGACAAGTTGTGGGAGCTGACGATGGTCTCCAACCAAAATAATGCGTTTAACCGCCTTACACATCGGAATCAGCAAATCAGGGGGCGTCGCGCGCGCCGCCTCATCAACAATCACCGTATCGTACAAAGTTATATACTGGGAATTGTTTTCTTCTACAGCTCTTTTCTGGCGATTTATTTCCTTGCCAACAGACTGCTGACTCGTTGCAGCATAAACAAAATTACAATCCTTGATGGCCTTTGCAAAAGACTCTTGGCCAATCCTCAGCGCATCGACCCAATCCGCAAGAATCTGTTCCTTCTTAGACTGTTTTTCACGACGAGAATGGAGTAACTGGGAAATCTCCGTACACAAAGCCTGAACGTCTCTATCAATTTTAACGGCAATGTGTGCCGGCCGCGGCGAGAATTCTTCAAGCAAATCCTTCTTCATTTTCGCTAGAGCATCCAGCTGCTCTTTTTGGGGAGTGCCCCCCATCACCAAATCCATAAGAAGGCTCTGTTCAGCCTCATGTTCCAAAAACCATCCGGAATCTTCTAGACCAAAATACAGATCCTCCACTCGTTTTGCCCCATCGTCTGCATAAGAATTTTCTGTCACCCTTAGTGCATTGACTTTCCGCAAAAGTCCCTTCGTCCCTTTCGATTCCCTTTCTTGAGCAGACCCCTTCAACAATTTTCTAGCACGACTCGCATATTCTTCAGGAATCGGAAGCAATTGAATATATTCGAGCAAGCGAGTCTTATTTTCTGTCAAGGGAGTGTGAACATATTCCGCAACATACGCATTGAACGTTTCGTCCTCATGGGATATGTGAAGTTCCGGGTTAGATTCCAAAACACGGTCAACAACGGAGTCGCACCATTTCCCTATATGATCATTATAGCTTTCCGAGGATCCTTGGCGCTTTCCATATTTCCATGTCGGTAAAGAATTTACCCTGATGCGTTCAATCATGTTCTCAACGGCATCGTGTTGGAACGAGGTTGCAAGAACTCGCCCCGCACAAACGCCACGCTTATCCTGGAGCTCATTCAAAACTTCAAGTACAGCCGTTATCACAGTCGTCTTTCCCGTTCCGGGAGGCCCCTGAACAAGCACGATTTCAGGCGTATTAAGGGCAGCATCAATCGCTTCTAATTGACGGTCTGTTGGCGGATTCTTAAATATTTTTTCCCTAATCCGGTTACTTATAGATACCTTTTTAGGCAAATTACCCGTCGGAATATAATCAAAAGAGCCTTCGAGAATGTTCCCCAAAAAATTGATTCCCGATTTACCTTCTGCAATTTTACTCCAAGCATCTTGCTGGCGCGCAATCTGGCTTTCTTCGCCCGTCATCGACATGACGATATAGCCATTTATGGGAATATCATTTACCGACTTATTGTTCTTTCTTTCGGGAATCCTAATTTCAATCGAATTTTCTTCGTAACTTATAATTGGACAGCAGAGTTCAAGTACATCATTTTCGGGAACTTCTTCGCCCCGCCATCTTTTTTGATTTGCCGCATCCCGAATTTTCTTTAACTGCTTTAGATGCTCGCAATAATCCAAAAAGTCACATGTCGTATTTTCCAAAAACATCGGGTATGGAGTTGTATTATCATATAAAACAATCTCTTCGATCATATACCTCGAAACATCTTCCGCAATGTTTCCTTCAAAATAAAGAACAACACTATTCTCTGATTTCGACATCCTCGAAATATAGTGGCGCGCTCCAAATTTTCGCGCTTGCGCCATAATGCGGTCGCCACGAGCACCGGTGTAATTTCGCCACGCCTTAAGGTAGCTCCCCGTTTTTTCGGTTAACGCCTTAAGCTTTTCAATATTGTATTCCGATGCCACCTTTCTTTCGTCAGAAAAAGTGAGATTCGCCTTAACCAAATAAAAATTCGCTGCAGGATGAATATTTTTTCGCGAGGCAACTCCCGTTACAGCAAAATACTTTTCATTTCCCGATGCCGAAAGTTTCTTCTGTTGGATTTTCAGGGCAAAGCAATGTCCAAAACGATGGCATAGAATGGAGAATGCACCAAGAATCTCTTTTTCTCCACCGTCTTCTTCATCTAAATCAGGTTTCTCGCTATCGTCATCCTCCTTAGAAGCCGAATAGTTCCCCTGCATAATAAAATGCGTCTGGCCCTTGATTTTTACTGAGCACCAGTCAGCAAGGCGTTCCCTCAACTTGTCACTACTTTCAGGACTTTTCTTATTCCTCAATCGCTCAATATTTTCATCTTCGGCCAAAATGGTCGTTTCACCAAAATTCAATACCCGACCGGCAAATACATACAAATCAAATATAAAGCCAGCATCAGTCAACGCTCTCACATTGCATATATGGGCATTTCCCCGACAGAAGTGAGCATCGATATTCGCCTTGTCTTGTTTATTCTTGAATTCAAACTCTACAGAATCATTATCCATTTGGATAATGTAATTGTGTTGGAGCGGGTTTGGTAGAATCGTACAAAGTCCAAGCTTTATTTTATTTGCATCAACCCCGTTGCAGGCCCTTGCAGAAATATTTTCATAAAAAGGAATTGTCTCTATCTCAGCTACATCCATATCACGCCCTCCCCACAACCTCAATCGCAAGAACCCTGCTAAATCCAGTTTCTTTGTCGTAACACTTCAAAGAATACGCCTCGTCCTTCTTTGGCTGCAATATATAGGCGCTTAAAATTTTTTCTTCAGCACCGTTAACTGCAATCGCAAACTCACGAGCGGTACAATTTTCTTGAACAAGCCTGAATTCTATTCCAAGTCCATTTTCGTTCATTGTCCGTATTTTTATGAGTTTACTGAAAAAACTATCTATCTTAAAAAGAGCAACGATATGCTCATGCAAAAAGAATTCCTCGCCATAGCCTTGATCGCTAAATACAAGCTCATGTGCAAAGACCTTTCGTCCAGCTTCATCTTTCAAAATAAGGACCTGCGGAAGATTCTCATCGCACCATGGGCATTTTTCTTGAGAATCATACACAAAACTCATATTACAATCGGGGCAACGAACACACTGCATATAGGAATGAGCCAAAGCCCTCGCCCACAACATTGCCGTAGGCCGCGTCTTTGAAGATTCCCTGCCACACTCAGAAAAAGTCTTGTTAAAAAGGTCGAACGTTTCGTCAGTCAAAAAGAACTGTCTCGGCAACCCATCTTTAGTATGGTTGGATATGTCCTCAACGTCCTCAACCCATGGAATTTTCCCCGAATACTGCGGATCAACTTCAAAATTATCCTTAGCGACGTCCGCCGGCTCAGTTTCATCCCAGTTGCATTCACCACCATTCATCGCCTTTTCACCCGCAAATGGATGCAAAGCCGCTAGCGATTCAAAAGCAAGAACCGCAAAAGAGTATACATCGCTCGCCTGAGAACAGGGGGATCCATTTAAAAGTTCCGGAGCAGCATACCGAGCCGTATAAACCAGCTTATCCGGATCTTCGCCTGGAATGAAAATATTGTCCGCATCAATTAGCCAAACATTTTGAGTCAATCCCTTTGGATCAGCAGTCACATAAACATTGCGTGGAGACAAATCGCAATAGACCATTCCTGCGCCGTGCAGCTTAGACATTTCGGCAGCCAGCTTGAACAAGAGTTCAAAACGCCTTCGATATCCCCCATCTTCAGCCATCCGCTTTATTCCCGATTCATCGAGCGGAACAATATCCGAATAGGGGATCATATCATCCATAAACCGCATCACATATCCTGCATAATCCGCAAGGCGAGCCATCGGGTACGCAATATGTATTCGCTCGGGGAACGGTTTGTATATTATTGACTTAAATTCATCATTCGCCTTTTTGAATTCAGCCTTATTCTTCACGCGGTCTATCAGTGTCGCATTTGCACCAAGGGCAAATTTTACAACAATCTCCGGATTTTGGGTATGACAAACAAGCCCCTGCCCGCCACGACCAATTTCTTTGCCAATAGAGTGGCTCACTCCAAAGGAATCGAGAACCTCCCTAATTTCAACCGTCACTCCATCGCTATCACACACCGAAACAGTTATATCACTTTTGCCTTTCGTGTACATAGTTACAATCCCGCAATTACAAGAGTTTTATCATCCGTATGGTGCGGCACAGGCCAGTTTTTCATCATATTGCGGATAAAAGAGTTTCTTTTCCAAAAAAACTTTTTGCGCACTTCGTAAAAAACATCTTCCGCAAACGGGAGCTCTTTACCCAATTTCATATCGGCAGAAATACCATCCGTACAAAGGACAACCCCCTTAAAAAGGGCGCGATCAAAAAAGCCATACTTAAATTCACGCTCCGCAGACTTGTCTGACAGAGAATAAGTCGTATTAGAAAAAGAATCTTTCTTGTCGTCGGCAAACACGATGCTTTGTTCTTTATCATGACCTAAAAGACACACCATGCCATCCCCAAGCCTCGCAACCAAAATTTTGTGTTTCGTTACAAAAACAAAAAGACATGTTGCAGAGCAATCTGCGGCAGCACGAGGATAAACAAGCCTTTTCCACGTTTCTATAATGTTTTCCAAAAGCACCGTAATGGGGAGAGACTTGTCCTTGTTCTTTACAAACAGCTCCATCTCCTTTCGAACGGCAAGACAGGCCATCTTGGAGCCGTCATCAGAAAATGGTTTGCTCCCCATACCATCAGAAACAATAAATAGGGAGAACTTCCTTTTCTTAACACACAAAAAAGAATCCTGATTAGCAATTCCCTTGCCAATATGGGCCGGGCCAATCACACTCGCGCCACAAACAAAATTTTTCCTAAAAAAAATCATCCCCAACCATCCTTGTCAGAATCTGCATCATTAGAATGGGAGTCAGATTGCGAACTAGAATCGTCGGGAAAGTTTTCTACCGCGAACAATATATCGTGAGCATTCACGGCACGCAAATTTCCAAAATTCCTCTTAAGCACCGATACATCTAAAGCATCTCCGCCACAAAGAACCACAAAAAAATTGTTCACGTTCGCAGCAATAAATTTTTTGATACAACTCGATGTTCGGCAAGAATCCGACAGGGCATATCCATCTGTCAATAGCAAGACATTTTTTCCATCCAACTTTTCAACAAGAGATTCAAGAGATTCCTTGCCACCATCCCATTGCATTTTAGAAAAAGATATCCGCTGGAATTCGTCATAAAAATTCTGAAGAGTAGAAAGCGTTTGCATTATATTGCCGAGCACCGACGGTTTCCCCATCGTGCACATGCTTCCAGACACATCAACAATAACGCAAATCTCTTTCATACCACAAATTTCTACAAGTCTATACCCAATTCTTTAGCCAAGTCTTCAATAACCGATACAGAAGAACTCTCTTTTGTAAGCAGCGCATTAGGATTTTGCGACTGGCTACGAACAGAAACACTCATCGTTACAAACTTGAAGAAATCTCGAATTTTGCTAGCCTCGTCAGCCAGAAACACCTTGTTCTTTGAGCCAGTCAGGAACTGGTTCAGCACAGGATCATCCTTCGTCGTTCCTATCGCCATGGCAAAGCGCTCGCACTTGGAACTGCGACCGCCCCCCACAAAATCCTGCATAGGGCCCTGCCATTCATCATTGGGTTCTCCATCCGAAACAAGGACAATCGCTGGGCGATAGCCGTTCGAAGGAATAACGCTTTTGTCTTCAAGCATGTCCTTCGCCATTCGCAAAGCAAGTCCCATAGGAGTACCGCCGCATGCTTTCAATGTAAAAACGCATTCAATATCCTTGACAGACTGTAACGGGATATCGTAGGAAGCCCCACCTTCGCCAAAACTAATAACAGCGAGATCTATTTCAACTTCACCCTTACCTGCCGTTTTGAACGAATCTATCATTTCGTTTACAGCAGCATTCAGCTGTTTAATCTTTTCCCCACCCATTTCGCCCATACTTCCGCTCCTATCGAGCAAAAGAATTACCGGAAGAGGCCGGGCCTTGGCAACAGTGTATTTAGACGGATCAAAAGCCATAATAAAACTCCTTGTTTTTGATTAAATATACACTTATTTATTTGCATTGGATTATGCAAGTATATATATTTTTTACAAGAGACGTATTGTCAACCAATTTTTATGCGTAATTAAACGGTAGAATTATTGCAGCCTCCCACACATCTTTGCATTCCGTCTTTGGATCAAGAACAGGATTTGCCTCCGCATACTTCGCGAATGACTCGCAATGTTTGCATAAATCGCTATAGGTTTTAGCATACGATTCAATGGGCATTGCGTCCAAAACATTCAATATCCTCATCGGAGAAAGCGCTAAAGAATTGATGGCAAACGTAGAATCTTTCGTCATCACCTCAATAGACTTATTCAACAACGCAATTGTAGTTTCCTTGGAGCCTTTTACATAGAAGTTACAAATTGCAGCCCACTTTAGCACGAGTCCACTAGGATACGGATCATAATCACGCTCAGTCCATTTTTCAAATGGAATAGTCACCTTCACAATAGGTTTACCGATTTTCAACGAATAGGCCCAGAGCCTCAAGAAATTAAGAACAAGCCAATTATCAACCTTTTTGCCGTCTTCAACATCATGGAAAAACTGCTCTATCGTTTTTTCCTCGCCAAGAACTTCTTTCACCTGAGTTTTAAACCACGCAGCAGCGTTCTCAAGCTCCCCCTTACGGAGATATTCCACAACCAAAAAGCTTGCAGGCAATTCACTCATAAAATTAGAGTGTCGATAATCCTCAAGTAAAAAATCTATCGCCTTTTTGTGATTGCCCGAGAACGCCAGCGCTTGCCCAAGAGTCCCCAAAATCACAGAATAACGTTTATCTTTAAAGTCTTCTTTTGTGTAAATTTCCGAGTAGAAGGGAAGCAACTTTATATTTGATTCATATCTTTCCAAAACCCGACTGTAATCAGCATCATTAAAATCAAACGAATTAAACATAACCTGCGCATAGCTTTCTATCCAGAACTCTTCTTCGATATCATATAGTTCCGCATACACCTCTTTATCTCGGCAGTTTTCTCTCAAGTCTTTTATTTTTTTCACCAACGCTCTTGCAGCATCAAGATCAACACTCCCCGAATGTTGAGCAAACTCGCCCTTCATTTTTAGATACCGAGCGTACACGATAGGCGAAGGTTTATACGTATCAATAAATTCGTCAAGGTGTTTTATCAGGTCTCCCGTTTTAGAGAACTGGTCACCTTCCGTTCCTCGGTTATGCATTTTTTCAATACACAATTCTGTCAAAATTTTCCAAACGCTATCATAATTCTTGCTTGTAACAGATTCAAAGAGCTCTTCTAAATTCGGCCTAGCCTTATCTGGAACATCATAGAAAAGACTCCCGATCAATTCAGCCGCAGCCTCAATATTTCCGTCCTCTATGAAGGCCTTTACGTTGAGCCCTTTGATCAAGCTCCTCTTTTTCGCAATCTCATGAGGTAGATTATAAAATTTCACCAAATTAGCAGCAATATCAGCCAATGCAGGAAAAATACTTTTCCTTGCCGATTGACATTCTATCCTGATTCGCCCGTCAAAACTGGGATAGCAACTTGTAAGAAATTTTTCAATAGATTTTTTTAACTTTTCGTGATATTCTTTTTTATGTTTATCATAGAGTCTGTTTTTTTCAATAAATTCTCCACTTAGGTTTTTCTGATACCGATTGGCGAGAGCTTCGGCACGTTTTTTTTCTGTATCTTTATAGCCATATTTAAGAACAATTTCTATAGCATTATTGATATTTTGGAAATCCTCTTCTGTTGCACCTTTTTGTTTTCGTCTTTTGCATTCCGCAAATAGCTGATCAACTATGATGTGCGCAGGAGCTACATATCCAGTAACTTCAAGAGCTCTTTCTGCAATAAAGATATTTATTGAATCATTCTTTTCAAACAAGCCAGATTGAAATATATGGCTCAAAACTTCGTAAAGTGAATTTAAGTAATAATTTTGCCGACTCCCCACAAAATCAGTATTTCCGGGAGAAACAAATACCCTCTCAAAAAAAACGTCACGGTATTTACAATCACATACGAATTTCATTGAGTTGTCTAAGAAATCCACCCCTGAATTTTGGCTGACATCGCTTGTATGAAAAAAATTCGCTATAAGATTGCTTAAGAATTTTTCTTTGCGTTCATCATAACATTCTTCATATTTTTTTGAATCAATGGCGATTGTACACTGTTTTAAGAAACTCACGCTTTCTGCTTCTTTTTTTTGAGTAACTACAGCACAAACGAAAGATGAATCCCTCGAATCCGATTCCTCAAAACAATCAAACGTTCCTTTTTCATCAATACCAATATTCCATGTAGCCATACAAACTCCTTTTTATACAATTACTGACACCGATTACGCATAATTAAACGGCAGAATCATCGCCGCTTCCCAAAGGTCCTTGTCCTTATCAAGCTTAAACGCATCGCCATGCGCTTCTACATAGACCTTAAAGGTTTCACAAGCATCCACAAGCTGTTGTAACAGTCCTTCGTACTCCTTTTCATACTTTTCTTCTTCTGTCACGCAATAGAGCATCTGCAAAATCGGGAGAGCAAGAGTCTTTATAGCAAACCCACCCTTCTTAAGCAACTTTTTAGCCTCTTCCAAAAGTACTACACCGCGATCAACATTTTCTCCTTGCAAATACGAAAGAGCTGCCCACTTGAGGACAAGCGGCCACGGATATGTATTCTGAATATTCCAGGATTCCAATTCGGGAATATTGCATTCTACGGGCCGCTCTTGCAACTGCGCCAATACAAGAATCTTAAAATAGTTGACCATCTGCCACAAGTCCGAAGTGGACGAAAGATTCTTACCAAAGTCTTCAAACGAGACTCCATCCGTCTGTTTTTCAAACCACTCGCACGCCCTTTCAAAATCGCACATGCGGTGCAATACAGTCACCATAAAACTTGCAGGCATCGATTTCCAGTCCGCAGAGGAATTCGCATAATCCTCTTCAAAACAGTTTATAGCCTCGTCCAAATTCCCTTGGAACGCAGCCGCCTGACCACAAGTACCAAGTAATGCCGCCAAGTCATCATCACCAGCCGCATTTTCAAACGGGAACGGCAAGTCACAAAGTTTTTCATGGCAGTCTAACATAGGTTCAAAACGATCGGTAACGCTGGAAAAATCGTAGCCGTTAAATAAAATCTGCACATCTATCAATTTTGTCTGCAAATAAAATTTCCAGCGGTCCATAGTACGGCCAATTTCTTGGCCTCCAGTCTTCCAAAAACATTCAATATAGTCTAGCACATTACAGGTCGCATCACCTCGGTGCGAAGAAACTTTAGCCAGTACACGCCAAATATCCATCAACAATTGGACATCTATGCCGTATTCCGATTTTTGTGCGCCATTCAATTTTTGAATTCGAGCATACTCATTCTGCAACTCCGGCTCTAGTTTAAAAACACGACCAATTAGTTGAGGGTCCTCACCGCGATTGTCGAGTGCGTACTCACAAGTATCAAGCACAATCCTCCACGCTTCAGTATAAGTATGACCATCAGTAAAAGCGCCATTCATTATATCGGAGAACAGTTTAAAAGGAATGTTCTCTTTGGCAAAGAAGGCCCGCAACCATAACTGAAGTGCAGTCAAGTAATTTGACTCTTCCAAAAAGCGCTTGCACGTATTCTCGTTTGGATTTCCTAGAGGCGTTTTTTCTTCTGCAATGAGGTTCGGTGTTACAGATTTAGAAGGCTCCATGCTTGACATTTCATAATAGTCAACGCATTCAGCATAGCAGACTTTATCCCCCAAAAAAGCACTGCGATTCTTATTAACCATACCACCAGCTTGGTCCGCAAGAGTAACCAAAACCGATTTTGCCGCCTGCTCGCAATAAAGGCGAATGTTTAAGACCTTTTTATCAATAGATTTTATCCAACGGAGCAGTTCTTGCTGAAGATTTTTATGGTAATCATACCAATCCAAAGACACATTTCCATTCACTGGTAAACCAACCACATTTAGCCAGCGTGTGCCTAAGACGATATTCACGGAGTCGCCCGTATTAATTTCATCCAATAAAATAATCTGTCGTAACACCGACATCACCCCCGAAAGCCACCAGTGTTGCGGATTACAGAGAACGAGCGGACGACCTTTTGATACAACCACCTTGTAAATGTCATTTTTCAGGTTACCGAATATCGTAGACTTTTCGTCATCAGTGCGATTCATGGCGTGAAAATAATTCAGCAATTCCTCGGTACCTCTTTCTCCCCGCCCATTCATCATATAAAAGAGATTCGAAAATTTTTCATCAAGCGATGCTGTCAATTCCGTAGTTATCACAGCACACACAAAGGATTTTTTTCCTTTAGAACTGTAATATTCAAAATTTCCCGATTCATCAATTCCAATATTCCAGCATGCCATAAAAAACTCCTTTTTTCAAGAAATATATAAAAAAGCACAAAAGGCCCGCTAAAAAGCGGGCGGGATGAGGGTGAAACATGCTTTAGGCGCGACTGCTTTCGTTTGAGGCCATCTTTTCAATGGCACTCACGATTGCGACCACAGCCGAAACGATTGCGAGGATTCCTTTGACCTGATTCATGTCGTACTCCTTTTTTGTTTTTGAGGGGCTAATCGTTTGTCACGGGGGCCGAGTTGCCACTTTCCCCAATCAGCTTATC
The DNA here is from genome assembly GCF_946062555.1 of uncultured Fibrobacter sp. GTDB lineage: Bacteria > Fibrobacterota > Fibrobacteria > Fibrobacterales > Fibrobacteraceae > Fibrobacter. Next base: position 52,889 of record NZ_CAMGVQ010000011.1, read on the forward strand.
GCCCTTGGCTTTTTCAAGCCCCTCAATAATGACCTTGGCGGCGGAAATCAGAACTGCAGCGACCGTGACAGCACTTTTAATCTTATTCATTTTCATTCTCCTTGTTAAAAGATTAGTGATTTCACTCTTTATATCTTTTTTCAAGGAGAAGACGTCAACCTCAATACGAAAAAAACGTGAAAAAATTAATCCACGTTTCATAAATACATCTCATCCAATTTTTTACAGCAACGAAATCGTGTAGCGTCCGCTACCCATCACCGTATTTTTCCCAACACCGACAATGCCGCCCATACGGATTAAATCGAATAAGTGGCCGGATATATTCCGTATAATAACTTGGCCAACGAATCCAGAATAGTCTAGGTTAGCCTGCTGACGAGAACTCCTTCGGGAGCGCATTTCTTGATGCGTAGCCGAGGCTACGCGAACCTGAGTCAATTCCTCTAAATTGGCACACCAATTTTCAGACAGGGGAGAACCATAAAACTGCGAAAGTAGCTTTAAGCGTTGCACCAAATTTCTGAAAAATGTCACGGTATCCCATTCCATAAGGAACCTGCCACCTAAGGCTTTAAGGGTCATCGGTTTGATTATGTCAAGACATACCCCATGAGTCGGACTATAAGACTCCGGCAACGTTTGGCCATCGATCGATTCGGCCGATAGGCATTCACGAAGAGTGCTGGTTTTAAAATGCGGCAGGCCTTTAACATAAAAACGTACATGCTTTGCACCGACACCTTCGCGACCAAGAATGATTAACGACTCGTTCAAGAGAGAGATTTTGTCTTCATGATTTCCAAACAGGGTGATATCCAGTTCAAAAATTTTATCGTCAACTCGCTTACAATCGAACATTCCTCCCACGGGAGGAGTCGCAATGCCGTCATGCACACCCTTCTCGCTTGCTCCAAAGAACAAACCGAAAAGAGGGGCAAACCGTTCACCTTCGTCATGCCAAAAATATCCTAGCGCACCCCGCAGCACAGCCTCGGGAAACCGAGCGAATTCATCGGCTCGTTCAACTTCGAGCGAAAACTTTACTCGAGTCAAATAGAGTTCCGGCCAAATATCCATAAGTCTTGATGCCCCCTAAAACTGCTTCAACAACCGAATTCTCTCGGGCGTATCGGGGTGGGTGCAGAACATGATGTTCGCCTTCGCGATGAGGCCCTTAAGTTTCATGTCGTTGTCGAATTCTTCGTCGGGGTGGATGATGTAGAGCTGCGCCACGTCGCTACGGCGCACGGTGTCGAGGCCGGGGTAATCCGAGATTTTCTGCAGGGCAGAGGCGAGCGCCCACGGGTCGCCACAGAGTTCGGCGCCGCCCGCATCGGCCACGTACTCGCGGGAACGCGAAATGGCAAGGCGCGTGAGCCAGCTGAACAAGTAGCCGATCGTGCTCCAGATCAAAACAAGAATCAGCGCAAAGATGATGATGACGCCGCCGCTTCCACCGCCGCGCCTGTTGCGAGAATGGTTGCGGGGGCCGCGGAGCATTGCCGAAAGCAGTTGCATCGACACCATCTGAATGGTCGAAAAAATTCCCACGAATACGATGCACACCACCATGAGTCGCGTGTCGCGGTTCTTGATATGCGTGAGTTCGTGCCCCACGACAGCGGCGAGTTCCGCATCGTTTAATTTGTCTATAAGTCCGGTCGTGAGCGTAATCGTGAACGAGGGAATGTCGATTCCGCTCGCAAACGCGTTCAGGCCGTTGTCCTCAACAATGTTGATCTGCGGCATCTCGATGCCGCCTGCAATGCAGAGGTTCTCGACAATGTTGTAGACGCGCAGGTTATCCTTGCGCTCAAGGGGTTTCGCATGCGTCGCATGGCGTATAATGGCGGTATTCGCGCAATAGGCGATAATGAACCACACGCCGACAATCTGCAATGTGTAAGGAAGCACCTCCCAAAAACTATGCCGCACTTCGGGCCAGTGCAGAATGCCGTATTTCATGTAGGTGGCGTGGCCTTCGGGGCACCCGCCTTCGACAATCGAGCAGAGTACGCCAAAAAAATCCAGACATAAAATGACTGCAAACACCATCACCAAAATAATAAGGGGGAACAGACACAGCAGCAAGATGCTGTTGCGGTTGTTCCGCCAAATCTGGGTCTGGAGTCCAACGTATTTCATGAGGGAAGACTAAAACTTCACCTCGGGAGCCTTGTTGAGCGCATCGCGGCTTTCGGTGGCCTCGTACATGGGCTCGCGGCGGAATCCGAACATTCCCGCCACGATGTTGCTCGGGAACACTTCGCAGGCATTGTTCAGTTCGCGAGTCGTAGAATTGAAGAAGCGGCGGGCGGCAGAGAGTTTGTTCTCAATGTCGGCGAGTTCGTTCTGCAGCTGCAGGAAGTTCTGGTTCGCCTTGAGCTCAGGGTAGGCTTCGAGCGAAATACGGAGCCCCGCAAGCGCACCGGACAGCGCCTTGTCGGCGGCAACCTTTTCGTCGACAGTCGTCGCGCTCATGGCGGCGGCACGGGCGGCGGTCACCTTCTCCAAGGTTTCCTTTTCATGCCCCGCATAGCCCTTGACGGTGTTCACCAGCTGCGGCACCAGGTCATAGCGCTGCTTGAGCTGCACGTCGATATTCGCGAATGCGTTCTCGCGGTTGTTGCGCAGCTTCACGAGTCCGTTGTACATCATGATAAACCAGGCGACAAAGACGACCGCCACGATGGAGACAACTAATCCGACTGTCATATTCAACTCCTTTTTATTTCTTATAAAGAAATGTATATAAAACGAACGCGACCCCGTAGGACCGCGTTCGCTAGTTGAGATAGAATAAGCTTCAGAATCTAGTCTTGGATGCGGGTCCAGTTAAGGATGCCCTTCTTGACCAGGTAAATGTAGCCCGCTTCGAGAATAACCAGGAAGCCGAGCAACACGAACAGCAGGTCCCAGCCGCCCTTCAGGAACTGGACGGTCCAGGGGTAGAGGAACGCCACTTCGAGGTCGAAGACCAGGAACAGCATGGCGACCATATAATACTTGACGGGATAACGTTCACCCGAGGTGCCGGACACATGGGCCACGCCACATTCGTAGGAAGTTCCCTTGATGGAAGTTCCCTTGATTTTACCCGGATGCAGGAACCAGTTTGCGACCAACAGAGCCGTAGGCACGACAAGAGCCAGAACCACGAGAATGGTAATGGCAAAGGTAGTATCGAAAATCTCAACGTTCGTCATAGTGAGGCAAAACATAGTAAAAATCTTTTTGCTAGTGAAGTGCTAAAATGTAAACTATATTTGCAAATATGAAAAAGATCACTACATTTTTGGGATGTGTGGGTGTGGTGTGCTTGATTTCGGGTTGTTCGTCGAACGACGATTTGGAGAAAATCGTGCTTCCAAACCAACCCACCGCCGAAGTGGCATCTTCCAGCAACTCGAATTCCCCCAGTTCCTCCGCGACTGCGGCTCCCGGCAAATCTTCCAATTCCGGCAACGCCAGCAACCCCGCATCGTCCGGAAACTCGCCGATTGAAGCTCCTATTGATACCGTCCATAAAGAAGTCGTTATCACGTCCTCTCCTAGCGACTATCCCGATCCTTATTTCAGCAGCGGAATTTTCTGCTGGACTGAAGAATGCGAAAAGCAATGGGCGGGCGTATCCTCCGCCTCTGCCCCCAAGTCGTCTTCCTCGATAACCATCGACATCGGCATGTCCGTCGAGGCGCCGGTGTACCCGACCGTAACCGAGACTCAGATGATCGACGCGCGTGACCAGAGCGTCTATAACCTGGTCCGCATCGGCGGCGTCCATTGGATGAACGAAAACCTCAAGTACAAACCGAGCAGCGGCGTGTACTGCGATCACAACGGCGAAGACGTCTGCGCAACTTACGGCGGATTCTACACATACAGCAGGGCCCAAGCGGTCTGTCCCGCAGGTTGGAGACTCCCGACCCAGGCCGAAGTCGAAGCTGCAAACCTGGAAAAAGGTCACGACTGGTGGACTATCGGCGGAAGATTCAAGCTCACCTCCAGCGGGGAATCCGATGGATACGGCCTGGATGGCGAACAGGGATACCTTTGGCTCGCAGCAGGTACCGAAAACAACGCCTGGCGCGTCGAGGACTACACCGGCAAGCAGATCGAAGAAGCTACTTCCGCAACTGACCGCGCCTTTAATGTCCGCTGCGTCGAAGGCGAATAGCCTCGCCACAGAGCCGACACCGGCGCATATCCAAGTCGCTCCGACCAGGAACGCCGCATAAAAACTAAAAGACCCGGACCAAGTCCGGGTCAAATTTTTTTCCGCTGGAACGGGGCCTATACACCGCCAATGCGGTCCATGCCCTCGTCCAGGAGAAGCGACACGTTCTCGATTTCCTTTTCCATCTGGTCATGGTAAATCTTCGCACGGGAGAGCTGCTTGCGCAGTTCCATGTTTTCCGACATCAGCTCCACCGCCAAGAGCGCAAGGCGCTTGCGGTTGTCCATCTGGAACTTCGCCGAACGGGCGAAACGCTGGTCGATGTTGCTTACGATATCCGAAAGGTCCGCATCGGGCAAGTCGGTGCGGATCTGGATAGTCTCCTGCGCTACGGAAACATTTACCGATCTCAAAGGTTCGATACTAGCCATTACTTTATTCCTACGCCGAATGGATCATCGTCCATCAGCATCCTTATCCGAAAAAACTTGTCTGCGAGCCCTCCTGCTTGCTCGCGAACAGGTCGTTTTCTTTTTCGTCTGCACTGTGAACTTCGATGGTCGGGACGTCATTCTCGGTTTCCTGCGAAACGGAGTCGTCCACCTGCGGTTCTTCTACGGTCGCGTCGGCAGATTCTTCGGCAACCTGCTCTTCGGCAGCAGCCGGTTCCTCTGCCGGAACTTCGGTAAATTCATCTTCCGTCGCCGCAGTTTCGGTGGCAGCCTCGGCGGCGGGCGCCATTTCGTCGCCCTGGTCGAGCGCGATGTCGGTACCCAGTTCGCTTTCGATGGTCGCCACGAGCTGGTTGAACTTCTCCTGGGCCTCGGCGATTTCGTCGTTCTGCGCCTGCAGCTGTTCGTTCAGACCCTCGATCGTGTTGTTCTTCTCGTTGAGCTGCGTCATGAGCGATGCGATGGTCGCATCCTTTTCGATCATCTGGGCGTTGAGCGAGCTCAGGAGTTCGGACTTCTCGTTCACCTGGCCGTTCAGCAGGTCGGCGTTGGAGTTCAGTTCCTGCACCTTCGCGTTCAGGCTTTCGATGCAGCCGTCCTTCTCGATAAGCTGCTGGCCGAACACGTTGATTTTCTCGTTGAGCGAAGCGAGTTCGGCATCCTTCTGGTTCAGCATCTCGTCCTGGGCGTTCACCTGGTTCGCACGGGCGTCAAGGGCCGCCTTGCAGTCGGCGAGGTCGTTCTTGGCGGACTCCAGCAGCAGCGACTTGTCCTGGGCCACGGCCTGCGCCTGCGACAGTTCACGCTTGATTTTTGCATTTTCTTCCTTGAGGGTGCGGACCATTCCCAGGACACCCTCGATTTTCTGGGACAACATGCTCACTTTTTCTAAATTCATCTTTGCTCCGATTTACATTTTGGAACTTTTACATTATTAAGATAACTAAATTTTTGCATAAAAGCCAAATGATTTCTGTAAATGAACATATACAGCGGCGGCTGACGGAATTGCCGGACCGGCCGGGCGTTTATATCATGAAGAACGCCCAGGGGAAAATCATTTACATCGGAAAGGCGAAAGTGCTCAAGAACCGCGTGCGCAGCTACTTCGACGGCAGCGAGCACAACGGGCACCGCGCGGCAACGCTCATGCTCCCCTTCATCCGGGACATCGAATGGATCATTACCGAAAGCGAGCAGGAGGCGCTGATCCTCGAAGCGAACCTGATCCGCAAGCACACGCCCAAGTACAACGTGCTCCTGAAAGACGACAAGCACTTTCCGTACCTCGCGTTCTCGATCAAGGAACCCTTCCCGAGGCTCACCCTTTCGCGTTCCGTCAAGAAGGACGGCCGCCAGTACTACGGCCCCTACATGGGCTCCCGCGTTATAGACAAACTAATAGACCTCGGGGCAAGGCTTTTCAAGTTGCGGGAATGTTCCATGGAACTGCCCGCGAAGCGCCCCGTACGCCCCTGCCTCAACTACCACATCGGCCGCTGCAGCGCCCCTTGCGCAGGACTCATCAGCCAGGAAGATTACGCCAAGGATGTCGCCAACGCGAGGCTCATGCTCGAAGGCAAGCGCGCCGACCTGATCGACCAATGGCAGCGCGAAATGGAAGAGGCAAGCGCGAACCTGGACTTTGAAACCGCGATGAAAAGACGCGACGCCATCCAGGCGCTGCAGGCGACGGGTACGCACCAGAAAACCGACACCAGCGACCCGAACCTTTCCCTGGACGTAGTGACGCTACGGCGCAACGGCGACATGGCCGCGGCGGTGATTCTCGAGTACCGCAAGGGCGTGCTCATGGGCCGCAGGCATTACCGGCTGGAATGCAAGCTCGAAGACGACGAGACGGAAATCTTCAGGCAGATGGTGCTCCCGTGGTACATGGAGGCGCCCCTGATCCCTGCCGAAATCGCGACCGACATCGCGCTCCCCGACGACAAGGAGGAACTCGAGGCGGCACTCAGCAAGCAGGCAGGGCGTAAGGTGCAGTTCTCGGTTCCCCAGCGCGGCGAAAAGCTCGGCTTCCTGAGGCTTGCCGGCGCGAACGCCGACATGATCCTGGTGGAAATGCGCGCCGAGGTGCAGAAGTACAGTGAAATCGACCAGAGCGTTTTCGAGCTGCAGAAGGTTCTCGGATTAAAGAAGACTCCCTTCCGCATCGAGTGCGTGGACATTTCGCACTTAAGCGGCACGAATACCGTGGCAAGCCTCGTGGCGTTCAAGAACGGGCGCCCCGACAAAAGCAACTACCGCAAGTTTATCATCAAGACCGTCGAAGGCGTCGACGACTTTGCGAGCATGCGCGAAGTGATGACCCGCCGCATTCGCAGGCTCGAGAACGAAGGCGTGCCCATGCCCGACCTGTGGGTATGCGACGGCGGCAAGGGCCAGGTGGACGCCACGATGCAGATTCTGAAGGAGCTGGGCCACGATCAGGATCTGCCGCTGATCGGCCTCGCGAAACGCCTCGAAGAAATCGTGTTCCCCGACGACCGCAAAAGCATCGTGCTGCACCGTACGAGCCCCGCGCTGAAGCTGTTGCAGAACGCCCGCGACGAGGCGCACCGATTCGCCATCACCTATCAACGCAGCAAGCGCAAGAAGGACCTCGAAGTCGAATGGCTCAAGATGCCCGGCGTCGGCCACGAAACCCGCGTGAAAATCCTCTCGAAGTACCGCAGCGCCGAAGCCTTCATGGCGGCACCCCTCGAAGACATCGAACTGCTGCTCGGCAAGGTCCGCGGCAATAACCTCCGCGAAAAGGTGGCAGAATACTGTGCCGAGTTTATAAGACCGGATTATGAAAAACAAGATGCCGCCAGCACCGCCGACCCCGACGTCGGACAGTAAAAAATAATACTCCAAGGTGGAATAGGGCCCATTTGTCTATAAACGCCCTTTAAACCACAAATTCGCCAATTACCGAAAACAAATATTTACGAGATGAGGTTTTTACAAAGCCGTCAAAAAAAATTTCATTTTTACTCTTGTTTTTGTGTTTCAAGTTGGGTATATTAGGGGTAAAGGCATCCCACGGATTAACGCCCGATCTAACAGTATTATCAAAGCTCGTCGCTCTTGGTATTCAGTTTAGGCGCGCTACGACGCGAAAAACAAACCACCGAGGCACTGCTATCATTTCTAATGGAGTAGTTTCGAGTGTTCCACCGTGGCGTATGCCCTTTTTTTTATTCCCAGAAAACGGCAATGCGACCGACGACCCAAAAAAAGCTATCTTTGCACCGCTATTTGCAACGATGGAGTTTTTATGGCCTCTGAAAATGCGATTATCGAACGTGCCGAAATGTACCTGCGCAAGCTTTCCTGCGGAATCAACCCGCTGACAGACGAAATCCTGCCCGAAGGGGATTCCTGCAAGCAAGAACGCATCAGCAAGTGCCTCGCCTACGTGGCCTCCCTGTTGCAGCAGCAACTGAACCATGACCAGGTCGCCCCCATCGTCACCGACAAGCCCCCCCGCGCCGCAAAGCGCGCGCCCAGGTCCCAGATGCAGGAACTTTCGATCGACGCCGAGGCGCTCAAGCGCTACCGTTTCTTCGACTACCCGGTTTCGATTTCACGCGTGGTGCGCAACATCAACGAGCTGCTTCCCGACAACATGAACCACCTGCTCTATGCCGACGTGGCAAATTTCCTGGTACAGGAAGGGATCCTCTCGAGACAGGTAGCCGAAGACGGCAAGGAAGCGAACCTCCCTACGCCCGCAGGCGAAACCTACGGATTCGAGAAGGGCGAATCGGACCTGCGCGGACACCACAACATCTACACGCAATGCTGGCAGCAGGCGCAGCAGTACATTCTGGACAACATCCAGAAATGCGTCGCCATCGCCAACGAGCGTTTCGCGAACCGCAAGGCCAACCAGGACGAATGGGAAGAAAAACCCTCCTCCCGCAAGGCCAAGCAGAAATTCCGCGTGACCGTCGAGGAACTTGGCAACTACCCGACCGACGACACGCCCGTTCCCGTAAGCGAAATCGCACGCCGCCTGAACGCGCTCGTCACGGACAACATGGAACGCATTTACTACAAGGTCATCCGCGACTGGTACGTGGCCGGAGGTTATCTTGAGCTCAAGACGTCCCCCGAAGGGAAAGTCGCCTTCCTGCCCACCGCAAAGGGCTCTCTCGCAGGCCTCATGGTGGAATCGCGCACCGGGAAGGACGGAGAACTCTACGACGTGGTGATGTACGACATCAAGGCCCAGCAGCTTTACCTGGACCACCTCGCCGAGCAGGACACACCGGGCGAAAATTCCGACGAAAGCGAACAGGCGTAGCGACGCGCAACGGCGAAAAGCCTTTCCTGCGTCAAAGGACATTTGCATATACAAAAAGTTGCCGTTTCCTGCGGCAACTTTTCGCTTTTCGAACTTGGAATAAATCCGGGATTCGCCCCTACGAAGCCTTCTTGCGGCCCCTACGGGGCAACGACTCGCCGGCATCGCCGGATGCACCCTTGGCGGCATCCCCGGCAACTTCAAGTGCGAGCGTCTTGTCGGCGGACTTCTTGTCGGGAGCCTTGAGACCGTTCTTCACGATTTCGGCGGTCACCACGAATTCCTTGTTGCCGGAACCCGGCATTTCGAACATCGCACGCTGCAAGGTCTTTTCCATCACGGAGCGGAGCCCGCGGGCACCCGTCTTGCGGACCATCGTCTCGCGGACGATTTCCCTGAGGGCGTCGTCTTCGAACTTGAGCTCGATACCGTCCATCTCGAACAGGCTCTTGTACTGCTTCACAAGAGCGTTCTTCGGCTGGGTAAGGATATTCAGGAGGGCAGCCTCGTCGAGTTCCTCGAGGGCGACTGCGACCGGCAAGCGGCCCACGATTTCGGGAATCAGGCCGAACTGGATCAGGTCATCGGGCTCGAGCATCTTGAAAAGTTCGCTGAGCGAGTTTTCCTCGGCGCTGCGGATATCGGCACCGAAACCCATTCCGCCAGTATTCACGCGGCGGGAAATAATCTTGTCGAGCGTCTCGAAGGCTCCACCGCAAATGAACAGGATGTTCTTGGTATTCACCTGCACCAGCGGCTGTTCCGGATGCTTACGGCCACCCTTCGGGGGAACGGCCGCGACGGTACCTTCCAGGAGCTTCAGAAGTCCCTGCTGCACGCCTTCGCCACTCACGTCGCGAGTAATGGAGGGGTTCGCCGTCTTACGGGCAATCTTGTCGATTTCGTCGATGAAGATAATGCCGCGTTCGGCGCGGGCCACGTCATAGTCGGCGGCCTGCAAAAGGCGCACGATGATGCTGTCCACGTCTTCGCCCACGTAACCCGCCTCGGTCAGCACGGTCGCGTCGGCAATGGTAAAGGGAACATCGAGGAAGCGCGCCATGGTCTGCGCCAGGAGCGTCTTGCCCGAACCGGTAGGCCCCACCAGGAGCAGGTTCGACTTCTCGACTTCCTGCGCGTCGGGGTGAGCTTGTTTGTAACGCAGGCGCTTGTAGTGGTTGTACACCGCCACGGAAAGGGCGGTCTTCGCCTGGTCCTGGCCGATTACGTATTCGTCCAGGTGCGCCTTGATTTCGGTCGGAAGCGGAAGCGGTTTCGAAGACACCTCGGCAGCGGCAGATTCCTGCCTTGCACGGGCACGGTCTTCCTCGATAATGCGGTTACACATGGTAATGCAGTCGCTGCAGATCTGCACGCCTGCCCCCGTAATCATCTTCTCGACGCGTTCGGCGGGCTTGCCGCAAAAGCTGCAAGTCACCGTCGGGTGATTCTTCCCGCTACGATACATTAAATTCCCTCTTTACGCGGAACAAAGATTTCATCGATGACACCGAAGGCCTTGGCTTCTTCGGGGCCCATGTAGAAATCGCGGTCCGTCTTTTCGCGGACTTCGTCAATCGACTTGCCCGTGTGCTTCGCGACGATCTCGGTCAAGGTCTCCTTGGTACGCACGATTTCCTTCGCGGTAATCTGGATATCCGTAGACTGACCGGTGGCGGCACCGGACGGCTGGTGAAGCATGATGCGGGAATGCGGCAAGGCGTAACGCTTGCCCTTGGTTCCCGCGGCAAGGAGCACGGCGGCCATCGAGGCGCAACTGCCGATGCAGATGGTCGCGATATTCGGGCGCACGTGCTGCATGGTATCGTAAATGGCAAGCCCTGCCGACACGTAACCACCCGGGCTGTTGATGTACAGCGTGATATCCTTTTCCGGATTCTCGTACTCAAGGAAAATCAGCTGGGCCATGACGTTGTTCGCCACCTCGTCGTTGATCGGCGTGCCCAGAAAGATGATGCGTTCCTTGAGGAGACGGGAGTAGATATCGTAGGCGCGTTCACCGCGTCCGGTGGTCTCTATGACGGTAGGGATGATCATTCAGTTTACCTCTTACTTGTTTTCTTCGGCGGCCGGGCGGATACCGACGATAAAGTCGGCAGCCATCTGGACGCGCAATTCGTCACGCAGCTGGTTGATGCGGCCGGACTGACGGAAGTGGCCCTTCAGTGTTTCGAAATCCACATGGTAGGCCTTCGCCATTTCCTGCAGGCGGGCGTCAACGGCAGCCTGGTTCGGACGAATCTTTTCCTTTGTTGCAATAAAGTCGAGAATGCGATGTTTCTTGATTTCGCGGATAGCTTCCGGAGTGAGACCGTTCAGCTGTTCTTCGGTCGGTTCCACCACGTCCTGTTCGCTCTGGGCGTTACGGTTCAGCGTCCACTTGATGAGGTCGTAAACGCGGGACTTCGGCACTTCGAACGGGTTCTGTTCGATAATCTTGTCGAGGGCTTCGTTGATGGCCTTGTTCTTCGCGGAGTCCTGCTTCTGGCTAGCGAGACCTTCGGCGAGGTTCTGCTTGAGTTCTTCGACGTCCTTCACGCCGATCTGCTTGCAGAATTCTTCGTCCATGGTCGGCGGAACGATTTCACGCACGTCGGTCACCTCCACCTTGAACTGGGCGGTCTTGCCGCGGTAGCGTTCGTCCTTGTGGTCATCCGGGTACTTGAAGTCGATTTCCTTGGTTTCGCCGGCAGATGCACCGGTGAGGCCTTCGTCGAATCCCGGAGAAGCGGACTGGCCGAGCAGGCTGCGGAATTCCTTGTTTTCCGGGAGTTCCTGCTTTTCACCGTCGATTACCACTTCGAGGTAGTTACCCACGACCACGTCGCCCTTCTTGGCGGCACGGTCCACATGTTCGTCCTTGCTCCACATCTGGATCAGGCGGTCGTATTCTTCCTTGACTTCTTCTTCGTGGACGGCGGTTTCCGGAACGGTGATACCCGTGTCAGCGTAACCCTTGATGTCGATTTCCGGATCCATTTCGACTTCGACCTTCAGTGCGATGTCGTTTTCCTTGTCGTCCTTGAAATCCACGACCTTCATCTGGCCCACCGGAATGATGTTGGCGTTCTTGAGCGCTTCCTGAACGAGCTTGTTCACGACTTCATCCACGGCTTCCTGACGGATGGCACCGCCAAACTGCTTGAGGACCATTGCCTTCGGCACCATACCCTGACGGAAACCCTTCATGGTGACCTGCTTCTTGTACTGGTTCAGCTTCTTTTCGAAGGGGGCAGTGAGGTCCGCCTGCGGGATGGTGATTTCAAGGGTGCGCACGGTTGCGCTTGTTTCTTTGATTTCTACGCTCATGATGAACTCCGAGAGTCGGTTGAAAAGAGTAATGAAAAACATGCGAGAGGAGGGAGTCGAACCCTCACACCGAAGTGCCAGATCCTAAGTCTGGTGCGTCTGCCAATTCCGCCACTCTCGCGATTTTGCACCCAAAGATACAAAATCTCGAAGACATGCACAGCGGAAACATCTATTTTATGGCACGTTGCAAGCGCTCAGGAACATTAAAATCGGTGTTTTCATTTCTCTGGTCAACATCCTCATCCAGGGGGTGTCCGTCCTTGTACAGAATATTATCGCCAATAATCTCGGAATTGTCAAATTCGGATCGTTCGGAATTTTACAGAGCGACTACACTATCTTCTGCGCCATCGCCGATTTCGGCATGGCGATGCTGATTCTCGCCTTTTTCGGGAAACGCGCCACCCAGGGACCGCTCTTCAGAAACGTCCTGCAGCTCAGACTCTCCATGACCGCCGTTGCCGCACTGGCGATGGCAGTTTTCGCGTGCACCGTCCGCAGGGGCAGCGACATCTTCGAGGGGGAACTGATCCTTGCGCTCGGGCTCCTGTTCCAGCACGCCTTCTTCGACTGGTTCTTTATCTGCGGCCAGTTCTGGAAAAAGCTCCTGCTCTCCAAAATACTCCATACGGTTTCGTACTGCACCGTCATGGGTGTCGCCCTGTGCGTCTTCAAGTTCGACACCATCCCCTCCATCGCGGGCGCCATGATCGTCGCGGCACTCCCCGCGTTCGGTTTCGGTGTCGGCCAGGCCTTCAGCCTGAAGGTGCTGCAGGTGGGCCAGCACACCTTGCGCTTCTTCAAGCTCATGTTCAAGGCAGCGTGCCCCTACGCGCTGTCGAGCCTCGCGAGCTTCGCCTACCTGCCCGTGGGCCTCTACACGGTCGCCCACTTCTCCACCCCCGAATTCCTGGGCGCCTACAACTTCTCGCACAAGCTGGTCCTCCTCGCCTCGGGACTCATGGTACACTTCATCTCGTCGAGCCTGATCACGCTGCACCAGACCGACAGCCGCATGCTCCACCTGCGCGACCAGGCCACCTTCACGCTGTTCATCGTCGCGGTAACGACCCCCTTCTGGCTTTTCCCGCAGTACACGCTCCGCATCGTCTTCTTTGCGGCGCCCTGGACTCCCGACGTTCTCGAGACCAGCTGTCACTGCCTGCGGATCCTCGCCTGCTCGCTTATCCTGCAGGCCACCCGCATGGGCATGATTTCGACACTTCTAAAGGAAAAACGCACCTGGCTCTACGGCGCCATGATTACCGCAGGCGGGCTCCTGAACATCGCCGTCTGCATCACCGGAGCAAGCAGGCTCCCGTCCACCTATCTCCCGGCGCTAACGCTCACCGGCGACCTGTTGCTCAGCCTGCAGCTCGCCGCATACTTTATCCGAAACAGGCGTATCCGCTGGTAAACGCCCCTTCGGCAATTTCCAGGCGCAGGCCGTCGTCACGGCAAACACGAGCATTCCCCAGATACAATAGATGCCCTGCTTGTAGCCCGACGTAAAGAACCACCAGCCGACAAAGTAAATGAAGAACGAATAGAGCGCCACCTGCCTTGGCGAATACGGCCCGCACAGCTTGAGATACAAAAGGGTAAGCCCCATGCCGCACAGCAACGGAAGGAAGAACACCCCAAGCATGTGGAAGTCCTTGTAGACATCCCAGAGGTAACTCACCGAATTGAAACCGTACACCTTCTGGATGCGCTCGTTGAACGCATCGTCCCAACGGAAGCTCTGCCTGAAACTGCCACTGATACGGGCATATTCAAAAATACCATGAAAGAAATCTATGCCGTAAGTATGCGGATGGATTTCCCTGTCCGTCGGAGAATTGACCGCATAATCCAGGTTCCAGTAATTGTTCGCCACGTAAATGTACGGAAGCTTCATCACCACGTCCATGGCCTTGCCCTGCACATCGCTGCCGCCATACTGCGCACGCAGACTACTGATCCCCACGAAAACCGCAACGGCAAGAACAAGAAAAATGCTGATTATCACCGGGGATATCCGCTTATACATGTAATTCGCCAGGATAATCAGAAATCCCACACTGAAAAAAAGCGACGTTCTGTTGGGATAGGCAAAGAGATTCAGCGTTATCGTAAAGAGAACCATGAACTTCGATACAACCCGAACCGCACGGTCGTCATTGAACTTTTTGAAGGCGGCTACGGAAAAAAGCAAAACCGACAGCGGACCGCTACTGACCAGCAACGCATAATAACCGTAGTTGATGTCCTTCGACATCCACTTGGCCGGATCGTCCGTAAAGATAAGCAGGTTCCCGGCCATCTGCACCACGCCGAAAACACCGACGGCAAAAGCGGCAAAGGCCACAAACGAGAACACCAGGTGCAGACGCCAGTTGTAGTTCCTCGGCGGCGAGGGCGGGGCGATATCGCAGGGAACCCGTTTCGACTTGGCGATTAGCTTCACCAGGAAACTCCCCGTACAGAAGGAAAGCATCCCGAGAATCCAGATCATCCAGGTCTTGGGCTTGAAATCCGACATCGCCTCGTCGAGACGCAGGTATGCAATCCCGAGAGTGATGCTCTGCGAAAAGACATAGACGGTAATGGGGCTGAAGAAATCCTTCTTGAGCCAGACCGCCTGCACCAGACAAAAAAGGGACAGCGCAAAGGCGAATATCGACTCCGGATATTCCGTTACCCAGGAGAACATCAACTATCCCTTGGATTTCCTGCGGAAAAATCCCTTGAAGGCGATCCATTCGCGGGCGACATCGGAACCCTTGCGCTCTTCCTCCTCGAAGTAGACGAGCAGGTTGCAAAGGATCGTTCCCAGGAGCACGGCGACGGCAAAGGTGAAGACGAGCGTCACGCCACGGAGCGGGTAGATCTTCTTGTCGTTTTCCCAGGGAGCCTCCAGGATGTGGAGGTTCGTCAGCATCTTCGCCTCTTCAAGCTTCAACTGCTCACTCTGCTGTCGGAGCAGCTTGTACATCGCCTCCTGCACGCGGATCTCGTTCTCGCGGCGCATGTACTCGAGGCCGAGTCCCGGAGACTTCTTGAGGGCGACCATGCCCATGTTGCGGTTCTTGCCGTTCAGGGCGCCATGCAACGCGGTATTCACGCTGCTGTAGCGCTTGCTGAGTTCGTCGTAACGCTTGCTGCCCGTGCCGCGGTCCGCCTTCTCGAAGGCGAGCTCCATCGCCACTTCCTCGCGCTTCGCCTGCAAAGAGCTCATGTACTTGAGCGTCGATTCGAGCTGTATCTCGGGATCGTAGAAATCGTTATCCACCTGGAACTTCACGAAATCCTCGAGGAGCGAATCCAGCGCGTGTTCGCAGCTGTCGAGCCTCGACTGGAAATATTCCCTGGACTGCTTCGCCTGCGCCGTCTTGAACGCGTTGAACGCGGAGTCCGCCTTTTCGAGCATGAACGAGACCATCCTTGCGGCAAGCTTGTAATCCTCGTCCTCCATCGAAACCGCGAACATGTCGTCCTTGTTCATTTCGACACCAAAGTGCTTGCGGAACTTTTTAAGAAGATCGGCATGGAACCTTCCGTCGAACTCGTAATGCTCCGCCAGGTTGAACTCGCGGATGACCTGGTCATGGAGTTCCCAGGAATTGAAAATCGTGGAAACCGCGTTGGCGTCCTCGTCGCTCGAGGTCAACCCGAGCAGGGAACTCATCCCGGACATCCCGCCCATCATGGAACTGAGGCCGCTCAGCGATGCCTGCGAGACAGGCGGAGGCGTCACGACCGCGGTCGCCGCGTACATGGGCTTGATCACCCACATGACCGCCACAAAAACGGCAAGCGTAGGCAACAGGACTATGGCCGAAAACAACTTGAAGTGCTTCAGGTCGCCATTGATCGCCTTCAAAAGGATTTCAATCAAGCCGATGGAGGATTGTCTTTCCATAAAACGCTAGTTGTTGTAGTTTACGTAAATGATGAACGCCGAGGAAATCACGGTCAGGAGCGACGCGAGGAACAAGGTGAAATCCTTGAACGATTCGTAATGGCTCTTGGGAACCTCGATATAGTCTCCCGGCATAATCTGGTCCTCGGTCACGCTCAGCTTGAGCGCCTCGGGGTTCTTGCCGCGCCAGACCTTGATCTGGTTCCAGGATCCCGAAATCGTGTTGATTCCCGATGCGGCCACGTAGTCGATAGCGTGCCACGAGGGGTCGTACGGATGGCGCCCGATATAGTTGACGGCACCGCCCACGTACACGAGCATGTCCTGCACCGTGAACTCGACTTCCGTATTGGGGGCAACCTTCGTCTGCTTCATCTCGGAAATCGTAATCCAGCGGGGAGCCTGCCCCGGTTCGCGGACGCACACGGCCTTGTAGCCATAGTTCTGCATACGGGCACCGCCCGCGAGGTCAAAGTATTCCTGCAGGGTGCGGCCTTCCTGGTAGGCGACGCTCGTCCTGTAGCCCGGGAACAACAGGGACACGTTGTCGCTAATTTCCACGAACGGGACGAAAACCTTGTCGCCCTGCTTGAGCATGATGTCGTCCTCGAAATTTCCCTTCATGTACATGGCGCTGTAGTCGATATGCAGGGTGTCGTTGTCACGGATGACCATGATGTTCTCGTTGTTGGCCGTCGGAAGGAGACCGCCCACCTGGCGCAGGAAATAGCTCAGGCGCGTCTGCGGTTCCACCAGCTGCTGGCCCACCATGGAGATGGCGCCCATCGCATTCACCTTGAACTTCTTGAGCGCCGCGAGCTGCACAAAGCACTGTTCGCGCTTGTAGCGCTTGGCCGCAAGATCCAGAATCAGCTCGCGCGCCTCGGCAAGAGTATGCCCGCCCACCACCACGGCACCGCATTCCTCGATGGCCACGGAGCCGTCCGGGTACACCTGCAGCGACAAGTAGTTGTCCTCGAGCATCAGGTCCAGAAAGTCGCCTGGTCCGAGAATGTAGGTGGAGTCCACGGGAACTTCCGAAAAGGACGGCTGCAGGGCCGCGCTGCTACGCGACAAGACACCGTCCTTCTTCGCGGGAAAAGCACCCGACGACTGAAATAAATCATCGTCCGCAAAAGCCGATACGCACAGAAAAGCTATAAATAAGACAAAATAACGCATGTTTCTATAAAATACAAAATTTCCTAACGAAAGGAATCTTCGAAAGCACAAACGAAACTGCCAAATCCATGCCAACACGGAACGCAACAAACGCATATCCAGGCAGGAAAGAAATCATCAACCCAGATCTCCTCAAAAAAAAACGGGGACCGAATCATACCGGTCCCTGTTTTCAATCTTTTTGCAAAGATCAATTATGCCTTGCTTTCGCCTTCGACCATGCTCACGGCTTCGGACTTGGCAGGTTCGGCAGCCTTCTTGGCCTTCACGACGATTTCGTCTTCGACGAGACCGACGAGAGCCATTTCGGAAGCGTCACCAGCGCGGTTCGGGCCGAGCTTGATGATACGGGTGTAGCCGCCGTTACGGCCAGCATAGCGAGGACCGATCGTTGCGAACAGGTCCTGCACGGCCTTCGGGCTCATCACGAAGCGGGAAGCTTCACGACGTGCAGAGAGGTCACCCTTCTTTGCATAAGTGATCATGCGATCCACGCAGCTGCGGACGAGCTTAGCCTTGTGGAGAGTAGTGCGCACGTAGCGGTTGCTCTGCTCGGCTTCCATGCCCTTCTCAAGAATAGAAGTGGTAAGAGCGCGGAGGATGGCACGCTTGTGCTGGGCATTCACGCCCAATTTCTTGTTTTTTACACCGTGTCTCATGTTTAATCCTTCAAGTAGTCATCGACGTCCATGCCAAAGGAAAGGCCCATGGAGGTCAACACCTCGTTAAGTTCCACCAAGGACTTCCGACCGAAGTTCTTGTATTTAAGCATATCGTTTTCCTTGTTGCGCACAAGTTCGCCAATCGTATGGATGTTAGCCATACGGAGGCAGTTGCTGGAGCGAACGGAGAGTTCCAGATCGTCCACGCGGGTGCGCAGGAGCTGGGCGATACGCTGACGTTCTTCATCCATTTCAAGTTCTTCAGGGCTTTCGAGATCGCCTTCGAAGTTGATGAAGATTTCCAGGTGGTCCATGAGGAGCTTTGCAGCGTATGCAAGAGCGTCTTCCGGATCGATGGAACCGTCAGTCGTGATTTCCAGTTCCAGACGGTTGTAGTCCGTCTTCTGGCCAACGCGGGTATCGCTGATGTGCATCGCGACTTTCTGCACCGGGTTGAAGTTGGCGTCCATGGCGATCACGCCGATCGGAGCGTCCTTGTCCTTCAATTCGTCGGCAGTGACGTAGCCGCGACCGCTGGAAATCTTCACTTCCAGGGAGAGCGATGCGTTACCGTTCAAAGTAGCGATATGGACGTCCGGAGTCAAGATGGCGACATTCGGATTGTCCATGAAGTCCTTGGCCGTGACTTCGCCTTCGCCGGACATGTCCAGGCGGAGGGTTTCGTCGTGGTCGGACAGGAGCTTCACGCGGATGCTCTTGAGATTCAGGATGATGTCGGTGACATCTTCCTTCACACCCGGAATCGTCGAAAATTCCTTATCGACGCCTTCAATTTTCACGGAGACAATAGCCGCACCCTGCAGAGAGGAAAGGAGCGAGCGACGGAGGGCGTTACCGAGGGTAATACCCCAGCCACGTTCCAAAGCCTCTACGACAAACTTGGCGTAGCGACCGTCTTCGCCGGTTTCCACTTTCTGGAAGCTGCGCGGCATCTG
This sequence comes from uncultured Fibrobacter sp., assembly GCF_946062555.1. Lineage (GTDB taxonomy): Bacteria > Fibrobacterota > Fibrobacteria > Fibrobacterales > Fibrobacteraceae > Fibrobacter. The sequence goes on from NZ_CAMGVQ010000011.1 coordinate 71,873, forward strand.
AAGTGATTTCCACATCATTGGCGATACCTCTTTTAATTAGACTCTTCTCTTCTTTTTAGGACGGCAACCATTGTGCGGAACGCCCGTCACGTCTCGAATAGAGAGAACTTCGAGGCCCGCATTCTTGATAGCACGGACAGCGGATTCACGACCGCCACCTGCGCCCTTGACGCGGACATCTACCTTGCGCATACCGAGGTCGAAAGCCTTGTGGGCAGCGACTTCAGCGGCGAGCTGGGCAGCGAACGGAGTGCTCTTGCGAGAGCCCTTGAAACCGGAGTTACCCGGAGAGCCCCAAGCGACCACGTTGCCGCGAGCATCGGTGATAGAAACGATTGTATTGTTGAAGGAAGCGAACACGCAGGCGATGCCCTGGATGTCAATACGCTTCTTGCCCTTCTTGACCTTTTCTTCTGTAGCAGCAGCGACCGGAGCTTCGGCAGCGGCAGCAGTTTCCTTAATTTCTTCTTCAGCCACGATGAATCTCCTTACTTCTTCTTGTTAGCCACAGTCTTCTTGGGGCCCTTACGAGTGCGGGCATTGGTACGGGAGCGCTGACCGCGGACCGGAAGGCCCTTGCGGTGGCGGAGGCCACGATAGCAGCCAATATCCTGCAGACGCTTAATGTTCAAGGTAATTTCTGCGCGGAGCTGACCTTCCACGGAGTATTCGTCTTCGAGGAGATGGCGAATCTTACCTTGTTCTTCTTCAGTCAGGTCGTCACACTTCTTGTTCTTGTCGATGCCCAGCTGAGCACAGACCTTGTTAGCGGTGAACAGACCGACACCATAGATTGCCGTCAGACCGTACTCGACGGTCTTGTTTTTCGGTAAATCGACACCAGCGATACGTGCCATACGATCTCCTTATCCCTGCTTCTGCTTGTGACGGGGGTTCTTCGAACAGATGATGCGCAATACACCCTTGCGGCGGATGATCTTGCAGTTTTCACATCTGGGTTTGATGGAGGCTTTGATTTTCATAGGTTTGACCTTTCTTTGAAAATACCTATTACTTGTAACGGTATGTGATTCGCCCACGATTGAGGTCGTAGGGGGAAATCTCTACCAACACTTTGTCGTCCGGCAAAATTCGAATGAAATGCCGACGCATTTTTCCTGAAACATGAGCGAGAATCTCGTGGCCATTTCCAAGCTGGACACGGAAGAAGGCGTTGGGAAGAGCTTCCAACACAACACCTTCTACTTGTATTCCTTCTTCTTTAGCCACTAGGACGCCATCCTGCCGCGAATGCGGCCATGCTTGAGGAAACCTTCATAATTCTTGGTATGCAACTGGGCTTCGAGTTGACGGAGCGTATCCAGTGCCACACCGACCACGATAAGTACCGAGGTGCCCCCAATATAGAAACTCATATTGAGTGCGTCTTTGAGATGGAGCGGACCAACGCTGATTAAAGCGAGGAAAAGCGATCCAGGCAAAGAAATTCTCGTGAGAACGTGGTCTATGTACCTTGCAGTTTCGTTACCCGGACGGATTCCCGGTATAAATCCACCACTTCTCTTGAGGTTTTCGGCAATGTCGTTAGGGTTGTACTGGATTGCCGTGTAGAAGTAGGTGAAGAATATAATCAGGAGAGCGAAGATCACACTGTAGGTAATATGACCCGGGATGAACGCAGCCGCAAAGGACTGCATCGCGGAAACGTTCGGGAACCAGGAAGCGATCATGGCCGGAATGAACATGATGCAACTTGCGAAGATCACGGGAATCACGCCAGCGGTATTCACCTTGAAAGGCAGATAGCTGGACTGACCGCCCACGACCTTGGAGCCGACCGTCCTGCGAGGACTTTGGAGTGGAATGCGACGGTTCGCTTGCTCGACGAATACGATAAAGCCGATAATCAGCACGACGACAGCGAGAATGAAGATCTCGATGGCGAGAGGCTGGATATCTTCCTTAAACATTTCAAATTCTGCAAGGGCAGCCCGCGGAAGGCCGCCGACGATACCGGCGAAGATGATAAGAGAAATACCGTTACCCACACCGTGCGAGGTAATCTGCTCGCCCAGGTACATCACGAAGATCGTACCAGCGGTGAAGGTCAGGGTAGCTAGTAAGCGGAAACCGATGTTTCCGGCACCAGAGGAGAAGTCATCAGCCAAGACAGACACTCCGGCACCGGTAGCGGTTGTCACCTTAAGGGACGAAAGCCACACAGAAATGCCCCATCCCTGCAAGGCAGCGAGTGCTACCGTAAAGTAACGGGTATATTGGTTCAGCCTAGCGCGCCCTTCCTGACCTTCCTTCTGAAGCATCTGGATAGCGGGAATCACGGAGCCCATCAACTGGATGATGATGCTCGCGCTGATGTACGGCATGATACCCAGGGCAAAGATGGTCGCCTTGGCGAACGCACCGCCCGTGAAGGAGTCATACAGGCCGAACAAATTATTCGAGTTACGGAAGAACTCCGCCAGAACGGCAGAATTCACTCCGGGGATGGTGATGTGAGCGCCAAGGCGATAGATGATCAGAACACCGAGCGTAAAAAGGAGCTTTTTACGCAGGTCCTCGATCTTGAACGCATTGGCGAACGCATCGATAGCTTTCTTGAGAGCTTCCATTAGACGATCTCGACTTTGCCGCCAGCAGCTTCGATCATGGCCTTGGCCTTTTCGCTGATGGCGTTAACCTTTACATTGATTGCCTTGTCGATGGTACCAAAAGCGAGAACCTTGACCGGCAGTTCGATGTTCTTGATGAAACCCTGGTCAAACAGAGCCTGGGCGTCGAAGTCCGTCACGCTGCAAGAAGCGAGCTTCTTGAGGTTAACGATCTGGAATTCAACACCGGCGTGCTTGAAGCCACGCTTCGGGATGCGACGGTGGATCGGCATCTGGCCGCCTTCGAAAGCGACACGACCGGCCTGTGCACTCTTACGAGCGCCGGCACCCTTCTGACCACGGCCAGCGGTGGTGCCCCAACCGGAACCCGGACCGCGACCAATGCGCTTGCGGCTCTTGCCCTTGGCAGCCTTGCCAGGATTGAGAGTATTGAGTTCCATCTTAGATCTCCTCGACCTTCACCATGTCAGCCACGGCATTGATCATGCCCTGGATGCTGGGGGTCAAAACGTGTTCAACAGACTGTCCGATCTTGCGGAGGCCGAGAGCAGCCACGTTAGCGCGGTGCATCGGGAGACGACGGACAGTACCCTTAATCAAAGTAATACGAACTTTCTTCATCGTGTATTACTCCTTAGGCATTGGCACCGCGGAGAGCGGCGCAGTCCTGTTTGTTCTTCTGAGCCAAGAGACCTTCGAGGCAGGCGCTCACGACAGTGCTCGGGTTGGAAGAACCGTGAATCTTGGTGAGGATGTTGCGCACACCGGCCAGTTCGAGAACGGCACGGGCAGCGGCACCGGCGATAACACCAGTACCCGGGGCAGCAGGCATCAAGAGGATGCGGGTAGCGCCGCTCTTGACTTCGATGTCGTGGGGGATGGTGCCGTCGAGGAGCTGCACTTCAACAATGTTGCGCTGAGCGGCTTCGGTACCCTTACGGATGGCTTCGGAAACTTCCTTAGCCTTGCCGAGACCGACACCGACCTTGCCGTTCTTGTTGCCGACGACAACGAGAGCGGAGAAGGACATGCGGCGACCGCCCTTGACGGTTTTCGCGCAACGGTTGATGTGTACAACCTTGTCTTCAAATTCAGAAACTTGAGCTTCGCGTTCCAAAGTGTACCTCACTAGAATTTGAGTCCGCCTTCACGAGCTCCCTCAGCGAGAGCCTGAACGCGACCGTGATAGATGTAACCGCCGCGGTCAAAGACCACGGATTCAATGCCCTTGGACTTAGCGACTTCAGCAATCTGGAGACCGAGCTGCTTGCTCTGTTCCGACTTCGTCATTTCACCGAACTTAGCCTGGAATTCCTTGGCGGTGGTGGTGAGCTGGACGAGAGACTTGTTGTTTTCGTCGTCGATAATCTGGGCTACCATGTGGGACAAGGAACGGCGAACAGCCAAACGAGGGCATTCTGCAGTTCCGACAACAGACTTGCGCACACGTTCGTGGCGTGCGATTCTGGACTGGATTCTTTTCTTAGCAATTGCAGTCATAGTTTACCCTTATTTACCTGTCTTCTTACCTTGCTTACGACGGACAATTTCGCCTTCGTACTTGATGCCCTTGCCCTTATACGGTTCAGGCTTGCGGTACTTGCGGATTTCTGCCGCAGCTTGGCCGACCTTCTGCTTGTCAATGCCCTTGATGGAAATCTTCAGCGGGTCGAGAGCCTTGAGTTCGACACCTTCGGGAGCCTTGAAGATGACCGGGTGAGAGAAGCCGAGAACCAGGTTGAGGTCCTTGCCCTTCTGTTCAACACGGTAGCCAACGCCCACGATTTCGAGCGTCTTCTGGAAACCCTTGGTCACGCCTTCGACCATGTTGGCGACGAGAGCGCGAGTGGTGCCGTGGATGGCACGGGAGAACTTCTGATCGTCAGGACGAGAGAAGGAAAGCTGGTTGCCTTCGAGCTTGATTGCAATCAGTTCATGAACGTCGGTCTCGAGCTTGCCGAGAGGACCTTCAACCTTGATGTTCTGACCATTGACGGCGACTTTCACGCCAGCCGGGATATTGATAATAGCTTTACCGATACGGGACATCTTTACCATACCTTTGCGATGACTTCACCACCCACGTTTTCCTTGCGGGCTTCGTGGTCGGTCATCACGCCTTTAGATGTGGAGATGATAGCATAGCCAAGGCCGTTGCGGACGCGCGGAAGCTTAGCAGCGTCGACATAGTGACGCAGACCAGGCGACGAAATGCGCTGGATGCCCTGGATAGCGGATTCGCCCTTCGTGTAGCGGAGGAGGACCTTGAGGATGCCCTGCTTACCGTCATCGACGACGACGAACTTTTTAATGAAACCTTTTTCCTGCAACACGCGAGCGATTTCACGCTTCAAGTTGCTGGCAGGAATGTCCACCACGGGGAGCTTTGCCGAAGCGGCATTGCGGATACGGGTGAGCATATCGGCGATAGGATCTGTCATTGCCATGAGTATACTCTCCTTACCAAGACGACTTTGTGATACCGGGGATTTCGCCGGCGAGTGCCATTTCGCGGAAGCAAATACGGCAAAGGCCAAAGCGGCGCATAAAGGCGTGCGGCCTACCGCAACGCTTGCAACGGTTGTACCCACGAACGGTATACTTCGGAGTACGCTTGCATTTTTCAATCATTCTTTTGCTTGCCATGGTATTACCTTACTTCCTGAAGGGGAGTCCAAGTTCTTCAAGCAGGGCGCGGCCTTCGTCGTCCGTCTTTGCAGAGGTCACGAAGGAGATGTCCATACCGAAAGTACGAGAAATCTTGTCAATGTCGATTTCAACAAAGATGGTCTGTTCCTTGATGCCGAGGGTGAAGTTACCCATGCCATCAAAGCCACGGCGTGCGAGACCACGGAAGTCACGGACACGCGGAAGGTCGATGTTGATGAGACGGAAGAGGAAGTCCCACATGTTGTCGCCGTGCAGGGTGACCTTGGCACCGATGCCAACGCCTTCGCGCAGGTGGAACTGGGCGATAGCCTTCTTGGCGTTGGTGACGACGGCCTTCTGACCGGTAATGGCGGTCAGGGTATCGACGGCTTCATCCAGGATCTTGCGGTTAGAGGCGGCAGCGCCGACACCCATGTTGAGCACGATCTTCTGGAGGCGGGGAATTTCCATCACGTTCTTGTAAGCAAACTTCTGCTGCAAGGCCGGAACGACTTTTTCGAGATAAAATTGCTTCATCTGGTTCATGTGTTACCTCTAGATAGCCTTGCCGGACTTGACGCTCACGCGGGAAACCTTCTTGCCGGCTTCGCGCACGATACGTGTACGGACAGGAGTGTTGCCTTCGAGAAGCATCACGTTGGAAATGTCGATCGGCAGTTCCTTTTCGATGATGCCACCCGTCTGATTGGTCTGGGACGGCTTTTCATGACGCTTGCGGACGTTCACGCCCGAAACGGTCACCTTGCCATCCTTGACACTAATCACGGTGCCGGTCTTGCCCTTGTTGGCACCGGAAATCACCTTGACGTTATCATTCTTCTTGATGTTTGCCATTAGAGAACCTCAGGTGCGAGGGAGATGATCTTCATGTATTTCTTGTCACGGAGCTCACGAGCCACCGGTCCAAAAATACGGGTTCCACGGGGTTCGCCATCCTTGTTGATGAGAACCACGGCATTGTCCGAGAAACGGATGAACGTTCCATCGGGACGTGCGATTTCCTTGCGCGTGCGAACGACGACGGCGTCAGCTACGGAACCCTTCTTCACCTTGCTCTGGGGGATTGCGTCCTTGACGGCAACCTTGATGACATCACCGATGCTGGCATAGCGACGGTTGGTGCCACCCAAAACGCGGATGCAGGCGACTTCCTTGGCTCCACTGTTATCGGCCACGACGAGTCTGGTTTCTTCTTGAATCATATTCGCCTTACTCCAAAACGATTATTTCTTCTTAGCTACAATGCGAACGAGGCGCCAGCGCTTCGTTGCAGAGAGCGGACGAGTTTCCATGATTTCCACCAGGTCGCCTTCGCCGGCTTCGTTGTTTTCATCGTGAGCCTTGAGCTTCTTGGTGGTGGTCATGATCTTGTTGTACACCGGGTGACGCTTACGGTTTTCAACTACGACGGTGATGGTCTTGTCCATCTTGTCAGAGCTGACGACACCCTGTCTTACCTTACGAAGGTTTCTATCCATTTCCTGCTCCTGCCCGGCTTATGCCTTGGCCTTTTCGGTGAGGATGGTCTTGACCCTAGCGATATCCTTGCGGGTATTGCGGATCGAAGAGGGTTTTTCCAAGTTACCGAGCTTGGCAGCCATACGGTAATTGAACAAATCGAGATTCAACTGAGCCAGTTTTTCCTTGAGCTGGTCAACGCCCAGTTCCTTTAATTCACGTGCCTTCATTAGATCTCCGATTCTTCGATGATTTTGCACTTGAGGGGGAGCTTCTGTGCTGCGACATGGAGAGCTTCCATGGCCAGTTCACGTTCGACACCACCCATTTCGAAAATGATGCGACCCGGGAGGATAACGGCTGCCCAGAATTCGACGGCGCCCTTACCCTTACCCATACGGGCTTCAGCGGGGTGACGGGTAACCGGCTTGTCGGGGAAGACGCGGATCCAGACGCGGCCACCGCGCTTGATCTTACGGGTCATGGCGATACGAGCGGCTTCAATCTGACGAGCAGTCAGCCAGCACTTTTCAAGAGCCTGAATGCCGAATTCGCCGAAGGCGATGGAATTGCCGCGGGAGGCAATGCCCTTCATGCGGCCTTTCATCTGCTTACGATGTAATGTTCTTTTAGGACTCAGCATAATTACTTCTCTCTCTTGTTATCGTTCATGACGTCCTTGCCAATCTTTTCGCCGTGCATGATCCAGACCTTGATACCGATGGCACCATAAACGGTCTTGGCGATAGCAGTAGCGTAGTCGATGTCGGCACGGAGAGTGTGCAGAGGCACGCGGCCTTCGGCATACTTTTCGACGCGGGCAATTTCGGCACCACCGAGACGGCCACCGCACTGCACCTTGATACCTTCCACACCCATGCGCATAGCGGACTGGATGGCGCGCTTCATGGCGCGACGGAAAGAAATACGCTTTTCGAGCTGACGTGCAATGTTTTCGGCAACCAGCTTGGCATCCGTTTCGGGACGCTTGATTTCCTGGACGTTAATATAGATTTCTTTACCGGTGAGGAACTGGAGTTCGCCCTTGAGCTTCTCCAATTCTTCGCCCTTACGGCCGATCACGATACCCGGACGGGCGGTAAAGAGGTTCACGTTCACCTTCTTGACGGTACGTTCGATGCCGACCTTGGAGAGGGAGGCATGTTCGAAACGCTTCATCAAGTAGCGACGGAGCACGATGTCTTCATAAAGAAGATCGGCAAACTTGTCTTCGGCATACCACTTGGATTCCCAGCCGCGGATAACGCCAAGACGAAGACCATTCGGATGAGTTTTCTGACCCATTGTAATTACTCCTTGTTGGCCACAACGACTGTGATGTGAGAGAGCGGCTTTTCGATACGGAAAGCACGGCCCTGGGAACGCGGGTGGATACGCTTCATAATGGTACCACCGTCGGCAGTGATGGTCTTGACAACCAGTTCTTCGGCGGCAACGGCACCAGCGGCCTTCTGCTTGAAGTTAGCGACAGCGGACTTCAGAGCATTTTCGACCAGCGGGGCACCCTTGGTCTGCGTGTGGAGAATAGAAAGCATTGCGAATGCTTCTGCAACGGACTTGCCGCGAACCAGGTCGACAACGCGACGGAGCTTGCGGACGCCGTAACGGACGTTTTTCACTTTAGCAACAGCTTGCATTATTTCTTTCCTCCAGCGGCGGTTTCAGTCTTACGGTGACCGCGGAAAGTGCGGGTCATGGAGAATTCACCCAGCTTGTGGCCGACCATGTTTTCGGTGACGTACACAGGGATGAACTGCTTGCCGTTATAGACGGAGAACGTAAGTCCGACCATATCAGGAATGATGGTGGAACGACGGGACCAGGTCTTGATAGCCTGTTTCTTGTCGGAACCGGCCATCGCCTGGGCTTTGCTCAAAACGTGGGAATCCACGAAAGCGCCTTTTTTAAGGGATCTGGACATGAATTAGGCCCTCTTCTGACGACGACGTACGATAAACTTATCGGTACGCTTATTGTTACGAGTTTTGGCACCCTTAGAGTTCTTACCCCAAGGAGAGCACGGATGACGACCACCAGAGGTACGACCTTCACCACCACCAAGGGGGTGATCGACCGGGTTCATAACGACACCACGGACGGACGGGCGAATACCGAGCCAGCGAGAGCGGCCAGCAGAACCCGAGGATTCATTCATGTGATCGATATTGGAAACCTGACCGACGACTGCGAGGCATTCTTCCGGAATGTAGCGAACTTCGCCACTCGGGAGCTTGACCTGGCAGAGCTTTCCGTCCTTGGCAACCAGTTCTGCACCGGCACCGGCGGAACGGGCGATCTGGGCACCCTTGCCCGGTTTCATTTCGATGTTGTGGATAATGGTGTTCAGCGGAATATCGCGGAGCGGAATAGCGTTACCCACGCGGAATTCGGCACCTTCGCCGGAATTCAGCACGTCACCGACCTTGATTTCGGCCGGGGCGATGATGTAGCAGCGCTTGCCGTTCTGGTACTTGACCAGGGCGATACGAGCGGAACGGTTCGGATCGTATTCGATCGTTTCAACCGTGCAGGGGATGCCTGCGAACTTGCGCTTGAAGTCGATGATACGATACAGTTTCTTGTGACCACCACCGCGACGGCGGGAGGTGATTTCACCGGCGTTGTTACGGCCGGAGCTACGCTTGATGCCTTCGGTGAGCGGCTTGTACGGCTTGTCCGCAGTGATTTCCTTGCGGTCACCAATCTGCTTGTAGCGCAGCGTCGGGGTAAGCGGGCGATAAGACTTCAGACCCATGATTATACTCCTTCGAACTCGGCAATCTTTTGCCCGGCCTTAAGCGTGATGTAGGCCTTCTTCCAGTTGGACTTCTTGCCGGAGACCATGCCCATACGAACGCGCTTCATCTTGCCGCGGTTGATAAGGGTGTTGACGGAATCGACCTTGACATTGAAACGCTTTTCGATGGCGTCCTTGATCTCGGTCTTCGTTGCGGTCTTGGCAACCTTGAAAACATACTTGTGCACGTCGTTACGCTTGTTGACCATGTTCTTCATGGTCTCTTCGGTAATGTGCGGTGCAACGAGGATTTCGTGAAGTTCACTCATTAGCGGCCTCCTTCCAGTTCGGCGAGAGCTGCCTGGGAGATGACGACGTTGTTGGCGCGAACGATGTCGTAAGTATTGACATCGGCAACGCGGGCGCAACGGCACCAAGGAATGTTGTTAGAAGACAGGTAAAGGTTCTTGTCAGCTTCGCTCACGAGGAAGAGAGCGTTGCGCTGTTCGAGACCGGCCTTAGAAAGGACGGCGAGGAGATCCTTGGTCTTCGGGGCGTCGAAAGCGAGAGCTTCGAACACCTGCACCTTGCCTTCGGCAGCCTTAGCAGCGAGAGCAGAGCGGAAAGCGATCTTCTTGACCTTCTTGTTCACCTTTTCAAAGTAGTCATGGGACTTCGGACCATGAGCCTTGGCACCACGAACCCACACTGCAGAGGTGTTCTGACCGGAACGAGCGCGGCCGGTACCCTTCTGCTTCCAGGGCTTCTGACCACCACCGCTAACGGCGGACTTGTTCTTGGTCTGGGCAGTGCCCTGACGGTTGTTGTTCAGAATAGCCTTGATATGCAAGTACATGCAGACCTTGTTGACTTCCTGATCGAACATGGCCGGGAGCTGAATATCATTCTTGAAATCGCCAGTAGCGGCGAAAAGCTTTGCTGTAGCCATTAGTCTTTCCTCACCACGATGATGCTGTTCTTTGCACCGGGAACTGCACCGCGGACAAAGATCAAGTTGCGGTCGCCGTCAACCTTGACGACCTGGAGGTGCTTCACGGTCACTTTCTTGTTACCGAACTGACCGGCCATACGCTTGCCCGGGAAAACGCGGCCCGGATAAGAGTGAGCGGACGTACCACCCGGTTCGCGCATGTTGTGCGTACCGTGAGAACGAGGACCGCTGTGGAAGTTATGGCGCTTGATGGTACCGGAGAAGCCGTGACCCTTGGAAAGGCCCGAGACATTCACCATCTTCACATCGGCGAAGTCGGCTGCACCGAATTCCTTGCCAACCGGCCAGGCTTCGAGATCAGCGACATCGAATTCAGCGAGGTGTTCACGAACAGCGACATCAGCCTTCTTGAAGTGGCCGATTTCTGCCTTGTTGGCGCGCTGTTCTTTCTTGAGACCAAAGCCGATCTGGACAGCAGTGTAGCCGTCCTTCTCTTCTGTCTTATGGCAAACGACCACGCACGGACCGGCTTCGAGAACCGTTACAGGGACGCGTTCGCCCTGTTCCGTGAACACTTGGGTCATTCCCAATTTCTTTGCGAGAATACCGTTCATTGTTATTAAACCTTAATTTCGACTTCAACGCCTGCCGGCAAGTCAAGTTTCATGAGGGAATCTACAGTCTGCGGCGTAGCATCAAGGATGTCGATCAGACGCTTGTGCGTACGGGATTCGAACTGTTCACGGGAAGTCTTGTTGATATGCGGAGAGCGAATCACCGTATACTTCTGGATCTTCGTCGGAAGAGGGATGGGGCCGGCAATGCGTGCCCCAGTGTTCTTAGCTGTATTCACGATGTCTTGAGCGGAGCGGTCGATCATACGATGGTCGAAGCTCTTCAAGCGAATACGAATGCGTTCACCAGCCATGATAATTCCTTACTTGATGATTTCGGTTACGGAGCCAGCGCCAACGGTACGGCCACCTTCGCGG
>NZ_CAMGVQ010000012.1:0-81158 GCF_946062555.1 uncultured Fibrobacter sp.
AAATTTTTCAAAGAAATCATTGAGATCGAAAACAGCTTTCAACTTAGAAATTTCATTCTGCGTCAAATGAGGAACATCAATTACTTGCGGGGCGAGCAAATTTATATCTAAATCAATTTGAGCATCATATTCCTCGTTTCCCGATTCAGTTTCACCTTCTGCATCACCCGGTTCAGCAGGAGAGTCACTTTCAGTTTGCTCAATCATTTCGGGCAAAACATTTTCTTGCAGCAGTTCAAAGAACGCATCAACATCAGCTCCCACGCTATAGTAGGCATCAAGTAATTCTTCGTAAAGAATCTGGTTTGCCGATTTAAGAGCTTCTTGAGATTCTTCTTGGTTTTCCTCATCTAAAGAAGGCTCATTATCAGGTTCTTCACCTTCATTTTCGTTGGCTACTTCTCCGCCTTCGCTCGCAGAGTCCTCGTCGTCAAAATTTTCTACGGCAACATAGTACGGTAATTCTTTTGCCTTTTGTTCTTCTTCGAAATTTTCTTCATCATCTGTAACTTCGCCGTCTTCGGGATATTCTATACTTAAGTTTTTTTTGATGTAGAGACTGAGTAACTGGCTTATGGTAAGGGAATCGTTCTTGTCGTCTTCGTCTTCCGCGCTTCGCAATGTTCCGCCATTCACCAACCTTTGCCACAGGTTCAAAATAAGCGAGGTGTCAACAGGGCAAATCAGCCCGTCGGATACGGCACCGAATAATGTTTTTTGAATAATAGTTGGCTTAACCTTGGTCAATTTGTAGAGTGTAGAGACGCCTTCTCTCAAAGCCAATGCAAAGAAAATTTCAAACCAACTGTTTTCCGTCTCTAATTCCAGACTGCCGTAATCATCAGGATAACGATTTTGCAGCTGCAGAAGCATGCTGTAGGCTCTGAAATAAGCCAGCACCTTACTTTCAACAACCCTTTCTCGCCCCGCAACGAGAGGGAACACCGTATTGGAGTTCAAGAAAGCGTTAATAGCATTGATTTTTTTCGTGTTATTTACCGGTGCTGTGCACCAAGAATCAACCGTATTCCTATACACGCGAAGCATGGAATCAAGCTTCGCATACTCACACTCAAAGCTTTCCTGTTGCGACTTTAGGGTGAAGTTTATCTCTTGTTCTGTTTTTCCGTTGAAAACAAGGTGCTCGGTCGATTTGTGATAATATTTTCCATCCTTTTCCTCATAGGCTTCCGCATAAAGAGACACCTTGTTTTTTCCGTAATCCTCCTTTGAATCAAGCAAAAGGCCTACCGGCAACAAAGAAGAACTATATCGTCTCTCATATTTACCATCAGAACCAGAAAAAGTTTCACCCAAAATTATTTTTTCAAAATATCCCGAGGGGGCTTCACCGTCAACAGAGGTATCGACAAAATGCAAGCAATAGGCAATTATCTTTATATTCGCAAGGATGTTGCCCTGCTCATTCTTTACCGTTCCAAAAATGCGACAGTCACCGTTCTGGTCGGGAGATTTCAAGATATCAAACGCCCCCACCTTCAATGCAGAACTTGGTTCCCTATAAGTATTGGAGGTCCAGAGATTATTGCCCTGATAATCTTCTACACGAATCCGAATAGTAGGAAATTCAAGCGATTCGTCGCCATTCTGAAAATTTCCACGAGAGTAAGTCAACGTAAAGGAGCCGTCGGCGGAAATACCCGATTCAGCTATTTGCTCAAATTGGCCGTTATTCAAGTTGTCGGCGTAAACCTTACCCTCAGAAAACGGAACCCCATTCTTGTTGAGAGTTCCAGAAACAGTCCAGTCCGTGGGTACAGGATAGGCCATACATACTCCTTAGAAATTTTTACGCTACTTCGCGAAAAATAAATTACATTATTTCATAAGCCCTAAGCAATTGTTTGTGAAAATTTACAAATTTATTGCAATACGCCTATATTTTTGTAAGAATCGCTTAGGAAGCAGGGCAAGCCGGGCGTTACAGAAACCCCTGCGGCTCGGCCATAGCCATGCGAGCATGGCTGCGGCACTCGCCTTGCATGGTTTTGCAGGTGCGGCGTCTGAGCACCCGCTAGAAGGGGTAGCGGATGGGTTCGGCAGGCTCACCAGCCTTTACGCAGCCTTAAGCCTGGCGAAACAGGAGCGAGGGGGAAACCTCCCCCTTCCATATAAAAGAAGGAAATCGTGGACCCGAACTACAAGGGCGAAGTCATCAAGCACTACAACTTCGTGAAGAGCGTGAACGTGGAAGCGATGGAAAGCTACAGGAAGTAGGAAGTAGACAGTAGGCCGTAGACAGTGATTAGTGAATAATCGCGGTTCCGCCGACTACTGAAACGCGAAAAGAAAAGGCCTCGGTGATGAACCGGGGTCTTTTGTTATAAGCCAATCTAATACTATAACGCAGTTCTATCGATTCGAATATAGAACAAATGATTCTGGTTTTAAGACAACATTGGGCTTCGCACTCGGAATAATTCTAACAGAATTCGTTCCATCACGCAGCCCAAATAATTCCATATTATCAAATGTGAAGTAACCTTCTGCATCTATGGATGCAGTAACATGGGTCATATTCTGCAAATGCGTCAATTGGACGGTATTTTCAAAATAAGCCGTGTCATAGCCATTCACATGGACTTTAGAAGAGCCAGAACGAGAAACCAGACCATTAACATGGGTATCCACATTTACAGAATCAACTTTCCCTCCACCAAATGTTCCGCTCAAGGACCAGTTTACAGTCACCGGTTCCTGAACAGGGGCAATGGACGAGCCTTCGTCGCTGGAGCAAGCCAACAAACCAAACAAAGCTATTCCCAGAAGAATTTGTTTCATATTATCTCCTTTTGTTATTTTATATTAAACAAAGCTGTTGGAAGATTGCTACGACGCTTTGCCGAAAGAACATCAACCTTCACATTAGACACCTGAGCATTAGGCATCAGCGTTTTTATTTCCACACCGGAAAGTGTCCCCGGTAGCAGACAGCTATTATCACAATATTTATATTCTGTTTCCGCAGTAGCGACACCACCAAGAGCATTCATAGGAATCTTGGCAATCATTTTCACAACACGGCGTTTCTTGTCTGAATAGAAAAAAACAGGCTTAGAATCATCTTTAGGAACAATTTTCCAAAGACCATTTTCCTTTACAGGGGTCCTATAATCTTCGGGTTTTCCCATTTGCGAAGTGATATCCGTAGGCTCGTTCTGTAATCCGCTTTGACTTGGCAAACTTTTTCCAGTTTTCAAATCTGTCACACGGATTATATCTCCATTTTTCACGATTTGCATGTTCATCATCTGCGACTTAACCGTCGTGATAGACTTGTCACCACCAGCAGTCAGCATTGACGTCCTTACGGTCTGAGAAGCCATTCCCGGCAATGCCACTGTAGTCTGCATAATGATTTCCGCCGTATCTGGAAAGGCAGCCTTCTTTTGATTATCGAATACGGCATTGATGTCAAGAGCAAAGCAATTTGTCGCGGTAAAGGCGGTCAATAAAATTTGTACAATCTTTTTCATAATCAAGCTCCGTTATAAATTAGATAAAAGTTTAGTCGAAACAATCTGCGAATTCTTTCGCAGGACGAGATATGTATGACTCAAGTCAATCCCCATCCAATCCACAGCAATAAACTGTTCACCCGGCATTACCGTGCCGGAATAGATTCTGCGGATTGGAGCACCATTCGCATAGACCAAGTCGAGTAGAACATACGGATAACCGTCAAGAGAAAGAATCAATCCCTCGGGAGTGCGAATCACAGGAATCGATATTCCAGAATCGTAGCCATAATCGGCAACCAAAGAATCCCGATTGTCGCGAGGCGCAACGATTTTCGGTTCTTCCCAGACAGGATCTTCACCATAAATTTTCTTGCCCGTAGAATCATAAACACATATTTTCGATGTCACAACATAGGACTTTGTAAGCCCTTCATGAGACGGGTCATCGGACGCATTCCACAACGGGTCCCAGTTTCCTACATGAATGGCAAACTTGAATTCGTCTGCCCACACATTATGCGGAGCCAAGGAAACATCGCCAACATGTACGTTCACCTGATAGCGACTGTTGCCAAGAGCAACCATCTCTGCACCATCAACAAACAAAGGCTGATAGTTGATATCAAAAATCGGCTGCAAACCTTCTTCAACAAGGAAGTAGTAACGGACATCATACTTGCGTAACGACGCACCACCCAGATTCTCCAGTTTCAAAGCAATCTCACTAGCCCTAGTTTGGTCATCGCGCATATCAGCAGCAAAGACTCGAACGGATGGAGGCGTGGCTTCTATAGGATCCTCCATTTCTACGCAATGGCCGCCAATCAGATTGTTCTCCGAATCAAGAACAACGATGCCGAAATCATCTATAAAACCATCGACATCTGTGGCCGCCATTCCAGGAAGAACATAAGACGGATCATCTTCAGCATACCACGGGACATTTCCATCATTGTATATGCCCATAAGGGGACCATCACCAAAGTATGGGCGCCCGCCAGGCAAGATACGCGTTGTATCAAAGGCCCACTCCACGTAACCAGTATTATAGCCTTCAGCACTAACAACCAGGCCAAGGGAGTCCCCCGGGAAGTAGGCATCGGCATTGACTGACTCCGGCGATTCTCCGCGGAAGTAATAACGGACCTTGAATCCATTTATCGTTTCAGATGAAATATTCTTCAAACGGATTCGGGGACGAATCATAGTCTTGTCAGAAGGATATCCTTCAAAACGCACAGAAGATTTCACCTTTTGCACAACAACTGTTTCATTACCAGCAATTCCGCTATTAGACTTCCAAGAAATTTGCGAAGGCTTCACTTCATCACCATTGGTGAATGCGATGCCCGCAATTTGAACTCCATCAGGAACATTCAACGTAATCCTTTGCATGCCGGAATTCAGCGGAATCTTTACATTTGCGATTTCCACAGGTCTCCAAGTATTTTCAAGTTTAACGGAACCGGAATACGTTGTAGCACCCTGCGCACCGATTTTAATCACTGCACTAGTCTTTATTGCAGAGCGGGCATACACGATTGCCTTGTAGTCCGCAGACGCTGGAATATCGACAGACATATTCAGACCCGTTCCAGCATCACTTCCGACAAAGTAGCCGTTTCCTGAGACGGCACAGGAGAACTGTCTGCCAACACCTTCCATTTCGTTCCCAAGAACAATTATTGTGTGAATTTCTGTAGTATCACCCTCATCCGTTATGGGCAGAGTCAAGGCAAGGACTTCATCTCCATTCAAAGCCTTCGTATAGAACCGGACATCAGCAACATGCCCGACAAAATTCTTGCTCACCAGTTCACCCATGGAGAACGTGCCATAGAATTCCCGTTCCATAGGTAATGCCGGCATGCGTTTTACCATAGCCCCATCAATGTAGAATCGAACATCTTGAGAATCTACGGCTACAACAACATGTGACCATGCATTTGATGGCAAGTATCCACGCAATGTCCATATTCTATTATTCTCGACAAGGCGTAAGTTCCTTCCCTGGTTCTGGACTTCAATCTTCATGCCGGAAGTTCCCACGAATCCCATTACCCGACGCCAGAGAGTATCTTGGGCATTGCCCGGACTCACTCGAGCTTCCATAGAGTATTCGCTACTCGTACCAAGATCCACCCTTCCCACACCAACAGCGCTATCGCCAGGATGATAGAAGTACAAGCCACTTCCAGAAAGCCATGGACGGAACATGGAAAGATTCAAATGATGTCCGGTACCGATTCTTTCCTTTGCCGTTTTGCCAGAGCCTTCCGATGCAGGATACCAAAGGGCAATTCCCATAGGATACGGCCACAATTCCTCGGAAACAAGTCTCCGTGTAGCCAAATTATGACCATAATCCTGAACCTCAATAGATGCAGTCAAATTGCAACCCAAACACTTATCCATTGCATAACGAGAAATGATCTTCGATACAGACACATTACCCAAAGAATCCGGAAGTACAGAGGTTGTCCCTAACGTATCTTGGCCAAGAATCCAACACAATTTAACACTATATATGCCAGATTCGTCATCAGCGACATTGAACGAAATATCAAAGTGACGATCAATAGCATTCGAAGATTCTTCCAGCCTATCTTCAGTTATAATCGGTCGCGCAGAGTCTGTAATGACAACTGGTCCAACAAATTGGGCTTGCGTAGAAACTAACGAACTTGCTTCATAACGAGACGCATAAACACCATCCCTTATTTTCAATCCACCATATTCACCATCAAATCGTAGAGTATCTTGCAAGTTTCCTTTCTTGTTTGCAACACCCTTCGTACCTTTATATAAGGTAAACACTCCTAAACCAGGCTGATTACAATTCGGATAAAGTTCCATATATCCGTTATCCAAGCCCAACCATAATGTATCCAGTGGAATATTGCACACAAGATTCGGTGGAACAACGACAGCCAAAGCCTTCACCGGACGATCAAAGCCCTCATCACCGGAAGCATTCTTGGCAACACCATAGATATAGGTGGAATCCTGATTCGGAAGAGTCACCATCACACGCCCAAGCGAATCCTTTCGCCATGCAAGCTTCCGCGACAACGCACTATCCAAATACAAGTCAAAATCAGCAGACCCAACGACACGAATTTCTCGTTCCAGAGTCACTGCCACTTCCGGCAAAACCTCCATAGTAAGAATCTTCGTAGAAGCCTTCACGGAATCCAAGGCCGCAAAGACAGAGAACGTGGCAGTTTCACCGGAAATCAGCATATACGCCCAGTTGTTTTCATCATAACAACCGGAATCATCCCAACTTTCACAAGTGGCGCTGTCCGCATTTGCACCACTTACAGCAGCCTTTCCCTCATCATTCAAATAACCATATAAGACATGAGAAAGGGGCACAAACTGTCCATTCTTGAAATCCACCTTGTATAGCCGTACCCTGTCCGGCGTAAGCCCAGCCTGTTCTATTTCCTTCCTGGAAAGTTTCATCTGGATTCGAGGATATTTTGTGCTATCAGTAAATTCCATCGATGGCAGAACTTCAATTATCGGCCCCGTCAACGCAGCATTATTGAAAACATCAAACTGGTGTTCTTCGGCTGAAGTCGTACGAACAGTCACATCCCGTAACGCGTCCATAGCACCAGGACCAAACGAGACCGAGACCTCACCAAATAGAGATTTTACAGTTTTATCGTCAGAAGTTCCCACTGGAGTACCCACATTCAAGTCATATTGGGCATAATTCATATTGGAGGAACCATTCGAGCCACCCCATGTAAGAATAAACGAAGTATTCCCCTGCAAATGGTTCATATCGAACCATTTCAGATGTTCGCTCTTGCCAGTTCCTGTAAAGGAACCAATGTAATGGAATACAGAATCTTTCAAATAGGAAATATCATAATTTATTCCAGAAGTTAGACGGCCAACCATCTCTACATACTCATGAGGACGTTTTAACAAAACAGAATCCCTGTAATGGACAGTAAGATTATTAGCTAAAGGATCCTCCATGTCCACGATGAAATGCGAATGTTCACTACCATCCAAGTGAGTCAATTCCGCAGAGCCAATTCGTCGTTCCTTGAACCACTCTCCGTTCATAAGGGCAACTCTATTTTGGCCTGAGTCGCCATACCTCACCAAATCTTCAACCGATAGAATAGTCGAATCTACTGGCGATGGAAGTTCTGAAATCGGAGACGCCTTGGTTCGCCTATACACAAGCGTTTTTCTTAACGAATCTGCATTGTAATATAGTGTATCGTTTGAATAGACCCAGTGAACAGAATCCGGGAAAGTATAGCCGTACTTCATCCCAGCACTAGCATTTACCGGCAAGCCAAAAGGCGTAACATAAAAAGCGTGCTTTACAGAATTATACTTATCTTTGTCGAAAGAAACTGTAGTCGAAAAATTCGTAGAATCGTTCATCTTAGAACTATCTATACCCAAAGTCAAAAGCGAGTCCGGTTTCCAATATGCAAAGGAATAGAAACTTACAGGATCATCAATTTGGTCAATTGGCTTGAAATTCATAAGATTTCTAAAATAGCCATTGTTATCTGGAGAAATCAAATACAGATTAGCCCATGATTCATCACTAAAGTCACCAGGGTAATAGTGGACCTTGGATCCCATTGCATAAAATTTAACAGAATCATTTTTTACAGAATCCTTCCATACGTTTGGTCTTGGTGCCGGATTCGGAATTACATACTTGATTGTATCCGCAATTTGTGCACCGTAGGATTTGTTTAAAGAAACATAGAAATCAACAGAACCATGATCCAGCAAAGGCGTTCTCAAGGGTTCCTTTACAATACTATTCCAAAAATACTTTACAGGGGATCCATTCTGATAACCATGAACCATAGCAACAAAATGTCTCATATTCCAATTTTCGGAATCATCATTATAAAATTTCACTTCATAATAGGAAGGATACCTGTAAGTAGGCGTTTCATCAGGGAATAAGAACGTGTTTATTGCACCCGGTAAAGAGTCTGCACCAAAGAAAGGAAGATGTTGAGTCTCATATGGAGTCAGTTTGCCATAGGATTTGTCAAAAGTCCACTTATCGCCATCAAAGAAATTGTTCGCACGGTTTTTGACAGCAGCGTCAAGAATAGTGGGATTTTCGATGATATTACTCTGTAATGCAGCCATATAACCGCTTGTACCAGTATTATAAATGCTCTTATTGGTTCCGTCAAATCGGATTGTTCGGTTCACCAAGTTATCATAACCAAAGCCAGCATTCCAATAGGAATCGGGAATTGTGAGTTTTATGGAAAATTTAATTGTTTTATACTTTATTGTACTACAATGTTCGGAGTTTATAAGTCCCTCATTTCCAAAGAAATTGTTATGTAATATATCTCCAATTAATTCCACCTTAAAAAGATTTTCATTCGGATTATAGTCATTGGACTTACCTTTTCTACACCCACTCGTTGGATCACATTGGCATTGCTTTTCGTTACCATTTTCATTGAATGTATCCGGTTCGCATGTCCCAATATTTTTAGGGTCGAACAACATATAACCACCGTATTCAGGCTTTGGAATATAATTTGATGAGTCTGCAGAAATGTCTGTCAACATCCATACAGCCTTTTTTTTCAATTCTTCATAGGCTTCAAAATTCCACTCATTAGTTTCCCTATAGCTCACCCAATCCTTGTATAGCAAAACATACATTTCAATATGTGAAGATGAGTCATAATGATATCCATAATTGTCTGCACTATTATATTCAACTTCAATCAAAGCATCTTTTTTCTGTGTAGAAAAAGTAATCATATCTACACCTATATATGGTTCATTTCTTAAATCATCCGGTTTACATAGCTTATCAGAAGCAGCCTGAATCCATCTATCATATTTGTATACAAAGACCAAATCCAGCCGTTCTCTCTGCCTCTTGATTCCGAGACTGAAACGTTCCGGCTTAAATCCAATCGCATTTTGCGTTCCTGTAATTGTTGATTTAAGTTCGTAAGGCTTTTGGTACTTCTCAGGAAGGTAGTAGCCCGACACATCCGCCGTCACCAGATAATCGGCAATCGGCTCATAGCGTTTTTCACCTTTATGCATCGTGTCGTCCACAGCCTCACGAATGTTGAACCACAGCCCATTAGAATTTTCGTTTTTCAACTCTACGGGATTCAGATTATTGGCGACAACAAGTTCAAACGGGACTACAACAGAATCCACCTGCACATTCCTTGCATCTACAGGATACGCCTCCACCGCCTTGATTGTCAGCGTATAAGTCCCCGTATTCGTTACAGGATGATCCTTTTCCTTCATTCCGTTCCATACAAGTGTATAGGCTGCATTATTTGGCCCGGCATTTTTCAGTTCATTTTTAAAAACATCAATCTTGTTTCCATCCGGCGCTGTGACATACGCATTCACATAGGCTTTACGCCCACGGATTCCGTAATCGGCAGACATTTTCCCCACCACATAGGATACGCTATCCGGCAATGCGCTTACTGTTTTCGGCAATTTAAAAAGTTTCCCAACCACATAGGATACGCTATCCGGCAGTGCGCTTACTGTTTTCGGCAATTTAAAAAGTTTGAACGGAGGCAAGGTGTCTGACGGCAAAACAACCTTCAAGCCGGGCAAAGCAAGAAACACTTTTGCAGAATCTAGGAATACGCGAGCACTCCCGACAGCCTGTTTTTCAACGGCTTCCGCATAGATTGTCGCGAACCCTTCTGCCGGATACGTTCCTGCATCACTCAGGCCATTCCATTCCTTTTTGAACATATAGTTTTCTCGATCCACCGACCAGGAATACACAGGCACAGCCCCAGGGAAACCGCTCTCGGAACGCGAACCAAAATAAACAGGAAGCACCGTCAGCGTATCTATCGCCTGATTCACAGAAAATGCCGAATTACTTTGAATGGTCACATTTCCTGATTCTCCCGTCAAAATCATCATAGCATTCGCATTCACAATCGGATTCATTTCAGGAATGGGAGATATTAACGAATCTAGCAAAGACGGCGATGTTACTGAACTACTGGAATCTAGCCTTTTTTCACATTTATTAGCCGCAACACAAGAAATCACTGTAGAAGTAGAATCATAGCGCAAGACTAGCGAATCAGCCTTCAGTCCTTTCCACTTCAAAGTCCACCTCACAGAATCACCGTAGAACCATATGCCCTGCGCTCTAGTCTCATCCACCGGATTCCCATAGAACGGATTTCCCTTGATACGGTTCGTGCCGGCATCGAACAAGGCAACACCCTTCGCGTCATAGCCATAGACCCGGACACTGTAATTGGACAGGTTATCCCCCTGCATAGAATACAAAATCTTAGATTTTATCGAATCAACATACACGGTGTCTTGCACCTGCAAATTCATCAGCGGGTCAGATGAATCCGGCACGTAGGTTTCCAAATATATTTTTGTCGAGTCGGACAATATAGCACATGTATCGCAGGGAATCATGTCCAATTTCAGCATGTAATTTCCGCTGAGAGCCTTTCGATTCCAGAAGCCCAAAACCCCCTCTATAGGCTGAGTCCTATTGGAATCCCTTCTAGAGATCCCCTCCGTATGCCATGAATTATCACAGCCTGTATCAAGACACTTGTACGAAAGTTCATAACGCGCCATAGTCTCATACTTGGCACTGGGCGCGGCAGCGACGCCCTTGATTGCAAGAATAGCTCCGTCAAGCCCTTTTGTCGTATCTGTAGGAGATGTAATTTCAGAATATTGTGTTCCCACATAGAACAAATCTGTCATATAGCTTATATTGCCAGCGGCATCTGCACAACCTACTTCCAGATAACGTTTTCCAGTAGTTGTATCTACATCGGACGCCATGATTTCAAAGCGAACCGTATCATCAACAAACGCTTTGTCGATATATTTCCAAGCACTAGTCTTTTCCGCGCCCCTTACGCGACTATAACAACGGAACCCAGTGCGGTTTTCAGCGGCATCATGCTTTTCATTCACGACAAGTTTTGCGCCAAATGAGGTTTCGTCCTTTGGATAAACAAGTTTTGTCGAGACCAAGGTTTCAATATTGGGCGAAATCCTATCAACGCGTACGACCTTATCGTATTTCTTTTCGGACTCGTTATCAGCCCCATCTACCGCAGTCACCTTAATTCTATAATCGCCATCCGAAATGAGCATATGGTCGTTTTCTAGCCAGTCCCCATTATAACCATTGGCAGAAATTATCGTTACGGAGTCTCCCATACGATCGGCAGCAGAGCTATCAGGCCAATGCATGAACGAATAATAGAGCTTAACCACACTGGCGCTATCAATATTATTTTCCTTGACGTTATAAGACATCTTCAATCTGTCATCGGCACCGATATACAAGAGGGTATCTACCTTTTGAGGCAAAGTAAATGGCGACGGCTCAGAATTAGACCTTTCGGCACGAACATTGCTGAACGTAAAAACAGGAGGGGTCGTATCCACATAGAACTCTACAAAATCACGGGTCTTGTTCAGGGCTAGCGACTCAATACTGTTCCAGTCACTTTCCGTATCGTTACCGGCAACAATCTTATTGACCAGTCCAGCGACTTTTTCATATGCATCATAGTCGGGAAGAGCCCGGTCAATCGCAAAAATATTCAAACGATACTTGCCATCGTCAAGGCGGATGCTACTGTCGCGGAAAATCGCAAAATTTGGATTGGAAACATCATAAAGCGAAGGAAGCTTGGCATGGAACTCAAAACGGCTCCCATTCCATTTACTGATATATGCCCGCATGGCACGAATATCCAGCATAGAATCAACATTAACAACTCGGGCCAAAATATTGGTTCGATTGGGATTCAGCCTGCCGCTTTCCCTGGAAAGGGACACCTGCGGCGGAGTACGGTCAACAGAGAAAGGTACGATATAGGGAACAACGCTGTAATCGGAATCGTTGGCCACGGAAATATTGATTTTCCAGATATAATGCCCTTCGGGAACATTTGAGTTTTTCTGTGCCGATGTTAGCGTAGCGCCTTTGCCGTCGGAAGAGAAGCCCATGCAAAGTTCCGTAAATCTAGCGTTGGCAACAACAGCGGAGTCCTTGGTAAACGCGGTATCTACAAACATGAAGTCCGTGCTTAAAGAGTCTATACGGAATCCTTGATAATCAAGGGTACTTGCAGTCAATTTAAAGTTGTCAACTCCCGTAACAACAATGTTCGGCAAGGGCCACTTGGCTTCGTATAGATCCTCAGTCATCTTCGCCAGATAGAAGAACCTTTGCGTATTGCTGAGCCCAATCTTATTCACTGTACTGATGGTAACTGCATTCTGGTTATCTTTCTGGAAATAGGCTAGGTTCTTGAACGCTTGATCCGGCAAATTGGCAGGAACAAAGATAAAATCACCATTTTTCTCTACCGGATGCGGGACCTTGCCGATTTGTTGAAGCCCATTGCCATCGTTCTTGTCGGCATAAACGGTACAGGCCGTATCCAACTTCGGGTCTATTTTGACATTACACACCCATTTTATTTCCGTCTGGAAATTGAAATTCATGGTTATTTCGCGCAGACGGTGAGGCATCAAGTCGTCCACAACAAAAGAATATCTATGGATGTAATCGGTCGCCACGATTTTCGGCAACTTGTAACGTTCAACATGGCGAATGGGGACCAATGTATCATTTTGCGTTCCACTTGAAGTAAGACCGGGAACTTTCTCCCAACGATCGACCTTCACACCAAATTCATTCCAGTCCTGCGAGGAATGGAATTTCAAGGGTTCGAGTTTGGAAACAGACACATTCTCCGACACAGATGTATTCTGAACAGAATCCCCAAAGAAGCCCACTACACATTTTGCCGAATCCCTATTTCCTATGTAGAAACACGACTTGTTCAGTTTTGCGGTCGCAATTTTTCCGTTTGTCGTATCATTGTCTACCATTTCTAAAGTATGTGCATCGCCAAGAAGCAAGTTCACGAAAGGTTTTTCGTAGAGGAAGTCTTCGTAAACATGAACGGAATCATTCAACATCCAATCCTTAAAACGTGTTTCCATGGACATATTGTGCGAATTTATCAAATCCGAAATGCCAAACCCAAATGCTTCTAGCGATGTTGGTAACAAAACCGCTGCCGCGACAGCAGGTATTGCAGCTTTAAGAGCTATCTTAACCGGATAATATATGATAAACTCCGCCGCAAACATTCCAACAGCCATCGCAGCGGTTGTCCCCATTATAATTGAAGCATCCATACTTGAAGCCATATACGCGGCATTCTGCACATTACGCTTTACATCTACAGCAGGATCAATAAGCATTGTTGTATGCCTTGCAAGGCCAATGTCCGTTTCCACCAGCGAGGATCCCTTTCCTTGAACATTCACTCCACCAAGAAAGCCCAAATACAATCCTGTAAACGCATTCACATAATTCACGCCAAAACCATCATCTGAAGATAATTGACTTATAACATTTATAAATGGGACCGATAATGCATCTGGAATAAAAACACTCAACGCAGACCTGAAACCCTTATCTGGGTCTGTAAAAGTCATGCTATGATCCATAGCTAAAAGACGGAACATCGGCAATGAATCCGGTTTATTTTCCTTCGTCTTTAACACGTTGATATTTTCACCAGCATAATTAGGATCTACATAATGAACCAAAGGATCATTAGGCCTATAATTTTCTAAAGCGGCTTCAATAAGTCCGCCAAGAACATAATTCATACGCCCCAAACCAAGAGAGGCAATTAATCCATATAAAGCAATTTCAGAAGTCGTCCAATCTTTAGACAAAATAGCCGCAGCAATAGCCATCGCAGCAGTCATAGGCACCCAGTTACCAATCCCCTCGCCAATAAGCGTAGCTGCATTAGTTTCATTAAAATAACAGCCATCACCGCCATCGCAATCAATCAGCTGCATAGCCAATTGCATGTTTAGGGCTCCAGTGCCTTCGTGCGGAGAATCAAGTGTAATCACCTTATCTACTTCACCATAATAATAATTACTGTTTTGAACCCATTCACGAGAGACGACACCGCCCATGCTGTGACCGATAAGAATGTAACGAGAAGCAAGTTGGCGGTAGAGATCAGGGTCTTTGCGGATAATTTCAAGAGCAGTTTGCCCTCGTAATGTGTCGTAAACAGCCTTCACTTCTTGGGCTTCTTCAACAAGTGCTCGACGACCTCCAAATTTCTGACCCCTATTCCAAGTCCTATCACCAAGCTCCACAGCGTTGTTCTTGGAACTATTGGCAGGATTCGTGAATGAACGCCATGAATAAAGATAGGAATCGTGCACATTTCGCATGCTATCTGGTTCTTCAAAAACATTTTTACTCAACCAATAGGTTAGTCTATTTTCGCTATCATATTTACCAATGTGACCACCGCCACGAAAACTAGAATCCTTAGAAGCTTCTGCTAAAGAATTTTTCTCCTTAATTCCCTTGTCCGATCCTAAGGCACCATGAAGCATCATGACATTGTAATTTGTAATACTTTCCATCGGCTTGGGAATGGACCAAGCAAAGTTTACAACAACAAATAAGAAGAATAATATTCGTTTCATATTTAAAATCCTAATAAGTTACGCTATTGCCATTTTCATTACTAAATTCTAAAGCAGATCGAATAGATACCCCAATACACAGAAAAGCATCATTGACAATCCTACACACATTATTTCCTAAATCCAACATATCACCAGCAAAACCAACCTTTGTATAATAAGTCCACCCGTACGGTTCTCCCTGTAGCAATGAATCCAAATACATATTATTCTTCATCAAGTACAAATTCATCGGATTACCCTTTAAAGCCAAACAATACACATCATTCCCCCAAGTTCTTACATCGTCGCACTTCTTTATCCATTTTAAATCGTCTTCTAGTTTCTTGTAAGTAATCGTTCTTTGCATCGTATCTAGCACAGCATACTGGCAACTATCTCCGCCCATGTTCAAAGACTTATCACCACGGACAATAAAAGTTCCTTCAAGCCATTGTTTTATTGATTTTGCTTTAAACACAACAGAACATCCTTCGACAATTTTACGAAGTTTCCTTTCATGAGGTTTTTCTCCTAATTTCCACATTTTTATTGATTCAGGCACATTTCCGCCCCATACAATAGAATCGGTCATCTGCCCAATAAGAGTAGATTCGTCTCTCGTATTATCCAAAGAATCGCACCATCTCGGTCCATCCTCCTGAACCCTATAATTGTAAACGCAAAGACGAGTATGTCCACATCCTGAACCAAGGTCTTCGTCAGACATTGCGAGAACGGTTTCTTCATATTTTGTCCAACAGCGTATATCACCAACCATTACCAAAGAATCATCCACAAATCCAACAACACGCCTTGAACTTCTTCTATCCTCCCAATCATAATATGTATCCCCACACCCCCACATACATACGCAAGCAAGTGCACCCAAGGCAACAACGAGCAGCCATTTAATTTCACCCCTCATAAAGGAGACCTCCTTTGCCACCAATCCAAAACCAGAAACGGCTCGGCAGCACATGACGAAAACCACGCACAAATATACTTTATATTTTGTATAAAATCAAGTGTAACTATGGACGATTTCATCAATCTAGGTAAACTTGCCAAAAACAGGATGCACGTACGCCAACGGCACTTGCGACTAGCAAGCCCCCCCCCCATCCCAACCAAATGTCCGTTTTTGTTTTTACCCAATCTTTTAGATTTTGCTCACTCTCCTAATCAAGCCCCTATTTATTACCATTCCTTCTGTCGCAATCCCTGCATAGCATTTGACAGTTTGTATCGATGGTCGGGCCGCCTTCGCACCAAGGAGTGATATGGTCGGTTTCCATTTGCACAAGTTCGAAATGTTGTTTGCAAATCGGGCATATACCCAGTTGACGCTCGTACGCCTTGATTTTCTGGTTGTCCGTAAACGCACGGATTGAAAGGTTACGTTCGTCACCTGTCAATATGTACGGATAAATTCCTTTCTTGTTGGTTACATCGTCATCCTTGATGAGCCTGGGCGTTACGGGTGTGGCGTATGAGCACCCGTTAGAAGGGGTAGGCAAAGACTACAGGCTTTGCCGAGGGGGAGGCCTCCCCCACCGTAGTTAGAATTTCGTGTCGACCGGGTTGAAGGTCATCTTGATGCCGGAGCGGATCCAGCCATCGATGCCGTCTTCGTCCCTGTCGTGCGCGAGGTTCCTGTACTTGCGTACTCCGCCGCCCAGGTAGAAACCGAACCAGCTGTTATACTGCATGGAATAAAGGCCGTCGAGGACGTACTGTTTTTCTTCGATTCCCGACGGGGAATGTTCTTCCTTGATGGCGATGTCGTAGTCGGTGTAGAGTTCCTTGTCGCCCTGACGGAGCCAGGCGAGCGTCACCTTGGCGGCGTGGCGGCCCCATTTCCAGCCGAGATCCAGCCACAGGTCAAGAGCGTCGGAGCCGCGGCGGTAACCGATGGGATAATCGACAAAGTACATGTCGGCGTAGTCGGGATCGTCCTGTTCACGGTAGTTGCTGCGGTAGAGGCGACGGCTAGAATATTCCAGCAGCGGAAGGCGTCCGTTGCCATGCAGCGGATCGGTACGCACGGCGTCGAAGCGCCACGAGAACGTTCCGTAGCGGCGTGTCGGGATTTCCTGATAATATCCCGCCATGTAGCTGATCATACTGCGGTTCGTGCCCTTGTCGTCATCTTCGCCCACGGGGCTGTTGATGTCTTCCATGCAAATTTGTCCGTAAAAACGGGAACCCTGAATCGGGGTAAAGCCGAGTTCAAACGAAGTGACCGCCTTGGTGTAGCCGCCCGCAAAATTATTGTGCAGGAACATGAACGGGTTCATGGAACGGAATTCCAGGTCCTTGCCACCCACCATGCTTTCTTCGATCACATAAGTCCAGAAATGTTTAGTTTCGACACCGATACGGTGGTACACGAGATTTTTCACATTCTCGTCGTAGATTCGATCGCGCTGGTTGGCGGCCTGCTTGTCCTTTTCGGGGCATTTCTGTTCCGCCGCCTCGGAGCCTGCAGGGTAACGGCATCCAGTTTCGTCGGGTTCACCGGGGACATCGTCAAAGAGCCACGCGTTCAAGGAAGAAAGCAGGAAGTCGTAGCGGAAGATGCCCGCCTTGAATTTCCAGTGCAGACCGTCGTGGTACGGCACGCCGCCAATCGTCAGGTCGTTCGGGGATACCTTGAGGTCTTCGGGATCGAAGCGACCCAACTGCACATAGCCCACGGGATTATTCCACAGTGCGTAGGCGTTGATGGGCACGCCGATGTCGAGTTCGCTCGGCTTGTAGGTAAAGTTCGTCTTGAGGTCGCTATCGTACCAGGCTTCGATATCCTTGCGGAGTGGGGCTTCCAAAAGGAAATGGAAATCACCGTAGCCCGCACGGAACGCAAGCGTAAAGAACGGCTCGATATGTTCCTCGTAGCTGCGAGCGTTTTCTAGCGGAACGCGGAGCCCGCGCCAGTTGCCGCCATAGGTTTCGGCGGTATCCACAGCAAATGTCGGGTCGGTCGGGCCGCCGTTAAAGCCGAAGTTGAAGTCCGTGCCGATTTGGAAGTAGCCCTTGTAGCGTGAGGAATCCGCCGGGGTGGAATTATTCACAGAATCCGTCGCCAGGGCGACGGACACAAAGCAGCCTATTGCAACCAAAAGAGCACGGAATCGCATAATGCGTAAATTTATAAAAAAAATGGATCCCGTCACCCTTCGGGTTCCAGGATGACTTAATTGTAAAACTTATACGATTGAGCGCGAGCGACACGGCGCGAGCGGTATAATCGTGAGCGACTAAGTCACAGGCGTTAAGCCGTGGCGGTCGCGAGAGCGAGCGCGTTGGGGACGAATTCACATAATTGAGCGCGAGCGGTATAATCGTGAGCGACAAAGCCACAGGCGTTAAGCCGTGGCGGTCGCGAGAGCGAGCGCGCCGGGGACGAATTCACATAATTGAGCGCGAGCGGTATAATAGAAGGGTTGCCCAGGCAGGGAGTCCCGGGCAACCCCTTGTGTTGTGGTGAGTGCGCACCCGCGCACTCGTTGTGTGTGTGTGATTTTCTTGGAAAATTCCGGCAAAACCTACCGAGACGTGAGTCCCGTAGATATTTTCGCCGAATTTATCAGCAAGCGCATATTAGAAGTTGTTCATGCTGCCTTGAGCGTTACGGAGCCAAGCGGGCTGGAGATAGTCCACTTCGCGTTCCGTTTCACCTTCGTTGCGGGCAGAAGCCATGGCAGGCTCCATAGCGGCAACCTTTTCCTGTCGAGCGTATGCAGGCATATCGAACTCATTCTGAGAGGTGTAAGATGCTTCGCGGCTACCAACATTGTTGGTTTCCACGCCACCACGACCACCGTTCATACGGTCCTCATCGGCAACGGCAGAGAATTCAGCAGTATCGGAACCCAGGCCAACCACTTCTTCTTCGGCAGGGGCCGTCGCATTGAATTCCGGAGAGCTAAACATAGCCGCGTTGATGGAACGAACCACCTGCGTTTCCGTGATGGACGGAATCGATGCGGTCATTTCGGCCTGCGGCTGCACCTGGGGCTGAGCCTGAACCTGCTGCTGGGCCTGAAGCTGGGCGAAGAAGTTCACGCTGGTCGGACGCGGCGTTGCCGGCTGAACGGCAGGAGCGGCCTGAGTCACCGCGGAGGAATTCGCCGGAGCAAACGGATTCGTCTGAGCCGTCGTATTCATCGCAATCGTTGGATGCGGAATGAAGCTGGACGGAAGCGGTCCCACGTTCACACGGTTCGAAGCGGGCTTGCAAGTACCACCGCAACCCGTCGCGATGATCGTGATGCAGACCTTGTCGCCAAGGTTAGGATCGGTAATGTCGCCGACGATGATGTTCGGGTTGTTTTCTTCGCCCACCTTTTCGTAGATGTGTTCCATGGCGTCGTTGTGTTCGAGCAAGGAGTAGTTTTCGCCGTGAGCCACGTTCACGAGCACGCCCGAAGCGCCTTCGATGTTGATATCTTCGAGAAGCGGAGAGGCAAGAGCCATATCGGCAGCCATGATACCGCGATTTTCACCCTGTGCGTAACCCGTACCCATCAGAGCGGTGCCGCCCTTCAACATGACCTTGCGAATATCGGCAAAGTCCACATGGACAAGGCCATGGTGGAACATGATGCCGCAAATGCTCTTGACGGCGTTGCCGAGAATTTCGTCAGCCATCTTGAAGGCTTCTTCCATGGTCGCCTTCTGGTTTGAGGCCTGAAGGAGACCGAGCAGCTTCTTGTTTTCGACAACGATAATCGTGTCGACGCATTCGCGGAGTGCAGCAATGCCGGACTGCGCGATCGAAGAACGTGCGTTACCTTCCCAGCGGAACGGCTTGGTCACCACGGCCACCGTGAGGATACCGAGTTCACGGGCCACGCCGGCAACGACCGGAGCCGCACCCGTACCGGTTCCACCGCCCATGCCGGCAGCGATGAACACCATGTCGGCATCTTTCATGGCTTCCTTGAACTGGTCGATGCATTCTTCGGCAGCCTTGCGGCCCACTTCAGGATCCATGCCAGCGCCCAGGCCACGAGTAGCCTTGTCACCGATCTGGATGGTATGATCAGCCTTGCTCTGGTCAAGGGCCATCGAGTCCGTATTCACGGCGTAGTATTCCACGCCCTCGATGTTCATGTCCTTCATGCGGTTCACGGTGTTTCCACCTGCTCCACCGACGCCGAACACCTTGACCTTGGCGTTGTTATAAGATGGCACCTCGCCCATAACGCGAGACTTGACTTCGAAATTGAAGTTGTCGATTTCACTCATGTTAATTATCTCCCTGGTAGTGAGTGTTGGTTGTTGTTATAAATACTTCCTGATGATTTCAACGAAATGCTGGAACCCCTTCTTGACAGTATCCGGGATCTGCATCTTGCTCGTTTCATTTTTCTTCTTTTCGCGGTGCTGCTTGTTCGCATAGTACAGGAGGCCAATTCCGGTCGCATACGACGGATTCTGGTAGGCTTCCTGGATGCCGCTCATTCCCTTGGGGCGACCGATGCGGACAGGCTTTTTGAACACCCTGCACGCCACATCTTCGATGCCTTCCAAGGCGCAGCAACCGCCCGTCAAGACGATACCTCCATTAATAATGGTATCAATCTGGCTCTTTTTCAATTTCTCATTCAGCAACCTGAAAATCTCTTCCACGCGCGCCGTAATGATATTCGCAAGCAACTTGCGGGAGCACTGAACGTCGCCACGGTTTCCGACAGCAGGAACCGGGAACGTTTCGTCCTCAATGAGATTGTTGATGGTACATGTTCCGTATTTCTTCTTGATTTCTTCGGCTTTCGAAAGCGAAATCGGAACATTGAGGCAGCGGCTGATATCGCTCGTGATGACGTTTCCGGCATAGTCAATGGAAGTCGTAAAGCGCACAGAATCGTTCACGAAAACGGCAACATCCGCCGTACCCGCACCAAAGTCGATCAAGGCGACACCCAGTTCGCGCTCGTCATCGGTAAGCACGGAGCATGCAGAGGCCAGAGGTTCCAACACGTAACCCGCTACATTGAGACCCGCACGGTTGATCATCTTGCCCAAGTTCTGCATGGCATTCTGACGAGCGGTCACCACCTGGACTTCAACGCCCAAGCGACGGCCCGAACGGCCCTTCGGGTTACGGATATGTTCTTCTTCGTCCAGCGAGTATTCGCCCGGGAACACGTGGATAATCTCGCCCGCCGAAGGCGGCACCGCGCTAGCCTGACGCTGTACACTGTCGATATCCTCTTCGCGAACTTCGCCCGTCGGGAGCGTCACAATTCCCTGAAAACTGTAAGAGCGGACATGCTTGCCGGCAATGCCCACGTAGACATCGCGGACATCGACGCGAGTCGAATTCTCGATTACCTGGACCGCTTGCTGGATCGTATCCACCACCGAGTCAAATTCGTCCGCATTCTTGAGAGGGAAATCGCCGCATTCCACAACACGGACATTTTCGCCTTCCGAAATGCCTACGAAAAGGTTCAGCTTCGAAGCCCCGATATCGAGACCAAAGATGTATTCCTCTTTTCTCTTTTCCTGTTTACTGTCATCCATTGACGCACCTCTTATCATAATTCCTTACGTACGCAAAGCCCGAAAACCTCATATCGAGTTCACCTGCACACAGCAAGTCGGGTACAAATCCATTTTCAACGGCCTTATACAAGACAAACATATCCCTGTTCCAATTCTTTGCCGGGAAGAGGGCCACGTAGCCCACATCCCTGAAGAACACCTTTATAGCGGCATCCTTTTCGCTCCAGCTCAGCTGCGAGACCCTGTCGTAGAGTTCGCTGTCCGCGTTTCGCATCGAAAGCAGGAACTGCGACATCATCTTGACCTTATCGAGCGCCTCTACTTCTAGCACCGGGAGCCGCATGGCGGTCGCCACCGAGTACGGAAGCGGATGCCCCTTTTCCGAATAGATGGTCGCCTTGCCTCCTTCGAGCACGGTCAACACGGGAGTCGCCTCTTGCAACTTGATATACAGCGAAGATGGGAACTTCTTTTCGACACTGACCGAAAGGATTAGCGGAAGCTGCGTTAGGGCGGCCGCTACGGAATCTTCGTTCAGTTCGGACATCCGCATTCCCGTTTCCACCTGGGCGTTCTGCATCACGTCTTCCCACGAAAGCATACGGTTGCCTTCGATTTCCACATACTGCAGGTAGCGCAGTTCCAGCGGATTGAATCGCTGCAAATAGAACCGGTTGTGAATCGCGAGGAACGCAATCACGGCAAGGACCACGCCGAAAATCCAGCCCCGTCGCTTGAACCAGCACCACACGCAGCTAAACCCGTGCTTTACCTTGCGGGCACGTTCCTGCTTGCGTTTGCGTTCGTTGGTGCCAATGCGGCGGCCAAACAATGTGGTACTACGTTCCTTCAATCCAATCTCCTAGAGGCATTCCTTGAGAATGCGTTCACCGAGTTTCCAGATGTTGCCAGCACCCATGAGGACCACGACATCACCCGGCTTGAGTTCCGACTTCAAAATCGGCAGCAAGTTCAGCTGGTCGCCCACGAAACGGGCATCGCGATGTCCGCGGTCCGTTGCGCTGTTTG
The DNA here is from genome assembly GCF_946062555.1 of uncultured Fibrobacter sp. Taxonomy (GTDB): domain Bacteria; phylum Fibrobacterota; class Fibrobacteria; order Fibrobacterales; family Fibrobacteraceae; genus Fibrobacter. The sequence goes on from NZ_CAMGVQ010000012.1 coordinate 22,563, forward strand.
CCACCAGCGCACCGGTCACGCCCTCGATGGGCTTTTCGCGGGCCGGATAAATATCAGTTGCCAAGAGCACATCACAGTTGGCAAACGCACCGCCAAAGGCATCATGCTGGTCGCGGGTACGCGTAAACAGGTGCGGCTGGAAAGCCACGATAATGCGGCGGTCCGGGAACGCATCGCGGAAACCGAGCAGTGTCGCCGCGGCTTCGGTCGGATGGTGCGCGTAGTCATCAAAGACCAGCACATCGTTCTTTTCACCAATAAATTCAAAGCGACGCTTAACGCCTTCGAATTCGGCGCAGGCCTTGCAAGCGACATCGGCAGAGATTCCCTCTTCGATCGCGAGGGCCACGGCGGCAGTCGCATTCAGCACATTGTGGCGGCCAGGAATCTGGAGCTTGAATTCACCCAAGCTTTCGCCGTCGTTCAAAATTTCAAATACAGGGTAACCCTTCTCGAACCGAAGGTTATCCACGCGGTACTTCGCCTGACGCGTAAAGCCGTAGGTAATCACCGGCTTTTTCAGACGAGCCAGGATCTGCTGCACATTCGGGTCGTCCAGGCAGACAATCACCTGACCGTAGAACGGAATCTTGTTCGCGAACTGCACGAAGGCATCCTTGATGTCTTCGATATTTTCGTAAGTATCCAGATGGTCGGCATCAATGTTCGTGATGATTGCAGAAGACGGCATCATCGAAAGGAAGCTGCGGTCAAATTCATCGCTTTCGGCAATCAGGTAGTCTCCTTTACCGACCTTAGCACCGCTGCCCTTGCCCTTAACAACTCCGCCCACGATAATGGTCGGGTCGAGGCCGGCTTCTTCCCAAATCTGGCCTACGATAGAAGTGGTCGTGGTCTTGCCGTGAGTACCCGCAATCGAGAGCGTGTACTTCATGCGCATCAATTCACCGAGCATTTCGGCGCGACGAATCACGGGGATGCGACGGTTACGCGCTTCAACCAGTTCCGGATTGTCGTGCGGAACCGCAGAAGAATAGACCACAAGATCAGTCCCTTCGACATTGGACGCCTCATGCTTCGAGAACACGCGGATACCAAGACCCTTGAGGTAATCGATCACGGCGCTTTCGCCCGTGTCGGAACCACTCACGATAAAACCATTCGCATGGAGCACCTCGGCAATGCCAGACATACCGGCGCCACCGATACCGACAAAGTGAAGCTTGCGGACACGCTTACAATCATTAATCTGCATTAAAACAATTCTCCTTTTCAAGGATAACGCGCGCAATCTGGTCTGCGGCATCGGGCATTCCGAGTTTTTTTGCCGCATCGGCCATCGCGTTTAAACGAGTTTCATCGCCCAAGAGTTGTTCCACCTTTTCCCACAGGTGATTTTCTTCGGCATCGAGTTCCACGAGGGCGGCTCCCGCCTTTTCAACGACGCGCGCATTGAATTCCTGATGGTTCGCCGTTGCATGCGGGAACGGAAGCAAGATAGAGGGTTTGCCGAAGGCAAGGATTTCGGCCAAGGCCGAAGCTCCAGCGCGGCTGATAATCAAGTCCGCATGCATCATATAGGCGTAAATGCCATCCAGGAATCCGCGGATAGCCACATTCGGCACATCGCCGACGCGGGCGCTAATGGAGTCCACATTCTTGACACCCACCTGCCACACCACGGACACATCGTCGCGGGCAGCAATGGTCTTGATGCTTTCTTCGATTTTGTTGTTGATGCCTACGGCACCCTGCGAGCCACCCACGATAAACACGGCCTTCTTGCCCGGAGCAAATTCAGCAGGGCGAGCCATGGAACCTTCCGCAGGCAATTCACGGACGGGGTTTCCAAAAATCATGCACTTTTCAGCAGGGAAGAACTTGGAGGCCGATTCGGAAGTGACAAAGATGGTCTTTGCGTAACGGGAACCAACCTTGTTCGCAACACCCGCCACAGCATTCTGTTCCTGCAGATAAACGGGAATACCGGCTGTCCCTGCGGCAAGCACGATCGGGAGCGACACGTAGCCGCCCGTCGCCACGACGACATCGGGTTTAACCTTCTTGATGACACTCTTCGCGCGTACCAGCGCCTTGGAAAGGTTAAAGGGCAGCGCCAAATTCTTGAGGAACGGGCCACGGTGCAGAGGAACCGCCGAAATATATTCGTAGGGCCAATCCTTAGCCACGAGGCGTTCTTCCATCGAATCCTTACGTCCCGCAAAAGTAATATCGGTCACGCCCATCTTCTTGAGGCTATTTGCAATGGCTACGGCCGGGAAAATATGGCCTCCGGTACCGCCACATACGAAAAGAAACTTTTTCATACGCCACTCCTTGTAAAATCAACATTTCTATAAGCGCTACTTTCCAACGACGCACCGCTCATATAAGGTTCCTTGATCATCTTGCCCGTATTGGGCCTAGAGACATTCAGCAAAATTCCAACCACGACGCAGCTGTAGATCAGGTTCGTTCCACCGAAGGTGATAAACGGCAGCGGTTGCCCCGTCATCGGGAAAAGTCCAACGCAAACACAGACGTGCACCAAGAAGTTAAAGAACAACGAATAGGTGAACGCCACCGCCAGGTACTTGCCAAAACGGGTCGAGGACTGACGCGCGATCTTGAAACCCTGCGCAAAAAGGATTGCATAAAGAGCCAGCAGGACAAATGTTCCAACAAAGCCAAATTCCTCGCCCGCCACCGCATAAATAACATCCTTATGCGCTTCCGGCAAATAACCCAGCTTTTGCACGCCCATACCAAATCCCGTCCCGGTGAAACCGCCATTTCCAAGAGCCTGCAGAGCATGGTCCCCCTGCCAGTTAGAAGCGACCATTTCTCCTTCGTCAGCGAAAAACGCGTGGATACGCTTGCTGGAATGTCCCGTTACAAGCAACATAATCAAGCCAAGCGGAGCTAGGGCACCCACAGTCATCGCGAGGTATTTCAGGTTCACACCAGCCGTAATCATTACGCAGCCGACCACGAAAGAGAGCATCACGATCATCGAATAGTTCGGTTGCAGAATAAGCAGCAACGCCGTAATTCCAAAGAATATTCCCGGTTGCACCAAGGTACAGGCGATACTCTTGATGTTATCGCCCGCCTGCGAGAACTTCCAGCAAATGCAAATCAGCATTCCCAGTTTCATAATCTCGGAGGGCTGGATACCAAAAATCCAACGGTTCGCACCCTTAACCGCACCACCCTTGACCAGAGCCGCTATCGTAAGGACCACGCCTATTACAAAAGTGATCCTTCCAAGCCAGCTCCAGTGTCCATAATCCACAAAGCGCGCACAAATAAACATCAGCACAAGACCACCCACAACCTTAACCAGGTGCTTCTGCAGGTAGAATTCCGCAGGCAAGCCCTTGGCTACGGCAAAGTGCGATGACGCTGTATAGATGATAGGTACACCTATACAGATCAGCAACAGCGCTGCAATAAGCAGTAACTTGTTCATGCCGGTATGTGCTGCCATATTTTCCATTTACACTACAACCTATGCGTTAACCTTCGTCAGCTTGAGCAGGGCATCCACCACAGTCTCCATGTGCATGCCGCGGCTGCCCTTAATCAGGAGCACGTCGCCTTCGGCCACGATTTCGGTGAGGGTGTCGATCAGTTCCTGAACAGAGGCAAAATGATGCGCGGCCTTCATACCCTTGGACTTTGCGCCCTTCACATAAAGTTTCGCCTTTTCGCCCACGGTCAGGAGCATGTCAAAATTCATTTCGGGCACCATGGCACCCATTTCCTGGTGCAGGGCGTCGGTCTGGGCTCCGAGTTCCAACATATCGCCAAGAACGGCGATACGGCGGTTCACCTTCATATTGCCGATAGTCTGCAAAGCCATCTTGGTCGAAGACGGGTTCGCATTGTAGCAATCCGACACGATCTTGAAGCCATTTGCGTTCTTGATTTCCATGCGCATATTGGTCGAACGGAAATTCGCAAGAGCCTTTGCAATTTCGGCCTTGGGCACGCGGAACTGGAGCCCCACGGCAATAGCGGCGAGGGCATTGTAAAGGTTATGGATACCCGGCACATTCAGCGTGAATTTGGTGCGTTCCACAAAGAAAGTAGCGCAGTTGTCTTCGCTCCATTCAAGTTTTTCGGGCTTGATGATGCCGCGCTTTACGCCGAATGTCACCACCTTGTAGCTGGTATTGCTGCGGCACTTGCAAAGGTGCGGGTCATCGGCGTTCACAATGAGCACACCGTTCTTCTTGAGGCCAGCGACAATCGTCTTCTTTTCGGCGAATACGCCATCCAAATCCTTGAGGCGTTCCAGGTGAGAGGCTCCGATGTTCGTAATCACGGCCACATCGGGCTCGACGGCGAGCGAGAGCGGACGGATTTCATCCGGACCGCTCGTGCCCATTTCGATGACTGCAGCTTCGTGGCTGTGCTTGAGCTGGAACAGCGTCATGGGCACACCGATGTGGTTGTTGAAGTTACCGGCGGTGGCATGCGTATTGTACTTCTGCGAAAGAACGGCCTTCACCATTTCCTTGGTAGTCGTCTTGCCGTTGCTGCCCGTAATGGCAACCTTTTTTATCTTAAAATTCTTCTGGTAGCCCTTGGCGAGCTTGAGGAGCGCTTTCGTCGTATCGTCGACGGGCGCATACATCTTGAAGTTTTCAATGCCTTCGGCATCTGCATTCACGACACTCATCAATGCTCCATTTTTTTCCATTTGAGTTACAAACTGGTGGGCGTCAAAACGGGCGCCCTTGATCGGCCAAAACACAACACCCTTGGCAGGTTCTCGGGAATCCATGCAAAGATTCACCTTGCGATTCTTGGTTCGTCCATCGATGCCTACCGAGTAGGTTTCGAGGATTTCCAAGAGTTCCTTGATTTTCATATCCAGCTTATACATTTTCCATCGCCTTCACCGCCTCTTCGCGGTCATCAAAATGGTGCTTGGTCTTACCCACAATCTGGTAGTCTTCGTGGCCCTTGCCCGCAATCACGAGCCAGTCGCCGTCCTTGAGTTCGGCACAAGCCTTGGCAATCGCCTCTTCGCGCTTTTCGACCACGCAGAACTTGTCCGTCTTCATGCCGGCACGCACATCGTTGATGATGTCGGTCGGATTTTCGGTACGCGGATTGTCGGAGGTGAGCCAAGCCTTGTCCGAAAGGCGCTCCGCAATCGCACCCATAATCGGGCGCTTGGTCTTGTCGCGGTCACCACCACAGCCGAACACGCACGCTAGGCGGCCTCGGCAGAGGCTACGAGCGGTCGTAAGAACGCGTTCAAGGGCATCGGGAGTATGAGCATAGTCCACAATCACGTGACGGCCATTCTTGTTCCAGACTTTTTCGAAACGGCCCGGAACGCAAACTTCGGAGAGAGCCTTGCGCATTGCCGGTTCAGCAATTCCAATCGCCTTCGCCCACGAAAGCACGAGCATCACGTTGTCCACGTTAAAGTCGCCGCACAGCGGAGTTTCAAACACATCGGCACTAATCGCGGGCAGGCGAAGCTTGAGTCCGTCTTCAGTATTTTCAACAGCCCCTTCGGGTTTCACTGTAGCACCAACGACCCCTAGACGCGAGACAGCCACCCTCCGGTCCGCTCCAATCCCGGCTAGGGAATCGTATAGTTTCTTTCCGTACGCGTCATCGATATTGACAACGGCCACGCCGTCGTCTGCGAGGTAACGCGTAAACAAGAGCTTCTTTGCCTCAAAGTAGGCGTCCATCGTCTTATGGTAATCGAGGTGGTCCTGCGTCAGGTTGCTGAACAAGGCGCTCTTGTAAAGCACGCCCGCCATACGGCCCTGATCCAAGGAATGCGAAGACGCTTCCATCACCAAGTCCGTACAACCGGCCTCAACGGCCTTCGCGGCAAATGCATACAAGTCCAGAAGTCCCGGCGTCGTCAGGGTGGCCGGCACCGACTTGTCACCAATCTTGTTCTTGATGGTTCCCAAAAGCGCCACCTTGTGGCCGGCCGCCGTAAGCATCGCATCCATCAGGAAAGCGCTGGTGGTCTTTCCGTTCGTTCCGGTAACCGCATGGGCATTCAGTCTTGCAAACGGATCCTTATAGAAAATCTCTGCCGATTCCTGACGGGCAGCCTTCACATCGGCCACCTGAATCCATTTCGAGGTCAGTTCAGCAGGAGCAACCGCTTCACTCACCACGGCAACTGCACCGGACGCAACCGCATTCACGGCAAAGCCTTCGGCGCCCGGCATCGCAAAAAACAAGTCGTTCGGCTTCACGCGGCGGGAGTCGTCGCATAGGCCCTGCACATTCAATTTCTGCATCAAAGTCTCAGAAATCATCAGCCTTTCTCCTTTAGCGTCAGCATACAAATCTGTCCCTTGCGGAGCGGTTCACCCGCCTTCGGGCTCTGCGATACAACGCGGCCCATTCCGGAATACTCCACGTTCATACGGATGTTTCCCGCAATTTCAAGAGCATCCTTCAACGAAAGCCCCTTCAAGTTCGGCATCTTTTCCGCATCCACATTTCCAAGTTTCAGGACAAGCGACAGCGAATCCGCCTTATCCCTGCGAACCGAGACCACGCGGTTTCCCTCGCCTTCGAACGAAACCGCACACTTCTTGGACTTCGCCAAAGCCTCTGCAGCACCGGTTACCATTCCCACATAATCGTCCTTGCAGGGCGATTCCGGCTTTACCAAGGCCAGTGCATGAGCTGCAGGCGAAAGCTCGGGATGGTAATAGATACTTTCCATAATACGGCGGAAAATAGGCCCTGCCGTCGCGCCGCCCGTATGTCCGTACAGCTTGTCGGCGTTCGGGTCATCGACCAGTACCAGGCACACGTAGCGGACATCTTCAACCGGGGCAAGACCAATGAAAGACGCAACCTGGTGTTCGCGGTCGTATTTTCCCGTTTCCTGGTTATATTTTTCGGCCGTACCCGTCTTTCCGCCAAAAATCACATCGGGAATCTTCTTGCTCACCACGCGCTTTGCCGTTCCGCTATTCACCACGCGGTTCAGCATCTTGCGAATCGAGGCGGCCGTCTTCTCCGAAATCACGCGCCGCACCTTTACGGGGTTTTTCTTTTCCACCAGGTTTCCATCGGCATCGCGCCATTCCTTTACAATCATGGGCTCCATCAGGTTCCCGCCATTGGCAACCGCCGAATACGCCATCACCATCTGAATCGGCGTCACGGACACGGCGTGTCCAAAGCCCATCGTCTTCAGCGTACGATCGTCCTTCGTGAGCTCGTAGGGCATGTACAAGCGTCCGGATTCTTCGCCATAAAGGTTTTCCGACGTTCTCATGCCAAAACCAAAATTGCGAGCCATGCGGTAGAAGCGATCCGCCCCCACCTTGTCGGCAATCTTTGCAAACACGATGTTCGACGACTGCACCATCGCCTCGGCCATATCCATATCACCATAGACGTGCGTATCGCAGATGCGTTCTGATTTAGGATTCCAGCTCCAGCACTTGCCTTCGTTCTCAAACACGGTATCTTCGGGAACCACATCGTTTTCAAGGGCAGCTGCAGCCGTAATCACCTTGAACGTCGACCCCGGTTCATACGACATCGCAACGATGTCATTTTTCGCCATGCGGCCGACACCCTGTTTCTTGGAATTCGGATCAAATGTCGGGTAACTCGCCATGGCAAGGATTTCGCCCGTGTAGGGGTCCACCACCACGGCAGAGGCACTCGCCGCGCTGAACTCGGTCACACCGTCCTTGAGAGCCTTCTCCACGATTTCCTGCATGTTCTTGTCGATGGTGAGCACCAGGTTCTTTCCCGGCTTCGCCTCGGCCACATTTTCGGAACGTCCGTAGATTTCGTGTTCCCTGGCATCCTTGATTCCCACGCGGAAACCTTCGTTGCCGCGGAGGCGCAAGTCAAAGACGCGTTCCACGCCCATGCTTCCCACGCCATCGAAACCCACCTTGCCCACAATCTGCGAGGCAAGTTTTCCTTGCAAGAAAATGCGGCTATAGTCTTCGGCCTTGCCCGTATCGCGCAGGTTCCGCGCGAGCACTTCGCCATTCCTATCCAGAATTTCACCGCGTTCCGCATAGATATTCTTGGTCATCGTGACCTGGCGCTTGGTTTCTTCCTGATAAACGCCACGGTTGATCACCTGGATATTAAAGGTCTGCCACGCCAGAACACCGATAACGCCCAGCACAATCATCTTTCCAACCGAGAGAGCATCCAAATTCACGATATTCATGGAGCCCCCGTCACGCGCACCTTGGTAGGCACGCCGTTCAAGCCAAGTTCTGCCCCTTCGGCAAACACCGAAAGATTTTCCAGCGAAGACAGTTTATTGATTTCAAGCTGTTGCAAAGTACGCTCGCGTTCCAACTGACCGATTTGCAAGGTCAGCTCATGCGATTTCGTATAAAGTTTCGTCAGGCGGTTCTGCATGTACAGCGGCAAAATCAACATCAGGCCCGCCACCAAGATGGCGCCCAAAAAGCCCCGCACAATCAGGCGGTTCGAGGACAGCACGGAATTCACATTAGACTCGCTCATACTCGTTCGTACACCCTCAGTTTCGCAGAGCGAGCCCTGCTGTTGACCGCAATTTCTTCACTTGTCGGTAATATCGGTTTCCGGTTCACCTTTTTCAGGCGCTGATGGTTACCACCGCACATACACACGGGCATGTGTTCGGGGCAAATGCAGGCACGTTCGAATTCCGCGGCGGTTTCCTTGACGCAACGGTCTTCTACCGAGTGGTAACTCATGACCACCAGGCGACCGCCCACTTTCAGGCAATCAACAGCAGCGCGGATGCTTTCCTCGATTTCCTTGAGTTCCCCGTTCACTTCCATGCGAATCGCCTGGAACACGCGGGCGAGCAAACCGTTGATTTCACGCCTCTTGTCCGGGAATACCGATTCCACCACCGTCTTCATGTCAGACGGCAAAATGTCGCGACCGTTGATAGACACCGCCATTTCGACCAGGCGGGTCGAAAGTTTAAAGGCACGATCCATGTCGGCGTTCCTGCGGAGCGCCGCGGCAAGGTCGTCAGCACTTACGGTACGCAGCCATTCCTGCGCCGAGACACCTTCGCGACGATCCATGCGCAAGTCGAGCGGATTATCACCCACAAAGGTAAAGCCGCGGGCGGAGTCATCCACCTGATGGCTGCTGATCCCCAAATCGTAAAGGATGCCGTCCAGCGAATTCGGCGCAATTTCATTCTTCAGTTCGCCGAAACGGACCGGATGCACGATGAACTTCGGAGCGGTTCCCGAAAGACGCTTGGTCGCAAAGGCCACCGCTTCTTCGTCGCGGTCAAAGGCATGCAGCACACCGTCTTTACTTAATTTATTTGCAATCGCATAGGAATGTCCGCCACCGCCCAGGGTGCAATCGGAATAAGTGCCTTCGGGCTTGATGTTCAAGCCTTCGAGGCATTCGGCAAGCATCACCGGATCGTGATAGAACACGCCGTTCTCGACGCCCGCAGTGGCAGCAGCGGAATGTAGACGGAGATTATCTTCGGCCATCGTCGCCCTCCGTCAAGCATTCTCCGTAGTACGCGGCATCGAATGCAGCAACAGCATCCTCTGTAGTCAATCCATACATGGCATTGAAGCGTTCCGGATTCCATAGTTCCAGAGTCTTTCCGCTAGCTTGTACGTAAAGGACTTCATCCTTTAGACCAGCATACTCCAACAAGATTTTTGGAAGTAAAATGCGGTTCTGACCATCCAGTTCCACAACCGTGGGACAGAGGCCTCTGCGAACTAGGTCGGCTTGACGGCGGTCGGACCTCGAGTCGAGGTCGGCCATGAATTTTTCGTATTCGGGCAGGGTATACAGCCGAAGGGTCCTAGCCGGGCCACGAGTGACCACGAGCTTTTCCCCGTCGGACGGCAGCAGCTGACGACGGAATTCCCTAGGGAAGGATGACCTTCCCTTTCCGTCGATAGCCGTCTGGGCCTGACCTATGAACAACGAAGAACTCATACTAGTTTACACACAGATTTGGGACATTTTACCACAACACTGTACAAATTTACCATTTTCCCCCACCGATGCAAGATACGTGTGCATTTTTCGCACCCAAAGCATAAAAAAAACATACTTCAGTCCTTGGTCCGGGGCAGGCATAATGAACATCAGTTCACTAATTTTACTGTTGGTACATCTATTTTATTTTTCGAAAAGCGGCAATCGACACAGACAACCGAATACAAGCCGAAATTTTTCTATCGTTTAACCCATTATGGAACGCGAAACCTTTAAATCAAGACTCGGATTTATCCTCATTGCCGCCGGTTGCGCCATTGGCCTGGGCAACGTGTGGCGTTTCCCTTACATTGCCGGCCAGTACGGCGGAGCGGCCTTTGTGCTTCCCTACCTCGGCTTCCTGCTTTTCCTGGGCCTGCCCATCTTGATGGCTGAACTCGCCCTGGGTCGTGGAGGCCGAAGCGGTATCGCCCGCGCCTTCGACAACCTGGAAAAACCGGGTACCAAGTGGCACTGGGCCAAGTTCCCGCTGATTTCGGCCAACTATATATTGATGGCGTTCTATTCAGTGGTTACTGGCTGGATGTTCTATTACTTCTACAAGATGGTCACCGACCCCAAGTTCCTCATGGGCACTCCGGATCAGATTGCGGCCGGTTTCGGCGAAATGCTTTCGAACCCGGGCCTCATGATTTTCTGGATGACGTGCGCCATCGTCATCGGCTTATTCATCGTATCGCTTGGACTCCAGAAGGGTGTGGAACGCATCACCAAGACCATGATGATTTGCCTGCTCGTGATTATGGTTCTGCTTGCCATCCGTGCTGTGACACTCCCCGGCTCTACGGCTGGTCTTGAATTCTACCTGTTGCCGTCCTTGGAACGCCTTACGCAATCGGGCAAGGGCGTCGGCGAGGCTATCTTTGCCGCCTTTGCGCATGCCTTCTTTACCTTGAGCCTCGGTATCGGTAGCATAGCCATTTTCGGTAGCTACATCGGAAAGCATCATTCCCTGGCCAAAGAAGCCACAAGCGTCTGCGCCCTCGACACAATCGTCGCCCTGGTCGCAGGTATCATCGTGATTCCCAGCTGCTTCGCCTTTAACCAGTCTCCTGGTCAGGGCCCGGGTCTTATCTTCGTGACGCTTTCTAACGTGTTCGCCATGATGCCTGCAGGCAGGTTCTTCGGTGCCGCCTTCTTCCTGTTCATGTCTTTTGCCGCCATGTCCACGCTGATTGCCGTATTCGAAAACCTGGTGTCGTTCTGGATGGACCTCAAGGGATACAAGCGCCGCAAGGTCGCCTATTGGAATATCCTAATCGTGTTCCTGCTTTCGCTCCCCTGCGCTCTCGGCTTCAACGTGCTTTCCAGCTTTGAACCGTTCGGTCCCGGCAGCTGTGTCTTGGACCTCGAAGACTTTATCGTGAGCAACACCATGCTCCCGGCGGGCGGCATGTTCATCGCCATTTTCTGTTCCAGCCGTTACGGTTGGGGCCAGGAAAAGTTCTTTGCCGAAATGAATGCCGGTAAGGGTTACAAAATCCCTTACAATGCCGCCTTCAGGATCTATTTCAAGTGGGTCTTGCCGGCTCTCGTTTCGATCCTGTTGATTCAGGGTTACCTGTCCAAGTTCGCACCGGAATTCTACGCCAAGATTTTCGGATAGCACGACACACCCGGACAAAATTTTCACCGCGACAAATAATGACGCGGTGATTTTTGTTTTTATACGGCAGTCTTGCTTTCTTTTCAGGAAAATCTATATTCCGTCCATATGCAAGACGCAATGGATTTCGACAAGTTCATCACATGCAATCAGGAAAGTTGCCCAGAATACGGCTTCGTTTTCGGGAGCAACAACACGAACGTGCTGCTCGTCAAGGCGGCTCTGCTCGAGGCTACAGGAACAAGTACCTGAAACTCGTCCACGAAATCCGCAATGCGTACGGAATGAGTGTCGTTTGCAGTTCCACCCCCGACACCGAAATAAACCAGACGGAACACGCCATGCAAGCCCTCACAAAAGAAGGCTTGCTGACCGCAGATACCCGGATATATTTCGTCGGATTTTCTAAAAGAGCATCCATCGAATATAGTTCATTTTCAACGACGACATCAAATACCGCTAGGTGACAAACCAAGCACCAATGAAGGCTCACAATAAAAAAAGCACAAATAGGAGACGACAAATATGAATATTGAAAAACAGTTAAAGTTGTCAATAGATTATTCAAAAGTTGCTGTAGGCATCTTATCAAATGATTCTGAAGAATATGATTTTAAAATGGCTTTGGACAAGCAATTGAATAAACCAAAGCAATTCATAGAAGAAATTCACGAAGATGATTTTGGACATTCATATATAACAAGAAAAACGGGCCCAGGAGCCTACCTCGAGTTAAAAAGAAATGGACTCAGGTTGAATTCCTTATCACATGTATTTATTTCGATGAATCCGTTCATGGAGAACCTCCAAGCGCACAGGATTTTCATCTTTATAAAGTGGAAAAAAATGACAATAAGGTTGAAAAACTTGCTGAAATTAATGTACACCTTTTAGAGGATCTTGAGGGAGCTATTTTAACAAAATGGCAAGATAATGCAGATTTTAAAACCTGCTTAATTGACAATGGCATATCGCTACATTTGTTGGAAGATATAATGCCTTGTGAGTAGCGCCTGATTTCAGTGATTTGCTAAAAAATTCGCCCTTGTGCACTCTCATTACATTTTTCTGCATATAAAATGAGCCGTTGACTACATTTTTCCACACATATTTTAGCCCGTAGGTGACATTTTTCCGTACTTCAGATAGTGAACAAAAGTGTAAAATTGAGCGGCTAGGAAAAAAAATAACCTTTCCTATTGCCAAATCAAGCGAAAATATGTATTTTAGTAAATGTAGGTAAAAATCAAAATTTTACCTACATTTATAAAAATGGCAATATTGTATAAACAGTGTGTTGAAGAGTTCGGCTCAAACTATCAAGTCCTGAAAGAAATGTCTTTAGGACATCTTTATCTGTTGGAAAAGGGCGTTTATTCCAAAAAGAAGCACGAATCTGACATTGCAATTATAGCAGCCAAATACCCGAAGGCCGTTTTTTCCATGGATTCTGCGTTTTATCATTACGGTCTGACAGACACGATTCCAGACAAGTGCAGCCTAGTTACGGAGCGACATTCAAGAAAAATTTCAGACGACCGAGTTGTACAACGGTTTGAAAATAAAGACATTCTGTATCTTGGTGCCGTACAGGTAGAATTCGAAGGTTCAAACATTACCATGTACAATCGGGAAAGAATGTTGCTAGAACTCCTGCGCAACAAGAACATATTGCCGTTTGATTATTATAAGGAAATCCTTGGAAATTACCGAAAGATACTCCATGAACTTGATACGCAACTGATTCAGGATTATGTTCCGCAGATGCCGAAATCTAAAATGATCTTCCGGGCATTGCAACTGGAGGTGTTTTGATGTTAAACCTAAACGAAATGATTCAGAAAGAAGTTCAGAATGGGCTTTCAGACTTGAACGCAAAAGCAAAGGTTTGCCAAGACATTGTATTAAAATCCATTGCGTCTGGTAATTTGAATAGGAACATCACTGTCAAGGGTGGCGTGGTAATGCGGAGTAAATCGGGAAACATCCGCAGAGCAACACAAGATTTAGATCTCGACTTTATTCGATATTCTCTTTCCAACGAATCAATAGATGCTTTTATTCAAAAGATGAACTGTATCGACAGTCTCCAAATCCAAAGAACTGGTGAACGTAACAGCGATTTCTAGCCTATTCAGCCCAGTGGTTACCGTTGTAATTGCGGGCGGTATCGGCATCCATGCCAATCTGGCGCACCAGGTCGTCCAAGGACGCAAACCTTTGTTCGGGGCGCAGATAGGCCATCAAGTCAAGGGCCATCGGGCATCCGTAAATGTCCTCGCTGAAATCGAGCAGATATGCCTCGATCGCAAGCGGCTGGTTGCCGGTAGACGGTTGCGTACCGATATTCACCACCGCGCGGAAGACGCGTTCATCGTGCGCACCGTCAGCATCGACAACTCCCGGCAGACGGGCCGTCGCCACGTACACGCCGCGCTTGGGCAGGAACTTGTACTTTTCCACCTGAAGGTTCGCCGTCGGAAAACCGATCGTATGCCCGAGACGCTTTCCCGAGACAATCGTCCCTGACAAACGATAAGGGCGCCCCAGATAAGCCTGCGCACGCGAGACGTCGCCATTCAGCAGCGCGTTACGCACGGCCGAAGAACTCACGCGTTCCCCCTTATGGAGCACGATCGAAAGCATGGCCGTCGAAAGTTCGGGGAAGGCGGCGGTAATCGTTTCGTAGTTTCCCTTGCCGCCGGCACCAAAGCAATGGTCGTGACCGAAGAACATGGCACACACGCCGCGCTTTTCAATCAGTTCCTGGCGGACAAAGACATCGAACGGGAGCTTTGCGACTTCGGGCGTAAACGGGAGCACCAGGAATTCAAGGCCCAGGCTTTCGATAAATTCGCGCTTTTCTTCGGTGGTCGTAAGGAGCAGCGGATCGCCGGGGCCACGCAATACATAGTTAGAATGCGGTTCAAAACTGATGACGGCAGGCGTCCAGCCATTCACTTCGGCAACGGCCTTAAGGGTACGGAAAAGCGCCTGGTGTCCCAGGTGACATCCGTCAAAATTTCCCATCGTCACAGCACGCTTTTGTTTTACTTTTTCCGACATTCTCTTTTCCACACTTTTACGCAGTCATTCTGGAGGACCTTTGGTCCGATAGACATGAACTCTATCGTTCATCTATCGACTCGCTCCAGAGTGACTAAAACTTACCCATCTTCCCCTAAGTAGAACTTCGGCTTGATGCGTCCCGGTTCATAGTGGCATAGGCTCAAGACCTCGCCTTGCATGTTCGCGGCAAACACATTTCCCTCGGGGCCTACGCCCTCGACTTTCTCTTTCCACGGGAGCCAGTTTCCCTGACGGATGGTAGCCACCTGTTCGTCGGTCAAGCGCACCACCGGAAAGTCGAGCACCGCATCGACCGGCAACAGATTCTCACGGGTCAAGTCCTCGCCACGCACGGCACTCTCCACCGCCACATTGCCGATGCGGTGTCTGCGTATCTGCGATACGCAGGCGTAGGTCCCGAGGGCACGCCCGATATCGCGTCCAAGTGCGCGGATGTAAGTTCCCTTGGAGCATTCGCAAATCAAGTCGAAAGTCGCAAATTCCTTGCCGGAGCACCCCTCGGTCACTTTACCTTCGCCGATTACCTTGAGTTCGCCAATGTGAATCTTGCGGGGTTTCAACTCAATGTTACGGCCCCGTTCCATCAGGTCGCTTGCACGAACGCCGTTGATTTTCACGGCGCAGTACTTCGGCGGAATCTGCTCGATGTCGCCCATAAATCTTGGTAGAACACTTTTAAGTGCGTCGCTCAAAGCGACACCGTCTTTATCAGGCGAAGGCTGAGAATCGCTAAGCGAACATTCGTCGGCCAAAGGCCGAGGCCCTGTGAGCGTGCAATTTTCAGCCGAAGCCTTATCAACAGCACGCTCATCTTGAGCGACGACTTCCCCATCCCACTCGAGGGTGTCGGTCTCGTAGCCCAGATGCAGCCTAAAGCTGTAGCACTTGTCCTTTGCCTCTACAAACGGCAAAAGACGCGTGCAGCGGCCCGTGGCCGCAATAATCAAGCCAGACGCGCGCAAGTCAAGCGTACCCGCATGACCTACGCGCTTCGTAGAAAAGACCCTTTTCAGCGGGAAAAGGGCCTTAAAAGAAGTTTCGCCAGCGATTTTGTCCAAAAGAACGAAGCCGGAATTGCTCAACTAGAGATCCCCTTTCTGCTTCAGTTCGGCCAAGATGCTTTCGATATGCATGGCGTGTTCCAGGTTTTCATCCAGAACAAAATTCAGCTCGGGAATCTTCCTAATCTTGAGCGCCTTGCCCAAAACCGTACGGATGTAACCCGCCGAATTCTTGAGGCCAATCAGCGAATCACGCTTTTCCTTGTCGGAACCCATCACCGACACCATCACCTTTGCGTAGCTCAGGTCGTCAGTAATCGTCACACGCGTAATGCTTGCAAGGCTACTCACGCGAGGATCCTTCAAGCCCTTCTGCAAGAGCTTGCCGATTTCCTCGCGGAACTGTTCGTCTAATCTATCTGTTCTTCTACTCATTGATGCCTTCGGCACAGTTGGTAGAACTTAGTCCGCTTCGCTCTTAGAACTTAGAAACCCCTTCAACAAGTTCAGGGACCTTGATAAGGTTTACCAGCTTGCCGAACCAAAACACTAAGCTCTAAGTTCTAAGCTCTAAGTCCTACGTTGCACTTTCCTCTTCCGCGGCTTTCTTCGCCTTCTCTTCGGCTTCTTCGCGGGCCACATCCTTCAGGGTACGGGCAACCTTGATTTCCTTGAAGAAGATCAAGCTATCGCCTTCCTTGATGTCTTCGTAACCCTTGAGGCCGATACCGCATTCAAAGCCACGAGCGACAGACTTGACGTCGTCCTTCATGCGCTTCAAGGACTGGACCACGGTCGTACCGAGTTCCACGCCGTTGCGGTACACGCGCACATGGCTCGTACGGTCGACTTCGCCGTCGGTAACCATACAGCCAGCGATGAGACCGACCTTCGGAATCTTGAACACCTGGCGGATTTCGGCTTCGCCGGAGAGTTCCTCGCGCAGCGTCGGCTTGAGGAGGCCTTCCACCGCGTTCGTGATATCTTCGATACAGTCGTAAATCACGCGGTAGTTGCGGATTTCGATACCTTCCTTCTCGGCCATTTCGCGGATAGAGAGCGACGGCATCAAGTGGAAGGAAATAATGATTGCAGAAGCGGTCGTCGCCAAGAGGATATCGGATTCCGTAATGGTACCCACACCCTTGCGGATGATGTTGACGCGGACTTCCTTGTTGGTAAGCTTTTCGAGGCTTGCGGCAAGAGCTTCGGCAGAACCACCCACATCGGCCTTGACGATAAGGTTGAGTTCAGAGAGCTTGCCTTCCTTCTTTTCGTTGAAGGAGTTTTCCAAGGACACGGTCTTACGGGCGCGAAGGTCGCGTTCACGAGCAGCCATACGGCGCTTGGAAGCAATTTCGCGTGCGGTCTTTTCATCTTCAACCACGATCAGGTCGTCACCGGCCTGCGGAGTACCGTCGAAGCCGAGCACCTGGCACGGAGCAGACGGAGGAGCTTCCTTCATCTGTTCACCGCGTTCGTTAAACATGGCACGTACGCGGCCTGCGTAGATACCGCAGACGAACGGGTCACCCACATGGAGCGTACCGTTCTGAACGAGGATCGTCGCCATGGAACCCTTACCCACGTCGAGTTTGGATTCGACCACGGCGCCGCGTGCGTGTGCGTCGGGGTTAGCCTTGAGTTCGAGCACTTCGGCTTCGAGCGCCAAGGTTTCCAAAAGATCATTCATGCCCTGACCCGTACGGGCGGACACTTCGATACAGCTCGTAGAACCGCCCCACTGTTCCACTTCCACACCGCGTTCGGCGAGCTGGGCGCGGATCTTGTCGGGGTTGGCCGTCGGAAGGTCTATCTTCGTGATTGCAACGACCATCGGAACCTTTTCGCGCTTGGCAAGTTCGATGGATTCCACCGTCTGCGGCATCACCATGGAGTCGGCAGCCACCACCAGCACAATCACGTCGGTCACCTGGGAACCGCGAGCACGCATGGCGCTGAACGCTTCGTGACCCGGAGTATCGAGGAAGGTCACCTTACCCTGGGAGGTCGTGACTTCGTATGCACCGATGTGCTGCGTAATGCCGCCCGATTCACCGGCAACCACGTGGGTCTTACGGATCCAGTCGAGCAAAGAGGTCTTACCGTGGTCGACGTGGCCCATCACCGTCACCACCGGGTGACGCGGCTTCAGGTTCTCGGAAGATTCCTCTTCCACGCCGAGCACTTCTTCTTCGTATTCTTCCATCAGCTGGGCTTCGTAACCGAATTCGTCGGCCAACAGCTGAATCGTTTCAAAATCGAGACGGGCGTTGATAGTCACCATCATGCCCATTTCCATGCACTTCGCGATTACGCGGGCCGGCATCTGGTCCATAAGACCGGCGAGTTCGCCCACGGTAATAAAGTCGGAAGTCTTGAGGATTTTCTTTTCTTCGCCAGAAGTATTGTCGTTATGCTCCTTGCGATAAACTTTCTTGACAGGCTTCTTGGACAGGTCGGCCATCACGCGGGAAACGTTCTGGCGAACGGCTTCCTGCTGCATTTCCTTCTGCTGGTCCTGACGGTCCTTGCCGTTACCGCGACGGTTCTTGTCATTCTGTCCGTGACGACCGTTCTGCGGCTTTCCGCCCTTGCCGGCCTGGTTCTGGCCGCCAAATCCCTGGCCGCCACCATTGCTGGCGTTGAAGGCGTCCTGCATCGAACTGCCGGTAAAGCCACCGGTGCGGCCTGTATAGGTACGGCCACCGTTATTGCCGCCATTACCGCCGTTTCCACCGCGGTTGTCGTTACGGCGGCCGCCATTGCGGTTGTCGCCATTGTTCGAGAGACGGCCAAAAGTACCTGTATAGCCCTGCTGGTTACCAGAACCATTGCGGTGACCACCGCGACCGGCCTGGGCCTGCTGCTGGGACTTCTTGATACGGGCGAGAATCGCTTCGTCGGGTTTGAACACCTGGGCCTTCATCGGAGGCTGCTTGAGTTCCATACCGGGCGTAACCATCGTGGGCTTTGCCGGGGCCGGAGCGGCGGACTTCGGAGCAGGTGCCGCGGGAGCGACCGGAGCGGCGGGCTTCACCTCGGCCTTGGGGGCCGGAGACGCAGCAACGGTTGCCGCGGGGGCTGCGGGAGCAGCTGCCGGAGTTGCGGGCTTCGGATCTTCGACCGGAGCGGACCTTTCCGCAGCAGGAGCAGCGGGAGCCGCAGAAACAGTTGCCGGAGCGGCAGACTTCGGAGTTTCAACCGCAGGCTTTACCGGCGCGGGCTTTACCGCGGCGGGTGCGGCAGCCGGAGCGGCGGGCTTTGCAGCCGCAGGAGCGGTAGCGGGTTTCGCCGGTTTCTTACCCTTGATAAGCTTGACCTTCAACTTGCCTTCGCCAGCCGAAGCAGACTCTTTCTTCTTATCAGAAGCATTGGAAGTTTCGGCGGAAGACGCCTTCTTCAGGTTCTTGTTGCGGGCTTCGGCTTTCTGGCGTTCGCTTTCGGCGGCAACTTCGATTTTCTCGTAGTCCGCGGCATCCACCTTGGACATGTGAGTACGAACAGTCACGCCCGCATCGCGAAGCAGCTTCATCACGACATCGACCTTGATGCCGTGGGATTCAGCCCAATCTACTGGTTTAATTTGATCTTCATTAGCCATGAATAGCTTCCAATGTTCCTTTTTTAAAAATTAGCGAGCAGCCTTGCGATTCTGGTTCAGGTCGGCCACGGACGGAGACGTAATCTTTGCCTTGGTCTCGTCGTCCTTTTCGGACCATTCCTTTTCACCGAACACGTCCAGGTTACGCTGCACGAGTTCCGCAGCGAGTTTCACGTTCTGGCCGTTCTTGCCGATAGCGAGGGCGAGGTTTTCATCGCTGATGATCACCACGGTGCGACGGGTTTCGGGCACGTGGATCTGCTTGATGACGTTGGCGGGAGTCAAGGCGCGCTGGATGAACACATCCAGGTCCGGATTCCACTGCACGATGTCGATACGTTCGTTGCCGAGTTCGCGCACGATCGTCTGCACGCGGGCACCCTTCATGCCGACGCAGGCGCCGACCGGGTCAATCTTTTCGTCACGGGAGTACACGGCAATCTTGGCGCGGAATCCCGGTTCGCGGGCAACGCCCTTGATTTCAACCGTACCTTCGTAAATTTCGGGAACTTCCTGACGGAAGAGTTCCTTGAGGAAGTCGCCGTTTGCACGGGACAGAATCACCTGGGCGCCGTTCTTGGAGGATTCTTCCACGCGGGCGATCACGGCCTTGATGGAGTTACCCTGTTCCCAACGTTCGCGCTTGATCTGTTCGCGGAACGGAATCATCGCTTCGGTCTGCTTGCCGAGCTTCACGATGATGTTACTTTGTTCAAGACGAAGCACTTCGCCGCTCACCATGGAGCCGATACGGCTACGGTAGGTGTCCATGATCTTCTGGCGTTCGGCATCGCGGATCTGCTGGTTCAGCAGCTGCTTTGCAGTCTGAATAGCCTGGCGACCGAAGGCGGAAATAGGAATTTCCATTTCGAGGAAGTCACCGGCCTGAGCATCTTCGTTGAAGTCGCGGGCTTCTTCTACCAGCATGTAACCCTGGTCGAGCTTTTCGACTTCGGCAGCGGTCATGTTCGGGTCGTAGTCCGGATAGTCATCCACCACGGCCACGCGCAGGTAGACGTGCACCTCGTTGGTTTCCATGTCGAAATCCACATCGATCTTCTTTTCGATATGCAGGTACTTGCGGGCCGCCGTCACGAGCGCTTCCTTCAGCGCGTTCAGCACGACAGAATCATCCATATCCTTGGCTTCGACGACACCTTTCAGCACTTCGAGCAGGTTAACCTTCGGTTCTTTCTTACTAATAGCCATTTTAGACCTCAATTATATTTGTACATCCACTTTTGCCACGAGCACTTCGCTACGGGGCACGACCACGTCACCTGCATTGCCTTTCAGGGTGAGCGTCAAATTTTCTTCGTCCGCAGCCTTCAGTTTGCCCGTCACCGGCTTACCGGTACTGCGGGTCACCCGGACAAATCGTCCGATGTTGCGGGTAAAATCGGCAACCGACTTCAAGGGGCGGTCCAACCCCGGCGACGACACTTCGAGCGTGTAGGCACCCTCGATGATATCCGGATCGGCATCCAGCGCATCGGACAAGTGATGGCTCACGTTCGTGCAATCGTCAATCGAAACCCCTTCGGGCTTGTCTATGTAAAGGCGCAGAGTCTTCCTTTTGCCTGCGCGGAACATATCCTGTTCCACCAATGTAACGCCGGCGGCCTCGCAGGCCTGGGCGATGAGTGTATCCAACTTCTGGGCTACCAAATAGACCTCGTATAACAAACGGCGTTCGCAGACGGGTCCGAAATCGGCTCGTTCAAGCCCAAATCGCACCCACGAACGTCAGTACAAGTCCAAATAGAGAATTTTTTTCGCACTCGGGCAACCGCCATTGCGCAAAACGGGCTCTTTTTTTAACTTTGCGGGAAAAACGGAATAACGATATGCTCGGACGCATCAACAAACTGGAAACTTTCGGCTCCGTGGACGGCCCCGGAGTGCGCTTCGTCGTGTTCACGCAGGGCTGCCCCATGCGCTGCCTTTTCTGCCACAATCCCGAAACCTGGGACTTCAAGGGCGAAGATGCTTTCGACATTTCCGCCGAAGACCTCCTGAAAAAGGCGCTGCGCTACCAGAGCTACTGGGGTAAAGACGGCGGCATCACCGTAAGCGGCGGCGAACCCCTGATGCAGATGGATTTCCTCATCGAATTTTTCGAACTTGCCAAGGCGGCAGGCGTCCACACCTGCATTGACACATCGGGCGTAAACTTTGTTCGTAACGAACCCTACTTCGGCAAATTTGAACGACTCATGAAGTCAACCGACCTGCTGCTCGTTGACCTCAAAATTATTGACCCTGCAGAGCACAAGAAACTGACGGGCCACCCCATCGATCACAACCTGGACATGTTCCGTTACCTCGACGAAATCGGCAAGCCCATCTGGATCCGCCACGTGCTCGTGCCCGGCATCAGCGACAACGACCAGTACCTGGAACGCACCCGTGAATTTATCCAAAGTCTGCACAATGTCCAAAAGGTCGAAGTGCTCCCCTACCATTCGCTTGCGCTTGCCAAGTACCAGGAACTCGGTATCGACTACGCCCTGAAAGACACCAAGTCTCCCAGCCCCGAACGCATTGCCCATGCGAAAAAGATCCTGGAAGGTTAATCGCCAAAGCCGCTAAACAACTACAGAACTTAAGCGCCCTACGCAATTCATCATACGTTTTTCACAAACCTACTTTAACAGAGCCTTCTCTTGGCGCGTCATAGGATTGAAATTCGCTAACAGAAGGATTTTTTCCATAAATAACATTTCCATCCGAGTCAGTCAAGGCTATTCCACAAACCGTCTTGTCGAACACGCTCCAATCTTTCAGATCGTTGTGCCAATAAAAAAAATTCAGCAACAAAATTCCACATTGTAATAGACATAAATATTTTTTCATAAATTAAAAGGGGCATCCTCAATTACCATTTCTCCCTTATTTTTCAAGAGTCTCATTATATCCGAAGAGACCGGGCAAGTTTTTTTATATACAAAAAGAAGAATGCCTTGTGGCATTCTCCTTTCATAATGAATCTAGAGTGCTTTCTCCCCGCAAGGGGATCACGCGCAGGATGCTTTTCTGCGGCCTTCGACTGTCGCTTACACGATCAAGGCAAGCTTCGGGAAGACGCCGATCACGACGAGCGCAAGGGCGGCAACCGTCACGCCGAAGCGGAGCAGGTACACGTACACGGAATTGTCCTTGCAGCAGCACTTGCACTGGCATTCAGCCTTGGGCGGCATGAAGAGCACAAAGGCGATGCGCAGGTAGAACACCGCCGCCACGAGCGAAAGACCGAAAGCAATCGCTGCAATGATTCCGAGTCCACCGGCAAGGGCGTCCGTGAAGAGCGAGAACTTGGCGAGGAACCCGGCAACAGGCGGCATGCCTGCCAAGCTTGCCAAGCAGACCGACGTCGCGAGCGCCACGTAGGAGTGCTTGCGGCCACGACCGCGGATATCGTCGAGAGTTTCCTTCTGGTCTTCCTTACCGGCGAGGTATGCGATACCCGTCAGGGCACCCGCGCTACCGATCGCGTAAGTGATCAGGAAGTAGTACATAGCACCCAGCTGCACCGTACCTTCGGCTGCATAATCCGGAAGCAACAGACCAATCACGATAAAGCCCGCATTCATCACGGCGGAGTAAGCCATGATTCGGCGGATGGACTTCTGTGCGAGACCGCCGAAAGCGCCAATCGCCATCGATAGCACCGACACCACCACGATCACGTAAAACAGGCTCTTGTTTTCGCTATGAATCGTCACCTGTTCGGCCAAGTTCCATGCCGGAGCAGAACCGATGCGCGTGACCATGGAACCAAGCCAGAGGGTTCCGAGAGCAGCAAGAGCGCCGACCTTGACGACCGCAGCCATAAAACCCGTCACCGCGACAGAAGCACCCGTATAGACATCGGCCACCCAGAAATGAACCGGAGCGGCACCCGCCTTAAACAGGAGCGCAAACAGGGCGAGGAAAATGCCCATGCCGTAAATCATGCCACGGCCAGCGATGACAGAGGCGAAAATATGCGTCGAACCGGTAGCACCGTAAACGAGCGCGACACCGTACAGGAAAATCGTGCTGAACACCGCTCCCGAAACGAAGTACTTGAAAGCACCTTCGTTCGCGTTGATGTCCTTGCGACGGAGACCCACCAGGGCATAAATCGGGAAACTCGCGAGTTCCATGCCCAGGTAAAGGGCGAGGAAATCAATCGCCTGCGTCATGAGCAAGGCGCCGCTTGTCGCCAGCAGCAACAGACCATAAGCTTCGCCACCCTTGAACTTCTCGTGACCGAGAGTCCACTGGAGACCGGCTACGCCGAGGAACGCACACAGGACAATCGCGATACCGAGCACGCGACGGATCGGGTCCATGGCGTACAGGTTCATGAAGGTGTCGTTCGTCGTGAGGTAATAGGCACCGGCACCGAGCACGACAAAGAGGCTTGCCACCCACGGAAGCACCTTGTGCTTGTTGTCGTCCTTGATGAACGGTTCTGCAGCAAGCGTCACGAGGGCACCGACCGCGACCAGAATTACGGGCAAGAGATTCACGATATTACTCATTTTCAGAAGCCTCCTCGTTTGCTGTGGCCTCGTTTTGTTCAGGAGCCTCGGCAACTTCGCTTTCGCTCATCGCCTTGAGCTGGGCAATCAGCGAAGTGCGTTCTTCGTCGCTAAAGCCGTTCGCCTTCAAGTTGGAATCGAGCTGCTGCAAGTCCTCTTCGGTCATGGGCTGCGCCACGGCCGCGACATTTTCGTCAGCAGACGCGTCGTCCGTCACGTCGGCAGAGGCTTCGACCGTCGAAGATTCCACCGGAGCCGTTTCCGGGTGCGAAACCCTGTTCATCTCCTGCACGGCGTTTTCGTCAAAGAGCTGGAGAGCATTGGTAATGAAGGCCGGGTGCATACCGAACACCAGGAGCAGCACGCCCATGATGCCAATCGAAGAACCTTCGAGAGCGGTCATGCGCTTGCCATCTTCGTACTGGCGGGCGGGCGTACCGAAAATCACCTTCTGCACAAAGCGGAGCATGTAGGCGGCAGAGAGAATCAGGCAGAGACCTGCCGCAAGTGCCGGAAGCGGCCCCATATCCCACAGGGACATGAGCACCGTAAATTCACCGACGAATCCGGCTGTTCCCGGAACCGCAAGAGAAAGCACCGCCACAAAGCCAAACAGCGAACCGAACACCGGGTTGCGCTTGGCAAGACCACCGAGTTGCTCGATATCGCGAGTACCCGCAAAGCGTTCAGCAATACCCATCAGGTAGAACTGGGCGCCGGCGCTCAGACCGTGAGCCACCAGGAGCACGAGCACCGCAGGAAGCATCGATTCGGAAAGGCTGAACACGCCCGCCACCGCAAGGCCCAAATGACCCATGGAGCTATAGGCCAGGAGCTTCTTGCCGTCCGTCGCACGGAACGCAAGCATGGCACCATAAACAGCCGTCAAGAGGCCAAGCCACATCATGGTATCGACCCATTCCATGGAAAGCGGGAAAATCGGGAGAATCCAGGCGATAAAGCCGAATACGCCCGCCTTACTCATGGCACCCGTAAGGATAGCCGAAAGCGGAGCCGGAGCCTCGGCGTAAGTAATCGCCTGCCAACCATGGAACGGGAAAATCGGGGTTTTCACCATAAAGGCGAGCAGGAAGCAGGCGAGAAGCGTCGACTGCACTGCAGGATCCAGATTCTGGAGAGCGACCGCAAGAGAAAGCACCAGGGAATTGTCCGCCACCGTCACGAGGTACCAGAGGGCAACCATCATCGGGGCAGAACCCACCAGGGTGTAAATCGCGAACGTCATCGCAGCCTTCGTGCGTTCCTTTCCGCCATAAGCGGCAATCAGGATCGCGGCCGGAATCACCATGGCTTCGAAGAAGAAGAAGAACAGCACCGCATCGGCAGCGAGGAAAGTTCCGTTCATCGCGCCCATCAAGGCAAAGATGCCGATGGCGAAATTGCGGTAGTTCGTGTCGAGCGTGTTGCGAGCCGTCATCAAGGCCACCAGAGAAAGCGACGTCGACAGAAGCACCATCCAGGCGCCCAGTCCGTGGCTATACAGGTAGTAATAGACAGAGCCCTTCGCGCCGGGAATGTGGAACCATTCGATAGCCTCGGTCGCCTGGTTGCCACTCGCAATCAGGGCAATCGACAGCGCCACGAAGGCATAACCGAAAAGGAACGCAAGTCTAGAAGAAGACTTCGGGTCTTCCTTGGAAGTCGCAGCCATCAGGACAGCGGCGACAAACGGTGCTAAGACAAGGAGATGCAAAAGCATTAGAACAAACCTCCAGTCAGAAGAACAACAGCAGTGAGCGCAACGAGACCCACCAGGCTAAGCGTAAGCTGCACACGCACCTTGCGAGCCTGGAAAGAGCTGACTCCGTCGCCCACGATTTCGGTAATGGAGCCAATCGTCCATTGAATCGCCTGCAGGACCTTATCGACGAAGACATCGGCCACGAAGGCAGCCGCCTTGAACATCACGATAAAGATGGAATGGATGTAGTCAAAGAAGAACGTCCAGTCGGCCTTGAAGCCTTCGGGGGCGCTCCCCCACTTGGCGTGCAAGCGCGGCAGACGCTTGGTTCCGTAAATTGCATAAGCGATGAACATACCGAGGAGAGCCGCCGCCGTGCCAAAGCAGGCAAAGGCCATCGGATTCACGTGGGCAACAGCGAGCTTGCCCACCACAAAGTCCTGGGCGACACCCACCACCGGGGCGAGCGTCCCTTCGAAGAACTTGATACCGAGCGAATCGGCCCACAGGTAACCGGCAAACACGGCACCGACAGCGAGAATCACCATCGGGAGGAGCATGCAGGCAGGAGCTTCGTGAATGTGAGCTTCCTTTTCCTTGGGACCGCGGTATTCACCGAAGAAGGTCATGATAATCAGGCGACCCATGTAGACCGCCGTGATAACAGCCGTCAAGAGGCCAACGCCGTAGAAGAACTCACCGAACGGGGCATTCGTGTAGAGGCGTTCCAGAATCAGGTCCTTGGACCAGAAACCGGCAAAGCCCGGGAAGCCGATAATGGCGAGGAACGCAAAGATCATTACGCAAGCGGTAACAGGGGTCTTCTTGATGAGGCCACCCATGCGGCGCATATCCTGTTCGCCAGCGAGCGCGTGAATCACGGCACCAGCACCGAGGAAGAGGGCCGCCTTGAAGAAGGCGTGGGTGAACACATGGAAGATCGAGGCGTCATAAGCAGAGGCGCCCGCCGCCATGAACATATAGCCGAGCTGGGAAATCGTGGAGTAGGCCAGAACCTTCTTGATGTCGTTCTGGAAGAGACCAGCGACAGCCGCCCAGAAGGCAGTGAGCATACCGACAATCAGGACAATCACCAGGACTTCCGGAATCACCGAGAACATGCGGCTAAGACGAGCAAGCAGGTAGACACCGGAGGTCACCATGGTTGCAGCGTGGATAAGCGCAGACACGGGAGTCGGACCCGCCATGGCATCCGGGAGCCAGGTCAGGAGAGGAATCTGGGCAGACTTACCGGTGCAACCCACGAAGAACAGAAGACCCGCAATCGCGATAATCGGAGTCGCCAGTTCCACGTGTCCGCCGGCAATCAGCATCTCGATGAACTTGTTCAGAGCATCGTAGTTGAGAATGGCGGAGCCTCCGAGAGTGGCGAGGCAGAGCATACCGAGCAAAAAGCCGATATCGCCCACGCGGTTCACGATGAAGGCCTTGTTGGCGGCCTTGCAGTTGTTAAGATCGTGGTTCCAGAAACCGATCAGCAGGTAAGAGCAGAGGCCCACGCCTTCCCAACCGAGGAAGGTGAGCAGCAGGCTGTCGGAGAGCACGAGCACCACCATACTGAACAGGAACAGGTTGATGTAGGCGAAGAAGCGGGCAAAGCCGCGGTCGCCGTGCATATAACCGATCGAGTAAAGCGCGATGAGAGAACCGATACCCGTCACGAACAGAAGCATCACGCGGGAAAGGCCGTCGAACAGGAATCCGATATCGACCTTGAGCATCGGAATGTCGATCCAGTTGCAGAGCGTCTGGCGGATGCCTTCTTCGGGCATGCCGAAGGCGAGCAACACGACACTCACGAACGAAAGCGCCGGGAACAACACCGAGAGGGCGCCCACGAAACCTTCGGAAGGACCCTTCTTGCTACCCGACGAGACAACGGCTACGGTACCGAGCAGAATCGTTCCCAGGAGCGGGAAAAGAGGAATAATCCAAAGCGGTAAATTTGTCATTGCTTACCCCTTCATATTGGAATAGTTGTCGGAGTCGACACTTTCACGGTTACGGAAAATGAGGATCACGAGTGCAAGGCCCACGCACGCTTCGGCAGCGGCCACGGCAATCGAGAACAGCGGAACAATCTGGCCCGCGACACTTTCGGCCGCTGGGAGAGTCTTCGCGAAACCTACAAAGGAGAGGTTCACGGCGTTCAGCGCAAGTTCAATGCCCATCAGCACAAAGAACACGTTACGGCGGGCAAGAGCCGTCGCAAGGCCAATGGCAAAAAGCAACAGGGCGAGCATCTGGATGAAAATCGGTTGAAGTTCCATTACTTTTCCTCCTTTTCTTCGGCGATAGCTTCTTCAGAAGCAGCCTCGACAGAGGCGTCAGACCCCAGGCGCTTTTTAGCCATGAGAACGGCCGCACCCATCGAAGAGAGCAGCAACAGGCCAAGCACCTCGAAAAGCACGAAGTAGCCGGGACCCGTCTGGGCGGTATCGAACAGGTTCTTGGAGGTCATCTCGACAGAGCCGCGAAGCGTAGTCGCGTCGAAGCCGAGCGGAGTAATCACGAGGGCAAAGCCAATAAGGCCAGCCAGGCCGAGCACGCCGATGAGCACGAAGATCGAGGTGCCGTCGAACATGGGAGTCCTGTTGTCCTTGGCCGCGTTCAAGACCGAAATCACGAACACGAGGAGCATCATGATGGCACCCGCGTAGACCATGATCTGGACAACACCGATAAAGGGGCTACCCAGCAGGCCATAAATACCGGCGAGCGAAAGCATCGTGAGGACGAGAGAAAGACCACCGTAAAGCGGATGCTTCGAGAGGAACACGCAGCAGGCGGCCCCCACGGCAATCACGGCGAGAATGATAAAGTATATCAGGGCGAGCATTAGTTCTTAACCTCCATTCCCCAGACCTTGCGGGCCTCGGCATTCAGTTTTCCGCCCGGAGCCTTCTGGCTCTGCGCGTCATCGGGGTAATCCTTCGGATTCCAGCTGGTGAGAGTCTTCAGGTTCGCCACGAATTCGTCGCGGGTGCGGTGTTCAAAAATGATTTCCTTGGTATCCATGCGGAGCGCATCGACCGGGCAGGCTTCAACGCAGAGACCGCAGAACACGCAGGTCAGGTGGTCGATATCGAAGCGCTTCACCTTCTTTTCGATACGCGGGTCGTCACTCGCGGTCGCTTCGATATAAATGCAGTGGGCAGGGCAAGCCGCAGCGCACATGCCGCAGGCAACGCAACGGGGCGTTCCGTCGGGGCGCAGCATCAGGCGGTGCTTTGCACGGTAAGTGCTACGGACTTCGGGCTGACCTTCCGGATAAGAAATCGTCGGCAGCTCTTCGTAGCGGAAAAGACCGCGGGCGGCGTGCTTGAGCGTCGTCCACAGGCCGCGAATCGCCTCGAAAATGTAGAGGCGTTCCACCCAGTTCATGGGCCTCTGTCTAATAACGCGAGCCATTAGTTACCTCCCATCAGCTTCGCGACCACGGCGGTCACGACGAGGTTCAAGATAGCGATGTTCAAGATGATCTTCCAGCCAAGATGCATAATGTGGTCATAGCGGAAGCGCGGGAGAGTCCAACGGACCCAGATCCACACCCAGCAGAAGAACACGCTCTTCACCAGGAGCACTAGCAGGTGGATGAGAGCCGTACCGAGGGCAGCGCCCAGGGTGTTCACGACGACTCCATTAACCACGGTAACCTGCGGGTTGTAAAGCATCCAGGATGCGACACCGGCGCAGACCAGCACGAAAGCGGCAATCCAACCGATACCCTTGTAAAGCTTGTATTCCTGCAAGATTTCCATCTTGTTGGACTGTGCCGAAGCACGGAGCTTGCGGGAGTAGCGGTAGATCATGTGGAGGAACGCGAGAGCGAAGAAAGCGAGCACCCAGCAGAGGATAGCGAGCGAGCCACCCATGTGAGCCTGGATGGTTTCGGTCGTCACGAACGGGACCGAGTAACCGCCCAAGAAGAGGGTTGCCACCAGAAGGCTGCTGATGCAAATGTGAGAGTATTCACCCATGTAGAACAGGCCGAACTGCATGGCACCATATTCAGTGTGGTAACCGGCAACGAGTTCAGGTTCACCTTCGGCAACGTCGAACGGGGCACGGCCCGTTTCGGCAATCGTCGCAATCAAGAAGCAGAAGAAAGCCACCGGCTGGGCGACAATGCCCCACACGTGGTGTTCCTGCCAGCTCACGATATCGGTGAGGCTGAAAGAACCGGCGAGCACCAGGAGGCCCATCATCGAAAGACCCTGGCAGACTTCGTAGCTGATCGTCATCGCGGTCGTACGCAGAGAACCGAGGTAGCTGTACTTGGAACGGGAGCTCAAGCCAGCGAGAACGGCACCGTAGGCGGAAAGCGAACTGAAACCGAACAGGAGCAAGATGCCCACTTCGGAATCCACGATCGGGCCCGCGATGCGCACCACCTGGCCACCCCAGTCAAAGACCATCGGACCAAACCAGGGAATCACGCACGGAGAAAGGAACACGATGGCAAACGGGATTGCCGGAGCCACGTAGTAAAGGAATTTCTTTGCACCCTTCGGAGCAAACATTTCCTTGAAGAACAACTTGGTACCGTCGCACATGTTCTGCACATAGCCGAGCAAGCGGACCTTACCGAAATACGGAACCTTGATGTAGGAGCGGTTCGGGCCCTGACGGTCCTGCATGAAACCTGCACCACGGCGTTCCATAGGAATCAACAACAGGATGTAGAGCACAGGCACGAAGCAGAAGCCGAACTTCGCAATCGTGATGAGCCATTCCACCCAGGTTTTGGATTCGATGATATCCATTAGGCGTTACCTCCTTCGAGCAACTTGCCTGTACTCTTGATGGTATCGTAAGAAAGCCCAGCAAGTACGGCCGCATATTCGCCCGCCTTCTTGAAGGCGTCGAATGCGGATTCGAACTTGTTTCCGGCGAGTTCGGAAAGCACGTCGTAGGCGGCACGGATCCTTTCGTCGGGGCATACCGGGCAAGCGTTCAACTTCTGCAAAATGTTCAGGCTATTCACCATAGTACCCTGGACTTCGCTCCAGTGGCGAATGCCGTAAGCGAGCGTTGCCTTGGAAGCCGTCGCGTCATTGAACGGAGTGAGCGCGATACGGGTCGGAATTTTCTCGAGGGTAGCCACAGCGGCACCACCTTCACCAAAGAGGTCGTTATTCACGGTGACAAGCACCTTGAATTCAGAAGCACGCTTCGTAAGGTCTTCGAGGTTGTTGTCAGGAATACCAAGCAGCTTGAATGCGACGCGGTTTGCAAGCGGGTCGCCACTCATGGCGATGCCGTCGGGGGCACCGACCTTCTTGAAGGTCCCGCCGAAAAGTTCGGCGGAGTCGCCCAAGGATTCCTTGAGCATGCGAACCGCAGCAAGATCTTCGACGGTGCATGCGCCACCGGCGACAAGGGCGACCTTGCCCCCGACCTTCTTGACTTCGGCGAGAGCTTCCTGAATCACGTGGAAGCCCATAGCCGGCAAGCGGTTCTTGTCGAAGTTCTGGAACGCGAGGCGGCTCGTGTTAGAAAGCCAGCTGCGGTTCACTTCGGGGTTGCAACGCGGCATCACACGGTAAATGTGACCGTCGGCGTAGTCGAGCCAAATGTTTGCGCCGAGAGAGTCATCCATCGAAACCGTCGGCGTGTGGCTGAGCAGCCAAACGCGCTTCTGGAAGCGGAAGTACTTGGCCGTCATGGCGCCCACCGGGCAAACATCGGTGACACACAAGTCGTATTCGTGATCAAGCTTTTCACCCGGGAACGTGGTAATGTAGGTATGGTCGGCGCGGCCGGCGAGTTGCAGCTGTTCGGAACCGGCAATGGTACGCATAAAGCGCACGCAGCGGTCGCACTGCACGCAGCGTTCTTCGTCGAGCAACACGCGGGGGCCCAAGTCCACGTGCTTACCGCCACGGAGCTGGCCCTTCGCATCAATGAACTGGTGCGCGGGATTGCCGTGGTAGTTCTTGCCGTATTCGGGGCGCATGCGGGATTCGTTCTGGCCCGCTTCCATAAAGTTTTCCTGCAGGGTGCATTCACCGGCCTTGTCGCAAATCGGGCAATCCAGCGGGTGGTTCACCAGCATGAATTCCTGCGTCGCCTTGCGGGCGTTTTTGACGCGGGCGCTGGATGCCGGCGTGTAAATTTTCATACCCGGCATAACCGGCGTGTAGCAGGCAATCACGAGCATACGGCCACGCGGGCCTTCTTGCTCCACCAGGCACTGGCGGCAGTTACCGGACACCGGCAAATACGGGTGGTAACAGACGTGAGGAGTTTCAATCCCGACAGCCTTCAAAGCTTCGAGCAGGTTCGTATCGCCAGGAACCATCACGGCCTTGTCGTCCACGAAGATTTCCACCTTCGGGCTGTTCTCGGTCGGGAGTTTCGGCATGTTGTAGAAGTTACTCATATTATTACCAGAAAATTCCAGGACGATAGTTTTCCTGAACACGCGGCTTGGCGTGGTCGGGGTTCTTTGCGATCAATTCATCGAAGTCGGCGCGGAACTTCGCCGTGTAGGAGCCCACCGGGCCACCGAGCGAAATAGACAGCGGGCAAATCGTCACGCCGCCAAATCCACCAGAAAGGCTCTGCATGAGTTCCACGTCGCCGTCGTGGCCCTTGCCTTCCACAATCTGGTTCAGAATGCGGTGCAAGAGTCCCGTACCTTCGCGGCACGGAGTGCACTGGCCGCAAGATTCGTGACTGTAGAAGTTGCCGAGCACGTTCAGGAGTTCTGCCATGTTGTGCGTATCGTTAATCACGATCATGGCACCCGAACCGAACATCGTCTTCATGGAGGCGAGGCATTCGTAGTCCATGGTGGCTACAGCGCATTCGCCTGCGTTCAACGGAGCGCAAGAGGAACCACCCGGAAGAACCGCCTTCAGGTTTCCGCCCACGACGCCACCGGCGTATTCGTTAATCATCGTCATCATCGGAGTGCCGAGCGGAGCCTCGTACACGCCCGGATTCTTCACGTCGCCCGAGATGCAGAACACCTTGGTACCGCCTGCACGGGGTGTACCCATCTTGGCGTATTCTTCGGGTTCATGCTGGAAAATCCACGGGAGAGACATAATGGTCTCGACGTTGTTCACGCAAGTCGGGCTCTTCCATGCGCCGCTCACCGCCGGGAAAGGCGGCTTCAGGCGGGGTTGACCCTTCTGGCCTTCGAGCGAGTTAATAAGAGCAGTTTCTTCACCGCAAATGTAGGCGCCTGCGCCACGGTGAACAAAGATATCGAAACTGAACTTGGTGCCGCAAATGTTTTCGCCGAGGTAACCGGCGGCGTATGCCTGGTTCAAAGCCTTGTTCAAGCTTTCGATGCAGGGCAGGAATTCGCCACGGCAGTAGATGTAGGCAGCACGGCTACCGAGAGCCCAGGCTGCAATAATCAGGCCTTCGATCAAGCGGTGCGGATCTTCCATCATCAGGAAGTGATCCTTAAAGGTACCGCCTTCGCCTTCGTCAGCGTTCACTACAATGTACACGGGCTTGCCGGAATTGCGCGGAACAAAGCTCCACTTCATGCCGGTCGGGAAGCCTGCACCGCCACGGCCACGCAGGCCGGAACGCTGCACGTAGTCAATCACTTCGAACTGGCTCATGTTGAACAAGCGATCCGAAATGTTCGCGTAGCCGCCCAGCTTCTTGTAGACTTCAATGTCCTGGGCGCCCTTGCCAAAATTTCCTGTACAAACTTTTACTACTTCAGCCATAATTACTTAGCCTCCTCTACGGGCGCGGGCTTCTGGGTAGTCACCGCTTCCTTGGAAGGTTTTGCCGTACGTTCACCGGAAGTTGCAATCATGCGATAGACATCGCCTGCCTTGCCGCTTGCATCGACGAAAGCCTTGTCCTTCACGCCGGGCTCGCCCACAGCGACCCAGTCATTGCCGTTCTTCTTTTCGACGACAATCTTCGTGAATTCGGGAGCGCCCTTCCAAGTGAGGGTAGCGCCATTTTCGTCGGCTTCGGCCTTCACGTTAAGCACCGGAGAAGGCGGAGCGTAGTCAGCGACCTGCGGCTTGGCCGTTGCACCCGGAGCACCGGGGTGACCGCCGTGGCCCTTCACGATTCCGCCGAGCACGTCGTGCTTCGGCATGTCATTCACGTGTGCCTTGCACCAGTCGATAATGCGATCGATGCTTGCTTCGGTAAGAGTCGTACCGCGCTTCATCTTGAGCTGACCGTCGACCACGTCGGTGGCAAAATCATCGTTCACCAACATCATCGGGCCGTTGCCGCAGCTACCCAGGCATTCCACCTGGAGCACGGTAAACATGCCATCGGGAGTGGTTTCGCCGCTCTTGACGCCGAGCTTGTTTTCGACATACTTGATCAGCGGCTGAGCCCCCTTGATGGCGCAGCTGATGTTGCGGCAGAACTGCAACAGGAACTTGCCCTTCGGGGCGTGGTTGTACATGGTATAGAAGGTAGCGACGCCGAGAGCGTGAGCCGGAGCGCAACCGCAAATGTTTGCTGCCCAGCGGATACCTTCGGTAGGCACCCAACCGAACACGCCCTGCACCAGCCAAAGGACTTCGAGGAGAGCGCCCTGGCCCACCGGGTAGCGGCTGAGCAAGTCGGCGCAACGTTCCTTGATTTCGGGAGTGTCAAGCTTTGCGAGCACTTCCTTCGGAGCGGGCTGCGGAACAGGCTTGTTCACGTAGCCCAAAGTCTGACCCGGATCCGGGAGCGCGGGAATCGCTTCGCTCGGACCGTCGAACTTCAAATGGTTATTCGATACAAACTGAACTGCACCTTGAATATGTTGTGTCATCGGTCAAGTTCTCCAGCAATCATGTTGAGGCCAGGCAGCGTTGCCATGGAGTCGGCAAGAGTCAGGCCTTCGACCAGTTCGTTAAATGCAGACACATGGGCAAACGACGGGGATCGCACCTTGATGCGGTACGGGTGGCCGGAACCATCGCTCACGATGGTAAAGCCGAGTTCGCCGTTCGCGCATTCGCTTGCGCAGTAGTATTCGCCTTCGGGCACGCGCACACCTTCGTACACGCTCTTGAAGCGGCCGATAAGGGCTTCCATGTCCTGGTAGGCAAGCTTGTGCGCAGGCACGCGGATGCGTGGGTCGACAATGTCGACCGGGCCCGGTTGCAGGCGCTTCAGGGCCTGGCGCACAATCTTCACAGATTCTTCAATTTCGGCAAGGCGCACCTGCAGACGGTCGTTGGCATCGCCCTGGGTTCCCACCACGACTTCCCAGTCGTAGGTTTCGTAGTCGTAGTAAGGTTCGTCCTTGCGGAGGTCGCTTTCGACACCCGTCGCACGGAGACACGGACCTGTCCAGCCGTAGCTGATAGCACGTTCGGCAGAAATCTTACCCACGCCCACGGTACGGTCGAGGAAGATACGGTTACGGTCCAAGCAGGCATGCAGGTCCTTGAGGGCCTTTTCCACCGACTTGCAAGCAGCGAGCACATCGTCTTCGAAACCGTCGTAGCTGTCGCGGTAGAGGCCGCCAATGCGGGCAAAGCTGTTCGTGAGGCGTGCGCCCGTGAGCTTTTCCCAAATCAGCATGATTTCTTCACGCGGGTTAAAGGCGTACATGAACGGAGTCGTACCGCCCAAGTCCTGGAAAGCAGCTGCAACGCAAATAAAGTGGTCGTTGATACGGGAGAGTTCGTTCACAATCACGCGGAGCACCTTGGTGCGTTCCGGGATTTCGATACCGTACATATTTTCGACAGCGCGGCAGAATGCAATGTTGTTCATCATTGCAGAGCAGTAGTTCAAGCGGTCGGTGTACGGGATCACCTGCTGCCAGGTGCCGCGTTCGACCATCTTTTCGAAGCCGCGGTGCATAAAGCCGATTTCATGGACACCGGCCACGATGGTTTCGCCATCGAGGGCAGCCAGCAGGCGCACGCAGTGGTGAGTCGCCGGATGCGTCGGGCCCACGTTCAGGGCCATCAGGTTCATCTTTTCGCCATTCGGGTCAAGTACGATCATTCTCTGATACTCCCTTCAAGATATTCTTCTTCGACAGGCATGATTTCCTTGGAGCGCTGGATCACCTTGTAGCCCTTGTCTTCCAGGCGCTTTTCCAGTTCCGGAATCAGGAAGTCGGTCGTCGAGAGCCACTGGCGCTTCTGGGCAGGGTAATCCTTGCGGAGCGGATGGCCCACAAATTCAACATGGTTCAAAATGCGGCGCAGGTCCGGGTGGCCTTCGAACACGATACCGAACTGGTCGTAGACTTCACGTTCGAGCCAGTTGGCGCTTGCATACAAATCAGTAATCGTCGTCACCTTCAGGTCGGCTTCGCTGACCAGCACCTTAAGACGAACGCGGCGGCCCGGATTCTTCATGCACTTAAAAGCGTAGCTCACGGCAAAACGCGGACCTTCATGGTTCGGATAAGTCAGGTAGTCGATACCGGCGAGGTCGAGGAGCATGTCGAACTGCATCGACGGATCGTTCTTCAGGAATTCAACCGCATTGTGCAGGTATTCCTTCGGGACCACCACGCAGGCGTCCCACTTGGCCGCATCGTCCTTCTTGCCACCAAACTTGGAGGTGAGGACAGAAACGACCGTTTCTGCAAAAGTCATTTCATTGGCTTCCATCATTACTCCTTCCAGAACTGGGCCTTCTTCACAAGTTTCTGCTCTTTTTCGGCCACAAATTCCTTGATTTCCTCGCGCTTTTCACGAGCAAATTCACGGGCTTCCGCCTTCGCCTGTTCGGTCTTCGCCTTGATCATTTCGAGCTGGTCCTTGACGCGTTCGGCACGCTGTTTCATGTAGGACTCATCCTTGATCTTCTTCTGGAGGTCAAACATCGCCTCGAAGAACGCTTCCGGACGGGAGGGGCAACCACCGATGTACACGTCCACCGGAATAATATGGTCGATACCCGGCACGGTGCAGTAGCAGTCATAGAATCCGCCAGAACTTGCACATGCGCCCATGGCGATCACCCAACGGGGTTCGGCCATCTGTTCGTACATGCGCTTGAGTATCGGCGCCTGCTTATAGGAAATGGTACCGGCCACAAGCAGCACATCGGACTGACGCGGCGTAAAACGCACGTATTCAGACCCGATACGGGACAAGTCGTAACGGCCCACTTCGGTACTCATAAATTCGATTGCGCAGCAGGCAGTTCCATAAGGGAACGGCCACAGGGAGTTCGTTCGGCCCCAGTTGACCAAGAAGTCAAGAGAGGTCGTAATGAAATTCGGCTTTTCTGCCTCATTACTCATAGGAGGTTACCTCTTTAAATGCGGCGGTAAAGATAGAATTTTAGGATGCATCCTGCAGGAAGTCAACAGGAGGAAGAGGGCATTCTAAACGGAGTCGTCCACACCCACATGGATTTAAATTAAACACATCTAACAACGGGTAATTTTTTCGCCGATTCTTGTAAAACGAACTTGCATTTGATGTAACATTTTTTTAACTTTGGCAAGGTTTTGGTATATTGAGGATGTTATGGATATTTCTCTGTGGAATGGCACTTATCTTGACTTTAGGTCCAAACTTCTTGGATCCATTTATAATATAGATGAAATATTCGGCATCATGGCAAGAAACATAACCAACCTTGCCTTCCACGCAAACATCGGCTACATCCACTGCATTTACTACGTCCCAGTCAACCAGTTCGCCCCCAACGGACTTTCGGGAGAATTCACCGCCTACCACGACAAGAACAGACTCCCGGCAATTCCCTCGACAACCGATTTTTCGGAAACCATGAGCACCGGCGAGCAAGGGTCCTTCACTTTCCAGGCGCACCCGATTGACGGTCACAGTTTCACCGATTTCGAAAAGCAACTCGTGCAGTTGCTCAGCTGGGACTTCTTCATCATCTCCGGTCGTACCCACCTGATCGGGAACACCCGCAAGGCAGCCATTTCCGACCCCATGACCGGGGCCTTCAACCAAGCCGGCATATTCATGTTCAGCCAGCAGGTTATCGGCGGGGACCTTCCTAGCTACGCGGCCACGTTCATCAACCTGAAAAATTTCAAGTACGTCAACAAGTCAACCAGCAGCCAGCAGGGCGACCTCGCCCTCAAGATGTACGTCAGCAAAATTTCCCAGTTCATCAACGAAAAGGAACTCATCGCACGACTCGGCGGCGACAATTTCTTCACGCTCATCAAGAAGGAACGCCAAGAAGAGTTCATTTCCAGATTCAGCAACTGCGAAATGACGCTTAGTCAAGGGCCCAAGCCCGTAAACATCCGCATCCAGGCGCGAATGGGGGTCTACCCCGTCGAAAACAATGTCGAAATTCACGACGCCCTGAACAACGCCGCCATATCCCTACAGGCCGCAAGAGCCATCAAGACTCGCGACATCGTCTTCTTTACCAAAGAAATGCTTGTCCGCACGATGCACCAGAAGGAAATTTCGAACGAATTCCACAACGCCATCCGCAACAAGGAATTTGTGGTATTTTACCAACCCAAGGTCGACTTACTCACCAAGAAGGTTACGGGAGCGGAAGCGCTTGTCCGCTGGATCCGTCACAAGACGATTGTCCCGCCGATGGACTTCATCCCCATCCTGGAGCGCGAAGGCACCATCTGCGACCTGGACTTCTATGTTTTCGAGACGGCCTGTGCCGATATTCGCCAGTGGCTTGACGTCGGCATCGAGCCGCACCGCATTTCGACCAATTTTTCAAAGCTCCATTTGCGCAACCCCGAACTTGCCGATAACATCCTGAGCATCATACGCAAGCACAACGTGCCAAGCAAATATGTCGAAGTGGAACTGACCGAATCGGCCGATTTCGATGATAACGCAGCCATGATGAAATTCGTGAACACGATGGCCGAGAACGGAATCGCCGTATCCATCGACGACTTCGGTACCGGCTACTCCACACTGAACGTGCTCAAGGACTTCAACATCACCACCATCAAGCTCGACAAGTCGCTCCTGGACCATGTGGGCGACCCCCATTCCAAGGACGAAGTCATTATCCGCAACGTGGTGAAGATGGCGAACGAACTCAACAAGGAAGTCATCGCCGAAGGTATCGAAACCGAGACGCAGGCCGAATTCCTCAAGAGCATCCAGTGCAA
The DNA here is from genome assembly GCF_946062555.1 of uncultured Fibrobacter sp. GTDB lineage: Bacteria > Fibrobacterota > Fibrobacteria > Fibrobacterales > Fibrobacteraceae > Fibrobacter. Next base: position 61,142 of record NZ_CAMGVQ010000012.1, read on the forward strand.
CAATGTACAGGGTTTCCTTTTCGACAAGCCGCTTGTCCACGACGACTTCCAGAAGCGCCTGACCGAGGAATACACTTATTAGTGGCTACGCCAGTAGGTAGTTGGTAGAACTTAGAGCTTAGAAACGAGAGTAAGTTCTAAGTTCTGAATTCTCAACTTTTTCTATATTCATCCTTAATGAAGAAGCTTGTTCACGACAGAAAAGTTTGCCTCGCCTGTGCAGGGTGCGTGGGGCTTTGCCCCAAGATGGCGCTCGACATGCACGGGCTTGACTTGCAGATAGACCCCGAAAAATGCATCAAGTGCGGCATTTGCGTCAAGGCATGCCCGGTCGGGGCGCTTATGCTGACGGAGGTCATCGATGCTTGATCCTAATTACGACGTCGTGGTCATCGGTGCGGGGCCTGGCGGCTCCGTCGCAGCACGCAACCTGGCCCGGACCGGGCACAAGGTGCTGCTCCTCGAAAAACGGGAACGCATCGGTTTCCCGGTACGTTGCGGCGAGGCGAGCACCACGCTTGCGGACCTACAGACTTACGGTCCGATTGACGAAAGCTGCATCGAAAGCATTATCAACGGCCTTTACATTTACGGCCCTAATGGCGTGAATATCGAGGTTCCGAAGCCGAGCACGGGCATCATGCTGAACCGAGAAATTTTCGACCCGTGGCTCGCAAAACTCGCTGCCGACGACGGGGCCCAGGTTGAAACTTGCGCCCGAGCTGAATTCGTAGGCGAAGTCGAGGGCTACAGACGAATGGTCCGCGTCGTTCTCGGAAAAGGCAGCGGCGACGGGAGCGTCACCGAAACCGGTACGCAGGAAATCTTTGCGAAGATGGTCATCGCCGCCGACGGCGTCGAAAGCCGCATCGGCCGCATGGTCGGGCTCAACTGCGTGCAGAATCCGCTCGAGACCTGCACCGGCGTCGACATCCAGGTGCAAGGGCTCTTGACCAAACCCGACTACCTCACCTTCTGGCAAGGTCACGACTTTATCAACGACGGATACATCTGGAGTTTCCCGAAGCAGAAATCGAACGTCACGAACTTCGGCGCCGGCTTCCTCGCCGCAGGAAAGCACAGCGGAAACATCCTCGAAGTCACCATGGAGTGGCTAGAAAAGCTTTTCCCCGGAGCAAAAATCAACCATACCGTCGGTGGAATGGTGCCGGTTTCCAGCACCCTTAAGGATTACACTTTAGACCGCTTCGCCCTGGTGGGCGACGCCGCCCACCACACCAACCCGCTCACGGGTGGTGGCATCGCTGCCGCGATGCGGGCGGGCCGATTCTGCGCGGAATACGTCGACCAAGGCCTCAAGGCAACCTCCGGCGAAGCCGCTAGTCTCAGCCGCAATTTCCTGAAGCAGTACGAAAAACGCTGCTACGGCTACTTCGGCAAGATGCACGACTTCGAATACAAGTTCCGTAGGTTCCTGCTCGCTCTGAACCGCGAAGACCAGGTCGGACTTTACAAGGTGCTGCAAGGATTCGCCTTGAGCGGATACAAGAAGAGCGCCTTCTTGAAGACGCCCGTTCAAACGACAAAGTATCTCTATAAATTCTGGAAGTTCAAGTAGAATTTCAGCTCTGGATCCCGTCACCACTCCGTGGTTCCAGGATGACTGTTTCAAGGAACATCCCCCCGCACAAACGCCTCGGGGATTGTCATTCTGGAGCGTAGCGACGGAATCCAGGATGACTGTTTCAAGGAACATCACCCCGCACAAACGCCTCGGGGATTGTCATTCTGGAGCGTAGCGACGGAATCCAGGATGACTGTTTCAAGGAACATCACCCCGCACAAACGCCTCGGGGATTGTCATTCTGGAGCGTAGCGACGGAATCCAGGATGACTGTTTCAAGGAACATCACCCCGCACAAACGCCTCGGGGATTGTCATTCTGGAGCGTAGCGACGGAATCCAGGATGACGAAATTTAAATACGCAACAACTACCTGTTGTTCAGGTAGTCCAGCACTTTCTGCGTAAGGTCGTTTTCCTTTTTCCAGAACACCACGGCGCCGGTAGCACGGTCGACCACCATGTCGTAACCTTCCTGCAAGGCGATTTCGTTGATAGCCTTGCGAATCAGCTGGATAATCGGGGCGCTCACCTTCTCGTTTTCAGAAATCAGTTCGCCCTTACGGCCGTACACGCGGTCGATAAAGGTCTTGAGTTCCAGGTCCTTCTTGTTATACTCGGCTTCGAGCTCGTTCTTCTTTTCGTCGCTGAGCATAAGCACCTGCTTGTCGAGCTTTTCCTTGATAGCGGCAAGTTCCTTCTGCAGCAAGTTGCCCTGCTGTTCCCACTTAGCCACCTGGCGGTCGTACTCTTCCTGGGCCTTCTTGGTGCCCTTGTAACCGTCAAAGATCAGCTTGGAATCCACATGCGCAATACGCAGTCCGTCTTCGGCAAACGAGACGGTCGCAAACGCAAGTACCAGAACCATCAGCAGACGTTTAAGCATAAAGCCTCCCTAGAATCCCTGGCCGATCACGAAGTTGAACTGCATGTCACCCACTTCGGTACGCTGCGTACCGCTATAGGTTTCACCCACATCCAAGGGCCAGGCAAAGTCGAAGCCGATAATACCGAGCATCGGTACAATCACGCGGAAACCGAAACCAATGTCCTTCTTGAGGCTCGTCGGATCCCATTCGCTGAGCGGACTCCTGCTCGGCTTCGGAACCTTGGTGCGCGGGTTGTAGCGTTCACCGAACACGTTACCGGCGTCAAAGAAGAACGGCAACAGGTAGAATGTCTGCGGCACAAGAGCGAGCTGGAGTTCAGCACCCGTATACTGGTAGCTGCGGCCCAAGCGGCGGTACCCAATAGAACCCGAGCTGTAACCACGCATCATGCCCTCGTAGCCCATCACGCCACCCATGGTGTAGAGCGTGCGGTACTGCAACTGATCGCCAAAAATCACACCGTACTGGTTGGTAAGCGCAATCGTCAGGCGGTCGCGGAACAGCGGGAACCACCACTTGATCGTAAGTTCGGTCTTCACGAAACCGAAGTCACTGAAGATGGCGTCATCGGCCCACTGAACGTCGAGCACGTAGCGAGAACCGTCAGTCGGGAACTGCGGCAGGTTCTTGTCGTCGCGGAGCAGGCGGAAGTTCAAGGCAGATTCCACACCGGTATAGACAACGTAACTGTCATCGATGTTCGGGCCCTGCTTGTTCATGAGCCAGCTGTAACCGATCTGTCCATAGAAGTAGTCATCGGGCCACTTGAGGCGCTTACCCAGGTAGACGCTGCCGCCGTAACGGGTAATATCGGGGTCGTCGTAATTGGACATATTCCACCAAGAGTAGCTGAGGCTCGTACCCAAGGTAATCGGCTTGTCGAGGAACCACGGTTCCTGGAAACTCACGGAAGCACTCTTCTTGTCGGCACCGTATTCCACGCTGAACGATGCGGCCTGGCCGTCACCCATACAGCAGTTCGGGATAGACACGCTCGCCGTACCCACGATACCGTCGCTTTCGCTGTAAGACACGCCCAAGCTGAACTGTCCGGTACCCGCTTCCTTTTCCTGCACGGTAAAGTCGAGGTCCACATCCTGCTCGCCCACTACCTTGATGTCGGGGACGACCATGTCAAAGTAGTTCAGCTGCATAATTTCACGGAAACTACGTTCCAGCAAGGACTGGCGATAAGTATCGCCCGGATACAGGCGGACTTCGCGGCGGATCACCTTCTCGTTCGTCTTGGTATTGCCGTGGATATGCACCTTGTGGATCTGAGCCGGGAGACCTTCGGTCATCTTGTAGGACAGGTTCACAATCGAATCGTTCTCGAACGTACGGGTTTCTTCGTACTGGGCGAACAGGTAGCCGTCTTCGCGGTAGGCATCCAGAAGCGCCTTGCGGGAGGCATCGTACTTATATTGGTCAAAGACTTCACCGCTGTCAAGACGGAAGGCGTAGGCAAGCATCTTGTCGTTCAGCACTTCGTTACCCGAGAAATGCAGACTGCCCATGTAGTACTTGCGGCCCTCGATCATGTGGATATGGACCAGAATGGCACTCGAGGTCTTGATATTATCGTACTTGTTCAAGGCCGGGAACATATCCTCGATCATGTAACGGACCAGGAGCTTTTCCTGGTAAGTCGAGCGTTTCTTGATCTTGCGGAGCGAATCAATCTTCGGATTCTTCCACTTGCGTCCGTCCACGATATCCAGCCATTCCTTGCGGGCGCTTTCGTAGCGGATCAGGTCGTTCAACATGTTCCAGGCGTCTTCTTCGGTCTTGACCGTCACCTTAGGTCTAGACACCCAAGGCATTTCACCGACCTCGCGATGATTCCTAAAGAAGTGCGTCGCCTGCATGGTCGGCTTGCCTGCCATCTTGTAGAGGGCCGTCGCGGAGTCACCCAAGGCAAGGTTCAACTGTTTGTAGAGGACTTCCAGATTTTCGCCGAGCGGAACCATCCGGCCCAGATAGAACAGGCAAGTGGAGTCCGGCAGGTATTCAGCGCTGTATTCAGTCAGTTCCGCATCCAGGTAGCCAAAATGACGGATGGCGTTCAACACCGTATCGCGGTCCGCCTCGAAAATGTTTTCCTTGAATTCGCCACCGCCCCACCACTGGTCGAGCTTCGTGACCATGTGTTCCATAATATCTTCGGCGGGCACGTTGTCGTTCCCCTGGATATCGAACTGGCGCACCTTGACCTTTTCGCCCTCGCGGACAATGAAGGTCACCAAATTCTTGTTTTCGTCGACAGGAGTTTCACGGTAGCCCACTTCGGCGAGCAAATAGCCCTCGGAGCGGTAGTATTCCAAAATGGCCTGACGGTCGCGTTCCAGCTGGCTCTTGCTGTAGACCTGGCCCGGAATCAGGCGGGTCTTCAGCTTCAGGTCTTCTTCCGAGACCTCGTCCGGACCTTCGAAAACGGCCGTATCGAGCGCGGGGAGTTCCTTAATCTTGAAAATGAGGTCGACATCGGTGCCGTCACCCACGTAATCAATCCAGGCGGTCACGTCGTCAAAAAGCCCGGACTTGTACAGGGAAGCCACCGAAGACTGAACCTTTTCGGTAAGGGCCGCCGGCGAATAGCTCTGCCCATCGCGAATGCCGACGCGGCTGAGCACCGCACGATCGTCCATGTGGACAGTCCCTTCGACCTTGACCTTATGAATCTTATTTTCGACCATATAGCTCTCGGACATTTCGGACATGTCCAAAAGCTGGGCCTGTGCAAGCCCTACAAACACAGCAAATAAAAACAGCCAGCGAAAGCGCAGAATAAACCTACCTATAAACAAAATTCGGGACAAAAATACAAAAGTTAAGGGCGCAAGACCTGCACCCCGAACGAATTTTACGATAATTTATGAGAATAAGCGCCCGATTTCATCACAAAATCTTGCGAAGGCCATCCACGTTGTGTAACTTGATGAGCCCTCGTCTGATTTCGACAAGTCCCTTATCTGCAAATTCATGGAGCATACGGGCCACCACCTCGCGGGCTGAATTCACGTCGCGGGCGATTTCTTCCTGCGTTTTCCGGATTTCGTCGGAGCCGCTCCCTTCAAAACGCGACACCAAGTACCAGGCAAGCCGCTGGTCAAAGCGCTTGAACAGCATCAGCTGAATTGCACGAACCGCCCGCGAAAACCGTTCCGTTTCACTTTCGAAGACAAAGGCGCGCACATGCACGTTCGATTCCATCAGGCGCGCACAGACCATCGCCGGAACCACCAACAGGGAAGTATCCCTTTCGGCCACCACCGCCGTATCAAAGGTCAACTGCCGAATCACGCACGAAGCCGTAGACACGCAGACCTCATCTTTGCGGGCATGGTACAGCGAAACCTCGCGGCCGTCGTCCGAGGTCATGCTCACGCGGATTTCACCTTCGAGAATAAAGACAATTCCGAGACATTCGGAGCTGTTGCTGCTCACGAGCTGCCCCTTGCCGAAGCGCCTGACGACAGCACGCTCGGACACTACCGCCTGTTCTTCGGCCGAAAGTTTCGGCCAGAACGGGAGTCTGGGAACAATCAAACGAACCGGAGCTGCTTTCATAAAAAAAAAACGCCTCTTTTGCAATATACAAAAAAGGCGCCCAAGGAGTAAATGTATTAGCCAATCATTTCGACAATCTGAGCCTTCGGGCGGACACCGACTGCAGAATTCGTCACCTTGCCGTCCTTTACGACCACAAGCGTCGGGATACTCATGACATTGAACGAGGCTGCCAATTCGCCTTCATCGTCCACGTTCACCTTGCAGACCTTGACCTTGTCGCCGTATTCCTCAGCTATTTCCGAGATCACGGGCGAAAGCATCCGGCAAGGGCCGCACCAGGGAGCCCAGAAATCGATCAGGACCGGCTTGTCGGAGTGGAGCACTTCTTGTTCGAAGTTGTTTTTGGTGATATTCATTTCAGACATGTTTTACCTCTCTTTTTTCTTGTTTACAGGTATATTTTAGATAATGAGAGGCCAAAAGTCTGTGACCAAGTCACACTAGGGGAAGGGGGTTGTCAAAAACACAAGTCATTTTAAGTTTTTTTTTCAAAAATACAGGCTGTTTTTGGGCGTTTTTGTCAAAAGTACAAAAAAAAACTGTAGGGAGTTGCTTTCGTCCGAGTTTTTATTTATATTAACTCTTGAGTAAATAACTTTAAAGTAAATAACTCTGGAGTAAACAACATGTTTGTCGGCCGAAAAAAGGAACTCAAGCTACTCAAAGATCTATACAATTCGAAGAAATTCGAAATGCTCATCATGCACGGCCGCAGACGCGTCGGCAAGAGTTTTCTTTTGGCTCAGTTTGCAGCTCTTCACGAAAAGGATACCGTTTTCTTTACAGCCGACAAAGGTAGCGAAAGTGATAACGTTCACAATTTTTGTACAGAGCTCAAACGAGTCTTGAACACAGGAGACTTTCTTAACGCACTCAATACATGGCAAGATGTTTACTCGTTTATCGACGGATTCTCGTTTTCAAAACGAATTAACATCATCATTGACGAATTCACCTATCTATACAATTCGAACCCCGCATACGATTTCGGGCTGCAAAACGCCATAGACCGCATTCTGAAAAAAAAGAACATTTTTTTGATATTGTGCAGTTCCGAAGTTTCTGTTATTGAAGATTTGTTCGACAATTCAACAAAACCGTTGTACGGCCGCAAAACAGCAGATTTAAAATTACAGCCATTCACTTACAAAGAAGCAAGGGAGTTTTTCCCGAAATACAGTAACGAGGAAGTTCTTACAGTCTATTCTATTCTTGGAGGCATTCCCCTATACCTGTCACTTTTTGACGATTCGATTTCCATCCGCGAAAACATCATCAAGACATGCCTTTCCACGACGGGTTACCTATACAACGAAATTGATACGTTGCTCCGTATGGAGCTCAAAGAAACTCTCTTTTACAAGAACATCCTTCTCGCGATCAATTCGGGCGCATCTACACTAAATGACATAAAGACTAAAGTCGATGGGGACAGCGCTAAAATAGCGAAATACTTGAAAGTCCTTGAAAACTTAGGATTTATCAAAACCGAAATTCCTGTTGGTGAAAAAAGCAAAACGCGCAATACGCTCTATTCAATTGAGGAAAACTATTTTGCCTTTTATTTCAGGTTCATATACAAACATTTAAATATGCTGAACGGATTGATCGCACCTGAAATTTACTACGATCGGGAATTCACCATTGAAAACATAAACGGTTATATAGGTCATCGTTTTGAAAGAGTGTGTTCTCAGTACATCAAAGAAAAATCCTACAACGGCGAGTTACCATTTTTTGCTGAAGAAATAGGCCGCTGGTGGGGAAACAATCCCGTTGAAAAAAGGCAAGAAGAAATCGACATTGTTGTTCAAGACCAAAAGAATGCAATTATTTGCGAATGCAAATACACAGAAAAACCTTTTGACGAAAGTGAACTTTTAAATTTGCAGGCAAGCGCACCATGCATCAAACGCGACAACCTTTATTTCTGGATTTTCACACGCAAAGGCATCACGTCTGGAGTTAAAAAGAAAATCAAGAATCAGGACAACTTCAAGGTTACCACGATTAAAGAATTGTTCGATTAGACACACTTCTCTATCACACGGTAAATTTTATTTCCATACGACATTCCTGTCGTAGGTGCCGTTACGCAGTTGGACATGCATGTGTTCGTTCGCTTTCCCGATATCTTCGTGCAGCACGACAAAACGACTACCGAGTTCCTCGCGAACTGCCTGCACAAGCCTTTCGCGGTCTACCCTGTCGCCCATGTCCTTGATGCGGAAGTCGAGAGCCGCCCCCACATAATGCGCAGACCTTTCCGCATGACCTTCGTAATCATTTGCACTCGTAATGAGCGGTTTGAACTCGTCGTCATTCATGGCCGTATGATAAACGCTCGCAACAACCGAAATCACGCTGTCCATTTCAGGGCGGAGCATATTGAAACTCACGCCCGATTTATGCCGCGTCATCGAAAGCATCTGCTCGTGATATTCGCGCTGGATATCATCCCGGAACTGGACCACATGCTGCCTAACAGTATTCTGGGTATACGCGATTTCCTTTTTAACCCCATTTGCGTCGTCACTTGCGCCACTCACAATAAAAACCACCAGGCAGATTCCCCCAATAACCAGGAGAACCGGCAAAAGCGCTATAAGAATCTTGACGGCGATAACGGCCAAGACGATAACGATCGCCGCGACAACGAGAAAACCCAAAACCGATGCCATACAAGCCTCCAGAAAAAACGAAGTTGGGGACATTCAGTTCTACAATACTTATATCGCTATTTTGAGCCGATTTGTAAAAAAAAGCCTGTTTATTGAACAAAGAATCGTCCACAGCCTATGGTCAAATCCGCCGCTCTGTTTCCATTATTTATGTATTTTTATCAATCAATAATAAAAGTTTACTTTACAATATCAAAATTTTATCTATTTTTAAATGTATGAACAATGTTTCCATAATTAATGTATTTATGTACTTTGATTACCGGGATTATATCCGGGCCGTTGTGGAGGCATTGCAATCCAGAGGGCAGTCCATCCGTTCCATTCAAGAAAGCGCCGGAGTCTCGGGTTCCGCCTTCTTCAACCGCATTCTGGACGGATCCCGTCCGCTTTCTACTACAAACGCAAAGACTCTCGCCAAGGCTTGGGGACTTTTCGACGAAGAAACCGAATACTTTCTGACGCTAGTCCGCTTCGGCAACGAAAAAAACATGGACGAACGCGAAAACCTGCTCAAGAAACTCCTCGCCGTACGCGCGACCAAGCAGGAATACGAGCTCCAGGATTCCGCCCTCAAGTTCTTTTCGAAGTGGTACTACCCCGTTTTGCGCGACCTGTTGCCGCTCCTCCCCGCAAACACCCCTGCCGAAAAAATCGGCCGGATGTTCACGCCCGCGCTTCGCGCCCCGCAAGTGCAAAGCGGAATCAAGTACCTAAAGGAAGCCGGTTTCGTTTCTTTGAACGATGACGGAACCTACCATGTCGAGCAACCCACCATCTCGACGCCGCCCCGTGTGCGCTCTACCATTCTGCGCAAATACCATTTAAAGAATCTCGATGTCAATAGCGAAGTTTACGACCTGTTCTCGAGCGATGACCGTAGCATCACCAGTGTAACCTGCAGCCTTTCCAAGGAAAGTTTCGAAAAGGTTCGCGAAGAAATCGCCAAGCTTCGCGAAAAGATTTTGGCCATGTCCCGCGAAGAAAAGAACCCTGACCGTGTCTGTCACGTCGGATTCCAGCTCGTGAACCGCGCCAAGGTGAAGGAGGGCAGATAATGAAATTTATTCACGCCCTTTCGCTTTTCGCGGCCAGCCTCGGCATCGCATTCACTGCCTGCAGCACAAATGAAAATTCTGTCGCAAACGGTACAGGCAGCAACGCCGGCGAAACCGAAATTGCAGGCATCGTTACAGCCACCAATCACGGAGCGCCCCTCAAAAACGCGTTCGCCCGCGTATGGATATTAAACGAGGATTCCATGCTTGTCGCCTACGAAGACTCCCTTGACGACAACGGCATTCTCAAGATCAACTCCGTCGCCCTGAGCGAAAAGAAGGCACCCGTCCAGTTACTCGAAATGCGCTCTGGAGATTCTCTCTCCATTATGCGCTGGGTCGATCTGGAACGCAGTCCGGAGCAGAATCTCGCCATCGCCCAAAGCGAAAGTCTGAAAGGCTTTATCACCAACAACGGCACGGCCGTCGAGAACGCAACCGTAAGCATTCTAGACCAAACCGTCACCACGGACGCACAAGGATACTTTGAATTCAGCGGTTTGCCCGCTGGCGTGCACTACGCCTTCGTCGAAGGCTATTTTGGCAAATTCTCTTACCAGATGGAAACCGGCCTAAGCGAAGGCGCCACGACAAATCACATCAACATCGCCGACAGCATTTTTACCGTTGTCGAAGACTTTGAAAATTGGAAAAACAGGCAGACCTTTATCGGCAAGAGTTTTGGGCAAGGCTGGTGGTTTATTTGCACCGACTCCCTGCAAGGCGGGAACAGCCGCGTCGTCGAAGGCATCGACAGCGACAAGATTCTCGTTACCGGCGACAGCGCCAAGAGCGGTAGCAGTCTGCACCTGATTTTCAATATCGACCAGGAAACAGAAGGCCATTACGGCGTCGCAGGATTCTCCATCGGCGACGACTTTGACGAAGACGAGATGTTCGCTTTCTACGACTTACGAAATGCCACGGCCATTTCGTTCGACGCCAAGGGCAGCGGGAAAATTTCGTTGCAAATCACCAAGCGCGGCAACGACGGCAAGCGAGATTACCATCAAACCGGTTTCGTGACTCTCGGCGACGAATGGGAACACTTCTCTTTTACCGCCGACGATTTCGACACGGAACTTATCGCCGTCAACACCATCAACATCTTGGTAACCGAAGACGCGGAGATTTACTTGGACAACATTCGCTTTGACGGAATTTCGCCGAGCATGTGGCCAAGCCTCGGAATGCGATTCTAAAATTTTCACATATAGGAGTATGCTTTATGAAAAGAACAAAAATGGCTATTGCAGCCTTGTGTGCTCTCGCTTTTGCAAGCAGCGCGTTCGCCACCATTCAACCCACGCGCGTTGGCCCCGTTAGCCAATACGGCGCTTTGCAAAGCGGTAAGAACTCCGCTGGCGAAGGCCGCATTTACGGCAGCGTGCAAGGCGTCAAGGACGGCGCCGAAGTCCAGGTTCGTGGAATGAGCCTCACTTGGAGTCAGTACTGGCCGTACGGCAGCAGCTTTTACGGGAGTTCCTTTATCGACACTTTGGTCGGCTCCTGGAACGTTGAACTCGTCCGCTCTGCCATGGGCGTCGTGCCGCCTTGGGGACACGGAAGCTACATGACCCGCCCCGAATATTTCGAATCGCAAATGGACACCGTGGTTCAAGCCGCTATTCAAAACGATGTTTACGTCTTGATCGACTGGCACAGCGAAGGCGGTTACTACAACTGCATCCATAAGGGAACAAAGCCAACGTACGAATTCAACGACAACAAGACCTGCTTTACCGCAAACGATGCCGCCGCCTTCTTCGGACGCATGGCCGAACGCTACGGCAAGTACCCGCATGTCATTTTCGAAATCTACAACGAACCCGTGAGTGAATCCTGGGCAGACCTGAAAGCCTACGCCGACACGGTCATCAGCGCGATCCGCAAACATTCGAAGAACCTGGTAATCGTCGGAACCCCGATGTGGTCTTCTATGGCAGGCGATGCCGTAGCTGCCCCCGTACAAGACGATAACGTCGCCTATACTTACCATTTCTACGCCAACCTGCACCAGACTTCTAGCCACTTGTCCAGTTCCAACAAGGCGATGGAAGCCGGCCTTAGCGTATTCGTAACGGAATGGGGCGGCATCGATGAAATCTTCACCAAGGAAGCCCACAAGACCGAACTTGAAAAATTCCTCGCATGGACCAACGAGAAGAAAATTTCTTGTGCCAAGTGGGATGTCGAGAAACCCTTCCTCGAAAACAACGATGTCGACAATTATATCAAAGAAAACATTTTGCCCGCAAAGACCACTTACCAGAAAAATCTGAACTGGGAAACCGAAATCAGCGACAAGTTGCCCAACTTGATTACATACGGTGCAGGCACCGATATTCCGGGCAAGTGGAGCAGCACCAGCGACATTGACGACTACGGCGACGAACAGGGCGACAAGGGAAATTCCTCCTTTACCGACAACTCTACCGAAACTACCGTAAAAATGGACAACATGAAGCTTGACACCGTCGGTACCGGTTTCGATTACGCTCCGTACATTCGCGCAGAATACGCGTTCGACGGCGCACCCGATTTGTCCAAGTGCAAAATGGTAAGTTACCGCTACAAGGGAGCGAACCACCAGTTTATCCTCTACTACGACTGGAACGCCAGCATCGATGTCTTTGGCGAAGGCGCCTGGGACTACCCCTTTGTCGAAATGCCGTATGCACCGGAATGGGAAACGGTCTACGTGGATTTAGGCTGGATGATGAGCAACGGCTGGCAGGCAGCACTCCCGCTGACCCCGGTTCTTTCGGCGGCGACCGCGTTCCGCTTTAATGTAACAAACGACTTTTTCGACACCTCGCTTTGGATCGAAAACATCAAGTGCATCGAAAGCGTCGAAGGTTACACGCCTGTAAAAATTCCCGACAACACAAATGCCGTCCAGACGCAGATTGCAAAGGCGAATTACCGCATAAACACCAACGGTTTGAACATTATCGCCACCGGCATCAAGAACGGTACGCATTACTCGTTTTCGAACATCCTCGGACAAACACTACGTTCCGGCACCGCAAACGCAAGCAGCATTAAGCTGAGCGCACCACAGGCAGGCCGCTACATTCTCCGCATCGGCAATTCCGTCCACCCGATTTCGATCAAGTAGGCGAAAGCCTTTCCCCCATACAAAAGGGAGCAAAAGTGCCTCGGCATCCGCCGAGGCATCTTTATTTGGTTAATCGATAATTTGAATTCCTTCGAATACGATTTCGTCTATTTCTAGTCGGGTACCGTTATAGATGAAGATGCTGAATATTCCGATTTCGTTTGAGATTTCACCCCACGAAACTTGATAATTCTCACGGTCCAACACTTCTTTTCCAGGGTGTAAGACCAGGTCGGTCCATTCATCGTTCGCCGACACCATCCACAGAGCCTTGTTATAGTTGTTATTCTCGATTTGACGGTAATGTTCCAGCGCAACAGCAAAATCGCAGTCACCGCGGACTTTCAAGCGAACGGCAGAAAGCGCACTCAAATCGTAGTAACCGGAATCAAGCCCAAGATGCGTCCCGAGCATGACATAGGCCGTATCTTGAACGGCATACTTTAACGAGAGATACTTCCCGCCGGCACCGTCATCTACAAGCGCACCCGCAAAACCGCCGGCACTGTCGGGGCTTTCGAAAACAGCACCCTTGTGCGGCATGTAGTACCAGCCGAAGTTCTTGTAGGTCTTCGCCAAGTTGTTCAGGCTGTCGCCATCGTCAAAATCTTCGAAGACGTATTCGCGGGTCAATTCCTGGAATCGCACGAGCGTATCGACGGAAGTCCCCGCGTCAAGCGAAACAGCGGCAACGGGCTGATCATCCGCAAGAAGCGTATATAGGCCCGCAGGAACATGCGAGAAGATAAAATCGCTTCCATCATTTTTTGCCCAATAGGGAGTCGCATCAAGCATCACGACACTGCGCGAAACTATAGAATCAGAGACCGCAGCCCCGGTACGCACCGTAAGCGTTACGGACGGCAGAAGTTCGACTTCCTTCGTCGAAGAATCAGCCGCATCGAGTTTCGTCCACACCATCAGCGAGGAGTCCTCGCCCGCAATTCCCTCGACATAGCACCTCGCCTTCTGGCACTGGTCAAGTTCAGTCCCGAACTGCACCATTCCGGAATCATCTGCAGTGGCAGTTTCGATTGCAGTGACATAAGACGGGAGGAATTGCGACTGTCCCTGGATATTCACATCTTCGGACGGGCTTTCCACAGGAGTGAAACCAGCACGCTGATACAAGGTAACGCGCGCCTGCGGTATAGGCATGTGCGCCCCGTCGAATGCAACGATGGCGATTCCGTTTGTCGTCTCGCTCGTGGCTCCGGCAGTTTCAGGGCCGCTGTCGGAACAGCCCGAAAACGCCGCCAACGCGAGGCCGAATGCGATGCAAAAAAGCGTCCTGTTCCTAAACTCCTGGAATAATCTCATCACTCTTCCTTTTTCATCATCGGGAATAACTGGAAATTTAATTGATAAACACTGTCGCATATCTGTGCGGGCATCGTATTGACCACATTTACGATGGCTTTTCGCGTTTCTGCAAGGATTTCGCGGATTTTCTGGATTTGTTTCGAGTCGAGAGCCATGGTAAGCGTACTGATATCGCGCTTTTCTTTCGGAATGTATGCAATCGAATCTCGTGCCAGTTCCGCAATACGTCCCTGATAGTCGCTAATGGTGGCACTCAGCCAGTGTTCCTGCGTGCGGAGATGCGCCTCGGTGGGTTCCACGCGGCCATCCTTGCGTTGGCGGGCAAGCCCCAACTGCAACAGCGCCTCAACTGCTTTCTCGACCTGCGAAGCGGTTAGCTTCGGGATACAAGCTTCACCGAGCGCAGCCGCATCTTGCGGTCCACGATAATCGAACACATCTAAAGCCGAACGAATCATCGGGTAGTACCACTGTTGAAAATAACGGTACCGAGCCTCATCTAACTCGCGACAACTCGCCGGGCGCATTTTCTGGAGCGTCTCAAAATGCTTGCGCACTTCTTCGTCGGTTTTAGCCTTGCCGTAGGCAACCGTCTCACGGAAGTACTCCGCCTTTGCCTCCTTGAATCGGAAAAAATCAACGAACGGTTCAATGCCTTTAGAAGACACATGGCGCTTTCCCTGTAAAATTTTTACAAGGAGACTTGCGTCAACGTCCACAGCAGCGGCAAAAACCCGATAGCTGAAGGTCGGATCAAGCGACTTTTCGAGTTCGTAAAAATCCTGCAGAAATTTACGGTAGTCGGTGTAGTCGTATATGTTGATTTTATTTCTTGCGAACATGGTTGGCCAGCCCCAATAATATAGATTCTATTATTGAAATATTCATTTTTTTTCAATCAATTTTTATCAAAATTTTAAAGACATGTTGACATTTTTGTCCACACACAGCCGAAAAAAAACTTACTGAAACTCTTTCATGAACATAAATTTAAGGCACAATGGTGTATCAAGGAGTTTGAATGTTTAAAAGAAATACAGCCGTTTTTCTCGCGGCAACCCTCGCAACAACAGCTTTCGCCACCAAGTACGAAGCCGAATCGGCAACCGTATCTAGCGAAGCAAAAATTGTCAACAGCAGCGGCGTCTCTGGCACAGGGTATGCAAGCCTCCAAGAAGGCTCAATCACCTTCACGGGAGTCACCGCAGAAACCGCAGGCAAGTACACGCTCACCATCCATTACAAGGCGGGCGACTTCAAGGCAAATTACCTCAAGGTGAATGGCGCCACCGCAGGCACCATCGACTTCGCGGCAACGACCGGATGGGCAGACATCACAACGGCCGTCACGCTCAAGGCAGGTGCAAATACCGTCGCTATCGAAAAATACTGGGGTTGGATCGACGTGGACTACATCGACATTTCTGCCTACGAATCAAAGCCCTTCGAGCTCTCCGCTGCCCCGGTCACCCCGAACGCAACCGAAAGCGCCGTGAAGCTCTACAGTTTCTTACGAGAAAACTTCGGCAAGAAGACGATTAGCGGCATTATGACTGGCGACATGAACGGATTCACGTTGGGAGCCGACTTCAAGACCCATGACGACGTTAAGTACATCTACACGCGTACGGGCAAGTACCCGGCGCTCGTTGGTCTCGACTTCCTGTTCGCAACTGGCCCGAACGCGTCTCAAGGCTGGAACATGGAATACACCGACAAGGCGATTTCCATTGCAAAAGGCCTTTGGAAGGCTGGCGGCATCCCCGCATTCACCTGGCACTGGAAAGATCCGCTCGACAAGAAGGACGCCTTCTACATCCAGAGCGCAGCCAACGGCGGCGAATACACGGACTTCGACTTCTCTACGGGTTTCAAGCCCGGCACCACCGAATGGGACACCGAAAGTGCGGCCTACAAGGGAATTGTCGCCGACATCGACCACATCGCCGACTACTTCCTCGAATTGCAAAAAGAAGGTGTGGCAGGCATCTTCCGCCCCCTGCACGAAGCGGGCGGCAAGTGGTTCTGGTGGAGTATCAATTCGGGCGACCATTTTGCGGCCCTCTACCGCCTGGTATTTGACCGCATGGTGAAGGTCAAGGGAGTGAAGAACATGATCTGGGTATTCAACCCAGAAGGTTCTACCGTCACCTCCTGGGATCCGGGCAGCGAATACTACGACGTACTTTCCATCGACATCTATAACAGCGCCAATGACCATTCCAGCAACGCAAGTTCTTTTGACAAGTTCAAGAGCGCATCGAACAGCACGAAGATTCTTGCACTCAGCGAAAACGGGCCCATTCCCGACGTGAACAACATGCACACCGACGAGGCCGTATGGAGCTGGTGGATGCCGTGGTACAGCACCTGGAGCGGAACCTGGCCCGGCCAGACGAAGGATGCCGTGTGGAAGAGCAACATGGGTGACGAACGTGTTATTTCGCTCGAGGACATGCCCGGCTGGGACAAATACAAACCCAACCAGGATACCTCTACGACGCGTCTTGCAAAGGTGTCGCCGTTCTACGGGGCCGCAGAAATCATCGGAATCTTTGACATGAACGGCCACTATGTGGGACTCACTACGCAGGGACTTCCGCAGGGGCGCTACATCGTGCGTCAAAGAATCCAGGGACGCAACTTGAATGCGGTATACATCAAAAAATAACTATTGAGTCGGTTTCAACGAATTTTAAAGGCGACGCGAAAAAAATGAATACACAACGGGGGTTGGAGTTTATTTTTTGAGCGTCGCTTATTTGAATTGGAGTGTTTATGGGTTGTTTTACTTTAAAAATGGCGAGCACAACCGCAGCTTTTTTGTTATGCGGAATGTGCGCCTCTTACGGGATTACCCCGAACAAGTTGGTTTCTGGCGGTTTGCCAGCTCATACAGGAGCCACAACGACAGATTACCTGACGGACGGTTACTTGACCAACTGGAAGAGTAGCAGCGCCAAGGAAATCGCGTTGAACGTGGGCGAAGGACCTTCCAAATTGTTGATCAACTGGGAATCGTTCGGCGATTGCGCCTGGGCGACCGACTTCACGAGCAATTGCGGACACGCAGGCGTCGCTCTCTCGAATTTCAAGATTTTGACCTCGGCGAATTCCACCGACGGCACCGACGGTGACTGGGAAGTGACCGCCACCATCCAGGACAACCCCGTGATGGCACGCGGTGTAACCATCGACTTTGCAGGCAAATCCTGGTTCAAGTTCGCAAGCGAAGGCGATGTGGGCCAGATTCTTGAAATCGAAGCCTTCGATATGAGCAATGGCGGCACCGACACCTGGTTCTTTATGGGAACAAGCATCAGCCAGATGGGAATCAAGCAGCAGGATACCGATTCCACCACGGCGCAGCTCATCCACGCACGATTCCCCGAATACACGCCCGCCATGTTGCGCGGAGGCATTGGTTGCATCAACAGCACCGAGGTCGTGGAACACCTGAACGAATACCTGGAATACGCTGGCAACGTCAAATTCTGGGCAATCGAAATGGGTACCAACGATGCCTGGGGCGGTGGCGATTGGAACCTGAACACCTATGTGAGCAACATGCAGACGATTATCGACTCTGCACAGGCTCACGGAATCACGCCTATCATTGCAAAGATTATTGCAACGGACCCTGACAAGGCGGGTTGGCAAATTGATCCCGCCTATCTAGATGCTATAGACAAATTAACTAAAGACAATAATCTTCCCGCGGGTCCCGATTTTTACGCCTACTTCAAAGAGCATCCGGAACAGCTCGCGAGCGACGGTGTTCACCCGAATGGCGACACGAAGGGCGGCCAAGCCATGCATCACCTGTGGGCCGAGGCACTCGCGCCCTTGTACGCCGTAGGTGACACCGCATGTAAAGACTGTTCCACAGTGCCTGACAGCTCCGACGCGATAAATACGGCGAAAAATCTGAAGTTTAACACAAATCGAATTTACGCGCAAGGTAAAAATATCGTTGTCGAGGGAAATTTCCTAAACGAATCCCATGTCACCCTCGTTTCTGCAACGGGGCAAGTCATTTCCCAAAAGGTGTTCTCACAGAATCACGGACAAGTGCAATTCGAAAACCTTCCGATGGGCCAGTACATAGCCATCATCCGTGGCCGAAACATGGTCCAGACAAGTACCGTACAGGTAAAGTAAAATCACAAATCTTCTTAAACCAAACAAAGAGGCTCCCTGAACGGGGAGCTTCTTTTGACAAGCGTACATTTCGTGTGGACACATTTGTCCACAGTAAAATATTTTGTACATATTTTTTCTTATAGATTAAGCTTATATTGAAATTGGTTACGGATGCTTACTCGATGGAGGTGCGTATGCACAGAATTTCCTCGGGTATTATAGCGATTTCTTTTATCGCTGGTATGTTTTGGGGTTGCTCGGAAACGCCCGAAAGTGGGTTAACTTCCCCCGCCGAGGGCGATTCCACGGCAACTTCTATTTCGGAATGGACAAAAGCAGATTCTCTCCAAGGAATCAGCTCCGGAGCAGTTGTTGACGATTTCAGCACCTATT
This sequence comes from uncultured Fibrobacter sp., assembly GCF_946062555.1. Lineage (GTDB taxonomy): Bacteria > Fibrobacterota > Fibrobacteria > Fibrobacterales > Fibrobacteraceae > Fibrobacter. The sequence goes on from NZ_CAMGVQ010000012.1 coordinate 79,907, forward strand.
CATCGAGCGGACTCATTGCAACACTTTGCCGCCAAAACCGAAGAAGAATTCTCATATGTCACATCGGGATTCGTGCGCACGAACGAAACCGCAAACCAAATTTCGAAAGGTCGCGGCGAAGCAACTCTCCCGAAACTCATCACGAATCACGACATTACTGGCACTTGGTTCTTGAAAATTTCGGCCGATTCTCTCGCAAAACAAGCGACCGCGCTCGGTCTAAAGGGCAGTTCAATCGAACTGATGGCTCACTGGGCATACGAAGGCGGATACCCGGAAACATTTTACGAAATGGAACCCCGCGCACAAGAATAATAGCACCTAGAACATTACCCTGTAAGGGATCTGCCTGTCGAAGCGACGGCCCTTCAGGTCGCGATAATTTTTATGCGCAGCCCCGCGCATATCGGCAGGGCGTGCACGACGGAGGTCCCGTATCACGGTTGTCGAATCCGTCGCCGTAGAATCACCCGCGACAATGGACGTCGTGTCGGTCTCGGAGGTATCGCGCGCAGTCGTGTCCTGCGGCTGCACAGTCGAAGTATCTGCGCCGGCAGATTTTTCCACAAGCACCTCGACGCGGCCCGTATATTCGGTATTGTCGTTGCCCTTCACGGTGTACTTGAACGAAGCAAGCCCGCTGAAATTCGCCTTGGGCGCAAACCTTGCCGTATAGCCGTCACCCGCAAGTTCCACTGTCCCGTTCTCCGCAGCAGACACGCTGTAGGTCGGCGATACATCCTTGAACCCGCGCGTAATCGTGCGCAGGTCAAAATCGAGAGACTTGCCGCCCGCAGCCGTCGCATGCATGGCGCCCAGCCAGTTGATATACTTCTCGATACGCACGTAGCCATCGCTTTCCTTGGTCATCGCGTCATCTTTTGACTTGTCATAACCCATCGCCTCTTCGAAGTAATCCGGCATGCCGTCCTTGTCGGAATCGGTCGCGGCCTTCCCCGCAATCACCTCGCCCCAGCCGTTATTGGTCTTGAGCCCCATCGCGCCCACGCTCTTCACGAGCGCACCGGCCGTTCCAAGCGTATTCACCTGGTACCACACCAGCGAATCGATGTCGTCGTACGGGAGCACGCCGCTCTGCGACGTCACGTAGCGCCACGCACTTGCTGCACTGAGCATCGGGCCCGATGTCGTAAGTTCGCTCCAGGGTTTCGCAAGTTCCTCGCCCACGCCCTGATAATAATAAACTACCCTGCACTGAAAGTGCAGGGTTTTGTATGTCGTATGCGGATGG
>NZ_CAMGVQ010000013.1:0-80017 GCF_946062555.1 uncultured Fibrobacter sp.
CCCATCCGCATACGACATACAAAACCCTGCACTTTCAGTGCAGGGTAGTTTATTTAGAGCCTGATCATAGAACTCTTCAAAAACTTTTCTCTGCTGTTTTAATTGCTTGTAGTAAGACGACCTTTTAAATTCACTGATATCACTTACTTCTACAAGTAACTTGCTTTTATCGTCAATCCATTTTTGAAGAGATTCCTTCGTTTTGCTTGCATTAATATAATCTGACAGAGCCCAAGAAACACGCTGCAACAAATCGTTACATAAACGATTACGTTCAGCGGCAAGGGCCTTGCGGCGTTCAAAGAATTTGCGAATGAAAGAGAACATAGATTACTTTTTAGGCAATGGAATCGCTATTTTATAGAAATCCTTAAACCCAGGGATTTTACGAACATGCTCGGAATCACTCAATATTCCATCTTTCCGGAAATCATCCTTCATTTCAATCATTCCCTGGTCATCTTCTTCGCCCTCTTCATGTTCAAATTTTGTTTTCGGATCAGGGTAGATAATCAAGCATTTCGGGAAATAATTCCCTTTCGCATTTTCTACTTTCGGTTCCCATTCAAGAGCTTTCAATATTTTTTCATCTCGTGCATATCTGCTGATTTCTTGAATATCGTCAAGAATGCCTTGGTTGCCTTCACTATAACGAGGCTTGTATTTGGCATCAATGATTAACTTTTCATTTTCGGACTTCTTGATGTAATCAACCCGAGTTTTTCGATATCCCTTCACCTGGAACTGAATCTGGTCACCATACGCCTTGCGGAGCAGACTCAACACATACATTTCATAAAGGCGGGGCATATCAATGCAGAACGGATGTACTTTATATCCGCGATTCTTCTTATCTTCAAGGACTTCGTAGTCAACGCCCTGAAGAATCATTTTGGCCACTTTAATAGCCTCGTCATAATGCCGATATAATTTACTTGATTTGACAAAGCCTACCTGTGCAAGAGATACATCTTCCGATACGCCTTCAAAAGCACCCTCAACTGGAGCGAGTTTTGAATAAATCTTGTCTAGCGTTTCCACCTTAAGGCTTGGAAAGCTTTCTAGGTTATTCTTGGCATAAACAAGAGCTTTTTTCAGCAATCTATTTTCGGGCGTATCAACAGTATATTCTTGATAGCCACAGAAAATCCTATCTTCCCTTTTATTGAATACGTTCTGTTTTAGATGTTGGTCGAAAAGAATCTTTCCACGGATTTTAGACTGTAGATTTTCTTCTCTGCGGACATAATTCTTACGCAAACCATTTTTAGAAAGTTGCTCCAGCAATGTGATATAGTGGAGTAAGAGCAAAGGAGTGATTAGATTTTGTTCCGATTCAATCTGTATCGCCGGGGATTCAAAATCTATATGGTAGTAATCAGAAAAATATTCAGCTTCTTTCGAAGAACGAACTTCTAACGCCGTTACGAACATCCGAATAAAGTCAGCATTCTCTATCTTCGGCTCTACTTGGATCGAGATGCCATTCTCATTTTCTGATGGCGGAATTAACCATGCACAACCAATGTAGTAACTCGCTTTAAAATCAGAACCCACTCCTAAAAATTTAAGACGATCTTTCTCATTTTTTGATTCAGACGCTTTGCCCAATATGCCCTTAAACTCCTCAATACAATTATTGGGAAAATTATCAGGGAATTGTATTTTTTCGTGTTCCCGAGTCGCAAGAATTTTGTGTTTATCGACCATTCTTATTTCAAAATATCATCAATTTTTGCAGAGTGCCTAAGAAGCCCGTCCTTTTGATATTCCTTGAGAAGAGGAATCACTTCGTACTTCCATTTCAATTCCAGCTCATTAAGGGATTCCGCCATAAAGTAGCTATGACCAACCATCAAATCATCAAATTCCATATCGTTGGAACGATTATCCCTGTTGCTCAAGAAATCCCTAACTTTCCCAAAAAGTTCAATGGCCTTATTCTTTAACGATTCGTCTTTCCCTTTATAGTAATTTTCAATTGCACTTTCATCGGCTTTTAATGTGTAGAAGGCAAACCTACGTCGCACGGCATAGTCAATAGAACCGACGCTGCGGTCAGTAGTATTCATCGTGCCGATGATGTAGAGGTTGGACGGAACAGAGAAGGGTTTCTTAGAATACGGGAGCGTTACAGTAAGAGGATGGTCTCCGCCAGCACGTTTGTCAGCTTCCAGCAAAGAAATCAATTCACCAAAAATCTTGGAGACATTACCACGGTTGATTTCGTCGATGATAAGAATGTAGCTCTTTGTTCCACTATTTTGCGTTATATTAAGACCGCATTCATCTTTGAGATAGGTGATTACGCTTTGGCTGTATCCTTCCCACCCTTCAAAAACTTTCTCGCCAGAAATAGCCCTTAATATATTCTCACGGGTCAAAACACCTTGAGACTTATATTCGTTTTCTTTTTTCCCTGTCCAAAGTTTTAAATTTCCCTTTTTGTTTAAAGAAATTCCAAACTTACTTTGCCTTCCGCTTGTTTCAAGCGTTAAATATTTTTCATCGCCAACACAACCTTCTGATAGAAGACGTTTCGTTAAATTTTCGTAAGCGTCTTCAAAATTCGTTGTCTTCTGTTCACTTGCTTTTTGACATATCGCCTTAAAAATACCCGGTTGAACACGGTAAGAAATATTATTGTCGTCGGAATCATCACCGCATTCAGGTTTAATTCCTTCAACAAAATCTTCGTAATCCAGCGATTGATGGAATGTAACAAAACCTATCTGTCCATCATTGCATATACGTCCATCATCATCTATTTTAATCAAATGCTTTTTGTACTCCTCCATCACCGCTTTATGATCAGAAATAGAAAAACTCGGTTCTATGATTGACAAAGCCAAAGCGGCTGTGTTGTAAGTCTTTCCCGTGCCAGGAGCACCCTGAAGGATGATATTCCTTTTGTTTTCTAAGAGATCAATAAGCTCTTTATTTGTATCTTGAGATTCCATAGGTTGCTTTACCTCTTCAATAATAGACTTGAACGGAACAAGGTTTGCAATGTGAGGTTTTTTATACTCTTTTGATGTCACAAATCTATCCATAGGGATAGGCTCTTCTAGTTTTTCAAATTCCTCTATATAGAACAGTATTCTTGCCTTTCTTTTCCCGTCATTATCTTGAAAATCAGAAAATGATTCTTGCAACCATTGGGTATCATTTTTTCGCCATTCCGCTTTTTTAGCAGCATATTCATCTTCAGAACACACAAAATCGGTAACAACGGCTTTATAAACAGCTTTCTTTTCTTGAAAGATGTAAAAACCAAAAGAGTCATCTTCATCAATTTTTTCTCTAAGCAACTTAATGGTAGAATTTTGCCCTACAGGTAATTCATGCCACCAAAAAACACCAGGTTTTACATCACCATCCATGGCATCAATCAATTCATCTTGCCAAGGCTCGCTGTTATCCTGAACCATTAACCCATTTACTTCTAGCTTGTCATTCATTTCAAAAGCATGTCTAGAAATAGACGGGAAACTTTCATCAATTTTATTCTTTACATCATTAATAAGTTGTAGATATCTTTCACCAGCAAGTTTTCTTGCACTAAAAATATCCATGCCATGTTTCTTCAGGTAAGATCTACTTCTGGTATCCAGAGGAACATATTCATTCGGCTTCATCCAAAAGAACGCCATCGTCAAATTCCATCTGATGCCTTTCTTCTTTTGTGCCTCATCAAAAGAATGTGCCAACTCTGTAGTATTTCCATTCATGAAAGCATCAAAAAGCTTCCACAGTAAGGGGATTGTTTCGAGCTTTTCATGTTCGTAATAAAAACACGATTTTTGAGCATTGGCTAACGGGATTCCATCAAAGTCCTGCGGAATCTCTGCTAATACACCAAACAATTCTTTAAAAGATTTTAGAATTGCACAACGGCGTTCCATTCCGGAAGATCGGTTGAATATGGCAAAAACCGTAAAAGGGTCAATATCAGCAAAATCTCCATTGACCGCTTTGGCGCGCAAGAAATCTATCCATTCCGAATTAAGAGACTTGATTTTTTCTACTAGGATTGAATGATTACCATTTTCATCAACCTGGTCTTTATACTCCATCAACTTCTGGGCCATTTCCTCATAAAATGGAATCCAAGTAAATTTTTCTGACATAATCAACCCTTATTTCAATTCTAAATTCTTTTTCTTACAAATTCTTCTTAAAATTCTCGGCTTGTTCAAATATTTCCCCATAGACTTCATCGCGTTCTACGGGCGGGTAGCCGAATTCATCGAGAAGGATTATCAGGTCCACTTTCAATGCGGATTTAATGTCGTCGCGTTTGTCCCAGTCGGGGTATGCGGCTTGTTCGTCAACAAGAATCTTGACGCGTTTCGAGAGTGCAATTAGTTTGTCTTCGGGATAGGTAAAGTGGTACTTGACGCAGAGCGATTTTAGAATATCATAGAATGCGGTTTCTTCGAAGCTGAGGCCATTTTCTTCGCCTTCGGTAAACGCCTTGCGGACTTGGACAATCATGTCGGTCAAGGTTTCGGCCATTTCTTCATAGACTTCGCTTTTCAAGATGTCTTGTTCGGTGCGGTCGTTGTACTGCTCCACGAGTTGTTGCATTTTCTGCGTGAAGTTGACGCCCTTGACTTTGTTCACCTTGCGGATTTGTCCGATGGCTTTTTGCAGGAGCATTTGCAACAATTTGATTTTCGTATTCGGCAGCTTGATGCGGTTGATGTGCTGCAGGTATTCGTCGTCAAAGATGTTCTGTTTTGCCTGATCGGCTTCGGCATCGCTCAACTGCAGAACGTCTTCCACGCCTTCGCTCTGGAGTGCCGATGCAATCATCTCGCGGACGCAGGCGTTCATCTGCGCGGTATCGGGGGCATTGCCCTTGGTGAGTTTATGCAAAATGGAGCGAATCGCGAAATAGAAATGCGCACGGTCGCGCTCAGCCTGCGTAATTCCCTCGTTGCCGACACAAATGTCGTATGCGGCCTTCAGGCGTTTCGCGAGGCCCATAAAGTGGGCTTCCTTTTCCTTCGTGGTTTGCACGAATTCCTGCGCCTGCTTGAGGCATTCCAGTTTCTTCAGTTCTGCACCGTCGCCTGTGCTCTTGAAATACGCCGACGCATCGAATTTGTACATCAGTTTGTCGAGCAAATCCAGATGATTGCGGAATTCCGTAATCGCGGCGGTAATGTCTTCTACATTCTGCTCAGAACCGGCACCGTACTGCTTTAACGCCAGGTTCATCTTGCGCTTGATGCCGATGTAATCAACAACGATTCCCTTGTCCTTGCCTTCAAACGTCCTGTTCACGCGGGAAATCGTCTGAATCAGAGAATGCTGCTGTATTGGCTTGTCGATATAAATGGCGTCGAGGCACGGAACGTCAAAACCCGTGAGCCACATATCCACGACAATCGCAACCTTGAAGTTGGAGCGTTCCTGTTTGAAAAGACGGTCCAGTTCCTTGCGGGCATCCTTGTCGCCAAGCAAATCGTAAAGTTCCTTCTCGTCGTCCTTGCTGCGGGTCATGACCATCTTGATTTTTTCAACCGGTTTCAGTTCCCGCTTTTCCTTGTCGGTAAGTTCGATCGCCTCGCCCGCAAATTCCGCATCGTCGCAGATTTTCGCCACGCCCCATTCCGGGCGCAGCTCCAAGATGTTCTTGTACAGCGCATACGCAATCTGGCGGCTATAGCAAACGAACATCGCCTTGCCGCGAACGGTTGATTTTTCCTGAACGCGGGCTTCGTAATGCGCCACAAAATCCTTCGCCACAGCTTTCAATCGGTCGGGGTCGCCGAGAATCACGCCCATCTGGGCCACATCTTGCTTGCTTTGGTCAGTCTGGTATTCGTTGGCACCTGTTTCCGCAGCTTCTTCGTAATACTTCTCGATTTCTTCGAGAACAGAATTGTTCAGCACCACCTTGGCGGCACGGCCTTCGTAAACGATGGGTACCGTAATGCCGTCCTTCACCGATTCGGTCATGGTGTAAATATCGACCTCGGGGCCAAACACATCTAGCGTCGCGTCAATCGGCGTGCCCGTAAAGCCCACGTATGTCGCATTGGGCAAAGAATTGTGCAAGTAGCGCGCAAAGCCGAAACTCGTCTTGACGCCCTTATCGGTCACCGTAATTTTCTGGTCCAGGTTTGTCTGCGTGCGGTGCGCTTCGTCCGAAATGCAGACAACATTATCGCGGTCGGTCAGCAGTTCGATATCTTCGCTGAACTTCTGAATGGTCGTGAGGAATACGCCTCCGCTCTTGCGGCCCTGCAACTTTTCGCGCAGGTCGGCACGGCTCTCCACACTTTCGACGCGTTCGTCACCGATATACTTCTTGGACGCCGTAAACAATCCCGAAAGCTGGTCATCCAAATCGGTGCGGTCGGTAATCAGCACAATCGTCGGCGTCTTGAATTCTAGCGACTTCATGAGCAACCGCGTCAAAAAAAGCATCGTAAAGCTCTTGCCGCAACCCGTCGCACCAAAATACGTGCCGCCCCTGCCGTCGCCATAAGGCTTGCGGGCCTTGCAAATGTTTTCGTACAAAGACCTCGCCGCATAATATTGCGGATAACGGCACAGAACCTTCTGCTCCTTTTTGCTGCTGTCCGGGAAATACTGGAAGTTCTTGAAAATATCCAACAGGCGTTTGCGATTGAACATCCCCTGAATCATGGAGTAAAGGCTCTCGATGCCCTCGGCCTCGATTCGCTTGTCGCCAAATTCCACGCGTCGCCACGCATAAAAATAATCGTACTTGGCAAAGAAACTGCCCGCCCGGTTGTTCACGCCATCGCTAATCACGCAGAAGGCGTTATAGACAAACAGCTGCGGGATATCGCGGCGGTACCGAACCGTCAACTGCTCGTAGGCGTTGAAAACCGTCGCCTCTTCGCGCACGGCGCTCTTGAACTCGAATACCACAAGCGGGAGCCCATTCACAAAAAGGATTGCATCGGGAATCCGCTTTTCGGAGCCGACAATTTCAAACTGGTTTACAATTTTGACGATATTGCAGTCGGCGCAGTATTTCGCCGCCACATCGGCCGCCAGCGGCATCGCCTCTTCATCATCATCGACACCGAAACCCGACTTTCTCTGTTCACCCAGCGGCCTAAAATCTGCAAGCTCGATGAGGATGTCCTTGTCCTTCGGGTTCTCGCGCTTGAGCATAAAGCCGTCCGATAGCCAGGAGCAGAACTTCTTGTTGCTCTCGTAAAGCGCACTCGCCGAAAGATTCCGCAACTGCAAAACAACCGAACGGATTTCGTTCTCGGTAATGCCCTCGGAATCGTAGCGACGGCGCAAGTAGTCGCGCAGGTCCTGCTCAATCAAGACCTCGCCCTCGCCGCGGTCAATCGCCTCGCCGGGCACATACTTGCAGCCCTCCTGAACCAAGAGGTCAATAAACACTTTCTCTAAGTCGGCTTCCTTGAACGCCATGCCGTAAAAATAAATTCATTATTTTTCTGTGCAATAGGCAAAATGGCGTTTTTGGGGCAAAATAGGGCATTTTATACAATAATTTGAGCAAAACCTTCTGAGTTACCGAGATTTCCTCGGAAACTCATTCTTAACCCTTTGCTTTCGTTCCTTTTTTACGTTTCCATGTTGTTCAATAAACAGTTCCTTTTGCATTTCAATTTCGCGGGCAAGAATTTCCTTAGACGGAATGTAGGTCAGATATTTCGCGGCATACATACGCTTATTTGTTGCAAGAGTTGAAAAACGGGCGACATCGGCATTTGTGTCGGAACAGAGGATTATGCCAATTGTCGGGTTATCTCCTTCTGTCTTTTTGTAAGTGTCGTAGAGCTTGAGATACATGTCCATTTGCCCAACATCTTCATACGATATTTTTCTTGTTTTCAAGTCTATCAGCACAAAACATTTCAGCATATAATTGTAAAACACCAAGTCGATATAATAGTCGTCATCTTCGGTATGGATATGTTGCTGACGACCAACGAAAGCATAGCCTTTCCCCATTTCCATCAGAAAATTTTGCAAGTGATTCAGGATAGAATTTTCCAAAGTCGACTCAGTCACCGCGGCACCCTGATTTACTCCAAGAAATTCTGCAATCAAAGGATTCTTGATAAATTCCGAACGTTCCTTCTGATAATCGGCTGTTAGCTTTTTCATTTCCTTGACAACAACAGGCTTTTGGGCCTTGGGCGTTTGCATTAACCGATAGTAATATTGAGACGCAATATTCCGCTTTAGGGTGCGATAATCCCATTGTTGCGAAGCGGACTCTTGCATATACCACATTCGTGCTTCGAGATCAGCTACACGCATAAGGCATTCGTAATGGCTCCACGACAATTGGGCAGGCAGAGCCTGCCTTATTTCCTCACTTTCAAAAAGGGCAGGCAATGCCTGCCCTTTTGCAGCAATTGCCTTCTTAAATTCTACAGACAGGGCATGAAATACCCGAAGATCTTGAAAATTGAGATAAAATTTCCTATAACTCTTTAACGATGCGACTGAGAAACCCTTTCCGAATTCAGCAGTTAAATTTTCGGACGCCGTTTTAATAACATGCTTCCCGTAATTAGCCCTCGCCTTTCCCTGCTGTTCCTGTTCCACAATTCGCCAACCCAGTAGCCAATTGCAGGCAACTTGCATCAAATTTGCCGCACGAAAACTCATATTCCGCGCCGTAGAAACGATGCTCTTCAAATCCGTTATGAAGTCGGCGTTGAGGTTCGCGTTGCTCTTTGACGAAGTGGTTTTCTCTTTAGACATAGTGACTCCTTTGAAAAAAAAGAAAAACATTTGATAATCATCAAATGCCTTTCGGAGCCTACACTATTAGGAACCGCAGCTGAAATGTAGCATATATGCCAAAGTTGGCAAGGGGTGTAAGGAAATTTTACAATCAAGCGTGTTTATCCTATCATTAATCCTATCGTTATCCTATCATTTAACCTATCACTCAATTTTTGCAGTGCAATTACCGTTCCGTTATTCAAACAGCCTTGACGGTTCGAGTTGCAGGTCAGATTCGCCAAGGAGTTTGTAGAGATTCTGGCAAAGGATGTAGAGAGCGGCGAGGGCGTTCATCACATTTTTCAAGTGCGCTCGCTGATAGTTCGGGATACCCTTTTCCGGAACATCCGCACGGAAATGCTTGACCAGGTTGTAATCTTGCCACCAGCCAGCAGCCGACTCACTGTCAAAACCGGCAAACGGGACAAAATTGATAATCTCGTATGGATATTTCGTAGATACCCTTTGATCTTTAATCTTCGGGTCGACATTCACAATGACAGTCATTTTTTGCAAGATGTTCTTGACCTTCGAAGGAGCCTTCACGACCTTGCAATATTCTTCAGCAATGGAATCAATTTCACTACAGATGTTCAAGAACAGATAGGTGTAACGACTAGAGAACGTATCGCTGTTAGCTTTGCTAATCGTCACGAACTCATCCGTTTCGATGAAGTCCTTTTCAAGCAGAAGATACTGCTTCCAGAAAATTTTGGAGAAGGATTGGGGAGTTACAGCGTTTTCCAGTCATAAAGGAAATCATTCTGACGCTGTATTTGGTGATTCAATTCTCGAATAATTTTATAGGTCATATCGGCATAAGGATTGCTATCACCTAAAGGATAAAAATCACAAACCTTTAAATTTGTCACAGCAAATAGATTTACCCCCCAATGAACCTTTGTAATCACATTTTCAAATATGCCAAATCCTTTCGTTGTTTTTTTATGCTCATCCTGATTGAGAATATCAACAAACTGTTTTTCACGCAGAGGTTTTAACATATTATTTAACCTGTCCGAAAACTCCTCTAAAGGCAATTGATAATTTGCATAAGGAATTTGGTTATACAACCCCTGTGTCAGCATTGTATTTCTAGGACTAAGTATCGGTATTCCAAATTCAATAGGATGTTTTTTATATGCATTTATCTGCAAAGATGCTTTTTGAATATTCCCCCAAAGTCCTTCTTTATCTTGGGTTGAAGGCGTTTTGCACTCTATTGCATACCATTTTTCGCCCAATCGGAAACAAATATCCGGAATTTGCGTGTCAGAATTAGAATGTTCACAATCATCAACATCAATTTCATCAACGAAGCGCAACAAGTTTAACGCAATTATAAGTTCCAACATTTTTCTTGAATGATCATCATTTGCAACAAAAGCAGGAGAAACAAGGGCGTCTCTAAGTAATTTAACATGGCTTATTAAATTTGATTTTTTCAGTATTTCTACACCTCCAGCACGCTCAATCCAACTAATATAATCGTTTAGACCACAAAAATTTGAATATTTTTCATAGGCATCTACATCTAACGATACCGACTCACCTTTTTCAAATTTTTCAACAATAGTCCACGAATCTAAAAAAGCCTTTTCTAAAGGGCTGTCTACAGGCGGTTCTAAGTCAATCTCTTTCAACAAATTGTAAAAAAGATTAACACTATCTTTACCCTGTTTATAGCTATAAGACAAATCGTACATTTTTTTCCTTTGTTGTCACCATTCAATATGCAAAACACATATTGTCAGCTGACAATATACATTATTTTATACATAATTTTAATTTGTAACAAAAAAGTATTTATTTTTCTAATCTATCTATAACAGCCTGCAATGGACCTGAAATTTTGCCATTTTCAAGTCGAATCGCTTCGTTGACGCAAATACGAGCCTTCCCATATTCTCTCATATCGGCGTAAGCAGCTGCTACAGTGGTCAAGAACACAGATGTAATAAATTCTCTTCCAAATTTTTGTTTTACTTCGCTTGCCAAGTCTATAACGCTTGACGGATTGCCAATCTGCCTATAACATCGCCCCATCATTGGGAGAATGGATTTGAACTTGGACTTATTGCCATCTGTTACAAGTTTGAGAGCATCTTCATAGCAAATGACGGCTTTGTTGTAGTCGTCTTTTTTATAGGCCAAATTGCCTTCATTTATGAGCCGTTCGAATTCATCCATTTTTCTGAGCCCCGCTAGTTTCTTTTATCTTTGATTCTAAAGTTTCACCCGCTTCACAAATTCTCTTGCACAAATCATAAAACTTTTGTGAATACGAAGATGTCGTTTCTGAGGAAACATCGACGCAATGAGCTTTTTGCTGACGGTAGTCGGAACACTCTTTCATCAAATCCGATAAAGCAGTTGTTCCGCACACTTTACATTCAAGCAATTTCATCATTTGCCGAGACGTTATTTCTGGATGCTTTTTATCAGGGCAAATGAAATCCGATTCCGTGCCCCACCCTTTTTGTAAAATCCAGTTCTTTAAGTTTTTCCCATCAATATTACCATTAGCAAACAGTTTATCCAATTCTGAACACGAATCACAAAAAGACTCAAATGTATTTTCTACTGGAGGCTTAACCAAACTATTCCTGGTTTGCCTAAAAATCGTTATTCCTGCAATTTCATTTATTTTTCTCAAAAAACAAGAAATATCGGCTATGGGGTCTACATAATCAGCAAACTCGCCATAAAATTGATTTTTAACAAAGCGCTGGTATGCTTCATCTTTTTCATATTCAACGAATTTCGCTTCTTTAACTTCATATGACGCCCAATATTTTTGGTCCGTATCAGACATGGCTGCAAGATCTTTGTAAATAGCCCCTACGACAATATTGCCATTCACTAACTTTCTCTTGGAATAGCGGACCCAAATGTATGGAATTTCTTCTCCACGAGAAAGAACTGATCCCCCAGACTCAGAGTCTTCAACTTCGTATTTTTCAGGATGATTGAAATATTTGCGAAGAACTTCTTCCTCAAAATACGCCTGATTAACTTGCCCCGCTCCCAACTTTAAGCGTTTTTCGTATTCTGGAATATTTTGCCGCACTAAACCTAGCTTTTCATAATATGTAGCCAACACCTTTGAAGAAGGGAAAAATATATGCGTTATTTCTTCCTTAAAATTCAGAGATTTCGAAACATTCTTTGGATTAAAATGAGCCGAGTACAATTTCACATTTCTATTCAATGTACCATATTCTAGTTCATTGAGTGACTCAAATATGCGCATGGCAGCTTCATTTGTAATTTGGAAATGCTGTGCCAAATCCAATGCAGAAATACCAGCTGGATTATCAAACCACTTTTTTGAACAATACTCTAATATCTCTGAAGGCGAAAATGTTCTTTCCATATTCTCCTCCTCATATAAGCATTCCAATAATCACATCTAATTTTTTCTTTTAGAAGCAGTCGTTTTTTTTGCTCCACCAACATTACCTTGTCGTAAAGATTGCGTTTGGCTCAACTTATCCAATTTATCTTTTTGTTCGGAACATGTTTTTTCCAGGGATTCTACTTGCTGCTTCAACATATTTATTTCTTTATTTTGGCCTTCTAATGTCAGAGATAAATTCTTTAATTGTAATTCTGATTTCTTTTCTTTTGCCGGATAGAGAATTATTTCAACAACTGCAGCTAGTCCCACAAAAATTGTAAGGCCTCGAAACAATTTATAATCCATAATATTTTCATTATTTAATACATACAACGTTATAAAAAGAACAACCGCGACAACAATGGGGAAAAGAAACAGCAACATCATTCTGGCGGTATAAAAGAATTTCAACTGATTAAGAAGAGCTTCCTGAGTTCTTATATTCGCTTCCTGTTTTTTCCATGCAGCAAGACATTCATTAATATCCTCAAGCTGTTTTGAAGGGATAACGGAAAAACTCGGCTGCTGCACAAATGGATTTGTAGAAACTGCCGAAATTGCAGGAGTCAAGCCATCGGAGACGCCAGTTGAATTTGTATTCGAATTTGAGTTCATCAGTTTTCCCCGCAACACATTTCATTAAACTGTTTACTAGAATAACGATATAGCCCCAAAATCTTTTCTACATCCATCTCTTTTTTTGACGCAGGATCCGAATTGATATCCCGAACAAACAAAACACCTCTTTGTTTGTTTCCGTTTTCTTCAAATTCTGCATCCTGAATATTCATTACATCATTAATATTAATACCATTTAGACATGTTTTCCTATTATATCGGAAAGATACTTCTGATACACCATCATCAATTTTCAAATATTTTTTAAAAATTTGAGACGAATCCTCACTTCTTTCAACAAACTGGGAAACGAAACCAACTCTAATTATAGAATAATCCTTTGATATATCATAGTATCGCCTAATTATGTCATTTTCTACATTTACAGAAAGATTCTTTATTGTTACATCCAACCGCATATTAGAAATCGTCAAGTTAATCAAGCCATTCTTTGATACCGCTTGAACAACAGGCGAATCTATAAAAAGTAATCCAGGTAGAGGATTTTGCGGAGGAAGAATCACAGGTGGATTATATTCATTTGATAGTTTATTATAAAAAAGTGTATCGGGTCGTTCTATAAACCGCGACAAAAAGAAAGCAACTTGAAGTTGGATTTGTTTCATATATGATTCCTTTTTTAGTTAAAGCTTATTATGCCCCCCCCATTTTGGAAAGGAGAAGGGTTTGCATTTGGGTTAGGGTTTGGTTTTCTTGTTCTTTGCTGTTTATTAGAGCCATAACAGGATTTAATTTTTCGTTATACTCTTTAAACAATCCTGAATCAGGAATAAGAATTTCTTGATTTTCAATATGTGGAGCGGTGAGCTGATTCTGCACCGATCCAGAACCTTCAAAATTCAAATCCTTAAGTTGACGATACAAATAATCAACCATACTCTCGTCATTTGGAATAACAACCAAAAGACGAACTATCGGAACAAATGGTTCATCTCTTAAACAGCAATAACCAATAGTTCCACGAGCCGATACAGTCACGCATTTTTTAAAAATGGTCGCCTTATCTGTATAACCGTAAATGCCCTTATTTTCTAAACCATTTGAATATATGGGAATTTTACATTTTTCCGATTTTTCTTCAGAAAAAACATCCGGTTTATCACCGCCAACTTTAACCTTTGCGATTTCGCCAACAGTTCCCATCCTCCATCCATCTGGCAGATTGTTGGGGTCGATGTTGTCGATGAAGGTGTGGCGGTAGAGGGTTTGGGCGGTTTGTTCGAGGGTGGCGATGAGTTTCCTGTTGGTTGCGATGCGGGTGGCGAGGGTGTTGTATTCGGCGACGATTTCACGCTGTTTTTCTATCGCGGGGACGGGGACCAGGACTTCGCACATTTCTTCCCAGTCAAAGACTTCGCGGGCGCTGCCGTGAGAATGGAATCGGGCGTAGCGGTCAAATTCCGGGCGACGGAACCACATCATCAGATATTCGGGATCCAGGGCGTTCGTATCAACAACTTCAAAAACGGTATAAATTGCCGAAACCAAAGCCGGTTCTTCATTTTCTTTTAAATAAGCAATTGCAATTTTATCTCCACGTCGTGACGTATCCGCGATATAAACAAATTGATTCGGATACACAATCTTATACGATGACATATCCGTGCCAATCGTATTTGCGATAGACGGGATAAACTCTTTAGTCACGCTTATCCCAAGCAGTCTTTCGACTTTCAAGTCCCTGTTCCGCACATCTACGGGCCGTATGTAGTCTCCAAGCCGTTTCATCATTCCACTTTATCCGATACCTTAAATTTGAAAATAGTATTTTTTTTGATTGAGTCACACGGGTTTGCTCAGGTCTAACGACCTTCGCTGTTTTTTTTTACTTTCGTGAGTACCGTTAGGTACGAACCAATCCGCGTGACATCCTTAAAGCATAATCAGCTAAAAACAAGAAAAAAGGGAGTTCTACTTCCGAAATTCAGCGAAAATCGGGAGTAGCAGTTCAGAATATCTTGTTTTATCACACGGATTTGCTCAGGTCTAACGACCTTCGCTGTTAAGGCATGAAATCCGCTCCCATCTTAAAGAAGCCGCTCCAAAATTTACCAGCAATCCTATCTCCTTTTTCGTCGCTTTCAAGTAGTTTATCACTTGGGCTTTATGGGCTTTTACCAATGTTGAGACAGCTTTTAATTCCACAATCACAGAATCATAGCAGATAAAGTCCGCATAGTACTCTTTGCAAAGTTTTTTCCCTCTATAGGTGATTTCCAGTTTTTCTTCTCTTTTAAACGGAATTCCCAAATAGCCAAACTCTATTGCTAACGCTTCTTGATACACTGGTTCAAGAAAACCACATCCTAATTCATTAAAGACATTTATACACGCCTCTAGAATCTTACTTGTTTCCTTTTCATACAAAAGCATTATTCCTCCGTGAGTACCGTTAGGTGCGAACCAATCCGCGTGACATCTAATATATCTCAGCACCTAAAAATATGCAATAGATTGAACTGTTACTAAATCCATTTCCTTTTTCCGAGTTAACGCTCCTTTTTCTTTATCACACGGGTTGAACATCGTTCCAAATGCTAGGCTCAGAAATAGGCTTACAAGCAATCCTGCTTCATTCGCCTTACGCATTTGTTGCTCAGGTCTAACGACCTTCGCTGTTTTTTCTTTCGTGAGTACCGTTAGGTACGAACCAATCCGCGTGACACTCTACAATTCAAATCCCAGGTTCTTGAAGACTTTGGCGAGTTCCTTTTCGGACTCCTTTTCCTTTTTCAAAAGGTCACGCATTTCCGCGTGGAGTTCACGCATCTTTTCGTCAAAGTTCACGGCCTCGTCGCGGTTCTTGAACTCGATGTACTTGCTCGGCACGAGCGACCAGTTTTTCGCCTCGATTTCCTTGAGGGTGGCGGTGGCGCAGTATTCGGCTTCGTCCTTGATTTTCTGCGTTTGCCACTTGTGGTAGGTGCCGCTGATTTTTGCGATATCCTCGGCGCTGAACTGGGTGTATTTCTTTTCAAAGGGTTCACCCATCTGGCGCAGGTCCATAAAGAGCACTTCGCCTTTGCGGTTACGGTACTTGCGCATGGAATCGCCGACCTTGACTTCGCGGGCGGTCTTGTTGTTGTTCAGAATCCAGAGCGTCACGCTGATGTCGGTGGAATAGAACATGTTGCGGGGCAGAATGAGGATTGCCTCGACCTTGTCGTTCTGCAAAAGTTCCTTGCGGATTTGCTGTTCGTCGCCTTCGCCGCTGAGCGCACCGTTGCTGAGCAGAAAGCCTGCTACGCCGTTTTCGGAGAGTTTCGAGAGAATGTTCAGAATCCAGCCGTAGTTCGCGTTACTCGTGGGCGGCACGGTGTAGCCTTTCCAGCGCGGGTCATCGAGGAGTTCGTTTTCGGCACGCCACGATTTCTGGTTGAACGGCGGGTTCGCCATGATAAAGTCGGCCTTCAAATCCTTGTGCTGGTCTTCGGCAAAGGTGTCGGCGGGTTTGTCGCCCAGGTTTCCGGAGATGCCGCGGATGGCGAGGTTCATCTTCGCTAGTTTGTACGTGGTGCCGGTGTATTCCTGGCCATATACGGAGACTTCGCGCTTGTTGCCGTGATGCGCCTCGATAAACTTCATGCTTTGCACGAACATGCCGCCCGAACCGCAGCAGGGGTCGTAAATCTTGCCGCGGTAGGGTTCAATCATTTCGGCGATGAGACCGACGATTGTCTTGGGCGTATAGAATTCGCCTTTGCCCTTGCCTTCGGCGATGGCGAACTTTCCGAGGAAATATTCATACACGCGCCCGACAACATCCTGTTCCTTGTCCTTGATGGTGTCGATGCCGTCGATGTCGCTGATGAGCGCCGCGAGTTTTGCGGTGTCGAGTTGCAGGCGCGAGAAATAGTTGTCGGGGAGCGCCCCGCGCAACGCCTTGTTCTTCTTTTCGATGTTCGCAAGCGCGGTATCGATCAGGAGCGCAATATCACTTTGGCGGGCATGCTCGATGATAAAGCTCCAGCGGGAAGTTTCTTCCAGGTAGAACACATTGTCCTTGTTGTAGAACTCGGGCATTTCCACGTATTTCTGGCGGCCGGCGGCGATGAGCTTTTCACGCTGTTCCTCGAACTTGTCGCTTGCAAACTTGAGGAAGATTAGCGAAAGCACCACGTGCTTGTATTCGGCGGGTTCCACGCTGCCGCGCAACTTGTTCGCAGACTCCCAGAGGGACGCCTCTACGGACTTTTCGGGGACGGATTTCTTTTTTGCGGGCGCAGACTGCGCAGAAGTTGACTTTGTTCTAGGCATGCCGGAAATATATAATAATGGAATGACGGCGGAGTGACAAGGGATATCAAAGCACCTTGAATCCGGCCAATTCCAAACTTGCCTTGAACCGCGGGAACTCCGACTCCCTCACGGCAATGCGCTTACCCTCCATCTTGACACATAAGCCCTGAAGTGAAAGTTTCCCGATTTCGCGGACAAGGGCGCTGTTCATGTTTTCGAGCGAAAAGACCAGCCAGTTTCTCTCTTCTTCTAGCATGACGAAACCTTCTAGAAGTTTATCCCTGAAATCTTTCCAGATTTGGGGTAATTCCCCCTCTGTCAGCGTATCCATGTTTTCAAAAAAATCGTTCACCTTCGTTTTTGTATCGCAGGTATTTCTGAATTTAATCCGGTCAATCCTGAATAGCGTATGCGATAGCACCGTACAATACGGAGCAAGGAAAATTTGCGAAGGCTTGTCGTCCTTGTCGACATGAATTGTCAAATTGCGCTCGTCCAATTTTACCGGCAAACGCTTCTTGACATTCTTTAGTTCAAGAGAGTCTTTTAAATCGAAAACGTATTTACCCAGTTCCGTCATGCGGATATGCCCGATTTTTCCGAAACAGAAAAAATTCAGGTTGTTCAGCCAGCGGGCTCCGTTATCCGGTATATCTTCCGGCGCATTACACGGGTTCCACGTAATTTCGAACAGGCCTATAGATGCGAGCACAAGGAACAAGTTTGTATAAGCCGGTTCATGCACAAGTGCCTCGTACCGCTGTCGATCACGGATCCTGATATTGTCCTTGCACTGGACAGGACTGCAGAACCTGTCCGGTAGTTTATAGAAGCAGGCCACATCCACATCGCAGCCAACAGGAGTCAACTCAGGCAGCCCCTTTGTCTCAAGATTTTCGATATAGTCCTTAAAATTCACGGGTTCTAGCGGCGGGTATTCCTTAATCAGCTTGAACAGCCTTTTGAAATTTTCATTCCGTTTTTCCGATGTCAGGCTGTCGTAATAGTCATATACTGTCGCATGCGGATACAGGAGCTTCTTGTCAAATTGAATGGCGTATCCTTTCATTTGCCCGCTCCTGTAATAAATTTTCATGTCCTCCTTTCCGAAAAAAATCCTCACGGCCCGCTTTATCAGATCTTGCGGGGTTGCCAAGAGTTTCGAAAATTCCCGCTTGTCCATTCCCGCCTCCATTCCCTGGTGAACGAATAAGGAAATGAAGTAGAACGCAAGCGTGGTGCGGGCGTTTTGCATCCGCTTTACATTTTTATCCGGATAAGAGAGAAGGGTCGAAGGATATCCGGCGTCGTTTTTGAGTGTTACCACGGAAAAATCCGCCCCATTCGCAAATTCCGAGAGTTTGGCAACTTGATCGACCCGCTGCAGAAGTACTTTCAGTAACGGGGAGCCCATTTCTCGCCCAAAGAAATCCATATTCGAAAGGGTCAGATAAATTTGTGGCAAGTTGGCAACAAGTTCTTGCCCGGCTTCCTCTGTAAAAAGTTCCTTGGAATTGAAAAAATCTTCAGGCGACAACCTCACCCTCGGTTTTTGATAAGAGGCGAAGTATTCCTGCAAACGCTTTTTTGTGTATGGCGGGACAAAGAAAATTTCCCGGTAACCATATTTAATCGCAAAGGAAAGCGGGTACTCGTAATCGTTAAAATGAGATTCTGGCTTATCTCGTTCGACAAGTTCTTCAATCTGATCCGTAAAAACATACGGCTCAAATGCGAGATGCAAGAAACTTTTCTTGACATGGTTGCCAAAGCTGTTATAGTAGGCTTCGAAAGCCTCCCTGTCGCAAAACGCTTCTGCAAGTGCCCTGCAGTATGTTGCTACGTTCATGTTTCCTGGTTTTAGCAGCCGGCTACCGTAATTCTTTATATCACTTGCGGTAGTGCGGGATAACCGTATTTCATGGGTGATTTTATCTAGCAGCGATTCCGGGACAGTGCCCGTTTTCACCATGTCCGACGCCAGCGACACATTGGGTACCGACGAAGCGAGCTTGCTTGCGACTACGCGCTGTAATGCTACGTCATTCGCCTTTTTCAGCTTTTTTAGATCGATAATTTTTGAAGCGCCGGGAGACCACTCCTCCAGTTTTTTCTGCAATTGAGTCCATTTCTTATTCTTCGGCATAAAAACCTACACGTTCAAGAGGTAGTTGATGTCTTCTTCGGTAAGTTTCTTGATTTGCTGCCCGTCCGAAGAAATGATGGCGCTGAACAGGTCCGCCTTCTTTTGCTGGAGTTCCATGATTTTTTCCTCGATGGTTCCGCGGGAAATCAGCCTGTAGCAGAATACGGAGCGTGTCTGGCCAATGCGGTGCGTACGGTCGATAGCCTGCTGCTCGGCACTCCTGTTCCACCACGGATCCAGAATGAACACGTAGTCGGCGCCGGTCAGGTTCAGCCCCACGCCGCCCGTCTTGAGCGTCATCAGGAATACCTTGTATTTTCCGTCCTGCTGGAACTTTTTCACCAGTTCCGCGCGATTCGTGGTAGCTCCCGTCATGACAAGGTGCGCTATTTCCGATTTTTCGAGCCGCTCCGCCATTGCATCAATCGATGCCAAGAAATTCGAGAACACGAGGCAACGGTGCCCGCTTTCGACAAGTTCCGCAATGGCATCCACCAGCCTTTCCCACTTGGCTCCTTCGACAACGCCCTCGGTCTTGCTTTCAGGAACAGTAGCAATCTGGCGCAGCTCGGTCAGAGCCTGCAAAATGCAGAACTGGGATTTCTCGAATCCGTTTTTCGCAATTTCGCCCTTAATCAATTTCTGGTAGAATATGCGCTGCTGCTCGTAAAGTGCCGCCTGCTCGGGAGACATGTCCACATACATCACCTGTTCGGTCCGTTCCGGAAGTTCCTTCGCTACCTCCTGCTTTAATCGCCTCAGAATGAACGGACGGATTTTTGCGGAAAGTTCGCGGGCGGCCTCTTCATCATTTTCTTTCTGGATGGGGTTTCCGTAACGGCAATTGAATTCCCCTTCGGTCCCGAACATCGGTGGATTCAGGAACCGGAAAATGGAATAAAGCTCTCCCAGGTTGTTTTCCATGGGGGTTCCGCTCAAGGCAATGCGGTGTCTAGCAGAAAGGAGCATCACCGCCTTGCTCGCCTGGCTTGCCGTATTCTTGATTTGTTGCACTTCGTCGAGCACGACATATTCAAACTCTTCACCTTGCAAAATCTTGATGTCGATTCGGACAACCGCATACGTGGTGAGGATAACGGAGTGTCGCCTGGCCTTATCGATACTGCGTTCAGTGCCGTAATAGGCGTAGACACTTAGTTCAGGCGCGAACTTTGAAAGTTCGTTTTTCCAGTTCTCGATAAGGCTCTTGGGCACGACCACAAGCGAACTTCCCTTGGACTTTTTTGCATAAGCGCTTGCAAGGAGCGAAATGGTCTGGATAGTCTTTCCAAGTCCCATGTCGTCGGCAAGGCAGGCCCCCAGATTGTTTTCGGTTACATAGCCAAGCCACTGCAAACCGTATTTCTGGTAATCGCGAAGTTTCTTTACGACAGGCAACTTCGCCGTCTTTCTTTCGGGAATGGTATCGAACCCGAAATAAAATTTTTGCCACGGAAGTTCTGTTTCTTTCGCGTTTTCGATTTTGGCATTAATAAGACTATCGACAAGAGGCATGTCAAAGAAGGATATTTTATACGTACCATCCTTCTGTTCGCGCCCCAGTAACCGCTTGAGCCGCGTAAAGAAACTCTTGTCGATAATGGCACGGGAACCGTCGGAAAGCGGAATAAAATTATTTTCTTCGTAAAGCTCGACAATCTTTCGTGGTGACATTATTTCGCCGTCAATTTCGACAGTACATTTCGTGTCGAAATAGTCGATACCATCCCCCACCGAAAGATGTGTCTGCGGCGTCACCTTCTTGAACTTGAATTTGCTCAACGCCTCGGTCCCGAAGAGCCGGTAATTCTGTGCAAGGTCACTCAAATTTTCAGAAAGGAACGGAAGCGCAAGCGCCGATGTGATATACAATTCGTCGCCTTCAATGTCGTAGGCCC
Source organism: uncultured Fibrobacter sp. (assembly GCF_946062555.1). GTDB lineage: Bacteria > Fibrobacterota > Fibrobacteria > Fibrobacterales > Fibrobacteraceae > Fibrobacter. The sequence goes on from NZ_CAMGVQ010000013.1 coordinate 21,086, forward strand.
TGGCGCCCTCCTCCTTGCATTCCGGGTGTCGGCTGATACAGCCCCTCAAGAGAGAATCCATCTTTTTCCAGCTCTCGGTGCCACCGTATGTTACAGGAATCCTCGAAATGGTACGGCTTGATACATGCAGGCGCACAAGGGTCGAAGGCTTGTTTTCCGAAACAAAGTCAACTGGGAACGGGTCGAAGCACCACATCTGTCGAATCGAAAGGTTTCCCGATTCGTCCAGCCCCGCAAAGTGGAGCGCGGGTTCTGCGGAAGTTTTAGGCATGGACGTTTCGCTAAATTGCGTCATCTCGATTTTGATGGAAGGGAAAATGGAAGCAAACAGCGAGAGGAACTTTTCAATTTCCTTCCCGTTCAAAACGCCTTCGATATCCGAGAGCTTGTTGTAGTTAATCCCCAGGTCCCGCGTCCTGTAAATCTTCTTTCCGCAAAGTGCATAGGTAGGGCAAAGCGGAATTGGATTTTCAAGCGTTTCCGTTTCGGTGTTTAGGACAAGCGAAAGCTTGAATTCTATGTCGGAAAAATCCTCCTTCAATTCTTCTGAAGGGTCGATGCGCAAAAGAACCGCCGTCCGTTCTGTCTTTTCGGCGTTGGTCACGATGCTTTTTCCAAAACGGAAATTTCGCTCGCCCTTGAAAAGCTGGTAGGCAAATTCCGCATTCTGGTCAAGATAAACCACTCCGTTCGGCCCGTCTCCCCACGAAACCGTATTAAGCCGTTGTTGTTTGACACGGTCTATGGCAAGGTCCAGCGGAGAACCACCGCATACAATGTCTTCGAGAGCAATCAAAGCGCCCTTGTCGTTCGAAAAAAAGAAATAGGCACGCCCGCTTTCGTCAATACCTAAATTGAATACAGTATCTTCAAGCGGGATATTCGCCCTAAAATTTTCTGTCGTGGCAGAGGCGTTTTGCCAGATATCCGAAATTTGTCCTAATGATAGTTTCTTGGGAGCTCGCCCGCCTTCATTTTTTTTGGCCATGGTGCAAAATATAACTTTTTTGCTCATTTATACCGGCATCAGCCCCTTAAGTCGCCTCATTTTCGCCAATTAGGGCGATTTTCAAAAATGGCGATGTAGAACTTTGGTGTTGAAGCCCCCAGTAATGTTTAAGATTTTAAACACAAGTCCTTTATGATGGTCAAAATCGCCATTCTAAGCCACGGACTTATCCACAACACCAAAGTCATACTTTCCCTACTATTTTCTACTCACTTGTACACTAAACATATATTCCTGGAGCGGGATTGTCAAGACTCTTGTTTCAAGATTAGGTAAGGTTTCCCCGCGATTCATCTGTCTGCTACCCATTTTGTAAGCATCCTCATATTATTCAGAAAACTGGCAAGGGGCGTAAGGAAATTTTACAACCAACGGTTACTTCACCAAATTCAGCAATCGTTCGTAAGAATCCACCACGTCGTAGGTGACGGAGTCGCTGGAAATGGCAGCGAAATGTTTGCGGGCGCACTTGATTTTGGCGGATTCGATTTCGCGGAGTTCCATGGTGCTCATGGAGCCCTTGGTTTCGGCGACAAAATATACGTGCTTGACTTCGCCCTCATGGAAAGCAATTGCCCAGTCGGGATTGTACTTGCCAACGGGCGTATTGATAAAAAATCCCTTGGGCAGTTTGATGTAAAGCGATACTTCCTTGCTCGTTTCCAGTTTCTGCGCGAAGTCGCGTTCGTTACTGGAATCGTAAATCAGGTGGTCGTACAAATGCTGGTGCGTTTCGCAGGCATTCATACCGAGGCGCCCCTTCATCGTGTTGTCGGTAAAGATGCTCGTCTCGTAACTGGATTCCAGCTTGTTATACGTGATATGCTCAATGATGACGGTCGCCTTCTGTTCGTTGATTAAGCGGCTCGCCTTGATGATAAACTCTTCGGGGTTTTCCTGGAACTGCTCAAAGACGGGCTTCTGGATTTTACCAAGAATTTCGCCAACGGTCTTGCGGGTAAGTCCCGTATCTTCGACAATCTTTCCAATCAAGTCGTACTTGACGCTAGAATTTGCGACAACAACAGCAGCCTTGGTCGCCGTAGAATTTACCGTAAATGCAGTTCCCGCTTGCAACTGAGCCTTAGACTGAATCGCATTCATCGCACCCTGCGTAACATTGACAAAAATCTTCGTCACGCGCAAGTTCGCATTCAGCGCATCAACCGATTTACGGACAAGTTCATCCGTCTCAAAATCTACCACGTAAGCGGACTTCGCGTTAATCTTCTGCCAGAGTTCCTTGAACTCCTTGGAATTGTACTTGCTCTTGTTCAGGCGCAGTTCCACATTGTTCTTACGGGCATCTTCGGGCTTAATCGCATCGGCATCGTAAAGCGTATCGAGAACACCACAGATGCTTGCGGAATAAGGAGCAACTTCTTCGCAAAGGCATAGCGTACCCGCAGCCTTGTCCGTGCGATACTTATCCGTCAATGCACCCTTCTTCACGTAGCCGCATTCCAGCAAAGCATCGTAAACCGTCTGCGCAAAGTCATCCGTCACAAACAACTTTTCGCCAGATTCCGAAGTAAACGACTTTCCCTTGAACAGGTCAATCGTCACCTTGACCGGGCGGCTGCCAATCGTTTCCGCCATTTCGGTCTGCAACGCCTTCGCGAAATCCTCGTAACTCTCGTTCGCGATAACCGTAAGCACGTTCACCGAATGCACATCGCCGCCCAAGACACTCTCGTCCATGCGTTCGCCGTTCTGGTTCACGCATAAACGCAAGCCGCGGCCCACTTCTTGCCGCTTGCGGACTTCCGAAGCACTGCTCTTGAGCGTGCAAATCTGGAACACGTTCTGGTTATCCCAGCCTTCTTTCAGGGCAGAATGGCTAAAGATAAACCGCACAGGTTCTTCGCGCGAAAGCAGACATTCCTTGTCTTTCATGATCAAGTCATAAGCGTCGATATCGTCGGAATCCGACGACCCGCGAGCGACCTTGCTATCTACAAAGCGACCGCCGCCCTTCTTGCTCTTGTCGATGGAGAAATACCCCGCATGCGCCTTGTGGGCATCCGTCTTTTCCAGGAATTCAAAATACTCCGGGCTCTCCAGCAAATCCTGCTGCATCGACTTGCGGATGGAATCGTATTCTTCTTCGAACATTCTGGCGTAAATGCCCATCTCGTCCGGAGCGTCGTAATCACGATACTTCTTGACCTCGTCAATGAAGAACAGCGAAAGCACCTTGATGCCCTTGCCGAAAAGTGCACGTTCGCGCTCGAAATGCGAAATAATCGTTTCGCGAATCTGGATGCGGCGCAACTGATCCTCGTTCACCACGCCCACACAATCACCGGCAAAAATCTTCTTGCCGTTCGTGAAAGTCACAGAGGAATCATTGCCGTTCACGTCGGTAATGGTATAGCCATCCTTGTATTCTTCAAGACCGCCCGACTGTTCGTAAAGATTAAAACCCTTCGTGACATGGGCCTTTTTCTTGAGCAAGCCACCCTTGCCCTTGCAATCAAATTCAAGAGTCGCGACAGGAGCCTTGTCCGTAAACACCTGGACGCCTTCCAAGTACAAGTAGCCCTCGGTCGCCGTAGAACCGCTCACCGTAATGCCCTTGACACTAATCTTCTTGACCAAGTGCTTGTTATAGGCATCCATCGCATCGAGGCGGTAAACCATGTTGTAGATGGCGTCCTTGCGGTGCGTCGCCGAATAGCGCAAAGTCAACAGCGGCTGGAATTCCGCAAGGCCCTCTTTCGTCTTCTTGCCCTCGACACTCTGCGGCTCGTCGATAATCAGAATCGGGTTCGTGCTCGCGATAACGTCTATCGGGCGGCGGCTGCGAAACTCGTCCAGCTTCATGCGAATACGGCGAGCATCCTTGCCCGTAGCGTTGAACGCCTGCGAGTTAATAATCATCACGTTGATGTGACTGTCCGACGCAAAGTGGTCAATCTCGGTCAGGTTCTGCGAATTGTAGATAAAGAACCGGATGGACTTGCCGTATTCTTCCAAAAAATGCTCCTGCATAATCTGGAACGACTTATAGACGCCCTCGCGAATGGCGATGCTCGGTACCACCACGATAAACTTGGTCCAGCCGTAGGCGCGGTTCAGCTCGTACATCGTCTTGATGTAGGTATAGGTCTTGCCCGTACCCGTTTCCATCTCGATGGTCAGGTTGTAGCGGCCTTCCAACTTGTCGGACTGCGGCAAAAGATTCGCAGACTGCACTGCCTGCAAATTCGCAAGCACCTTGGAATCGCTCAACTCGGGCACCAGACGCTGGTTGCAAAAACCGGTCACGCCCCTCTGCGCAGGCACACTGCCGCCAAAGAGCTTGGTCGTCCCCGAATCCATCAAGTAGCTCGATTCCAAATAGGGTTGCCCCGCGAAAACATCGCAAACGGCCTTCGCGGCATCCGCCTGGAACTGCTGGTACTTGAACTGGATTTTCATAGTGTAAAATTAGGAATGTTTTGCAGAAAGTTCTGTTTCTTCAAGTATCTGCACAAGGACTTTGTAATCAAGATACTGGATGCCTTCAACGCCCTCATGGATTTTATCGGCAAGCTTGCTCTGGTAATACAGATCCATAGCTTCTTCCAGCGAACACTTACGCACCTGCGCCAAATACGCTATAATCCGTTCTTCCAGACGTTCCTGATAAACCTTCTCTAGAACTTCGCCATCCATAAGCTAAACCTCTTCGCCAGAAACAAACGTTAGCAACGAATCAATCGCTTTCTGCGTAATGAAGGCAATCTGGTCGTAATGCGGATACACCTTGATTTCTCTCAAGGCACGGTCTAAGTCCCAGATTCCCGAATGATACATGTCCACCACACGGAAAACCTTGTCATTCGCAACCTTGCCTACGATAACATCGTAATCCTTGTAATCCAAAGCCCCATCGCGGCACTTGCAGACAAAATTTATCCATTCATTCAAATCTTCTGGAAAAGTCTTTACCGATAAATCGCTTGTAACATCCGACATCTCGTAGATGTTCAGAACAGGACTCGCACCGTCATAAATTTTTGACTTTCTTTCGGCCCAACGGATAGCCTGCTCGCGAACGGTAGTCACATAGAACCCCATTCCAAAATCAAGGGGCCTATAAGAATGATTGATATCAGGCTTCTGCACGACCTGTATTGAACCATGGTAAACAATCATATAGCTACCTTGCGAACTTTCAAATATTCCTCGATATCGCTCACGACAAAATCAGTCCCTTGCGTGTGCATTATTTCGTAATTGGGAACAAGGAACTTTTGGATACAACCAGAATCCCTAAGTTTTTTATATACGGCGGACGGCAGCCGATTCCACTTGTTCGCGCAAGCGTGAATCATGTACACGACAAATTCGAAAGAATCCTGGATCATAATGCCTCCGTATAATTTAAAAGATACTTATTTTTCATTAAAGAGGATAATATCCGGCGTACTTCAGAGGTTTACGAACCCACATTTTTCTCAAGTTATGACGAATCATCCTTTCTTCAAAAATTCAACACGCCATCCCAAATTCAGTGCATCCGACAAGTCTTCCAATTGTTTCTTCTTGGTTTCTGTGCTACTATGAGTGTTTAGATAATACCCATCACCCATGGGAACTGAATTTGCATATTTGGAACTGTGTTCTCCTTTTTTGAATAAAGGTTCACTATCTAGTACAGATAAATACTTTTGAGCATATTCACACATTTGTTTTTTATCAATGCTCCTTAGAATTTCTTCAAACGCTTCTACCAATGTGTCTTTTGCAGAATCATGTTGGATTGTCGAGCCATCTTTTTTATAAAGGATAATATTTGTTTTTTTACCCTTTGCGCCCACAGATCTTATCAGCGGCTTAGACACATTGACGCCAATGACATTAAACGATTCAGGTTCATCAAAATCACCGTCATCAACGCCCCATATATCCAGAACTTCCTTTGTCAATGCAACCTGACGCTGGAGACATTGGTATTCATTCCATTCCTTGTGAGCATTGTAAACATTTTCGACAATATCGATAGAAGTAATGCTCAGTTCCGCATAAGCCTTGACGCCCTTGCGTTTGGGCGAGCCTTCCATTTTCACTTTGAACTTATTGTTCTGGATAGACGTATTCAGTTTGCCGGTCAAGAGCGTCATGTTGCCAATGGAATACACCATCTTTTGACGGTTAACCTTACCTTCGTCCTCATCAATTTTCTCGCCCTTGGCATTAACATACGGTACATCGCTCCAATTTTCCTCCCACTTTTGCGGCATGATATGTTCAAGCGTGTAATCGTATTTCAATTCCTTAAGATCATATTTTTTAGAATCGAAGCGGCGCTTGAGTTCAATCCAGAAAAGAATTAGAGTCGCTTCGCGGTTCTTTATTTTAGAAAGGCCGGTAAATACCTCGTCATTCGAGATAAGTTCTGCCATCTGGCATGGCTTCGTCTCGTCATCAATAAACTCAAGGCAATTCTTGTTGTACCCCTTTGTACTTTCTCCCGCAATCATTCTGCGCATAATGAATTTTTCCAATTCATTCATTCGCTGATTCAGTGCACCTTCGTCTTTTTCATACTTTTTCAGCAAGAATAGAATGTACGGATTAAAGGTTGTCAGACCAAGTTCGTCTAGAATATGGAATAAGCGTTTGGCGCTATCTTCATAAGAATAACAAGTAGTCTTGTTCAATTCCGGGACATTGTCACGATATATCTGAGCATAATTAATGATTTTCCGGACAAATTCCTTTACCTCTTTTTCTTTCATGTCCTCAATGTACTTTTTGTAGAGATCAGGAATGTCCGTCAGGGTATGCTCGCTTGGGTCAAATATCTTTTCAATGATCGCTACGGATTGTAGTAGGACTTCGCTGTTGTCACGCTGAATGCGACCGATGGTCCTTTTCTTGCCCCAATAATGCAGGGTTTCTTCGTCCTTGCAGAAAACATTTCCCCAAGTGTTATCGTAGAACTCAACGACATCTTCTTCTGTGCAAAATTCAAGAGCCTTTTGGAAGAGGGCGTTTTTCACGATGTCCGTAGATGTCAGGCGCACGCCCGCACTATTGATGGTGTCGAATATCTGTTGTTCGTGGTCATCTTCGTCCAAGGCGATAACCACAATCATCTTGTTATTTTCGGATAGCAAATTATCAAAGATATCGCTCACGATGTCAGGAGAGAAGGTCTTTAATTGGTCAACGAAATATTTATAACAGCAGAGAATCTTGTGTGACGAATTGTCATCATCGACATCTAAATTTGCGATTTCCGAATAATCTATAGATGTGATTCCGTTGGCATCTACACTTCCGATAACTTTTTCAAAATCTTGCCTATCCACCTTTGAATGCTTGACTTTGATATGATAAGCCGAATCTGTCTTTTTCTTTTTGTAAAAAAGAGCATTCCGCGCATCGTCAAGAACATTTACCTTGATTTCATCACTAAAGGTATCATATATAGCCTTTAGCAGGATGCTCAACGTAGTCAAGCGTTGTTGACCATCAATTACGCTTACACGGGTTGTTGCTCCGAATACGGACGAATCGTTGATCTTCTTGAGGATGATAGACCCAAGGAAGTGTCTGCGATTCACCTGTTTAAGATCATCCAAGAGTTCTTCCCAGTTGTCTTTTTTCCACACGTAGGCTCGCTGGAAAAACGGGATTTCGAAAGTCTGGATTTCGTTCAAGAAGGAAAAAGATTTAGATTCTGCTTTCATAGGGGTAAAAATACTTATTTATGACTAGAATCAATGATTTCAAAACTCAATCCCTATATAGGATGAAGATTAGACACACCTTTATAGTGGTTTATTACACAAAACATGTCGAATTAAGTTAAATTTCGGCATTTTATTCATTTTTTGAATAACAATCTTGACAAAACGACAAAAAAAATATATTATTATTCAGAAAACGAATAACAATCACATTAAAGGATTAACTTATGAAAATCTAGGAGAACATATGCCTTCCGCATGGACAATAAACAACGACGCCTCGTGCTTTTCTCGCAGTGCAGCAAAGAGCTTTCAAAAGAATTACCCTCAAGAGTTTGTCAATATCATGGCAAACTTAGATAGATACAAAAGTGCTTTAGATTCTGGGATACACCCTGAGCAAATCAAAAAAGAAAACACTTTTGTCCATAACGAAGGAAAAGGAGTTGTGTCTATAACGCAACACCCTCTCCGTAAAGGAGCGCATCCTCTTAGACTGTACATTTACCCTTGTTTGACCACACACGTATTACACATTCTTTTTATAGGCGACAAACATCATCAAGAAAAAGACATCCAAACAATTCACAACTATGTGAAAAAGAACCTTCAAGAACCAAACGCTTAAAACATCACATACACCCTAACAAGGGAGGCCGCTATGGACAAGAAGATAACTTCAGTTTCGGAATTATTAAAGGATATGGGAATTGATGACGACGCAAGAAAGGGCATCGATAAAGAAATCAAAAATCATATTCTTGGCAAAAATCTGATGATTCTCCGCATGAAGAACAATCTTTCTCAAGCGGAAATGGCCAAAAAGATGGGCGTGTCGCAACCCTGCATTTCTAGGCTTGAATACGCAAGCAATGACCAAATTAAACTTGGTGATTTGAACAAATATGTTGCTGCTTTGGGCTACGAAACAACGCTCATCATTTCCAAACCGCAGAACATCGCACAAAAAATCAAGAATACCTACAATCAGCTTTCTGCGTTACTAACAGAGTTGCAAAAATACGCAGTTGATGATGAATCCATTCTTCAAGGTATTGCCAAATTCGAACTGGAAGCAACCCACAACATGCTCAACCTCGCTTCTGCATTAATAGAAAGCAGTTCTTCTAAACTAAAGAAAATACATCCTCAACAAGAAACTCAAATTATTCTTGATGATTCAATAGTTGAAGACAAAAAGAAAAACTTGGCATTTGCTTAAATCAAAGAAGTCGGCAGAATGGCCGACTTTTTATACATACTTTCTTATGTAAGGAACAGACTCAATAAAAGAGTTGAAATCCATAATATATTGATCATGAGAAGGATCTATTATTGGAAACAAACCTTCAAATACTTTATATTTTTCAATCACTTTTATTTCTTTATAAGATACAATTTTCTCATCTAATTTGAACCTCAACATCATTAAAACCAATTCATAAGTAGGTAGCATATGGATGAATTCTTTGACAACATTTTCTTTCTCATCACTAGATAAACGGGATGCATTATCAATATCTTGTAATATAATCAAAGAATGGTTTAAATAATAATTGAACAAATAGCCCCGTTCGGAAATAAAATTCGAATATGCTGAAGCAACAGCTTTATATTTATTAGAATTTGACTCATATTTTGAGATACGAATAAAGTGATTTACAAAAAATTTTTGATACAAAACAAAAAGAGCTTCAGAACCTTCACGTAATAGTGTGTCAACTTTAGCTAAATTATAAACGATATTTTTTTGCGAATCTTCACATTTATAACCGGCTCCTCCTAGTTCCCTATCATATAACTTTATTGTAGAAAGCAATGAAATATGTTCTGATATAGAATTTCTTAACTGTTGCAAGTCATTACCTTTTGCAAGAGACTCATTAGCTTCGTATTGGGCCCACATCGCCCAAAAAGCTAAAAAAGCGGCAATAAAAGCGACTATAGTTCCTGCTATACCTCCAAATGTATCTCCGATAGAACCGGTCTTTGTATAATCCCAAGATGGTGCAAATGCCGGCTGCACAAATATATAGGTTAACAAAAGCACCAAAATCCCCGTAGTTAACATGGTTATAGCCAATGTTTTTAGATGTGAAGTAAAGAATTTATACATATGTCGTAGACATCCTCTTGTGGAAAATACACGAATTATTCACTATTGTTAATCGTTTTTACTAATTAAATTAAGAAAACTTAGGCGTAGACACAAATCACTCCATTCTGATTTTCTGAGCCTTATCTAATCTTCTATGGCAATAAGAAATCATGCCGAATATTTCAAGTGCGTCTTGTTCATTGATAGGCCATTCAACTTTAAGTTCATGGGCTTCTGGATTTCGAAACATTCCCATAAGGCCACATAAAATGTTCTTGAAGCCTTCTTGCTCATCCTGTTCTGATTTATTTATAAAGTTATTTATGATTAGAATAGGATTTTTACTGAAAACATTTTCTATAAGATTTCGCCCTTGTTTGTCAGAGCCAGAAAGTTGTTGAATTCTTTTTTCCAGTCCTTTCATTGACTCAAATACTGCATGAAAATAGTTATTGGCAAGCAGTTCTTCTTTACAATATTGAAAAACCAGCCTATGAGCATTTTGATTTTCCAATTTTGATTTTAAAGAATCAACCCTTTGCTTTGCCTCAGAAATTGTTTCAGCCTTTTTCACATAATCAAATTGACCATTCAAAAGATATTGAATGCCAACAAAAGCAAGTTGTTCATTTATACAACGAACTCTATATCCAAAGAAATCCTGATTAGAAAGATATCTTGATGGAGCCAAAGCTAATTGGATAAATTCAAAAATTTTATCAACCGAATTAGTCGAATTACCTTCCACCGCTAAAGCATTATACAGCCGTTTCCATTTGGTTGCATCAGGCGCAACGTCTTTTATTTTAAGTTGCGACAAATAAAGACCAATTTCACTGCCCGTAATGCCCTCGTCGGTATCTGCAAGAACTCTGCAGACACCTTCCAAAATAGGTTGAGGAACATCAGGGTAGATCAATCAGCGCTCCATTAAAATACTATGATTTTTTTTGCTATAAATCTATACTGATAATTATCAACCGATGCTTCTTTCAGCATTTTGAGTATTTGATGAATTGAATTCGCTGGATAAATTCGATTATCTTTATCAACAATTTCACCATCAATTCCAGCCTTTTCAATAGCATTGAATGCAGCCTCTGGATGTGCAGAATTTTCAATAGATAACTTTACATTAAACAAATCAAAGCAATCATGTATAATAGTGTCATCATTCATTTGAGTGGGGACATCTATCACGAATGACCAACAATTATTGTTTACTGTTTCTAATGATGTTTTCATCAGGCCCAAAGCTTCTTCTATAGACTTGCCAAGTTGAGGAGGAACGCTTACATTCAAACCTTTAGTGACATCCTTTATTCTTGCCGTATATATCCCATCATCTTTATCGTAATCAATGTCAATAACAGCAAATTCTGTTGGAAAACAATTATCTTTCTCATAGATTTACCATCTCCTTTCGAACTTTAAATGGTTATAAGTTGAGTTTTTGTTATTTCCCACATTCCAACTCTTGCAGATGTCCCCATACATGATAAAAATACAAGTTTTGTAGTTATCTTGGAAATGTCTTGAGAAAATTGAGCGTAAGGCACTGTAGGATTATTCCTATAGTCTTTAGAATATTCTTTATCAAAACCGGTGATTAAATTTAATATATCAGGATCGTTAACGTTAATAATTCTATCAGGGGCATTCATATCAAAAGAAAACATCTTGTTATAAACGCTGTTATACACAGTCATTGGCGATTTATTGGTAGGAGGTAATTTATTTTTTCTTACCGATTTCCCGGGTATCAATTGCTCAAAATCAGTCATAAATTCTTCGCTTTTTCCCGCCATTAAGAAAAATTTATATGAATTGCAGTCATCAATAGAATTCAATCTCATCAAATCATTAAACACTCGCTGTTTTTCAGGTTGATTACGCGTAGAACCGTTTTTAGTATACTTAAATTCGAAATAATATGGCGTATCAACAGTTTCTCGACGAACAAAGAAAGCATCCGTCCATCTTGATCCAAAATATTTTAATTCCTTTTCCAACTCCAACTTGCTAATATACTGAGCTAAATATTCTCCAAACGGAACATTTATAGAAGATTCTGCTAAACTATAGTTGCGATTGAGGGCTATTTGGTATGATAGCCAAGAATGAATAGAATTTCCTAGGCATTCTTCAGAATAAGGAAATTCGCCCTCTAAAAAAGTATTTGCTTGAGTCATTAAACACCCTTTTCAATTGAATATGGCTCAAAAGGCAAATTATTAATCCCAACAACAACAATACGAATCCAAGGATTATCTAGATGGGAATCTATAAATGCATTATAGAGAGAACCTTCTATAACATGTTGAACAGCACTTTCCATAATTGGACGAGGATTTTCAATTGTAGGGTCCGCAAACAAAAAAACAATTTTTGACCGAGTGAAACGATTTCCAGGAACTAATGGAATTTCATGTTTTTCTACTTGTCCGTTCAATTCCTGCATTGGTTGAAAATCAATTTCATTGAAGCCTTTAACCACAAGCCTAGTCCATGGATTGTCTAACCATTCCTCAACAAAATCGTTGTAATCGTCATTACCTACATACTGGTTCACGGCTCTTTGAACATTATACTGCGGATTTGGATTCCGCCCGGTTTCAGAGATAATGGCAAATTCACCAACGACATTTCTGTCTGCATCTCTTAGCTCTTTTCTGAAAATTTCCATATAATCATTCCTTAAATTAATACTCATGTGATTATTAAATCATTTTTAGTACGCCAAACTTATCGTCCCATAGCAACTTCAGCTTCCCATTCTAACTGGCTTTGTACCCAATCATCAAAATCATCAATTAAATCCGATGATAATTCCAATACACGAGCAAAATCAGCGATGTCTTTTGAAATGTATGTTCTTACTGATGGCTGAATCTGAATAATAGTTTTATATACTTCTCCCGTTTGAGGATCAATAAAATCTTTCGAATTGTTTGAAAAATAAATAAAATCGTATTTTGAAGGAACGGCGCTACCTTCTTTACGTACTTTATCTTCTACATATTGGTAGTAATTCCTTAAAATCAAAGCGTCATTAAAATTATTTTTATTGTTATGCATTGGAGGCTGTTTATCAATCGCTAGCTGAGCAACATACAGAATTTGCTGTTCATTAACAGTAATTTCAGTACACTCATTCATAAACAACTCTATTTCACTAATCCGGTTTTCTACTGCCTGACATCTAGCTTCTTCATCCTTGCAAAAAGCAATAAGTTCTAAAAAAGCATTCCGGGCATGAGAATCTTGTATAAACTCCGACAATTGTTTTGTATGTCTGTATTCTGTTTTTATTTCGTCAACAACTTTTTTCCGAACAGAATCTTTATTGCGACTCCATTCCTTTTTTACTATATCACTAACAATTATATCAACGAAGCCCTTATTTTTTTGTTCTTTCAACTCTTTGAAAAATTGATAAAAACGCTCTTCTACCATGTAAATCCATATGTTAGTATCAAAAGCCAATATTGTATTTTTCATCTTACACCACCTTTACTGTAGTGTTTGGGCTGATTGTTTTGAAGATTTCGGTGACGTTGATTTTGGCGGAGTCGCTTTTGAAGCTGGAATCGCGAAAGACGGCGCGGAGGGGCTTGGCGGCTGCGATTTGGCGGATGGCGGCTTCGGGGATGTTGTTTGCGAAGCAGGCGACGAGGTCGCCGTCGTTGACGTTATAGACTTGGAGGTTTTCGATGGTTTCGGTTTTGATGGGGAGCGAGAGCGAGACGCCCCAATCGACGAGGCAGCCGAAGAGGAGGTCCATGTCGGTGCGGCCGTCCTTGATGTTGCTGATTTGTTCGACGAGGTCTTGCTGGGAGATTTCGCCGGCGGAGTAATAGACGTCCTTCATGTTGGAGTCGTCGATTTTCAGGACGCGGAAACCACGGTCAGAGTTTAGAACTGAGAGCTTAGAACTTAGACCTTTGATGTCAAATGCTTTATCAGCGAAGAGATCATTTTGCTGATTTCTTCCAAGAGCTTCAAGCTTGATTCGATATCCGTTTTCGTTAAGTATTTTAAGCGTTCGCAAATCAACAATTGTGTTTCCAGTTCCGCTCGTGATCCCCTTGCTATTTTCAAAAACTGGACAAACTCCTTGCTCCCCCGAGATTGCCCCTCCGCTATGTTCGACGGAATCGACACCACAGCCCTGCGAATTTGATCCGACAGAGCGTATGTTTCCTCCTTCGGCAACCTCTTCACCAAGGCATAGACCAATTCCATTAGATCCATAGACTTCTTCCAAACTTCTAATTTCTGGTAATTCTCTTGCATACTTTTCGACAATTCCTTCTTTTTCTAAGTTCTGTAAACTAAGCTCTAAGATCTGATCGCCTGCGCGGCGGATGCGTTCCTTGCCGATTTCGCAGATGGTCTTGTAGCCAGCCTTTGCTGCTTCAGAATTTTCATCGCATTTTTCAGGTAATTGGACCATGATGAATTTGCGATGGCCGCCGTCTTCGGCATTCAATTGCATAACGGCATGAGCTGTTGTCGCGGAACCAGAGAAGAAGTCTAAAATCAAAGAATTATCATTTGATGCCAACTGCAAAATTCTATGAATCAGCCTTATTGGTTTTGGATTACTAAACAAATCTCCCGTACCCAATAAAGATTTCACATCTTTAGCACCCTCTTGATTATGCCCTACTTCATTATTAGTCCACCAAGTCCATACATTTCCACCATCACCTTCTGACAAAAACTTCTTTTGCCTTGGTCTTGAATTTCCATCATCACCAAACCAAATTCTATTGTCTTTACAAAGAGATTCAAATGTAGATTGCGCTAAAGCCCAGCACCTTCCTGCGGGTGGATACATTTCTGTACCACCTGGAGTTACGATTTTATAGAATTGACTTCCCGTTGCATGACCTGTTTGACCAGTAATATCCACCGATGCCCAAGGACCTCTTGGATCGTTGTCTGGATTCTTATATTGAGAACAGCGTTCTTCTGATAAGGGTAACTTCTTCAATGTTTCTTTAAGCACATTAAAATTCTTTGCTATTACTGTTATGTAATCATGAGCTGCCCCTAAATTAAATCTAGCATCTGGAGAAGTTCTTTTTTGCCAAACAATTTGTGCGTAAAAATTACTTCCACCAAATACTTCGTCGCAAATCTTTTTCAGGTTCGCTTGTTCGTTATCGTCGATGCTGATAAATATCACGCCATCGTCGGTGAGCAGGTTGCGGGCGAGCAGCAGGCGGCTGTAAATCATGGAACTCCAGTCGGAATGGAAACGGCCGTTGCTGTCAGAATTCTGCACCATGCGATTTCCTTCGTCGTCCACGGCGCCGCTTTCTTCGGCGTACTTAGCGCTGTCCATGCGGAAGTCGTCTTTGTAGATAAAGTCGTTGCCGGTGTTGTAGGGCGGGTCGATGTATATCATCTTGACCTTGCCCAGGTAGCCCTCTTGCAAGAGTTTCAGGGCTTCGAGGTTGTCGCCTTCGATGTAGAGGTTCTCGGTGGTGTCGAAGTTCTTGGATTCTTCCACGCAGGGGCGCAGCGTCTTGCGGATGGGTTTCGCGGCTTCCACCATGGCGTCGCGCTTGCCGACCCAGGTAAATTCGTAAGACTCGTCGCCTTCCGCAACACTCTCGCCGAGCATCTGCTTGAGCGCGTCGAAATTCACCGCCTTCTTCAGCTTGCCATCCTTGGCCTTGCTTTCGGTCACGCAATTCGGGAACAACGCGGCAATCTTCTCGACATTCATCTGCGCCATATCGGGAGTTTCAAACTTCATCTTTTCCATGGGATACCTTTTGTACGAAATATATAATTATATCGATTGCCAAAAGTGAGAAAAGTGTTGTGAAAACACAGAAATATCTTGATAAAAGTGTTGAAAAAATACACTTTTATCAAGATAATGGTGATTAACTAAGAAAAAGAGAAGAAATCAGTCCATTTCAACTACAGAAAAACGACCTAACTCGCAATAAACTTCGCCAGAATTGACTTTACACACATTGACAATGATTTCTCCGGGCCCCTTCATGTCCATGATTACCCGTATCGGGAGCTGAACAAAGTCGTCGCCTTCCGCCCTGATTTCCAGAGGGATGTCAGACATAAGGCTCGTGCCATTTGTCGAGATGGACCTGACGACATAATGACTTGCATCAACAGAACGATCCAACTTTACTCCGGCAAAGAAACACCAGCACATGGGGTCTTTCCAACGCTTTTCTTTTGGAAGATTATTCACAACTCTTCCCGTTCGATAAATGCCGAGAAGCATATATCTTCCATTCGCCTCTTGGCGAAATTCTTCACACAAAACTTTGGATTCTACTTGCATAGGGCAACCGCTCCTTCGTTTGCAAAACAGGGATTATAATAGTTGTAAAAATCTATCTCGTTTTCGCCATGAGTTACAGCGGCTTCGTCAGGCTGATAAAGACAGTCCGCTAGATATTCATCATTTTCTAATTCCGGGAAACCCTCTTCCGGACTTTCGACATTAACTTTCAAATCGCCATCGGCAAAGCCTTCTTCGGCAAAATCAATCAATTTCGGCTGAGACGCGATATAACGAGCCAAGGCCAACACAGTTGCAGAAATCTGCTTTCCCTGCTTCCAGCGATACACCGTATGCGGAGCCAAATCAAGGGCCCGCTCCAAACGGGCATCAGAATAGCCAGCCTTGTTTATTTTTTCAATCAACAAGGGCATGCTTTCATCGCCTTTTATCTTTTTTTGCTTTTCCACTTCTTCTCGAGAGTCCGAATCCAATCGAATTTTTGCGCCGCATTCTTTACAATGACAAATGCAAACATTTTGATTGGCAAAATCTGCCATGGGTACGAAAATTTTTTTCACCTTATGAATGATTTCAATATTTTTAGAATCACAAACAGGGCATTCAGATACATTTTTCATATAAGCATTCCTTTTTGTTTTTGTCATTCTTAAAGTATAATCAGTTTATGATTTTGGGTTTTGGCTTATTTAGTTTCAATGATTTAAGAATCTGCTGTAATTCTTCACTTTTTAATCGTTCAAATATCGCCACATAAAGATTATGAGTACCATAATTCAATAAATAAGAATACACAGGTGTTCCTGCCGGACCTTCCATTATATTTTTTTCCAGTTCGACAACCTTTATAAATTTGGGTTTCGACGTCAACGAAGCAAACCAAGAAGCAATATCCTCATTAGTGTACAATTTTAAAAACCTATTGGCATCATCAGAGGGAGCATCTTCATACACAAGAATTTCTTTCCCAGATTTGCACAGAGCAACAAAATCATCCCACACGACATACGGGTTACGTGACGGTGCAATTTTCAGTTCATTTTTCATCTCTTCGCAATTCACCTTAGCTCCTTTTGTAATCTTAACAACCAGTACTTTTTTAATAAAAAGATTACACACTATGTGTAATATAGATTATTTTTAGAAAAAAACAAGACGCTCACGCCAACATTTACGCATTTTATGTATTTTTATTGTTTTTCAGAAAGAAAAACGGCGATTTTAGCGAAATTCTGCCACTTTTCGGCAAAAATCGCGCCGCATGTTGAAATATCTATAATTTTGGCCGGATTTTATGTTGAAAAAACTATAATTTTTTTTGATTTCTTCTTTTTTGGGGGGCATATTCTCCAAATAAGCGTATCAACTTCCGCAAGATTTTTTACATAATTTGAATTTTGCCTCACAACGGAGCGTAATCTCCGTGCCAAATCAATATACTTTCTCCCTTCTGTTCCACCTCGATCTAAAGCCCACTTTTTCTTTTTTATCCACGTTCTTACAGGCTCATTTAAAACAGGGTATTTATCCGGGATAAATTGGCACAACATTTCAGATAACCAAGCTTTTCTTGCAGGATTTTTCTTTTTTGCTAGCAGGTCAATTTTCGCAGCCACAAATTGATCCAAATCCAAAGGGCTCATTTTCTTTTCATTTTCAATGATATCTAACAAGGATCCAGTAATTTCCCTCCAATTATTATTTTTTGTACAGGTCCTTTCAACACCACTTCCTTGAAAACGGAAACAATCTTCTGCCTCCCACTTTCTATGCCATAGCTCAGTGAAATTTTTCCAAAAAACATTATTTTTCATGGATCCGTTTGCGTTAGATCTTAACAGCTGAAGAATCTGATCTTTCTTTTCTAGAAAAATATTTTGTTTTTTTCTTCGTTCATCCAAAAGGGAACTATAGCCATTTACTTTTGGTAAATCAAGGTTTAACTGCGTTTGATTATCTACATTCTTTTCCTTTTTACGTTTTCCACCCTTTGTACCCCCTATTTTACTTTCGATGTAATTTTTCAGCCAGCTTTTAGAAAGCGGATCGGAATATTCAATACATTCATCAAACCATTGAACGATTTTTTCATATTCATCTTGTTCTATATTATTAAAGGCGTTTACTTCATAATTATCAGACATTGCGGCGCTAGTCATATTAGACGAACCGACTAAAGCAAAATACTCGTTCCTCTCTTTCCATACCAAAACTTTGGGATGAAATGTATTCATATTCGATGGGAACACAAAGACATCACCTCGCAACCTTTTAGGAAGCCATTTTAATAAGGACAAACAAGCAGACTTTCTTGTCAATCCAAAGTTCGTTCCCACTAGAGCAACGAATTTCCTACAGTCTTTCTTCGGTTTAATGGTGAAAGACCAATCCGTCAAAAATGCTGTCGCGAGATAAATCTCTTCAGCCTTTTCAAACGCTCTTTTGTATAGAGATATTAAATCGTTTTTGCTATCTGGATTTAGAAGAACTTGCATACAGAAATCCTCTATTCTTGTATGGGCAGTTTCTTTATAGAACGAGCTATGCGACGTTCTTGACCAATAGGTGTTGTATAAAAACGTTCATCAATACCATATAACAAATTTTTCAAATCCTCATCTGAGGATATGGTAAATGCTCCCTCTGAATAATTTAAGGTTGGAACATAGCCATTGATATAGGCAAAAACATTACTTCTCTTTTCTTCTGGCATATCATTTAAAATTTCAGAAACCAAAACTCGCGAGTCATTTTCACCACGAATTTTTGCCAATACGAAATTATTCATTTTACTCCTCCAATTTCTATAAATGTAAAATCGTTTATTCTTTTCAATTGGTTGAATCCACTACTATTATTAGTTCTAATGTTTCTTTTTGAAATTATAAATATTTTCGTATTTATAGAGGTCTCTACATGATAAAACTTATATCCAAACAAAAGAAAGAATGGATTAAAGTAATGTACATTAGATGCAATTACGAATAATAATATAATACACAAAACAAAAATAATGGCATAATCACTAGACACGCTTAACGCAACAAAGAAATATCCTAAATAATTAGGAAGAAAGGAATTGGTCCTCAAATCAATTATTTTAATTTCTTTGTTTATACAATCATTCGGTCTATTTTTCAATAGCAACAGTCCAATATACGCCATTATTATGGAAACAGCAAGATATACCACACAAGAAAAAAACTCTTTGTGTTCAAAAATGTTTATAAAAAAATCGTCTTCCTTTACAAAATATACTGCCACAATCAAGCTTATCGAACACAACCCCATATAAACATCTACCGCCTTATTTACTATATAGTTTAGAATAATAGAAAGACATTTCATGTTTTCATCTCCTTTTCCAATTTCCTTATCTCCGCCCTTATCTCCACCTGTCTGTTAAACTGCTTTTCGTTGGCGAGTTTTTTCTCCAGTTTTTCGATTTGGGCTTGGATTTTGGCGTTTTGTTTATTTTGTATAATATAGTCTTTTAATGATGTTTTAGATTGCTTCACTTCGCTCGCAATGACGTAATCTGAGGCGGCACTGCAGACGATGGATTCGTAGATTTCGTCCATATTGCTGCCGGACAAATTAAATGCGGGTTCGTCAGCAGGCATCCACGGCGTTTCAAAGGATTCCAAAAAGGTTTCGTCCTTCTCTTTTTCTTTGAAGTTCACGAAGAGTTTCGCCTTGTCGTCATAAGTCAAGACAAATATGTTGTGGTGGTGCAAATTCTGGTCGATGAACTCGAATAACTTGCGCGGGCAATCAAACGATTTCATTTTGACTTCAAAGACGTCGATTTCGTTCACCAGCAAGCCCTTTTCTGCGGCCATGGTCTGCGCGGTCAGCTTATTTTGCCACACAATCTGTTCCACATACTTGACAAAAAGGTTCTTGGTCGCCGTATTCACGGCGCACTTGCTATAGAATTTTTCCTTGGGCACCACCTTGCCCACGAATGTCGAAGAGGGCAGGTTTATCATTTGACTACCAGGAATGTCACGAGTTCAAAATCGTCCAAGCCGCGGATTTCGCCGGTGAGTGCGGTGGTTTCGCCTTCGCCAAAGAGGCTGTCAATATCGGATTCTTCCTTGACTTCGATAATCGAGGCGATTGCCTGCTGCAAAAGGTCGCTGTACTTGCCCATCTTGCGCCCGTCCGCAGTTTCCTTGTTGAAGGCCTTGCAGAGTGCTATGTCGGGCGTGGCAAGCCCGCGGCAAGCGGGCGCATCAGGTCAAGAATCTTTTTCGGCGAAAGGTGGTTGCAAACGACGCTGCCGTCCTGCTTCAGGTAAACCATGTAGAAGGGGTGCAGACGATTCTTGCTGCGGATATTCACGGCGTTGTTGCGGTTGCGCAAAATGTAAATCACGCCGGGCGGCAATTCGCCTGTTTCGTCGGAATGCACGAGCGCAAAAATTCCCGTAGGCGCATTCTCGACTTCTTGATGGGTTTCGCGATATTGCAGCAAGTCCATGCGGAAATCGTTCAAGCCCAAATCCACAATGTTCACGCCGCCTTTCATGTCTTCAAGGTCAACAACGTCTTCTTTCAACTTGCGCAGTTGTTCCTTGCGGTATTCCAAGTCGCCCTTCTCTTCGGCGCTGATGGGGTTGTCGTCGCCGGTCGCGGTCATCACCGAAATTTTCATGCGGGCAACCACACGCGATTTCAAGTTGATGTATTCGTCAAGGCTCACGTTGGGCCAAAAGTTCACCAGCTGGATTTTTGCATTCTTGCTGCCGATACGATCTATACGGCCAAAGCGCTGGATAATGCGCACCGGGTTCCAGTGGATATCGTAATTGATCAGGCATTCGCAATCCTGCAAGTTCTGGCCTTCGCTAATGCAGTCCGTCGCAATCAGCAAGTCGATATCGCCCGGGACAATGTTCCTGAGCAAATGACGTTCCTTGGACTGCGGCGAAAAATAGGTCAGCATCGTATCGTAATCGGCGCGCAACTTCGGGAGATTCGTGCGGCCGTCCATATCGCCCGTTACAAGTGCCGAGTGGATTCCGTATTTCTGGAGCAGTTTCTCGGCAAGTTGTTCGTAAAGATATTTCGCCGTATCGGCAAACGCCGTGAACAGGATTATCTTCTTGTTCCCAGGATTGATTGGGTTTTCAATCTTGTTGCAGATTCTTGCAAACAGGGTCTGCAATTTGGAATCGTGTTCAGGCGAAAGCTGCTCGGCAATCTTTTGTAGCTGCGCAAGCACATTTAATTCTTGGCGAAGTTCGTTCAGCCAGCCAATGTAATCCATATCGGCCAAATTGAAGTGCACATCCTTGCCGACGGTAAATTCGTCATCTTCTAGAATCGCGCTATCGATATCATAAATAATATCTGCATCCGCAGTCGCGTTGCCCGCATCAATACTCTTCTTGTACCTCTCAATCTTGTCAACTGTTTTTTGAACCAATTCGTGATAACGGTCCAATGTCAGCTTGAACGAATAGACAGAACTTTCCAGGCGCTTGAGCATGTTGATGCTCATGAGTTTCCGAATGCCCATTTCGCGGCCAAGCAACAAATCCTTTTCTTCGGAACTGTCGATATAGCCCTCGATACGGCTCGGGTGCACAAATCGCGCCGGGCTATACACACTCATTTGCAACTGGCTCAAAAGCAGATAAATGCTATCGAACGAAATCCCCGCCACGTCGGTCAAGTCGGGAGATTCCGAAATGGGCGGCAACCGTTCCGGGAACTTGCCCACCTCATTGATGTCGTAAAATTTTTCGATATGCTTGCGGGAACGTGCAATCGTTACCGAATCAAGCAGTTCAAAGAAATCAAAATCCAAAGTTTCAAGCAACGCCTGCGTAGTTCGCTGAGAGGCCGGGAGTTTTACCCACGCATTGTAGGCACTCTGCGCCTGCTTGAAAATGGAATCAATGCCATTGTTCAAGTTCAGCAAAGAATCCATCTTTTCCGAATCGTCTTCGTAGGCCAAGCGCAACTGGTTCTTCAAATCGTTGAAGCGATTGTTCACCGGCGTTGCCGAAAGCATCAGCACCTTCGTCTTCACGCCCTTGCGAATGACCTGATTCAACAGACGCTGATAGCGGTTTTCCTTGCGGTCGATATCATCGTCAAATTCATCGGCAGAAAAATCATCGCCTGTGGCCGTGCCGCCATTACGGAAATTATGGGATTCGTCAATCACCACAAGGTCGTAATTGCTCCAAATAATGCGGCTCAAGTCAAGGCCGTTCGTGCTCCCCGAATCACGCGACAAATCCGAATGATACAGCACGTCATAACGGAAACGGTCCGTGACAAGCGGATTGTTCGTCTGATTGTTCTTGAAGGTCATCCAGTTGTTGTTCAACTTCTTGGGACAAAGCACCAGCACGTTCTTGTTGCGGTTCTCGTAATACTTGACCACCGCAAGCGCCGTGAATGTCTTGCCGAGACCCACACTATCGGCGAGAATGCAGCCGTTGTATTTTTCCAATTTGTTGATGATGGCAAGGGCTGCATCTTTCTGGAAGTTGTAAAGCTTTTTCCAGATGGCGCTTTCCTTAAAACCCGTCGCCGAATTCGGCAAAACATCTTCGCTGATATCGTTCAAGAATTCATGGAAAATATTGTAGAGCGTTACAAAGTAAATGAAGTCGGGAGAATTTTCTTTATAGACCGTAGCAATGCTATCCATGACTGCCTGGGTCACTTCTTCAAACTGCGATTCGTCAAACCAACATTCGTTAAACTTGTTGATATAGTCATTGGAAAGAGGGGCCGAAACCCTCATGCTGAAATTGGAAATGTTGTTGCCCTTTTCTACACCAAGGCCCACCGCCGAAAACTCGTTGAACGGCGTATAAAGCGCGTCATCATTGGGCTGCTTTACATGCATGAACGTCTGATAGTTCAAGTCGGTTATGTTCGTCCGGAATTTTACCTTCTGGCGAATCCACTCGGCGCATTCCACCGCAATCGCTTTCTGGTTCAGCTGGTTGCGCAACTTCAATTCAAATTCGCTACCAAACAGCGAACGCTCGCGGGCAGACTGTTCCTCGTTGAGTGCTTGTTCTCGTGCGTTACGGGAGATGTCAAATTCGCGACTTTCTTTTGAAACCTGTTTCTTGACAAATGTCCTTGAAGTAAAAATGAACCGCAAAGAATCAATCTTCCAGAGTTCATCCTTCAAAGTCTCGAAAGCATATAGGGAAAAACTTGCTGCGGCAATAGACAGGCGGGAACCAGGAACGACCGTTTTACGAAGGTCATCCACGACCTTCTCGGACATATTATTAAAAAAGTACTGTTCCATATAAAAATTAACCACCGCATTGTGCGGTACATAAAGGAATATAAACTATTATAGGGATAAGCGCACGACCTATTTCTGAGATTATCCACCCATTTTTCGCTTAATCAAACCGGTTTTCGATATTTTTTATATCGATTTTGCATTTGGCAACGAGTTTTTTTACCACGATCCTATTGACAAACTAGATTCTTGAATCTATATTTAGTGCGCAAGTGTATAGTCTTTGGCATTTTTCGCTTGTATGCCAGAGGAGTTGACGATGAAGAAAAAGGATATAGTGCCGGCTGTAGAAAAGAACGAAATTGTCGTTTACCAGCCAGAGGGCGGTGAATTTCACATCGAAGTTCGTGTCGAGAACGAGAGTGTCTGGCTTACTCAAGCGCAAATGGCCGAGCTTTTCCATGCCACAAAGCAGAATATCAGCCTGCATATAGCCAATATCTATAAAGAGGGGGAACTTGACAGAAATTCAGTTGTCAAGGAATACTTGACAACTGCCTCTGACGGAAAATGCTATAAGACCAAATGGTTCAATCTGGATGTCATCATTTCTGTAGGTTACCGCATAAAATCAATCCAGGGCACGCGCTTTCGTCAATGGGCTTTGAACATTTTGAAAGAGTACATGCTCAAGGGCTACGCTGTAAATCAGCGAATGCTGGCACCCCAGACTCAACAAAAACTGATTGAAAACGTCAATACCCGACTTACAGCAGTCGAACAGCGCGTAGATTTCTTTGTCAATACGGCCCACTCCGCCCAAAATCAGAGAATCGAACAATTATCTAATGATGTCCAAAAGGTCATGGCGAATTTCGTCGATCCGAGTACTTTCAAGCACTTTTTGATTCTGAACGGGCAACGCCTGGAGGCCGATGTCGCTTACACGCAGATTTACGGCATGGCGAAGAGGTCGGTGCTGATTGTGGACGACTACTTGGATGTAAAGACCCTCGATTTATTGCGATGCGTGGCGAAGGGTGTTTCTGTCAAGATTTTCAGCGAACAACATGGACGTGCCCGCCTGACCGAGAGCATGCTGGCCGACTTCAGGGCAGCACGTCCGGATGTGGAACTTGGCGATGTTCGTGCCACGGGGAACATATTCCACGACAGGTACATCTACCTGGATTTCGGAACCACCAATGAGAAGCTTTTCCATTGCGGGGCGTCGAGCAAGGATGCAGGCAACAAGATCACGACCATCATGCAGCTAGAAGATATCGCAGTGTATCGCCCACTATTCGAGAAGTTATTGCAAGATGAGAAATAAAGAAAAGCGCCAGAAGAATTCCTCCTGACGCATTCATTTTAGGAGATCCCCGCCTTCGCGGGGATGACATGTGCCAGGAGCGAGGGGAAGGCATTCCCCTCCCCCTACGCCCTTCGTTTTACACTAACTGCCCGGGCAGTACTAGCTTTTCCTTATACGGAAACTCCTTATCGTACTTCTCGAACGCCTCGGGGTTGCGCATGGCGACAAAGTACGGTTCGGGATCGCGGTAGCTGCCGGTGATTCTGTCGAGGAACCCTTCCTGCAGTTCCTTGCAGAGGAAGTAAGGCGCGTCGCTTTCGGGGTCGTCGGCATAGCGGATTCCCCTGGTGCTCGCGACCACAAAACCGCTCTTGCCGTAGAACGCGATGTTCCCGCAAATCAGGAGGCAGCCCGCGCCCATTTCGGCGGCAATTCGCATGGAATGGTCGAGCAATGTTTTCCCGTATCCCTTGCGCTTGTAGTCGGGGCGGATGCTGATGGGCCCGAAGGTCATCATGCGGATTTTGCGCCCGTCGTCGGCGTCGATGTGCGACCACGCGTACATCACGTGCCCGATGATTTCGCCGTCCACTTCCAGCACGAGCGAGAGTTCCGGCACAAAGTCGGGCTCGCCCCTGTAGCAGTGCAGCACGTAATGCTCGGTGCATCCGGGACGGTACACGTTCCAGAATGCTTCGCGGGTAAGGTTTTCGACGGTCTTAAAGTCGCGCGGTTGTTCCGTGCGGATAGTGTAATTTTTCATTGTTTATCTCCAGGTTGAATTTTTATGACGGGCATAAAAATCGCCTTGGAAGACGGCCCAAGGAATGTCTCCCAAGGCCCTAGACAATGAACCAAAATTTGCTAAACAGCATCCAGTCTCCGTAAGTTGGTACTAGTGGAAATATAGAATTTTTTTCGTGTAGTTCGTATTCCGCACAGAGCAAGCCGCCCCCTCCCCTTGACATTTCCCCGCAAAAAAGCGATATTAAAAGTATGCAGAACAAAATCAATTATAGAGAATTGAATGTCACCGTGTTCAACGACACGGCGGAACGTTGTCGCACAAACGCGCGGCTCCGCGAATCCATCGCGCAGTCAAGGCGGGCGCAGAAATTCACGGGCGAATGCGAGGGCGTCGCCATCGACAGCCGGAATATCCATGCGGAGCGGGCCAAGGTCATCGTTTCGCAAAAACGCACATTCGAGGCGGCGCAGGCGTATGCGGGCACCAGGGTCGCGGTACTCAACTTCGCATCGGCATCGCACCCGGGCGGTGGCGTCACGACTGGGGCGGGCGCACAGGAAGAATGCCTTTGCAGGTGTTCCACCCTGTACAGCTGCCTTACCGACCAAAAGATGTGGGAGCTCTTCTACGAGCCGCATCGCCGCAACAGAACTGCGTTGCATACCGACGACTGCATCTATACGCCGGGAGTGACCGTGTTCAAGACCGATGTCTCGGCCCCCGAACTGCTGGGCGAAACGGACTGGTACAGCGTGGATGTCATCACGTGTGCGGCACCGAACCTGCGCTATGGAGATGTCAGCATTACGGACGATGCACTCAAGCAGTTGCACATCAAGCGGCTCCGCCGCATCCTGGATATTGCCGTTTTGAACAAAGTAGAAAACATCGTGCTGGGCGCGTTCGGCTGCGGGGCGTTCATGAACGATCCGAAGGTCGTGGCGGCCGCCTCTGCCGAGGTTATCAAGGAATACATTTTCGCCTTCAAGACTATCGAGTTCGCGATATTCTGCCGCCCCGGGTTCGAACAGAACTACAGGGAATTCCGCAATTATCTTGGGTCGGAATAGCCAATTCCTTAAACAGCCGTTTTTAGAGAAATTTCATCTACTTTCGCGATTTGCCGCTATTTTCGTTGAAAAATCTATAATTTTCAAGTGCGCATCGCACACCTCCATTTTTATCTAAATTTACCTCTCGATGTTTCTTGAGCTTTGTACACTTCTTTTGTTCATAGCGGTCTTGGTGGCGGCGCTTGCCTTCAAGGTGAAACTGGTGTTTGCCATGTTGGCGGGGCTTGCGCTTTTTGCAGGCTATGCGCTGGTGCGGGGGTATGGGGTGCGGCGTGTGCTTGCCATGTGCGGGCGCGGCATTGTCACGGCGAAGGGAATTCTTATTTTGTTTGTGCTGCTCGGGCTGTTGACGGCCTTGTGGCGGGCGGGTGGTGTAATCCCGCTGATGGTGGTGCATTCGGTGAAGGTTATTCACGGTGGCGGTTTCTTGCTCGCGGTATTCCTGCTGAATTGCGCGATGTCGCTCTTGACGGGGACTGCGCTTGGTACGGCGGCAACGGTAGGCGTGGTTTGCGCGACGGCGGGGCATGCGCTCGGTATTTCGCCTTGCTGGGTGGGCGGTGCTATTTTGGCGGGAGCCTATTTCGGGAACAGGGTTTCGCCGATTTCTTCGATGGCGCTTTTGACGGCGAACATCACGAATACGGATATTTATGCGAATGTGCGGCAGATGCTTAAAACCACCTGGTTCCCGTTACTTTTGAGTTGCGCGGTTTATTTGGTTGTTGGTCTCGGCGGTTTCGCGAATGATTTAAGCGGGGTGGCGGGCGACTCGACTTACGCAAGTGGCATTAGCGCTGCGGGTGTTTTAAGCGTGGCAAGCGATGTTGCGGGTGTTTTTTCGGCGGAACCGGTGCGGGCGCTTTTCGCAAAGGAATTCAGTCTTTCGCCGTGGTGCATTCTTCCTGCGGTTTTGATGATTATTTTATCCGTACTCCGGTTGAGGTCTTCGCGGGTGTTGCTCCTGAGCGCTCTCGCGGCTTTACCGCTTGCTTTTGTTGTCGAAAATCATTCCCTTGCTGATGTATTGCGAGCAGTTTTTTTTGGATTCCACGCCCACACTCCGGAACTTGCGCCGATGATTAATGGCGGCGGACTTCTTTCGATGCTGAATGTATTCTGGATTGTGGTTATTGCGGGGTGCTATGCGGGAATTTTCAAGGAGACCGGGATGCTTGCGCCCCTAAAATCTGCGATCGAAAGAATCGCGGCCAGGACAAATTCATTTTTTGCGACGCTCGTGGCTTCTTGCGTTACGGCCTGCGTTGTTTGCAACCAGACGCTCACCATCATTCTGACTCACCAACTCACGGAAAATCTTGACACGAATTCTGCACCGGGCGCAACAAAATTGTGCGATGCGGATAAATCCAGCGACATGCCGACTACAATCGTCAAGAATAAATCCCACGCGCTCGATCTTTATGATACGGCGGTGACGGTGATTGCACTTGTGCCGTGGTCGGTTGCGACGGCGATGGTGCTTGCCGCGGCCAATGCCCCTGCAAGTTCCGTGCTGTGCGCATGCTTCTTGTATCTGCTGCCGATTTGCCGACTGGTATAGCGGATTTACATTTTTCTATTTTTGCTCATTGCAATCATTCGCGGACTCAATATGCCAGGGAAATTTTCGAAATGGGTGGCCTGCTGGGGCAACGCCACCTCTATCACAGATCGCAAAGAGGCGACTTACGCCAAGGACTTGACGCTCCGTTACCCGATTCGCGCGTGCTTTTCGGGGAACAAGTTGCGGTTCCATTTTTCGAACCTTACCGGTACGGAACCCGTGACGATTAGCGAGGCGTATGTTGCTAAAGATGCCGCGCAGTCCCCGGCGAGCTCCGCGCAGCCCTCGCGGAATTTAGCAGCTTGTGAGCCGTCCTCGCAGCATTCCGTTGATTCCCGCGGGCAGTTATCCGATGCATCAAGCAACATAGAGTACGCGCCTACAGCAATTACATTCGGCGGGCGCACTTCTGGCACGATTCCCGCGGGTGAAGAAATCTTGAGCGATGAGATCGCATTCGACGTGACCGCAGGCGAAACATTCGATGTAAGTCTCTACTTCGCCGACTTTACGCAGATGAACGCCGGCACGGCCATCACGGGCCCGCTTTCGGGCGGCAAGTACAGCTACGGCAACTTCGCAAAATCCGCGACACTCCCCGACGACTTAACGCGCAAAACGAACTGGATTTTTTTCCTCAACACCATCGACATTTTCACCGAAGAAAAGAATTTTGCGCTGGTGTGTTTCGGCGATTCCATTACGGCGCAGGACTGGCCCGATTATCTCACATTGCGTTGCGCACGCGAGGGCTTTAACAATGTGGCGATCATCCGCCGCGCAGTAAGCGGCACGCGCATTCTTCGCGAATACAGTTGCATCACCTACGCCGCTTACGGCCTCAAGGGTGCCACACGTTTCCCGATAGAGATGAACGTGGCGGGCGCCCGTAGCGTCATCGTGCAGCACGGCATCAACGACATCATTCATCCTGTCGGCGTAGAAGTCAACAAGTTCCGCCCGTGGAGCGACATGCCCACGGCAGATGACCTCATCAACGGAGTCCGCACGCTTTACATTACGCATGCGCGCAAGCTCGGCCTCAAGATTTACAGCGGCACGCTACTGCCGATTTACGGCTGGCGCACCTACAACGAAAATCGCGATATCATCCGCATGGCGTTCAACGAATGGCTCCGCACCGCACCCGATTTTGACGGCTGTGTCGATTTTGACAAGGCTGTGCGCGGTCACGACAACCCGAAACAGTTCAGCAATGGGTTCGATTCCGGCGACCATCTGCACCCTAGCGCAAAAGCCTACGAGGCCATGGCCGAATGCGTTCCCGAAGAACTGCTGAAGTAAGAGTCTTGCAGTTGCCTTTGGACTTATTTCTGCATTTCGGGTCGAAAATCGTGTGGCGGTGTAATCTTCGTCACATGTTTACATCCGTAAAAATTATTCGTTTCTTACAAGATTTATTTTGCCCTTTTAAAATTGTAATTTAGGGACATGAATTCCAACGATATCTACATTGTCAAGCAGATTGTGGTCTTAGTCGCTGTTGCGGTAATTCTCGGGTTTGTTTACGGCTAATCCTTGCAGTTTTATATATTTACTGCATGCAGCCCTACATTCACCATTTCGCGAATTTTTTGCGCCTTCACATGGACTCCATTTCGGTGGGTCTTGTCGCTACCTTGCTTATCATTTATGGTGGCCACATCAACAATTATTTTAAGAAGATAACGCGGAGTATCCCGTTCGTCGGGCGTTTTGCGTTGTTCGTGGTGCTGTGTAGCGCGGGGTATGCGTTCATGTCGTCGCAGGCGGTGCGTTTCTTGAAGATGTTTTTGCGCGGGCAGGCCGACCTTCCGCTGATCGGGATTATCGCCGGGGCGTTTGTCGTGCTCGCGTTTTGCGCCAAGAGTGGGAAAGATATCTAACTCTGTAAATAAAATCTTTCCTGATTTGTCTAGCAGGAAAGCCCCAAATAATATATAATTGTTACTATGAAGTTAAAGAATTTGCTTGTTCTCGCTGTGCCCGCTTTTTTCTGGGCAGCCTGTTCCTCCGATTCGGAAAGTACGCCGGCCCAGCCGCCTGTCCCGACGGAGATTTCTTCTGCCTCTACGGTCGATCCTTCTGATTCGGCCAATCCTGCAATTCCGGGAATCGAATCTTCTGCATCGGTTGACGGTGTGCCGCTCAGCTCGGATTCGGGTTCCGATCCTGTCGATCCGGCTGGTCCGTTTGTCCCCGAAGAACTGGTTTACGACAGCATTGGTTTTGCCGATATCGCGAACGCTTTCCACACGGTGGCCCCCGACGAAAAGGTGGTCTTTGTGCTGAGACATGCCGAACGTGAATCTGGTGTAGGTCGCGAGACTCCGCTGACGGAGAACGGGATTCTGCAGGCGCAGTCCGTGGGGCAGAAACTTGTCAGTGCCGACGAGTTTGTATACGCCCACACGGCTTATGTGCGCACCAAGGAAACGGCTTGCAATATCGCCTTGGGACGTGGCCAGGTGCAGGTTTGCGACGACAGCTTTGTCTCCGACACCATTTCCGAGTTGACCGGTGGCTGGTTCATCAAGGACGAGGATCTCCGTGATTCCTATGTTAGCAGTACCGGAAAGGATACCAACACGAGCGTCATCGTTTCGCTCTGGGCCTACGACGGTCAGTTCGCCGACGCCTTCTACGACCTGGAAGAACGCAGCCGCGAAGTCATCAACACTTACCTGATCAAGGACTATGCCGAAATGCCTAAGGCGAAGGTGGTTATCAGCCACGATGAATTTGTCGTGCCCCTGATTGCCTGGGCGACCAACAAGACCGCCTCTATCCGCTACAAGAGGGGCCGCTGGTGGGTCAATTACCTGACGGGTCTTGCGATTATCGTGAACAGCAAGAACGAGGTCCGCTATATCGGCATCAAGGGCCTGGAAACTGCCACCGAGTAGTTTTTGACAAAAATGAAATTGGAAGGTCTGCCGGCTTGAATGCGTGGCGGACCTTTTTTATATTGTGAGGGTATGCCTACGACGAATGAAATTTTTAACGAGTCGGTCCGCGGGGCAATGAAGCTCAAGGGGCTTGCGCAGGAGGATATTTTTGCGCGTCTCGGGTATTCCCGCAGGACGCTCGCCGATGGATTTTCGTTCGTGAAAATGTGCGAACTGGAATTTTTGCTGGGAACCCCGGCGGAGGTCCTTTGGAATGTTGACCCGGTAGACAGCGAGGCGCTGGCGCAGGCCCGTAAGGTTTTCGAGAGGCGTTTCTGCACGGCGGAGGTGGTCGACTGGGCGCAGCGATTCCCGATTCGCGAGTTGCAGCGGCTGGGCCACATCCGCATGACCGAAGGGTTGACTTTCAATAGGAAATTCAAGTCGGGACTACTTCCCCGCGAAATCATGAAGTTTATGGGGGTCGCCTCGCTGGACGGCTGGAATAAGGCGTATTCCGTCGCCTTGGAAACGGTCAATCCGCAGGTCTATTCCGCATGGATTCGCCTGGGAGAAATTCAGGTGTCGCGCCCTTCGTCGGATTTTTTCATCTGTCGCGACGTGATTGCAAACAACTTAAAATTCTTGCGCAGGAACGCCTTGCCGCTCAAGGAGAACTTGCGCCAGATTGTTGTCGATACCCTGCGGAAATGCGACATCGCGGTGTTGCAGGTTCCTTCGTTCATTATGGCGCCCGCTCCGAAGGCGGCCTGTTTCTGGCGGGGTTTGCGGCCCGTGGTGCAGCTGCCGACGGGTTCTGCGAGCGACGGTGAATTCATGGAGTCGGTTTACCATGTCATGGGGCATATCCTGCAGTCGCACAGCAAGCGTCCTTGCCTGCTTGCGCCGAAAACGGTGGCGGGGATGATTGCCACGGCGAAGAATGGCTGCGTCGAGGCGAACCGTGTCGCCGAAGGTCTCCTGATGACCGAGGCGGAAGAATGCGAACTGATTTGCTGCGGGCGTTTTGCCGAAAAAGCCTGCATCGAGTTCTTTTCGCGCCGCTTCCAGATTCGCCCGGGCATTATCGTGTCGCGCCTGCAGCAGCTCAAGAAGATTCGGCGCGACAGTCCGCTGAACGCGCTCAAGATGGCGGTGTAGAAGCCGGTGGGTGTTGCCGCCGCTCATAAAATAAGCGCAGAAATGAAAATAAGCGCGGGAGTGCCGCGCTTCGTTTCGTTTAAATGAGGTTCGGTTAGTAGTTGATGGCGATGTAGGCGCTGCCTGCACCGAAGCGGCGGTCGAAGCTTTCGAAGCCGTCCCACAGGGCGTCCCACGCGAAGCCGATTTCGAGCTGCGTCGCGGAATTGCGGAAGAAGATGATTCCCAGTTCGGCTCCTCCCGCGAGGCCGATGGCAAAACCTTCGTCCCCGTCGTAGTAGTGGCTGTCGGTTTGGATGCCGAGGCCGATTCCTGCGCCGATGAACGGCGTGACGACTCCCGTGCTAGGGAAGAATCGCCCGCCCAGGAGGAAGGTTTCGTGCCACTCCCATTCGTCGCCGAAGGAGAGGTTCATATTGTTCACGATGGTCACTGCGGCCTGCGGAATTACCTCGAAGATTCGGGCGTAGTGGAAGACGAATGCCTGTTCCCAGGTGCGGTCGGTGTCGTATTTTTCGTGGCAGGCGAAGTCGCCCTTGCAGCTCTTTTCGACGAAGTCATAGTTGTGCCAAAGGGCTGCGCCGAGACCGTAGCTGACATAGTTGCGGGTGGGGCGCTTGTGCGCGAAATTGTCGTTCGGGTCGCTGTTGCGCTGCTCGTAGCGTTCGGCCGGGACGACAACGACGACATTCTGCTGCGGTTCCTGGTAGTAGCCGTTGTTTGCATAGTTGCCGTTTTGAGGGGCGCCCTGTGCGTTGGCATTTGCAGCGGCGAGGTTTGCGAGGGCTCCCTTGACGGCCCAGTCGATGGCATAGTCCAGGTTGTCGATGGAGTTCGCCTTCTGTCTTCCGCTTCCGACAATCGTTCCTTTGTTAATTTGTTCACAGACCACGACGAAGGAACTGCCCATGGTCATGACGCTTGTACGCAGCTGGATTTCGGCTGAACTTTCGACGGGCGTGTTTCCCGTCTCGCTCACGGAGGCGCGCACGATGGACTGGACCATGTTCGGTGCGTCCGGCGCAAATTCCGCTCCGGTCGGGTCGAGAATCTGGACGTTGGCGGCAAATGAAATTGCGGCGAGCGAGAAAAAAGCGGCGAGAATCTTTTTCATATCTCAAATATACAAAAGAGAAAAGAACGCGCCCATTGGGTAAATGCCAACATCCTTCTGTCTGCATCATCCAGGATCCCGTCGTTCACTTCGTTCGCTCCAGGATGACGTAAGTGGGGGCATCATCCTGAATCCCGTCGTTCACTTCGTTCGCTCCAGGATGACATGAGCAAGGACCTCGTCTTTGGCCGATGCTCGTTCTGGGATGACGTATCTTATCTTCAACGGCCTTCCCCTCCAACTAGTGAGTCTTTCACTTTTCTATGTTTTTCCTGGATGACGTTACTACAACCGTCGACTAGTCTATGAATAAAGCCGCTATTATCGTTGCCGTTTCGATGCTCCTGAGCCGCGTGCTCGGAATTTTCCGTGAAATGCTCCTGGCGCATGCCGCGGGCGTGTCGCTCGAGAAGAACGCCCTGGACCTTGCCTTCATGATTCCGGATATCTTGAATCACGTGGTGAGTACCGGGTTCCTCTCGATTATCTTCATCCCGATTTTCACCGGATACAAGGTGGCGGGCGACGAGAAGGGCGGCTGGAAGTTCTTCAGTAACGTACTGAACACCTTCGGGATTGCGCTCTTGATTTTGGTGGTGCCCGCATTTATTTGGATGAAGGAGCTTTTGCAGCTGTTGACCGTCGACGGGGCCACGCCGGAACTGATCGAGCGCGCCACTTACTATGGCCGCATCATTTTGCCGGGACAGGTATTTATTTTTGTCGGAAGCATTCTGGTGGCCGTGCAGCATACCCGCAAGCAGTTCCTGATTCCTTCGTTGACTGGCTTGATTTATAACGTGGCGATTGTGGGCGGCGGTGCTTTAGGAATCGCGCTCGAAAAGTTCACCGGCACGGAATACGGCCTCGAAGGATTCGCCTGGGGCGTGCCGGTGGGCGCCTTCATCGGATTCTTCGCGCTGCAGATTTTTGGCGCCCGGCGCGGCGGGGTGCATTATGAACTCCTGGTGCAGCCGACGCACCCCGATATCGTACGCTACTTCAAGATGATGCTCCCGATGTCCTTGGGCGTGGGCTCCATGTTCGGCCTCGAATTCATTATCCGTAGTTTCGGGGCGAATTTCGGTACGGGAGGCATTTCGAGCCTCAACTACGCCTACCGCGTGATGTACACGCTGGTGGCGGTCTTCGGATTCTCGGTGAGCGTCACGAGCTATCCCGACATGGCTCGCCTCGTAAAAGAAGGTGATTTCGGCCAGCTGAACCGCAAAATCTGGAAGAGCCTTTCACGCATGTTCTGCATCTTGATTCCGGCGGTGGTCGCCGTGTGGGCGCTCAGTTTTCCGGCGGTGCGTATCCTCTTTGAACGCGGTGCCTTCCAGCGCGAAACCACCGAGGCCATTTCCGAAATTCTCCGCTGGTACCTACCCGTAAGCCTCGGCCTTTGCTTGCAGGCGGTGCTGGTGCGCAGCTTCTACGCCTGCGAACGCATGTGGGTGCCGACGCTCCTCAATACCGGCATCTTCGCGGCGACGATTCCTGCCTACATCCTGCTCGGCGCCCCCGAGGCGGGTCTCGGCATCAAGAGCGTGCCGATTGTCGGTGCGACGGGTGCCATTCTCCAGGTGATTGCGATGATTGTCATGTGGGCGAAAAAGAACGGCACCGACGGCATGAAGGAAACGCTTTTGAACATGGTGCGTGCCCTGGTCGCTTTCGGCATCATGATTGCGGCGGCTGTTGGCCTTGACCGCGTGTCGGGTGAATTTGTCCGTAACGCAAGCTTCGTGGTGCTTGTCGTTTACGCTTGTGCGGCGGGAATTTTGCTGTTTACGCTCACGCTTATCGTCCAGCGTTATCTGGGCAGCAAGGATGCGAAGGACATCTTGAACGAACTTCTTGGAAAGGTGCTTCGCAAGCTGCATCTGAAACATTAATATTGAAATGTCATTCCCGCGAAGGCGGGAATCTCCATTTCTACTCAAACTATTTTATTTCATCCCGTTCGCCTTGTAGAACTGGATATCGGCCATGACCTGGTCCACCCAGCTCTTGGTGAGCGGCGACTGGTTCCAGTTTTCGGGCTTGGCGCCGATTTCGGGATCGGGATAGAAGGTCGCGATGGCGTTCTCCTGGCTGATGCCGACCTTCAGGAGCTTGCTTAGCCGTTCGGCCCCGATGTAGATTTGCTGTAGACCTTCGCCGTCATCCAGGGCGAGCAATCCGTGGGAATCCTTTTGTCCGCGGTAGTCAAAATCGAAATTCGATACGTGCCGAATCAGGGACATCAGCAGTGCCGCGTCCACCTGGTTGCTTTGGGCGGCGTCCATGACGGGGAGCGCCGTCAACTGTTCGATGTCCCAGGGGGCTCCGTTGTAGGTGACAATCAAGGTGTGGGTCGATTCTTCGCTTTCGATGCGGGTTGTGTAACGGTTGCCAAGCCTCTTTTGCAGGGCCCTGTTCAGGCGGATTCCGCGGTTCTTGAATTGCTTGTAGCCGTACATGGTGAAGTGGAGCGTGTCGTCGAGACGCGTGAGCTCGGGCCGCGTCGGTTTTTCCACAATTTTGTTGTAGGCCGCAATAATCAGCGGAAGAATGTAGGCGAGTTCCGGTTTCGGGTGCGTCAGGTCGCAGGTGGAGTCAATCGTGACTTTCTGCAGGGTGTGCAGCTTGAGCACCGCTTCGGCGGCGAATTCCTCGAAGAGTTCCCTTTCGTCGGTCTGGTGCCGGTGTGCGGCGGGGAGTAGCAGGTAGGTTGTCGCGATGATTGTAATGATTGCCGCGGTCGCAATCGTGACGCGCCAGATTCTACGGTTGCGGCCAAGGAGCTTGAGCCACCCGCGCACCTTGGGACTTCGCCCGAGGTAGATGGCGAGGAAGGTGAAAATGACGCTCCAGAGCACGACAAAAATCATATTCCATATTATAGCAAAAGGAATGAAATTTTATCTTTGTCGCTATGCTGAATCCGTTAAAGAATGTCGTGGTCATCGGTGACCGTATCCTTCTCAAGCCCCTGGAAGCTTCCAACAAGACCGGAAGCGGTTTGTACCTGCCTCCGAGCGTGAAGGAGCGCGATGCCGTGCATACGGGCCTGGTGGTGCGCGTGGGGCCGGGCTATCCGATTCCCGTGAACCAGGACGGCGACGAAATTTTCCGCAGCGAAAATCCCGAAAACGTGAAGTACCTGCCCTTGCAGGTCAAGGAAGGCGACGAGGCCCTCTACCTGCACGCGAGCGGTCATGAAATTGAAATCGACGGCGAACAGTACGTGATTATTTCGCAGAACGCCGTACTTCTGGTGATGCGCCCCGAAGTCCCCGACGATATCGACGGGATTTTGAGAGACTAGGGCGAACTTGTTCGCTGCAATCTATAGAAGATTTTCGATTACTTGTAAAGTTCCAGCGTTTCCTTCAGCTTGGTCGCGATTCCGTTGACCATGTCGAAGAGTGAACGCAGGTCGCCCTGGATCTTGTCGAACAGCGGAATGTCGCAGAAGAGGTCGGTGCGGTAAACCTTGTTCGCCTGGTAGATGTCGCGGAGCGTCCTGAGGATTTTCGCCTGCTGTTCCATTTGCGACTGGGCTTCCTTGCGGAATTCTTCCAGCTGCAATTTTTTCTGCTTGGCGACCTCGGGGTCGTTTTCGCGGAGAATGTAGGTCGGAAGCGTCGCGAAATCCTCGAACTTGGTGGGGGCGTTTCCGTTGCGGGACATGTTGTTGCGGAGCCCGGTTCCCTTGACGGCGGCGTCGATGGAAATGGTGCAGCTCGATGTTCCGTGGTAATTGCAGCGCACGTGCTTTTCTATTTGGCGGAGTTCGTTGAAGGGGTTGAAGTCCTCGTCGGTTTCGATATAGCGCAGGGGCACGTACAGCGGGGCGGGTTCGCCCGCCACGGTCACGCGGTAACAGATGCAGGGCTCGCCGTTGAATTCCTTGGTTTCGTACAAGTTGTTGCTGCTGTGTATTGTCGACTTGACCCTGCGATACAGGCCTTCGGCGTCGTAGGCGTTTTCGGCAAGGTTCGCGAGGTCCTTGAGCATGACCGTTTTCACGATGCCGTTGAAGCTTTCCATGACGATGTTGTTCGAAGTGGAACGACCCCAGATGGGGCCTCCGAGGAAAAGCGTGTCGGTAAAGGTGGTCTTGTTGCGTCCGTTGAAAAAGGCGATAGCCTTTGCCATGTTGGTGAGCGCGAGCCACTTGCTGATAGGCACGTAGATTCCGTTCTGCGAGCCCAGTTCCGCGATTTTTCCGACGAGGGCGAGAGTGTCCTCCGAAAGTTCCACCTTCTTGATTTCCTCTTTCCAGGAGAGCTTTTCTTCGTTGGAAATGGCGAGCTCTTCGGGAATATGGAAGTTCTGGAGCTTGCCCTGGTTCTGCAGGAGCGAGCAGAGCGCTTCGGGGCTCAGGCTGTCGGGCATCGAAATGGTGAGCGTAATCTCGTCGGCGATTTCGGCGCGACCCATGGCGTTTTCGGGACGGATGTCGCTGCTCAGGATGACGGTGGCGTTGTTGCTGTATCGCAGGGCGTTGCGGACGTTTTCCTTGGTGGAATCGTCAATCGGGTTGAAGTTCTGGAAAATGATTAGGTCGAAGGTGTTGACCTTGGCCGGAAAGTCATGCTGGCGTGAACCGACCTGCAATACCCTGGCGTCCTTGAACGCGGATATCAGACGGCTGGTCAGAAGGTTCTTGCCCGAGCCGGTTCGGCCGTAAAGGTAGAAAGGCTCGTTGTTGACAGCGGCCAGGAACCCTAGCCTGAGGCAGGATTCCCTTTCTGGAAAGTCGACGCAGAGGTTCTGCAGCAATTCCTGGATGCGTTGTGTTAAAGTCATTTCCCAATCCTTCGTGTAAATTCACTATGAATTTAACAATTCGTACAAAATGCGATGGGCCAGGGTCTTGTCTACGATGGTCTTTTGGCGGGCAATATAGAGGTTGTCGGGCCACGGGAACGGCTTTTCGGGGGCTTTTTCAAGGCGCGCCGCGTCTTTTTCGGTGATGACGAAGGCGCTTTGCGGATTTTCTTGCAGGACCCTTTGCAGTTTTTTTGAAAAAAGGCGGTCGTGATCTTTCAAGAATGTCTTTCCCGAGATGGTGACGCCCTGTTCCCGGATGTCGTTGCAAAGGCGCTCCGGGTCTCCGATTCCGCAGAAGATGTTTATTTGTTTGTAATATGCTGGGCCCTGAACGCTCCTGAGATCTTCGCCTTTCCTGCTTGTTATGTTGTTTATGGCAAATCGGATTTTTGGTGCGGTGCCGTTGCAGCGAATTTCGACGGTGTGACCAGAGTGGTGACCGTTGTGGTCTTTGGCGAGACTCTTGGCATTTCCTAGCGGCCACAGTTCGCAGAGGTGCGTGGGTGCGTTTTCCCAGAGGAGCACGAAGGTGGTCGCCCCGACGAGCCTGCTGTCTTCGAAGCCGTCGTCGCATAGGATGAAGTCAAATTCCTTGGAACGGTCCAGTTCGTGGGCGAGACGGTAACGGTTGCGTGTCGTAAAGATTTTGACACGGGGAGTTCCTGCAAAATGTTCCCGGAGCATTGCCGCTTCGTCGTAGGCGTATTCGTGACAGAGAATGGCGACGTGTTTCTCATGCGCAGAAAGTGTTTCTGCAAGCCAGGTGCAGAAGGGCGTCTTTCCCGCGCCACCGGTGCGGTAGGCTCCGACAACGACAAGCCGCGAATGTCTCAGCGGTTTCCCCGGCCTAAGGCAAATTGCGTGATGCAATCGGTAGAGGGCTCGATAGCAAATGGCTAGAACAAGACGAAGCATGAATGCTTAGGGAATTTTCGTTCCAGGAAGACTTCATTCTATCCAATAGCCGCCGTCTGCTACAAACAGTTCCGCTTCTGCTGCAAGAACAGGTCCGCAAGGACGAGGGCGGCCATGCTTTCGACAATCACCGGGGCGCGCACGGCGACGCAAGGGTCGTGGCGCCCGCGGGCGGCGAGCGTTCCGTTTTCGCCACCGCGACCGGCGGTCTTCTGTTCCTGTGAAATCGTGGCGGTCGGCTTGAAGGCCATGCGGCAGTAGATGGGTTCGCCGTTGCTGATGCCGCCGAGGCTGCCACCGGCGTTGTTGGAGCGGGTGCGGTAACGGTGACCGTCAAAATAAAGTTCGTCGTTGTGCTTGCTCCCGTGCATGCGTGCCGAGGCGAAACCGCTTCCGATTTCGAATCCCTTGCAGGCGGGGATCGACAGCATCGCCTGCGCGAGTAGCGCGTCCAGGCGGTCGAACACTGGTTCGCCCAGCGCCACCGGAGGATTCTTGACCAGGAGGCATACGGTGCCGCCGATGCTGTCGCCGTTCGCGCGAGCATCGAGTACGGCCTGTTCCATTTTGGCGCTCGCTTCCTTGTCGGGGCAGCGCACGGGGGATTCCTCGATCTGTTCAAGCGTGAGGGTGTTCAGGTCCACAGGGCTGCAGTCGACTTCGCCGATGGAATTCACCCAGGCGATAATCTCGGTGCCGTTCACCTGCTTTAAGAGCTTTTTCGCGACGGCGCCGGCGGCAACGCGGCCGATCGTTTCGCGGGCGGAGCTGCGTCCACCGCCACGGTAGTCCCTGAACCCGTACTTGAGGTCGTAGCACAGGTCCGCGTGTCCCGGTCGGTACCATTTCTGGATCTCGGCGTAGTCATGGCTGCGCTGGTCCTCGTTAAACACGGCGAACGAAATCGGGGTACCGGTGGTCTTGCCTTCGAAGACGCCCGAAAGGATCTTGACCTGGTCCTTTTCGTCGCGGGCGGTGGTCATCTTGCCCTGCCCGGGGCGGCGGCGGTTGAGTTCCGCCTGGATTTCCTCTTCGGAGATTTCGAGACCTGCGGGGCATCCGTCCAGGACCGAACCGACTGCCGGACCGTGGGATTCGCCCCAAGTGGAAACGCTAAAAATTTTACCAAAAGTGCTGGACATGCCACAAAATATAGATAATCGTAAGTTTTTCTAAAAAATTATCCATAAAGGACTTAACAACCGAAAGAAGTTTACTATCTTTTACATTGGATTTAGGAGATTCCTGTGAAACGAATCGGATTTATAATAACGCTCTTGACGCTGCTTCTGTCTCTGGAAGCGGTTGCTCAACGTTATAACGACTTTGCCGGAATTCCGTTCGGGGCCTCCCGCGAAACCGTTATCGAAGAAGTGATGAAGCTCGGTTACGAGCCCTACGGTCAGAGCGGCGAGGGTGAACGCGTCGTTATCCCCGTGTTTATGTTCGGCGAACTGCCTGTGCAGGTCGATTTCATTTTCAACAAGAATGACAAGTTCTACTCCTTCGAAATCCGTACCGGCCGTGTGGAACGCGCCCGTCTGAGCAAGTCCTTCGAAGCCGTCGCCTATATGTCCGAGCAGTTCACGCTCAAGTACGGCAAGCCCTCGGCCAACCCCGCTATCGACGAGACCACTTCCCTCAAGGAAAACTTGCTGAACCTTTACCAGCAGTGGTTCTCGGTCAAGGTGCTCAACATCTACACGGCCCTCGTCCAGA
This sequence comes from uncultured Fibrobacter sp., assembly GCF_946062555.1. Taxonomy (GTDB): domain Bacteria; phylum Fibrobacterota; class Fibrobacteria; order Fibrobacterales; family Fibrobacteraceae; genus Fibrobacter. Next base: position 61,722 of record NZ_CAMGVQ010000013.1, read on the forward strand.
AGGACGGCCGCTATTTCGTGGTTGGCTCCGTGACGCACCGCAAGCTCGCTACCGAAAAGAATGCGGGTGCCGGGCGCAAGTCTGAAAAGACTGTCTCGAACCAGCCGGTGTTCTAGCCTGATTTATACATAAGTCAGATCAAGAACCGTTTTTGTTTGGGTTCCTTTTGTTCCTGTACAAACCAACAATGCTATTGCATGGAATGGCAGTTGCGGAATACCGAATTATACAATTAGTTTTATAGCGGTTTAGGAATAAGAACCGTATTTTCATTTCAAAAAAAATGCCACGATGGCTACTGCATAGCCACCTTGCAAATGACAGAAAAAGCATTTTGTTACGATAAATAAATCGTCTAATGTCTAGGGGACTTTACGCCTTCAGCTTGTCCAGGGCCTCGTTTGGGCCGATGACGAACAGCACGTCGTTTTCCTTGAGCACGTAGTCGGCGATGTTACCGATCTTGGGTGTGGGTTCCAGCGGGTCGCGGATGGCGATCACCTGGATGCCGTACTTGTGCGTCAGGGAGAGGTCCTTCAGGGTCTTGCCGAGGAACGCTGCCGGGCAGGCGATTTCTACGATGGAGAAGCCTTCCATGAACGGCAGGTAGTCCAGCATGTTCGGACGGTTGAGCCTTTCGGCAAGCGAGATGGCCATGTCGCGTTCGGGGTGGAAGATGTCCGCCACGCCGAGCTTTTCGAGGATAATCGTATGGGCCGGGCTACTGGACTTCGCAATGATGTGCTTGACGCCCAGTTCCTTGAGGTTCAAGACTGTCAGGAGCGATGCCTGCAGGTCTTCACCGATACAGCAGATGACGCTGTCCACCTTGGAAAGCGGCAGCGACTGGAGCTGCTTCTTGCGGGTGCCGTCGGCAACGACCGCCTGCGACACCTGGTTCGAAATATCCTGGATCTTTTCGGGGCTCGGGTCCACGACCATCACGTCGTGTCCGAGTGCGGTCAGATGGCGGGCCAAGAAATAGCCCGTGTTTCCGAGACCGATTACTACGAATTGTTTAGAAGCCATGACCTAAATTTAGAACTTAGAACTTAGAGCTTAGAGCTTAGAGCCTAAAAAAAGTATGAAAAGAACTGCTTATCGAGTTTTTATCTAAGTTCTACCGACTAAGCTCTGCCAACTGCGCCGTAGGCGCCTTAACCCACCATGATGTCTTCTTCGGCGTACCACATGCCCTGCTCCTGCGTCTTTGCCACGGCGGAGATAAGGAACAGCGGTCCCATACGGCCGACGAACATCACGAGGCAGATCACGATGCGTCCCGGAATAGAGAGGTCCGGCGTCAGTCCCATCGAAAGTCCGCAGGTGCTGTAGGCCGAGACGACCTCGAAGAACACCTTGAGGAAGGATACCTGTTCGATGGAGTTGCCCGCCGCTTCGGTTTCGAGCAGCACAAGCGTTGCGACTGCGACTACCACGATGGCCACCACGAAGATTCGCACGGCCTTGTCGACGGTGGTTTCGGGAATGGTGCGGCCAAGGATTTGCGTCTTGTTGCGGCCCAACAGGCGGTTGAACCCGAGCAGGAAAATCACGGCGGTTGTGGTGGTCTTGATACCGCCGCCGCAGCTACCCGGGTTAGCACCGATGAGCATGATAATCACGAAGAAGAAGAGCGAACCCACGCTGAGCGCGGAAACATCAATCGTATTGAGGCCTGCCGTGCGGCTGGTGAACGCCATGAAGGCGCTGGTTTCCAGTTTCTGCCCGAAGTTCAGACCCTCGAAGGTGTTGCTCCATTCGCTGAACATGAAGAATGCGATACTCACGAGGACGATAATCAGCGTGAAGCCCGTGGCGATGTGCGTATGCAACGATACCTTGCGGATGGCGCGTTTCTTGAGGTCGAACACGTAGCGCATTTCGGTAATCGCGAGGAAGCCGAAGCCGCCCGCGAGGGCGAGCACGCAGGTGGTGATGTTCATGAGCGGGTTCAGCTGGAATTGCACGAGCGAATCGGGGAACAACGTGAAACCCACGTTACAGAAGGAACTGACCGCCTGGAACAGGCTGCAGAAAATGCGGTCGTAAAGTTCCATACCGCTGAACTGCGTGAAGTAGATGACGGCACCGATGGCCTCGAGGCCGAAGGTAAAGGGGAGTACCGCCTTCAGGATGCGGCCCGCGTCGACATTGCCTTCCTGCGTGTAGTTCGCAAGGAGTGCCGACTGGTGGTTGAATCCCGGGTGCATGCCCGCAAGCAAGATAATCACGGTAGAAATCGTCATGATTCCAAGACCGCCCGCCTGCATCAGGAGAACGAGCACCCAGTTGCCGAAGGGGGTGAAGCTTGCGCTGATGTCGATCGTGGAAAGGCCGGTGACGCATACGGCGGACATCGCCGTGAAGAAGGCGTCGAGGATGCCGACGGGTTCACGCTGCGCAAACGGGAGCGACAGGAGGAGTGCTCCCAAGGAAACCAGCGCGAGATAGCCCGACACGATCATCAAGATCGGGTTGCCCGACTTTTTCTTGACTTCGGCTTTCTTTTCCACGAAGTCAAATGCTTCGTACCTAGAACGTAACATGGGGGCAAATATAGAATAAGGTGAGAGTCGCGACAAGCATAAAGTAGGCGTGCCAAGAAAATAGTGGGCGCAAGGAAACGGGCGGTAGGGGGATGTCGAAGGATGGGGCGGGCGCCCCTGATTGTAAAAAAATGGCCTATTGTGTAAAAATATCGCGTTTTTTGTCGTTGGTGGTGCGAAAGAAACGTGTATAGAGTGGAGGCTATATGAATAGACACGAATCCATGTTGCGGATTGCGGCGAATTCCGACATCTCGGTCCTTCTGCTCGGGGAATCCGGTTCGGGGAAGGAGGTGGCGGCCCGCTTTATCCACGAGCACAGCCAAAGGGCGGGCGGCCCCTTTGTGGCATTGAATTGCGGTGCGATTGCCAGGGGACTTGCCGAGAGCATCTTGGAGGGGCATCGCAAGGGGGCGTTCACCGGTGCGGGCGAGGAACGCGCGGGGCTTGTGCGTTCGGCCGAAGGCGGGACGCTCTTCCTTGACGAAATCGGCGAAATGCCGCTAGAGACGCAGTGCAAGCTGCTACGCATCTTGCAGGAGCGTACGGTGATGCCGCTCGGCTGCTACGAGAGTGTCCCCGTCAATTTTAGGCTCGTATGTGCGACGAACCGCGATTTGCGTAGCGAGATCGCGGCGGGTCGTTTCCGCGAGGACTTGTTTTTCAGGCTGAACGTGTTTCCGGTGAAAATCCCGCCGCTGCGGGAACGCGAGGATTTCGAGCGGATTGTACACGAGCTGTGGCGAGATGTCAACGGGGCCTCTGTGAGGAAGTTGAACCCTCATGAAATTGCGCTACTCCGGAAAAAACCGTGGCCGGGGAATGTGAGGCAGCTCAAGAACGTATTGCAGCGGTTTTCGTTGCTGCAATCATATGGTGTTACTTTGTCTAAAGTGATGGACGAAGAATTCGGCGAGGCGCCCCTGCCCCAAAAAGAAACTGGCATCGTTGCGCCCCATAGAACAGGGGCGCCGGAGCACCTGATGATGGGCGGATTCAGGAACTTCGAGTTTGCCTATGAAAGGCTCTGCGATAGATGCGGTGAAAGGGTCGGAGAAAGGGTTCGGCGCTATGCGGCATCTCCCGAGTGGAATTTAATTTGTACTGAACTCGCGAAAAACGAGGGAAATCGGAGCGTGACCGCGCAGAAACTGGGGATTAGTCGTGGGTGTCTGAATTACCAGATCAAGAAACACAGCAGCTGATTGCCGCTAGAAACGCATTCCGAGCGTCAGGTAGTGGTAGCCGCCGTCGAAAGCCTTTTTCGGACTGTAGGCGTAGTCGAAGGAAATCATGCCGAAGGTGACGCCGAGGCCTGCGCTGACGCCGTCTTCGGTATCGGGGCGTGCCGCGTAGCCTACGCGGAGGGCGAGCGTTTCCATGTAGTTGAGTTCGCCGCCGAATCTCCATTCGGGGTCTTCCATGTCGGCGCGGCGGTAGGCGTCTGCGGAAAGGTGCAGGTCCCACTGGCTCTGGAATCCGAGGAGGCGTGCAACGGGGACGATTCCCGTGATGCCCGCCTGGAGTGCCATCGGTTCGTGTTCCGTTTCGCCGTCGTAGTCGCTCATGTAGCCGAAGTTCGTGAGGGTGGCGCCCAGGGCGAAGTATTCGCCGAGCTTGTAGGCGCCGCCGATGTCGCCGAGGATCGCGATGGCGGTCTCGTCGTCGATGGTCTGCGTGGCAAACCTTGCGGTGGCGGCCCAGCGGAATGCCTTGCCGCGGTTACCGAGGCCTGCCTGTACGGCCCAGGCGTAGGCGCTGTATTCCGAGGTCTTGAAGCCTTCTTCGTCGCGACCCTCGATTTCGTCGTAGCCCAGGTATTCGGCGCCTGCCGAGAAGGTCAGCGGGAAGTCGAACAGGGTGAAGGGGAGGGCGAAGTAGGCCGTCGAGAAGTCGTCGGCGGTATTTTCGGGGAAGATGACATGGTTCACGCCCGCTTCGGATTCCTGCACGGCACCCATGGCGAGCGGGTTGCGGGAAATTTCGGAGGGGCTCTTGGCGTCAGCCGTTCCGGCTCCCGAAAGGGCGGCGCTGCGGGCCGAAACCTGCATCGAGAGGAACTTCATCGAGACATCGCCCGCGTCAACGTTCCAGTGCTCCCCGGCAAGTGCGAGGGAGGCGGATACGAAAGCAAAGGCGACGAAATGTTTCAGCATATAGGTACAAAATACAAAAAAAAGAGATTAGAGCTTAGAACTTAGAGTCTAGAAATTAAGGTTTGGAACAAATCTAGGCTCTACCATCTAAGTTCTGTCAACCAACTTCAACTATCTCCAGCCCTCCATGATCTTCATGCAACCGGCCAGAAGTTCCGCGGAGCGCGCCTTGTCGTCGGTTTCCACGTAGCAGCGGAATTCCGGGGCGTTGCCGCTCGGGCGCAGGTGCACGATGTCGCCGGAGTCGAATTCCATACGGTAGCCGTCGGTCTCGTCGATGGAGACGATTTCGCCGTGGAAGGGCGCCGGGGTCGAGCCGTCCTTGGGCTTGAAACGGCTGGGTTTTGCGGTGAGACTGCCGAAAAACTTCTTGCCGAGTTTCTGCTCGCGGATTTCGGCGAGTTTAGCCTTCGAGATGTCGGTCGGGAATTCCTTGAGGCGGTCGCTGAGCGTAAAGCGCTTCGGGAGTTTCTTGAGAAGGTCCACGACGCACATGCGTTCTTCGCGCACGCGCACCATTACGGCAAGCATCGGGAGCAGCGCGTCGCGGGTGGGAAGCGCCTTGAGCGTACGGGTCGCGCGCGTCTCGTTACCGTGGCAGTCGCGTTCCACGAATTCGCGGGTGAGGTCGGTCTGCAGCAGGAATCCGCCGTTCGCCTCGTAGCCTGCGACGGAGACGCTCTTGTCGGCGCTGTCCACCAGGCTTTCCATGCCGGCGATTACATAAGGGCTGCCGATGCGGGTGCGGCAAATTTTTTCGAAACTGTTCGACTTTTCGAGCGACGTGTTGCAACTCACCGGAGTTGCAATGCGCTTGATGTGAAGCGCCTGGGCAGCGAGGATGCCCAGCACGTCGCCACGCAGCCACATGCCTACATCGTCTGCCAGGAGCGGGCGGTCGCTGTCGCCGTCGGTGCTGAAGATGGCATCCACGAAATCCTTGTGTGCAAAGTCGCGGGCGAGTTCTTCGTCTTCCTTGCGGATAGCCTCGGTGTCGACCGGGATGAAGGTTTCGCTGCGGGCAAACGGCTTCACCGTCGCGCCCAGGCTTTCAAGGACCTTCACCACGATGTCGCGGCCCACGGCGGAATGCTGGTACACGCCGATGGTGAGCCCCGAAAGTGCCTTGCTGCCGAAAAATTCGGGGTAGCGCTTCACGTAGTTTTCTTCGGCTTCCGCTTCGACGGTCGGAAGTGCGGGGGCGTTCTTCAGCATGCCCTTGCTGTCAAAAATGGATTCGTCGAAATCGACGGACTGTGAGACGATTCCCTGTTCGTCGGCCTTGGTGATTTCGCCTTGCGGGTGGTTGAACTTGATGCCGTTGCGGTCGGCGGGAATGTGGCTGCCCGTCACCATGATGGTCGGGAGCGCCTTGTCGATGCCGTAAAGGGCGATGGCCGGGCTCGGGATGCGTCCGCAGTAGACGACCTTCCACGAGGAATCTTCGCCGGCCTTCACGAGCGCCTTCAAGATGCGTTCGGTACTCGGGCGCAGGTCGCCCGCGATCGCGATGGTATGTTCGCACTTGTAGCTTGTTTCGCAGTACCTGATAAAGGAGCGGGCGTACACGTAGCATACGCGGTCGGTCATCGCCGTTACCAGTCCGCGGGCTCCGCTGGTGCCGAATGCCACGCCGGATTGCTTCATTACTTCTTGCATCGAAACGCTCATAAAAAACCTCTATTTTATCCTCGCCGCAATAGCCTTGGTTTAGCGCGGCGACTCATCTTTTTTCTAAAAAATAAAAAATTAAAATGCTCCGGCGAAAGATTGCCTTTGCATAAACCTGCGGATGAAAATAAGATACTATCTTTGTAGTGTTATGGCTATTGATTTTTCGAAAACGTTCCCCCTGCTCCCTCTGAGGGATGCTGTTGTGTTTCCGCACACGACCCGCCGTATTCTGGTGGGAAGAGACATTTCTTTGCGCGCCCTTGAGTATGCCGAATCGCATGACGGCGAGATTATCCTCTCGGCGCAGAAAAATATTGAACAGGAAGAAATCGAGAACCCGATGCTCGACCTTTATTCGGTGGGCGTCATTGCTCACGTGAGTAACGTGACCCCCTTCCCGAACGGTTGCGTGAAGGTGGTGCTCGATGGCGAACAGGTGGTGGACCTCCGCTCGATTTCGACGAAGGACCAGTTCCTGATGACGACGGTTTCGCCGCACAAGCCGACGATTACGTCTACGGACAAGAGCTCCCAGCTGGAGAAGGTGCTTTCGCACTTCAAGGAATATTCCCTGCACAGGAACATTTCGGAAGGCATGGTCGATGCGCTGTTTACCATGGATAGCCACATCAACGCCTTTTACGGCATGATTCCCTTCTTGCAGATTTCGCTTGACGAACGCCAGCGCCTGCTCGAAATTGGCGAAATCGACGAACTCGCGCAGCGCCTGATCGAAATTATGCAGGTGGCTGCCGACACCGATACCATGATGGTGAAGGTGCAGCAGAATGTGCGCCAGAAGATGGCTCAGCAGCAGAAGGAATGGTTCATTTCGGAACAGATCCGTCAGTTGCAGGACGAACTGGACGGCGAAAGCGGAAACGCCTCGGAACCGGATCAGTTGCTCAAGAAAGTCAAGGCGAAAAAATTTTCCCCGGCGATCCAGGAAAAGCTTGAAGAGGAAATCGGCCGCATGAAGTTGATGCAGCCGACGTCCCCGGAATATGCAGTGAGCAGGAATTACCTGGACTGGTTCCTGAACCTGCCTTACGGCGAATATACCGACACCGTGCTCAACATGAAAAAGGTGAAGGGCGAACTCGATTCCAAGCATTTCGGACTCGACAAGGTGAAGGAACGCATTATGGAATACGTGGCGGTCCTGAAACTCACGGGAACCGAACGCCGTGCGCCGATTCTTTGTCTGGTGGGCCCTCCGGGCGTGGGCAAGACGACGCTTGTCGAATCGATTGCGAATGCCATGAAGCGCAACTTTGTGCGCATCACTCTCGGCGGCGTGCGTGACGAGGCTGAAATCCGCGGTCACCGCCGCACCTATATCGGCGCGATGCCCGGCCGCTTTATCCAGGCTCTGCGTCGTGCAAAGTGCATGAACCCGATTATCCTCTTGGACGAAATCGACAAGATGGCGAGCGATTTCCGTGGCGATCCGGCGAGCGCGATGCTTGAAGTCCTGGACCCGGAACAGAACCACGACTTTACGGACCACTTTATGGAAGTGGGGCTCGACCTTAGCCGCGTGCTGTTTATCGCGACGGCGAACAACGAGGCCGAAATTCCGGAAGCCCTACGAGACCGTCTCGAAATGGTGCGCCTGCCCGGCTACTATCCGCACGAAAAGTTGCAGATCGCAAGCAAGTACCTGGTGCCGCGCATCTGTGAACGTACGGGTATCGAAAACGGCAAGGATGTCGCCTTTGACGACGACATGATTGCGAAGGTGATTCGCGAATGGACCCGCGAGGCGGGCGTGCGCGAACTGGAACGTACCCTTGAAAACGTGGTGCGTCACCGTGCAAAGGACAAGGTTATGGGCAAGAAATATAAGGCCGAAGTCACCGAGAAAACTTTGCAGGAATACCTAGGTGCTCCGCGTTACCTCGACAACCAGCTGCCTGCTGCGGGCCGCCCGGGCGTTATCGTGGGCCTTGCGTGGACAAGCGTCGGCGGCGAGATTTTGCCGATCGAATGTATGCTCCTGCCCGGCAAGGGAACGCTACTCATGACAGGTAAGCTCGGCGACGTGATGAAGGAGTCGGCTCAGATTGCCTTGAGCCTCGTGCGTGAGCGTCTGGAACGTTTCGGTATTGACCCGAATGTGGTGAAGAAGACGGATATCCATATCCATGTGCCCGAAGGTGCCGTGCCGAAGGACGGACCTTCTGCGGGTATCGCGCTGACGCTCTGCCTGCTTTCGGCGTTTACGAAGCAGCCCGTGTCGCCCGAAATCGCCTTTACCGGCGAAGTGAGCCTGACGGGTGCATGCCTCCCGATCGGTGGCCTCAACGAGAAAGCGCTTGCTGCGCTCCAAGCGGGCGTGAAGACGCTTCATCTCCCTGCAGGTAACCAGAAGGACGTGAACGAGCTTCCGGCTCCCGCGAAGAAGGGCCTCAAGATCTTCACGCACAAGCACATCGACGAAATCATCAAGGTGCTGTTTGCGGAGAAGAAATCGGCCGCTGCGAAAAAAGAAAAGAAGGCCAAATCGTAATAACCTGGTTGCAGTCTACTTCCAACATCCAACTTCCTACTGTTACTATGGAATTCACATTTGAACAAATGCGCGAGCACCTTGCAGCTCTCGAAGCAAGGATTACCGAAGCTTGTAAGATTGCGGGCCGCAGCCGCGATGCGGTAAAGCTTGTGTGGGTGAGCAAGTTCCACCCGGCCGAGGCTGTGGAAAATGCGATTGCGCTCGGTGCCACCGACTTTGGCGAAAACCGTGTGCAGGAAGCTGAACTCAAGTTCTCGACGCCGCGTACGGCCCTCGACGGTAGCCGCGTGCGTTGCCACGTGATTGGCCCTGTACAAAGTAATAAGCTCAAGAAGGCGGCGATTGTCGCCGACTGCATCCATTCCATCGCAAACATCGAAGCCGTGGAAAAGCTCGAGAAAGTTTGTGCGGCGCTCCCCGGCAACGGCGCCGATGCATCTCAGGGTAAAATCCTTGAAATCCTTTTCCAGGTGAATGCCGGCGAAGAAGAAACCAAGAGCGGGCTCGATGTGCACGAAGCCGAGGCTTTCCTGGAGTCTCTGGAGACTCGCGGCGAAAATGCATTTCCGCACCTGCGTTTCCGCGGCCTGATGACCATCGGCAAGAACACCGGTGTCGCCGAGGACAGCCGCGAATGTTTCGCTTTCCTCCGTAACCTCCAGCAGAAATTCCTCGCGAAGGGCGGCGTGTTCGCGAAATTCGACCAGCTTTCGATGGGCATGACCGGCGACCTTGAAGTTGCCATCGAAGAAGGTTCCACGATGATCCGTGTGGGAACGGCCCTCTTCGGTGAACGCGACTACAGCAGATAAGACCGTTCGCGCTAAGGTAAGCAAAGCAATACGATTGGCGCTCACTCTCGCAACCGTTCTTGATTGATATCAAGAACTTGTTGCTCACGGTCGATGAACGACTAGGTGTTTTTTTTTTAATTTATTTCCTATGAACAACGCTACACCCGATTTCAATTCGCAACATTTTGAGGTTGCAGGTTTCATTCGCGAAGTGTTCGGCTACATGGAACGCTTCAAGGGTCAGCTGTTTGTGCTGAAAATCGAGGACGACCTGATGAGCCATCCGCTTTTCCCGGTGCTCATGAGGGATATCGCCATTCTGCACAAGGCGGGAATCCGCATCATCATCGTGCCGGGGACGCGCAACAGCATTGACGCGCAGCTCAAGGCGTGGGAACTGGAATCGAGTTTCTATGCGGGTGTGAGACTTACAAGCGAAGAGGCCCTGCCGCATATCGAGCAGGCTTCTCTGGGCGTGGCGCAGCATATCATGAGCCACCTCACTGCAAGTGGCCTCAGGGGCATCCAGGGCAACTGGGTGCTTGCGCGCAGCATGGGCGTCATCGACGGCATCGACTACATGCGTACCGGCCGTATCGAACGCATCCAGCGCGACATTCTGGAACAGCTCCTGGACGAAAAGTTCGTGCCGATTATTCCGCCGATTGGCTGGAACAAGCTCGGACACGCTTACAACATCAGCTCGACCGAACTTGCGACCGAACTCTGCAAGTACATGAAGGTCGGCAAGCTCTTCTTTATCGGCAACCAGAACGGTATCAAGCTCGACGGCCTGGTGACCGGCAAGAACACCAAGTACCTGGAACCCACGGAGTCGGGCGTGATCTCGGCTATGGACGTGGACCAGGCGAAGGAACTGCTGGAACTCAATTCCGACCAGCTCGACTTTGCGCAGATGGATTACCTGATGAACGCCATCCATGCCTGCGAGGCGGGTGCGAACCGTGTCCACCTTCTGAGCGGTGAATTCCAGGGCAGCGTGCTGCAGGAAGTGTTCAGTGCCCGTGGTGACGGTACCATGGTGTACGCGAACCAGTATTCCAGTATCCGTCCCGCGATCATGGAAGATATTCCGGATATTCTCCGGATTATGCAGGACTACATCGACAAGGGATTCTTGGTGCCGCGTACGCAGGAAAGCATTTCCGAAAAGCTCAAGGATTATGTTGTCTACAGCATCGATAACAGCATTCACGGCTGCGGCGCCTTGCACGAATTTGAAAACGGCATGGCCGAAGTGGCGGGCATCGCTGTCGCCGCGAACTACCGCAAGTCGGGCATTGGCGATGCCATCGTGCGTCACCTGATTTCGGTGGGCCGTATGAAGGGCTACAAGACGCTGTTCCTGCTTACGACGCAGGCGCTCGACTGGTTCTACCATTTCGGTTTTGTCGACGGCACGGTGGACGAACTTCCGCCGACCAAGCGCGACCATTACAACAAGAAACGTCATTCTCGCATTCTGATGCTCCCGCTCGATAAATAGGAACAGTTGTCCTGGAGAGTGTCATCCTGAGCGGAGTAAAACGGAGTCGAAGGATCTAGTCGGAGGAGCTTTATGAATGTTATAGAAGCCATCAAGACACGTCGCAGTACGCGAAAGTTCAAGGCGCGTGCTGTCGAAATGGAAAAGTTGCAGCAGATTGTCGAGGCGGGCCGCTTTGGACCCACGGGCGGCAACGCGCAAGGCAACCATTTCTTCGTCATTTCGAACGCGACCGCCCTCATGATGCTCAAGGATATGGTTCAGACCGCCTTTGCGAAAATGGAACTCCGTGACGACCTTTACAAGAGTCTCAAGAATTCGATCATGCTTTCGCAGAAGGGAAATTATTCCTTCAGCTACAATGCTCCCGTGCTGATTGTGGTCGCGAACAAGAAAGACTACGGCAACAACATGGCGGATGTCGCCTGTGCTGTCGAAAACATGATGCTTGCAGCGAACGAACTCGACCTCGGCAGCTGCTATATCAATCAGCTCAAGTGGCTGAACGAGGAACCCTCGATTCGCGGGTACCTGGGAACGCTCGGACTTAAGGACGACGAGCGTGTCTATGCGTCTGTCGCTATCGGTTATGCCGATACCGAATCGGGCCTTCCGAACCGTACGGAATCCCCGCGTGTCGGCAACGAAGTCGTGTTTGTCTAAAAAAACAATTCTTATCGCGTCATCTTTTGTCGCAGTAATAATGTATATTAAACCGTAGAGGTTTATTATGGCAGATATTACCCGCGCAGACCGCGTCCTTCAACTATTCGCGCTTCTGATAACGAATCCGAGCAGGAGCTATTCCATCAGTGATTTGATGGAGGCTTTGGAAATTCCCGAAAATGAGCGACGCAACGTGCAACGCGATATGCAGACGTTGACATCTGCCAACGGGGGCGCCTATATCCGTGTGTTAAGCGACCGACGCGCTTTCCGTTACCAGTCGGCCATTAAATCGGCGGATAACTTGCTTTTTCCGAATTTCGAAAATACCATGCTGCATTTCGTGTTCCTGCAGCGTATCGCGAATATGTACCCCGCCGCAAGCGAGACCGTCACGGATTTACTCGAAAAAATCCGGAAGAGTCTGCCCGCAAGCGAAAAGAAGGCCGTAGAGCAGCTCGCTCAGGATTTGAATTCGCGAATCCTTTTTGCGGGAACTCCGCCCATGTTCGAGGAAGATTCCAGCGAAAAGCTCAAGGTCATTCTGCAGGCGATTCACGAACGCCGTAAAATACGCGTTGCCTATGTCAGCGAAAATGGGAACATCCCCAGCATACGAATTCCGCTAATGGTCATTTTGTATCAGGGTGAAATCTACATCGGTTGCGAATCGCAGTCGCACCCTGGCGATACTTATACGCTCAAGTTCCGCCGAATCCAGAAGGTCGAACTTACCAAGGAAACCTTTCAGGACAATCCGAAAACGCTTGAAATGCTGCGCAAGCGCGTGCGACTCGGATCCGCGATTTTTGGTCCGCAAGACCCGAAAGCCGAAGACGTGGAAATCGTGTTCAGTAGCCGTGTGCGGTGCTATCTTGAAGAAAAGCCATTCCAACGTTCGATGAAAGTGGAAAAGATGTATGATGGCCGCCTACTGGTCACGATGAAGGCGCTCAACGACGAACTCCTGTTCCGCTGGGTGCTCTCGTACGCCGACTGCGCCGAAGTCATCAAGCCCGTCGCCCTTCGCAACAAACTCCGCGAATTCTCGTATTACCTCGACAGTACCTACCGCCGAAACCCCAGACACTAAAAGTGTAGAATGTTAGAAGCAGTCATCCTCGACCGAGTATAGCGAGGGAGGGGATTCAGATTACAAAAAGTACTCTCAAACACGACATTATTTGTCGTAGTAAAAACCTATTTTGATAAGAAATCAAAATAGGGGCATATAGTGCAATTCGATTTAATTAAATCTTTAGGCGACGGAGATAATCAGGTTGATTACGGTTTCGTCTTTGGAGGTGACCGTCAGAAGATTCTGCTGATAAAAGCGGGACAGGACGGCTCCATTTACGGGTATCGCAACAAGTACTTGAAACTTGCTTGCGAAATGCGGGACCTGTACGGGTTTTCGATGGTTTGCGCGTCCACGCCTTCATCTGACATAAACCAGATGGCGCAATTAGCCGAAGTGGTAAAATCTGAATTCGAAATCGGCGGACAGACCAAAATCTACTTTATGGGAATTTCAATGGGAGCCTCCATTGGGTGCATAGGCCGAACACTATTCCCAGAAATTAGCCGCTTCCTATTGGTGAACCCTCCGCTCATGATAAACACGATTAGGATTTGTCGTAGCGCCAAGGCATTTGACGGCGATATGATGACATTCGTTTTCGGGAGTCTCGATCCTTCAGCACATTTAGCAGGGCTTCTTAAGCTTCACGAGCGTGAAAACATGCACGTTGTGGTTGTGCCAGGGCAAGACCATCATTTTTCAAGAAATGAATTTCGACTAATAGAGTTGATGAAGCTGCTAAATTCTGAAGATAAATTAAAATAAGGAGTGCGAATATGAACATTATCATGACACCGACACAAAAGTACAATGACTTAAAAGCCCTGGTAAAGCGTTCATACGCAGATGAGAATATGCGAAATGAAATATGGGAATATATCACGGGCTACATTCTTACGGACGACAAAAAGCAAATTCAAGAAGACCGCCTAGAACAATTTACGACATTCCTCTGCCACACGGGTTGCCTGGCTCACATTGACATCGTTCTCGACGCGACCGACTTCAACAAATACTCTGCCGAAAGGGATAAGACTTTTATCAACGCCATTGAGAATGTTTGGCCCAGCCCATGGGTTTCCATCTGTTATGGAGAATCCATCGAAACCGACCACGAACTGAACCGATTCTTTTATATGAAAAAGGAGGGGTGATGAGAGTTTTCATCTCCGGTTCAAAATCGATTTCAGCGTTGCCCGAAGAAGTCAAGTCGCTACTTGACACATTCATTACCACTGATGCTGAAATTCTCGTGGGTGACTGCTACGGCGTTGACGCTGCAGTGCAAATGTATTTGGATTCCAAAGGGTACCGCAACGTAACCATCTATTGCAGCGGTGAAACGCCAAGGAACAATTTTGTTACGGGGGCAAAAGTACGTTCTTGCGCAGAAGCTGCCAAGGGCCTTACAGGGCGCGAGTTCCATTACGTGAAAGATATTCAAATGGCCAATGACTGCGACCAGGCAATTATGATATGGGACGGAAAAAGCAAAGGCACTGGCGAAAACATCCGCCGCATAAAGGAATTGAAGAAACCTTATCAAGAGATTATTGTAAACTCCTGTAAAGTGATTAATCGGTGATTAATCACTGATTAATCAGTATCCAGTTTTTTTCGTTGCCGTTTTTTCTCCAAAAACGGCACTTTTGCGTTTGGCACATTTTTTGCAAAATAAAGGGCATGGAAAAGAATAACGTCAAACGCAAACCCCTTTCAGAATGCATCGTCAAACCAGGTGAAAAAAGTCCGTACGCTAGCCTGCTGGTGGATTTGGCTTTTAAGAAGGCGTTCAATCCTGACAAACCCGTAAGTCGCCAGAATCTTGTCAATTTGCTGAACGACTTGCTCGAACCACAGCTCAAGCGGCCAATCGTAAATGTAAAGACTCGCAACGTGGAGCACAATCTGAGCGGAAGCAAGGAATCTCGCACTGCGATTTTCGACCTACATTGTGAAGACGATATGGGGAACTTGATTGAAATCGAAGTGCAGATTCGCCGTATGACAAACCTTTTGAATCGCCTTGCGTTCTATGCGAGCGAAATGGTTGCAAATCAGGCTGAACCAGGCAATAATTGGAATTATAAAATCAAGCCAACCTATGTGATTGCGTTTACGCAACATACGATGTTTGAAGATGAACGCATTGTTCATCGCGCCACGGTTGTTGACTTGGACACAGGTGAACAATTTCTTGATACCTATAACTTCACTGCAATTGAACTTTCAAAGGTTCCCTTTTTCATTGAGGCGGGAGCATCAAGCATTCGCAAGTGGCTGTTTTTCTTCCGTTTTCTGGATAGGTTGAAGGAGTTGCCCGCTGAATTGGGCGAAGAAAAGTTCGAACACTTGACAGAAAGTTCGAAAGTATCTAACTTCTCTAAAGAAGAATTTGAGGTATACCAGAAAATGCATCACGAAAAATGGGACCATAACCTTATGGGAGAGGCTTTTTTGGAGGACTACGCGGACTTAGTCAACGCGAAGGTTACCGAAGGTGTCCTTGACAAAACTCGTGAAATTGCTCGTGATATGCTTGCCGAAGGTGATTCGGTGGAAAAGGTTGCTCGAATAACGCATCTCTCCGAAGATATCGTTCGCAAACTATAAATCAGCCTATAAGACCAAGGTCAAAAATTTTGACCTTGAAAAACATCTTGAGGTCATTTTTTTGACCTCATGTTTTTTCTTGTAACTGAATCGTTATGGGAAACGGGATTTCTTTCACGAAGTTTTCCGTTTGTTTCAAGATACCTTGCAAAATCTAGATTCGTTCTTTTTAGGTACATAAAAATCCAGATCGTTATGAATCTTTGTGCTAATATAAAATCTTTCTGGATCCATGGTGACTGCGTCTTGCAAGGAATAGAGTCCGCGATTAAAATGCCAATGCATCAAAAAACAGATGTAACTGTTTTTAAATTCGGGACGATTAAAAACCCCTATATTCCAATTCACCGGTATACTAAAATCCAGATCGCATACATCCTCTAGGCCATAACCATTTGCATAGGTTAGTGGTGCGACGGAGTCATACAGAGTTTGACAATCTGCATCGGCAGCCAGTCTTTCATAAGTTGGATAGAATATGCCAACTTCTACCTGAATTAATTTGTCGTAGTACTTTTTCCCGTCGTCAATCAACTTTTGAATATCATTGTGAATTGATTTCCCGACACGATCCGCATCGTGCATCAAAGCCCAAAGTTTATCGTTCAAGCGGATGATTTTAGCGACATTTTCTGAAGACCAGACAAATTCTTCGTTCTGCTTTTGCTGGCGCTCGTACATGCAATGCATTGATTCGGCCTTTCGCTTTGAAAAGATCTCTTCATCTTTACAGCTTTGTTCAATTTCATCTAAACGCATAGATTCTCCATTTTTTCACTATTCAAAAATAAACATTCGTTGCGATAAATATTGTCGTGAAGGAAAATTTTTTGACAAGTTCCTTGGCAAATAGCTGAAGG
This sequence comes from uncultured Fibrobacter sp., assembly GCF_946062555.1. Classification (GTDB taxonomy): domain Bacteria; phylum Fibrobacterota; class Fibrobacteria; order Fibrobacterales; family Fibrobacteraceae; genus Fibrobacter. The sequence goes on from NZ_CAMGVQ010000013.1 coordinate 78,137, forward strand.
GAATCCGCCTATAACCAAACTATAAACCGAACTATAAATCTACCTTTAAGTTCAAGGACGAAAATTTCGACCTTGAAAACTTGAGGTCAATTTTTTTGACCTCAAGTTTTCTCTTGTAACTGAATCGTGATGGGAAACGGGATTTCTTTCACGAAATTTTCCGTTTGTTTCAGAATGCCTTGCAATGCCGGAATTCGGTTTAGGTAATTTTGGGTATTAAAATCCATTTCGACGGAGTATTCGTTGTTGATTGAGACTTCTAGCGAAAAGATGTTTTCGTCTTCGGTTAAATTCCAGTGATACTTTGAGGATTCCATAATGTGCGAAACCGTCGCGCGGATTGTATCCCGTGCAATTTCTTCCAACTTCTGCTCTTTTTCGATCTCGGTTATGATTCTTGACGACTGTTCGCAGTAACTTGGAAATTCCTCGATGAAATTTGCGAGATTATCGAGTGTGGCGCCGAGGTCGCATTGACTGCGCCGCAAAGGAACGTTGAATGCCTCTATATCCGTATGCTGAAAATGGATGCTTAAAAACTCGACCTCGCAATTCACGATAAGGCTGATAGAACCTCGCCCTTCAAAAGATTTGGAAATGCAGATAGCCTGCGTCTTATCGCATTCGCGATAGCCCCTGGATTCCTGCTTATAAGAAATCTCAAAGCCTATATTTGGCTGAACCTTTTGCAAGCGAACAAACGCAGCAAAAACACCATCATTATCCGGGAAGATTGCGTCAGTATTGCAGACGTAAATCTTTTTGACAAGCAGCTGCCAGAAATTATGGCAGGCTTCGGACTTGGATTTGGTGGAAGTTTCTGAATGATTTTGCATAGAGTAAATTGGAGATGGTAGATTTTTCCTCAAAATACATACTCAATGCGACAAATAGAGATGTGAAATACATCAAGTTGACAACATTTTTATAATGAGCTATTATTCAGAGCAGTATTATTTAGGAGAAAAAATATGCAAATACAAAATTACGGTCTATTTTGGCGTCGAGATGAAGTTGAGTGGAATCCTGGTACAGGGAAAAAATTTGAATTACTGGGACGAATTGGCGAAAAAAGGTCCATTTTACAAATTGCGGATTTTAGGTATCAACAAGGAATATACATTTTATATGGCTCTTATGGCGCATATTATGTTGGACTCGCTAATAGTAGTAAGAGAGGTCTAGGAAAAAGGCTTGAAGAGCATACTGTAGATGACCACTGGAATAGTTGGGACCGTTTTTCTTGGTTTGGTTTCAAAAAAGTTTTAAGCAAACCAAATAAAGAAGGAATCCTTTCTTTACAAAAAACTCTCGCGGAAAATAAATGGAGTAATCCTAATATTACTATAAAAAATTTAGAAGCTTTACTCATTCGAGCTATGGGTTGTTTTGGGAATACTTTAGAAATGAACTTTACACCAGAACAAAAATGGGAACAGGTTCCTTTGAAAGAGCGTGAATATTATATTAACAAACTTAAATAGCGGCTGATTATTCCTTATTAGGTAGTCAATAGTAAAAAGTAAGGGAGTTGTTGAAGAAATCTAACAACTCCTTATTTTGAGTGACGCCCGATTTACTTTTTCTCAGCGGCTGTTTTCCAGGATCCTTCAAAACAAAATGGTTCTAAATCAAAATATTCTTCTATGTCTGAACTAAGAATTTCATTATGTTTGGGATTCCCCAAAGCATTCTTTACAACGAAAAGTCGCCATTTCGAATCTTTGTTCATTTTATCATACTCTTTTTTTGAAAGAAAGAAATGGTAATCATTTCGACTAGTTCCTTTCACCTCAACATGCAATTCCTCATCAGTTTTAACAATAGGGAACCTCTAAAAATACATTCTTTTCCTGAAGATGGGTTTATTTGTCGTTTTCA